>JBGQEL010000012.1:0-75934 GCA_041496385.1 Methylomirabilia bacterium | reverse complement strand
GCATCGGCTCCGTCGCCGCGTGGGCGGGAACGGGATCGGGCGGCCGCTCCCCCCGAGCCCCGGACACGGGGCGTCCGTGAGCTGGGGTGTGCGGTAGGGGGCGACGAGACCCGTTCCTGCCCCGCGGCGACGGACGTTGCGAGCCCGGATGGAGCCCAGCCGCAGCCGAGCAGCGCACGCGTACCGCGTGGTCGAGCGCCCCCTACCGCACACCCCTGCTCACGGACGTGCGGTCGTCCGCGCGTGGGCGGCGGCGAGATCGACAGTCGTTATCGCAGGGTGAGCTCGAGGGTCGAGAAGAAGAACGGGATCTCGACGGCGGCCGACTCGGGCGAGTCGGAGCCGTGCACCGCGTTGGCCTCGATCGAGGACGCGAAGTCCTTGCGGATCGTCCCGGGCGCGGCCTTCGTGAAGTCGGTCGCGCCCATGAGGTCGCGCCAGCGCTGGATCGCGCCCTCGCCCTCGAGCACCATCGGGACGCACGGTCCCTGCGTCATGAAGGCGCAGAGGCTCCCGTAGAACGGGCGATCCTTGTGGACGATGTAGAACCCGCGCGCCTGGTCGAGCGTCATCTGCAGCATCTTCACCGCCAGGACCCTGAAGCCCGCGTTCTCGAGGCGCGTGAGGATCTGGCCGACGACGCCCTTGGCGACGGCGTCGGGCTTGATGATGGCGAGCGTTCGCTGGATCGTCATTGGAGCGGGGCCCGCGAGGCCGGCGGCACCCGGTGGGTGGCCTGAGACAGATACGCGCTGGCTGCGTTTCGCATGGCGCTATTCGTTCTCACCTCTGCTCACCTCTGCAAGACCGCGGCGACGGTCGCGCCCATGTCGGCCGGGCTGCGGACGAGGGTGGCCCCGGCGGCCTCCAGCGCCGCCATCTTCTCGGCGGCCGTCCCCTTCCCCCCCGCGATGATGGCGCCCGCGTGACCCATGCGGCGGCCGGGCGGCGCCGTCTGGCCGCAGATGAACGCGATCACCGGTTTCTTGACGTGGTTGCGGATGAACACCGCGGCTTCCTCCTCGGCGGTGCCGCCGATCTCGCCGATCATCATGATCGCCCGCGTCTCGGGATCGTCGGCGAAGAGCCCGAGCACGTTCACGAAGCTGGTGCCGTTCACGGGGTCGCCCCCGATCCCCACGCACGAGGACTGGCCGATGCCACGGCCGGTGAGCTGGCCCACGACCTCGTAGGTCAGCGTGCCGCTGCGCGAGACGACGCCGACGGGCCCGCGCTTGTGGATGTGGCCGGGCATGATGCCGACCTTCGCCTCATCCGGCGTGATCACGCCCGGGCAGTTCGGCCCGATCAGCCGCGTCGGCTGCGTCGCGAGATAGTGCTTCGTGCGCACCATGTCCGCGACGGGAATCCCCTCCGTGATGCAGACCACGAGGGGCACGCCGGCGGCCGCGGCTTCCATGATCGCGTCGGCCGCGGCGGCCGGCGGGACGAAGATGAGCGCGCAGTTCGCCCGCTCGCTCGCCACCGCGTCGGCCACGGTGTTCCACACGGGGAATCCCTCGTGGGTCGTGCCGCCCTTCCCCGGCGTCACGCCGCCCACGACCGTGGTGCCGTACTCCTTGCAGCGGGCGGCGTGAAACGCCCCCTCGCGTCCCGTGATGCCCTGGACGACGACGCGCGTGGCCCGCGAGACGAGGACGCTCAGGGGGCCCCCTTCGCGAGCGCCACGACCTTGCGCGCGCCGTCGGCCATGTCGTCGGCCATCACGAGCGGGAGGCCGGACTCGGCGAGCATCTTCTTGCCGATCTCCACGTTCGTGCCCTCGGCGCGCAGCACCACCGGCAGCCGCAGCCCGAGCTTCTTCACCGCGCCGATGATCCCCTCGGCCAGCCGGTCCACGCGAAGGATCCCGCCGAAGACGTTGATGAAGACGGCCTTCACCGACGGGTCCGACGCGAGGATGCGGAAGGCGTTCTCGATCTGCTCGGGCGAGGCGCCGCCACCCACGTCGAGGAAGTTGGCCGGCTCGCCGCCCGCGAGCTTCACGATGTCCATCGTCGCCATCGCGAGGCCGGCGCCGTTGACCATGCAGCCCACGTTGCCGTCGAGCTTGATGTAGTTCAGGCCGTACTTCGACGCCTCGACGTCGAGCGGGTCCTCCTCGTGGATGTCGCGCAGGGCGGCGATCTCCTTGTGCCGGGAGAGCGCGCTGTCGTCGAAGTTGAGCTTGGCGTCGAGCGCCAGCACGCGGCCGTCACGCGTGACGACGAGCGGGTTGATCTCGGCGAGGGAGCAGTCCCTGGCGAGGTAGAGCGCGAAGAGGCTCCGGATCAGGCTCACGCCCTGCTTGAACGCCTCGGCGGCGAGCCCGAGCCCGAACGCCAGCCGCCGCGCCTGGAAGTCGGCGAGGCCGAGCGCCGGGTGGGCCCACTCGCGGAGGATCTTCTCCGGGGTGCGCGCGGCGACCTCCTCGATCTCCATGCCGCCCGCCTGCGAGGCCATCACCACGTGCGCGCTCCGGCCGCGGTCGAGCGCGATCGAGAGATAGAGCTCGCGCTCGACCAGCGAGGCTTCCTCGACGAGCACCGAGCGCACCTGGATGCCCTCGGGGGGCGTCTGCGGCGTCTTGAGCCGCATGCCGATGATGGCCGCGGCCGCCGCCTCGGCGGCGGCTGGATCGTCGGCGAGCTTGATGCCGCCCGCCTTGCCGCGGCCCCCGGCGTGCACCTGGGCCTTCACGACCACCTTCCCGCCAAGCCGGGCCGCGACGGCCCGCGCGGCGGCCGGCGAGGTCGCGACGTCGCCGGCGGGCACCGGCACGCCGAACTCGCGCAGCAGCGCCTTGGCCTGGAACTCGTGGATCTTCACGCGGGCTGCTGCTTCGCGCCCCGGAACTTCCGCAGGAGCCAGACGACCGGATCGAAGCGGTCGGCCATCCGCTCCTTCAGCGGGATGATGCCGTTGTCCGTGATGTGGATGTGCTCGGGGCACACCTCGGTGCAGCACTTGGTGATGTTGCAGAGGCCGACGCCGGCCTGCGCCTTCAGGAACTCCGTCCGGTCCGCGGCGTCGAGCGGGTGCATCTCGAGCCCGGCGATCTTGATGAAGAACCGCGGCCCGGCGAACGCCGGCTTGAGCTCCTCGTGGTCACGGATCACGTGGCAGACGTCCTGGCAGAGGAAGCACTCGATGCACTTGTGGAACTCCTGGATGCGATCGATGTCCTCCTGCATCATCCGGTAGGTGCCGTCGGGCTCCGGCGGCTTGAGCCGCAGCGGCGGGACGCTCTTCGCCTTCCGGTAGTTGTACGAGACGTCGGTCACGAGGTCGCGGATGATCGGGAAGGCGCGGATCGGCGCGACCGAGATCGCCTCGCCCTCCTTGAAGAGGTTCATCCGGGTCATGCACATCAGGCGGGGCTTGCCGTTGATCTCGGCGCTGCAGGAGCCGCACTTGCCCGCCTTGCAGTTCCAGCGGCAGGCGAGGTCGTTGGCCTGCGTGGCCTGGAGGCGGTGGATCACGTCGAGGACGACCATGCCCTCCTCGGCCTCGACGCGGTACTCCTTGAAGTCGCCGCCCTTGGCGTCTCCACGGAACACGCGCATCGTGAAGGTCGGCATCACTTTCTCTCCTGGAAGAGCGACTTCAGCTCCGCGGGCATCTCCGGCAGCGGCTCGCGGGTCAGCCGGACGGCGCCGTCGCGCTGGCGCAGCACGATGTTGACCTTGCCCCACTGGTCGTCGGTGTAGGGATGATCGTCGCGGGTGTGGCCGCCGCGGCTCTCCCGGCGCTCGAGCGCGGCCAGGGCGCAGCATTCGGCGACCGTCAGGAGCGATTTCAGATCCAGGGCGGTGTGCCAGCCGGGATTGTACTGGCGGTTGCCGTCCACGCCGACGCGCTCGGCCCGAGCCTTCAGCTGCTCGATCTTCCGCAGGGCCTCCTGCATCTCGCTCTCGGTCCGGATGATGCCGACCAGCGCTTGCATCGTGGCCTGGAGGTCGGCCTGGATCGCGTACGGGTTCTCGCCCTGCGCGCGGTTGAACGGGGCGATCACGTCGCGCGCGATGGCCTCGACCTGGCCCGCGTCCACGACGAGCTGGCCGCCGCTGTTCTTCGCGTAGAGCGCCGCGTGCAGGCCCGCCCGCCGGCCGAAGACGAGCAGGTCGGAGAGCGAGTTGCCCCCGAGGCGGTTGGCGCCGTGCATGCCGCCCGCCGCCTCGCCGGCCGCGAAGAGGCCGGACACGTTCGCCGCGGCGCTGTCGGCGTCGACCCGGACGCCGCCCATGACGTAGTGGCAGGTCGGCCCGACCTCCATCGGCTCCCTGGTGATGTCCACGTCCGCCAGCTCCTTGAACTGGTGGTACATGGAGGGCAGGCGCTTCTTGATGTAGTCGGCGGGCCGCCGCGTGCAGATGTCGAGGAAGACGCCGCCGTGCGGCGTCCCGCGGCCGGCCTTCACCTCGCTGTCGATCGCGCGGGCGACCTCGTCGCGCGGCAGGAGGTCCGGCGTGCGGCGGTTATTCTTGTCCTCGTACCAGCGGTCGGCCTCGGCCTCGTTGTCGGCCGTCTCGCTCTTGAAGAACTCGGGGATGTAGTTGAACATGAACCGCTCGCCCTTGTTGTTCTTGAGGGTCCCGCCGTCTCCGCGCACGCCCTCGGTCACGAGGATGCCGCGCACCGAGGGCGGCCAGATCATGCCCGTCGGGTGGAACTGGACGAACTCCATGTCGATCAGGTCCGCACCCGCCCAGAGCGCCAGCGACTGGCCGTCGCCGGTATACTCCCAGGAGTTCGACGTGATCTTCCACGCCTTGCCGATGCCACCCGTCGCGATCACGATCGCCTTCGCCTTGAAGACGACGAACTTGCCGGTCTCGCGCCAGTAGCCGAACGCGCCGCACACGCGGTTGCCGTCCTTCAGGAGGCGCTCGACCTTGCACTCCATGTAGACGTCGATGCCCTGGTGGATGCCGTGGTACTGGAGCGTTCGGATCATCTCGAGGCCGGTCCGGTCGCCGACGTGCGCGAGCCGTGCGTAGCGGTGGCCGCCGAAATCGCGCTGGAGGATCCGGCCGTCCTTGGTGCGGTCGAAGAGCGCGCCCCAGCGCTCCAGCTCGAGGACGCGCTCGGGCGCCTCCTGCGCGTGCAGCTGCGCCATGCGCCAGTTGTTCAGCATCTTGCCGCCGCGCATCGTGTCGCGGAAGTGCACCTGCCAGTTGTCCTCGGGCCACACGTTGCCGAGCGCGGCCGCGATGCCCCCCTCGGCCATGACCGTGTGCGCCTTGCCGAGGAGCGATTTGCAGACGAGGCCGACCGAGACGCCCTGCGCCGCGGCCTCGATGGCCGCGCGCAGGCCCGCGCCCCCGGCGCCGATGACGAGGACGTCGTGCTCGTGTGTTTCGTAGTCGGCGGCGGCCATCTAGAAGATCCTCAGGTCGCGGATGATGCCCATGGACACCAGCCGGATGTAGAGATCGGTGAGCCCCACGCTGAACAGGGAGAGCCACGCGTAGTTCGGGTGCTTCTCGTTCAGCCGGCTGAGGACGTGCCAGAGCGCGTAGCGGGAGGACGCCTTCGAGAAGGTGTCCACGTGCCCGCCGCAGACGTGGCGGCAGGAGTGGCACGAGAACGTGTAGCCGCCCAGCAGCACCACGTTGATCCACATGACGATCGTCCCGACGCCGAGCCCGAAGCCGTCCGGGAACCGGAACGCCAGGACCGCGTCCCAGGTGAGCAGCACGATGAAGATCACCGCGACGTACCAGGCGTACCGGTGGAAGCTCTGAAGGACCAGGGGGAAGCGCGTCTCGCCCGTGTACCCGCGCTTGACGTCCCGCACGGCGCACGCCGCCGGCGCCAGCCAGAACGACCGGTAGTACGCCTTGCGATAGTAGTAGCAGGTCAGGCGGAAGAGCCCCGGGCCCCAGAGGATCAGGAACGCGGGCGAGACCACCCCGATGATCGGGAACGAGATGTCGGGGAGGCCGGCGCCGAACGTGAGGTGCTGGCAGGTCTGGGACAGGCACGGCGAGTAGAAGGGCGAGAGGTACGGAGCGACGTAGTAGTGCGCGTTCTGGAAGGCCGCCCAGGTCGAGTAGACGATGAACGAGCCGAGCACGATCACGACCGTGACCGGCAGCGCCCACCAGGCGTCCCGACGAAGATGGGTCGCCGCGATCGGGGGCCGCGCCTGTTCCACCGCGTGACGGATCATGTGCTCTCCCTCGCGTACGCTTTCATGCCGTCCTGGTAGAGATCGCCGCCGTGGCAGTCGTTGACGACGATCGCGGGAAAGTCCTCGACCTCGAGGCGCCGGATCGCCTCGGTGCCCAGGTCCTCGTAGGCGACGATCGCGACCTTCTTGACGAACTGCGAGAGCACGGCGCCCGCGCCGCCGATGGCGCCGAAGTACACGGCCTTGTGCTGGCGGAGCGCGTCCTTCACCGGCTGGGAGCGGTAGCCCTTGCCGATCGTCCCCTTGAGCCCGAGCTTCAGGAGGGCCGGCATGAACTTGTCCATGCGGCTCGCCGTGGTCGGGCCGATCGAGCCGACGATGGTGCCCGGCAACGCGGGCGACGGCCCCGTGTAGTAGATGATCTGCCCGCGCACGTCGATGGGGAGCTTCTCGCCCCGCTCGATCAACGGGAGCAGGCGCCCGTGGGCCGCGTCGCGCGCCGTGTAGATGACGCCGGTGATCCGGACGCGGTCGCCGGACTTGAGCCCCTCGACGTCGCTGTCCGAGAGCGGGGTCCCGATCTCCTTGATCCCGTCAGCCGCCGTCTTAACCATGCGCCCGCTCCGTGAGGCGCCGCCTCACAGCGTGACCTCTTTGTGCCGGTGGGCGTGGCACTCGATCGTGACCGCGACCGGCAGCGAGGTGATGTGGCACGGGTACGTGAGGATGTGGATGCCGAACGCCGTCGTGTCGCCGCCGTAGCCCTGCGGCCCGATCCCGAGGCGGTTCGCCTGGTCCAGCAGCTCCTTCTCGAGGACGTCGATGACGGCGTCGGGATGCGGCGAGCCCAGCTCGCGGAAGAGCGCCTTCTTCGACAGGATCGCCGACTTCTCGAAGGTCCCGCCGACGCCGACGCCCAGGATGAGCGGCGGGCACGCGTCGGGCCCGGCCGTGCGCACGCACTCGAGGATCCAGTCTTTCACGCCCTGCGTCCCCTCGGCGGGCGTCAGCATCTTGTACTTCGACCGGTTCTCGCAGCCACCGCCCTTGGCCATGACCATGATCTTCATTGTCGCGCCGGGGACGATGTCCACGTGGATCACCGCCGGCGTGTTGTCGCCGGTGTTCACCCGGTCGAAGGGCGAGCGCACGATGGAGGCGCGGAGGTAGCCCTCCGTGTATCCCTGGCGCACGCCCTGGTTGATGGCCTCGTCGAGGGCGCCACCCGTGATGTGGACGTCCTGGCCCAGCTCGACGAAGCAGACGACGAAGCCCGTGTCCTGGCAGTACGGGATGCGCCGCGTCCGCGCCATCTCGGCGTTGTCCTTCAGGGTCTGGAGCACCTGCTTGCCGGCCGGCGAGCGCTCGGTCCGGAGCGCGCGGTCGAACGCGCGCAGCATGTCGGGCTCCAGCTCGAGGTTGGCGTCGATGCAGAGCTTCTTGACCGCGTCGCTGATGGCGCTCGAGTGGATGTCGCGCATCGCCGCCCCCGGCTACGCCTGCGGCGCGGTCATGGCGGCCATCGCCGCCGCGCCGCGCGTCTTGATCTGCTGCGGCGTGACGTCTTCCCGGTGGGTCGCGAGACCCCACTGGGTGCCGAACGGATCCTCGAGCTTGCCGTAGCGGTCGCCCCAGAACATGTCGGCGAGCGGCATCGTGACCCGGCAGCCGGCGTCCACCGCGCGCTTGAACGCGGCGTCCACGTCGGGCACGTAGAGAAAGATCTGGACCGTCGTCCCGCCCAGCGACTTCGGCGACCGGCACGTGCTCATCCCCGGAAACTCGTCGCTGAGCATGATGATCGAGTTCCCGATCCGGAGCTCGGCGTGCATGATCCGGCCGCCGGGTCCTGGCATGCGCTCGGTCTCGCGCGCGCCGAAGGCGCGCGCGTAGAAGTCGAGCGCCCGGGCGGCGTCGTCGACGGTGAGATACGGCGTCACCGTGTGGTAGCCGGCGGGCACCGGGGCGACGCGCGCGCGGCGCGCCGGGCGCGCCCCACGCCGCGCGGGCTTCACTCGCTTCCTGGCTCTCGCTCGCTTCGCCATCATCGCCTCCAGCCACGCCGGGCGGGTGGGGTTCTAGAGCTTCAGCTTGTCGACCAGTTCGCGCACGGCGGCGGCCGACTTCTGGAACGCCGCCCGCTCGTCCGGCGTGAGCGTGATCTCGATGATCTGCTCGACGCCCGACCGGCCGAGCTTCACGGGCACGCCGACGTAGAGCCCCGTGACGCCGTACTGGCCGTTCAGGTACGCGGCGCAGGGCAGGATCTTCTTCTTGTCCTTCAGGATCGCCTCGACCATCTCGACGGCCGCGGCGGCGGGCGCGTAGTAGGCGCTGCCGCTCTTCAGGAGCCCGACGATCTCGGCGCCGCCGTTGGCGGTGCGGGCGACGAGCGCGTCCACCTTCTCCTTGGACAGGAGCTCGGTGATCGGGATGCCCGCGACCGTCGAGTAGCGCGGCAGCGGGACCATCGTGTCGCCGTGGCCGCCGAGCACGAACGCCGTGACGTTCTCCACCGAGACGTCGAGCTCGCGCGCGATGAACGTGCGGAAGCGCGCCGAGTCGAGGACCCCTGCCATGCCGATCACGCGCCCGGGCTGGAACCCCGACTTCTTCCAGGCCAGCTGCACCATGGCGTCGAGCGGGTTGGTGACCAGGATGAGGATGGCACCCGGCGAGCGCCGCGCCACCTGCTCGACGACCGAGCCGACGATCTCGGCGTTCTTGAACAGGAGGTCGTCGCGGGTCATGCCCGGCTTACGCGCGAGCCCGGCGGTGATGACGACGATGTCGGAGTTCGCGGTCTCCTCGTACCCGTTGGAGCCGATCAGGCTCGAGTCGTAGCGGTGCACGGGCCCGGCCTGCGCCAGGTCGAGCGCCTTGCCCTGCGGGATGCCCTCGATGACGTCCACGAGGACGACGTCGCCGAGCTCGCGCTCGACGGTGTACTGGGCCACGGAGGCGCCGACGTTCCCGGCCCCCACGACCGTGATCTTCGGACGGCGATTGACCACGCTCAGCGGTTCCGCCTTCCCGACCTGCATGCGCGCGCTCCTAGAGTTTCGTCATGTTCTGGATGATGGCCGTGCCGAACTCCGAGCACTTCACCTCCTTCGCGCCCTCCATGAGCCGCGCGAAGTCGTAGGTGACGACCTTGGACTGGATCGTCTTCTCCAGCGCCACGATGAGCCGGTCCGCCGCGTCGGTCCAGCCCATGTAGCGGAACATCATCTCGCCCGACAGGATGACCGAGCCCGGGTTGACCTTGTCCTGGCCGGCGTACTTCGGCGCGGTGCCGTGCGTGGCCTCGAAGAGCGCGTGGCCCGTGTCGTAGTTGATGTTGGCGCCCGGCGCGATGCCGATCCCGCCCACCTGCGCGGCGAGGGCGTCGGAGAGGAGGTCGCCCGTGAGGTTGCACGCGCCGATGACGTCGAACTCGTCGGGCCGCGTGAGGATCTGCTGCAGGAACGCGTCGGTGATCGCGTCCTTGATGAGGATCTTCCCGGCCGGCGGCTTGCCGCCGCAGTCGTCCCAGGAGACCGTCTTGTCGCCGAACTCGCGCTTGGCGAGCGCGTAGCCCCACTTCATGAACATGCCCTCGGTGTACTTCTGGATGTTGCCCTTGTGCACGAGCGTGACGTTCTTCCGGTTGTTCTCGATCGCGTAGCGGATGGCGGCGCGGATCAGCCGCTCGGAGCCCTCCTTCGAGATTGGCTTGATGCCGATCGACGAGGTCGTCGGGAACCTGATCTTGGTGACCTTCATCTCCCGCTGGAGGAAGTCGACGATCTTCCGCGCCTCCGGCGTCCCCTGCTCCCATTCGATGCCCGCGTAGATGTCCTCGGTGTTCTCACGGAAGATCACCATGTCGACCTTGTCCGGCCGCTTCACCGGCGAGGGCACGCCCTGGAAGTACTTCACCGGGCGCAGGCAGACGTAGAGATCGAGCACCTGGCGAAGCGTGACGTTGAGCGAGCGGAACCCCTCGCCGATGGGCGTCGTCAGCGGCCCCTTGATGGCCACGAGATATTCGCGGATGACGGCAAGCGTCTCCTCGGGCAGGAGGTTGGGCGGGCAGTCCGCGCCGTAGACGGCCTGCGCCTTCTCCCCGGCGTACACCTCCGCCCACGCGATCTTCTTCTTGCCGCGGTAGGCCTGCTCCACCGCCGCGTCGAGCACGCGCACGGACGCCCGCCAGATGTCGGGCCCGGTGCCGTCGCCCTCGATGAACGCGATGATCGGGTTGTCCGGAACCCGTAGCTTGCCGTGGTCGACCGTGACCTTCTCGCCCCTCGTGATCTTCACCTTGCCCGCCATTACGTCCTGTCCCCCTGGGCCGCGTTGAGCGCCGACCCGGCCTTGAACCACGCGATGTGCTCGTCGGTGAGGCTGTGGAGCGCCTCGATGGTCTCCGTCCGCCCGTCGGGCTTACGGATCGTCACGCGGACGGGCCGGCCGGGCGCGAGCGCCGCGAGGCCGGTCACGCTCACGCGATCCGGCGCGTCGAAGCGGTCGTAGTCGCGCGGGTCCTTGAACGTCAGCGGCAGGATGCCCTGCTTTTTGAGATTCGTCTCGTGGATGCGCGCGAAGCTCTTGACCAGCACGACCACGCAGCCGAGATAGCGCGGCGACATGGCGGCGTGCTCGCGGCTCGACCCCTCGCCGTAGTTCTCGTCGCCGACGACGATCCAGCGGACGCCCCTGGCCTTGAGGTCGCGCGCGATCTTGGTGAACGGCTGGCCGGCCTCGCCGGTGAGCGGGTTGACGCCCTTGCCCGCCTCGCCGGTGAACGCGTTCGTCGCGCCGAGGAACATGTTGTCGCTGATCTTGTCGATGTGGCCGCGGAAGCGGAGCCAGGGGCCGGCGGGCGAGATGTGATCCGTCGTCGTCTTGCCCTTGGTCTTGACCAGGATGGGCAGATCGACGAAGTCCTTGCCGTCCCACTTCGGAAACGGCTGGAGGAGCTGGAGGCGTTCGCTGTCGGGCCGCACGATGACCTGGACGGACGCGCCGTCGGCCGCGGGCGGCTCGTAGCCCTCCGCGCCGCCGGCGAAGCCGTCGCGCGGAAGCTCCTCGGCCTCGGGCGGCGTGAAGCGGAAGGGCTTGCCGTCGGGCGTCGTCAGCGTGCCGTGCACGGGGTCGAACTCGAGCGTGCCGGCGAAGGCGAGCGCCGTCACCAGCTCGGGGCTCGTCAGGAACGAGAGCGTCGCGGCGCTGCCGTCGTTGCGGCCGGGGAAGTTCCGGTTGAACGACGAGACGATCGTGTTGGCCTCGCTCGCCTTGACGTCGCTCCGCTTCCACTGGCCGATGCAGGGCCCGCACGCGTTGGCGAGCACCGTGCCGCCGATCTTCTGGAAGGTCTCGATGAGCCCGTCACGCTTGATCGTCTGGTAGATCCGCTCGGAGCCCGGCGTGACCAGGAACGGGATCTTGGCGCGGAGCCCGGCCTTGATGCCCTGCGTCGCCACGTGGGCGGCCCGCCGCATGTCCTCGTAGGAGGAGTTCGTGCACGAGCCGATGAGCCCGTTGGTGATCTTCGCGGGCCAGCCGTTCTCCTTCACCTCGGCCGCCAGCTTGCTGATCGGGCGCCCGCGGTCGGGCGAGTGTGGACCGACCACGTGCGGCTCCAGCTCGTCCAGGTTGATCTCGACCAGCTCGTCGTAGAAGGTCTTCGGGCTCGCCAGGACCTCCCCGTCGGGCGTCAGGTGCTCACGGAACTCCTCGGCGAGCGCCGCGACGTCGGCGCGCTCGGTCGCGCGGAGGTACGCCGCCATGCGCGAGTCGAACGGAAAGACCGACGTCGTCGCGCCCAGCTCGGCGCCCATGTTGCCGATGGTCCCCTTGCCCGTCGCGCTGATCGACTCGGCGCCGGGCCCGAAGTACTCGACGATCTTGTTGGTGCCGCCCTTCACCGTGAGGCGCGTGCAGAGGTACGTGATGACGTCCTTGGCCGCGGTCCAGCCCGAGAGCTTGCCGGTGAGGCGCACGCCGATCAGCTTCGGGTGCAGGACCTCCCACGGCAGGCCCGCCATCACCTCGCCGCAGTCGGCGCCGCCGACGCCGATCGCAAGCATGCCGAGGCCCGCGCCGTTCGGCGTGTGCGAATCCGCGCCGATCATGAGCCCGCCGGGGAAGGCGTAGTTCTCGAGCACGACCTGGTGGATGATCCCCGCGCCCGGCCGCCAGAAGCCGATGCCGTACTTGCGGCACGTGGAGCGGAGGAAGTCGTAGACCTCCTCGTTCTCCTTGATGGCGCGGGCGAGATCGTCCGCGCTGCCGCTCTCGGCGCGGATCAGGTGATCGCAGTGGAGCGTCGAGGGCACCGCCACGCGCGGCCGCCCCGAGTGCATGAACTGCAGCAACGCCATCTGCCCGGTCACGTCCTGCAGGCCCACGCGATCGACCCGCAGGCGGAGGATCGCCTTGCCCCGCTCCCACGTCTGGCGGTCGAAGTCCCAGCAGTGCGCGGCGAGGATCTTCTCGGTGAGCGTGAGCGGGCGGCCGAACGCCTTGCGCGCGCGAGCGAGACGTTCCGGCATCGAGGCGTACAGGGACCGGATCTGCTCGGCGAACATCAGCGCCTCCTCCCGATTCTCACATATCGTCTCGCGTTCCACCCGTGCGCGCACTCGTGCGCGCGGGATGGCGCGCTGTATGACGGATCACTCTAACGCGCCGCGCCGTTAGCGTCAAGGACGGCGGGGCTTTCCGAGCGCGCGGACGAGCTCGCGGGCGATCAGGCGCCCGCGCAGCACCATCGCCTTCCGTCCGGTCGTCGCGCGCGCGGCGCGTGGCCAGCCGAAGTAGCCCCGGCCGCCGGGGGCGATCTGGCGAAAGTTCCGCGCGCCGCGCGCGAGTGCCCCGCCGACGTCGACCCAGCACGGCGGCAGGCGCCGCACGAGACCTTGCCGGACGAGCCGCCTGTCAACCGCCAGGACCATCGCCGTCTCGAGCTCGCCCGCGTGCCACTCCGCCCCTGCATTCGGGCTCCTCAAGAGGGCTCGCACGCGCGCGTTGACCATGGGCGTGCTCCGGCGCCCCGCCGGCGCGAAGCCGGCCACGAGCACGCGCAATCCGCGGCGGTGCCCGAGCTCGCGGCGCGCGGCGGCGATGGCGCGCAGATGGTCGGGATCCGCCTGGTAGTTGGTGAGGACGACGCGGCGGAACCCGTGGCCCGCGAGCTGCCGCACGACCTCGACGATGAGCCGGCGGAGCGTGCCGGCAGACAGCGACACGGTGCCCGGCCAGCCGACGGCGAGCGTGCTGACGCCGTACGGGATGGCCGGGGCCAGCACGGGACGGAAGCCGGCGCGCCGGAGGTGCGGCGCGATCCTGCGCGCGAGCTCCTCGGCCCCCAGCAGATCGACGACGAGAGGCAGGTGCGGGCCGTGCTGCTCGATGGCCCCGAGCGGTAGGAGCACCACGACACGCGGGTCGCGCGCGAGCCGCGCGGCCCGGGGAGACGTGAGTCCGGCGAGAGCTATCACGGCGGCGCTATACTACCGCCACTCGCATGTCCGTCCGCCACGAGCGCCTGGCCCTCCTCGACCGCTACCTCCGCATCGCGACGATCAGCCGCCAGGTGACGCCCGCGATGGTGGACGAGGCCCACGGGCGACCTCGCGAAGTGGCGCTGGCAGGACGTGCCGGTCGCGCCCTTCGAGCCGGCCTACTTCCACGGCGACCGGCCCGTGGACCCGGCGACGCTGGACGACGCGGCGCTCGACGAGGTCGTCGTGGTCGCGCGTGGCGGCGCCGACAACAAGGGGCAGCACCTGGCGAACGTCCTCGGGGCGCTCGACGCGGTCCGGGCGGGCCGGCAGGAGTGGCGCGTCAAGATCATCCTCGACGGCGAAGAGGAGCACGGGAGCCCGCACCTCGACGCGATCGCCCGCGCCCACCGCGCGCGGCTCGCCGCCGACGTGCTGATCGGGTCCGACGGGCCCAAGCAGCAGAACGCGCCGACCCTCGTCATGGGCGTGCGCGGCCTCCTCGGCGTGCACCTCGTCGCCGACAACGGCCAGCCCGCGTCGGTCCACTCGGGCAACTACGGCAACATCGTGCCGAATCCGGTGCTGCCGCTCGCGCGCCTCATCGAGGACATCGAGACCCGCGTGGGAGACTACGCCGCGCGGCACGACGCCTTCCGCCGCGAGGCGACCGGGGTCTTCGCCAAGTGGGAGGACAAGGCGGCCTGGACGCCGTATCTGCGGCCGACGGTCAACGTGAATCACCTCATGACCGACGGCGCGTCGCCGACGCTCCGGCGCACGATCATCCCGCGCTCGGTCGAGGCCCGCCTGGACATCCGCCTCACACCCGACACGCCGCTGGCGGCGATGGTCGAGGTCGTGGAGCGCGCGGTGGCGGATCATCAGGGACGGACGCCCGGCGTGACGTTCACCGTCACGACGGCCGGCCAGCCGGCGAGCTATACCTCGCCGGCGCGGCCGGAGTTCGGCTGGCTCCTCCGGCTCCTCGAGCAGCAGGACGACGGCGAGCCCGTCGCGCTGCCGATCCTCGGCGGCACCCTGCCGCTCCACGTCTTCACCGAGACGCTACGGATCCCCGCGCTCTGGATCCCGGCCGCGAACAGCCACAATCAGCAGCACGACATCAACGAGCACTACGTGCTCCGCCACTTCTACCGGCAGGCCGCGCTCTACGCCGAGATCGTCGCGTCGCGTCCCGCGTAGGCGCGCGGCCGGCGCCGCCCCTAGCGCAGCTCGTCGAGGGTCAGCCCGAAGCTCGGCACGAAGGTGTCGACGAAGTACCGGACCTCCGGCAGCGTGATCGCGTCGATCCCCGCTCTGATGGTCTTCGCGGCCTCCGAGAACTCCGGGTTCCCGGCGCCGAGCTCCTCCAGGCACTTGACGTACGCGCAGAGCTTGTCGGCGGCCCGAACCAGCTCCCAGTGCGCGCCGTCCCCGTCGCCGGGCTGGAGGAACGGCGCGTAGTCGGCCGCGAGCGCGGCGGGGAGCATGCTGAGGAGCTTCTGTCGCGCGGCGCCCTCGATGCCGTGATACGCGGCCTTGATCTCGGGATTGAAGTTCTTCACGGGGGTGGGCAGGTCGCCGGTCAGGACCTCGCCGGCGTCGTGGTAGAGCGCGAGCGTCGCGGCGCGCTCCGGCACGAGCCGCCCGCCGAAGAGCCGGTTGCGGATGAGCGCGAGGGCATGCGCGATCTGCGCGACGCGCAGGCTGTGCTCCTGGACGCTCTCGGGATAGGCGCTGTGCATCAGGCCCCATCGCCGGATGAGCTTCATGCGCGAGAGGTAAGCGAAGAAGTGGCTCACCGCGCGGCCTCCGCCAGGCGATTCACGACGACCCGGCCGCGGGCCACCACGAGCCGCACGTCGTCGAGGGCCTCGATCCGCTCGCCGGGGTCGCCGGCGACGGCGAGGAGGTCGGCGGCGAGGCCCGGCGCGACGCGGCCGGTCTCGTGCTCGAGGCCGAGCAGGCGCGCGGCCGTCGCCGTCGCTGAGCGGATCACGTCGCGCGGCGCCATCCCGGCCTTCACCATCAGGCCGAGCTCCGGCACGATCGAGCCGTGAGGGTTCAGCGGCGTGCCCGCGTCGGTGCCCGCCGCGATCGGCACGCCGAGCCGAATCGCGAGCTGGAAGCTCTCGAAGTGGCGCCCGCGCACGGCCTCCGACTTGCGCACCGCGAACTCGGGGATGCCGGCGGCGACGCCGTGGTTCACGATCTGCTCGGGGGCGATCAGCGTCGCGACGAGCGCGATCCCGTCGCGCGCCATCGCGCGGGCGATCGGCTCGGTGAGGAAGATGCCATGCTCGATGGACGCGATGCCTGCCTCCACGCAGGCGGCGATGCCGGCCTCTGCCTGGGCGTGGGCCGCCGTCCGCCGGCCCGCCTTGCGCGCCTCCTCGATGGCGGCGCGGATCTCCTCGGGCGTGAGCTGCGGCGAGCCCGGCTCCACGCCGGGCGTCATCACCCCGCCGGTCGCGAAGATCTTGATGACGTCGGCGCCCGCTTTGAGCTGCTCACGCACCGCGCGACGCACGTCGTCGGGCCCGTCGGCCTCGCGGCCGAAGCGCCAGCCGTGGCCGCCGGTCATGCAGACGCCGCGCGCCGCGGCGAGCACGCGCGGGCCGGGGATGAGCCCGGCGCGCGCGGCGTCGCGGACCGCGAGGGCGGCGCCGTCGGGCCCGCCGAGGTCGCGCACCGTCGTGACACCGGCCTCGACCGTCTGGCGCGCGCGGACCGCCGCCTTGATCGCGCGGAGCGCGGGCGCGTCCTCGCCCAGCGCCTTCGACGGGTCGGCCTCGCCGCCGAGGCAGAAGTGGACGTGGCAGTTGATCAGGCCGGGCAGCAGCGTGAGGCCGCGGAGATCGAGCGTCGTCGCCCCCGCGGAACGGCCGCCGTCGGGACCGACCATTGTGATGCGGCCGTCCTCGACTACGACCGCGCGGTTGCGCACGGGCTCGGCGCCGGTGCCGTCGATGAGCGTGGCGCCCGTCAGGATCAAGCGTTCCATCGGATCTCCCTGGGGTTGGTGGAGGTCACCGCTCGACGAGCGCCTCGAGGAAGGCCCGACCCGCGGGCCCGGTCCACTCCATCGTGCCGAGCGCCTTGGCGACGAGCCGCCCGTCGCGACCGACGACGAAGACCGTCGGCGTGGCGGTCACCCGATAGGCCCGGCCGGCGACGCCGGTCAGATCCAGCAGCACCGTCGACGTGAGCCCCTTCCCGCGCGCATAGCGCGCGACGATCTCCCGGCCCTCGCCGAGATTGATCGCGAGGATCGCGAGCCCGCGCGGACCGAAGTCGCGTCCGACCCGCTCCATCGTCGAGGGCAACTCCCTCGCGCAGTACGGTCACGTCGACTCCCAGAAATAGAGGAGGACCGGCCGGCCGCGCAGCTCGTGGAGCGCGACCCGGGTCCCGTCGATCGCCTCGAGCGCCAGCGACGGCGCCGGGTCGCGCACGAGCGGGACCAGCAGGAGGTCGATCGCGAGATCGTCGAGGCGCTCGCCGCCGGCGCACGCGGCGGGCGCGGCGACGACGAGGGCGAGACAGGAAAGCAATAGGGCCACTGTCGACGTCACAGTGGCCCTATCTTAGCTCAGAGACGGAGCCGGCCCCGCGGGCTAGTGCAGGCGCTTGTCGTCGAAGCCGGCCGAGGACTTGATCCGCTCGGCGGTGCCGGGAATGTACCGCTTCTCGAGCTCCTGGAAATGGGCGACTCGCGCCATCACGTGATGGCTCTCGGTCGGGTGCCCGACCTTCGTCTTCTCGAGCCGCCACTGCGCCTGCTCCTGGTCGCGCACCAGCTCCTCCATGGCGTTCCACACCGCGTACGTCGCCGCGTGCGCCGCGAAGAGCGTGATGAAGATGAACTTGTAGCCCAGGTCGCCGAGCTCCTTGAAGCTGAGCGGGTTCGGGTCCTGGTGCCAGCGGAACGAGGACGAGTAGTTGAACGCCAGCGGCAGCGCGGGATGCGTCTCGCGCATCGCCTTCGCGAAGGCGATCGCCGGCTCGCGCGAGGCGTTCGACAGCTCGGCCCAGACGAGATCCACGCCCGCGTCGGCGTAGGCGCGGCCACGCCGGATCGCCTCCTCCATGCTCCCGCCGACGGCGCCGTACGCGTCCGTCCGCGCGATGATGACGAAGTCGCGGTCGAGCCGGTTGCGCGTGTCGACGGCGGCGCGGTACTTGCCCAGCGCCTCCTCGAAGCTCACGATCGTCTTGCCCGCGATGTGGCCGCAGCGCTTGGGGAACACCTGGTCCTCGAGGTGGATGCCCGCGACGCCCGTCTTGACGTACTCCTGCACCGTCCGGATCGTGGAGAGCGCGTTGCCGTAGCCGTCGTCGGCGTCGGCGATGATGGGCAGGCTCGTCGCGCTCGCGACCATCGAGGCGATGCGCGTCACCTCGGTCTGGGTGAGGAACCCCATGTCCGGCCAGCCGTTGGCCATCGCCATCGAATACCCGCTGAGATAGATCGACTTCATGCCCGTGCGCTCGGCGAGCTGGGCGCCCAGCGGGTCATAGACGCCGCCGGTGAACAGGTACGGCTCGGTCAGGAGCAGCTGGCGGAAGATGCGTCCCATGTTTTCCACGGTCCGGTGTCCTCCTCAGGCCGGCTGGCCGAGCGCGAGCGACGTCGCGCACCAGCGGCAGTAGTGGGTGGCCTCCATCTCGATCGAGCAGCTCCGGCAGCCGGCGGTCCCGCACTCCGGGCAGCCGGTCCGGCTCGACGGCAGCTCCAGCGTCATCCCGCACTCGCATGTCGTCGGCATCGTCGTTTCCTCCTCGTCGTTTCCGGAAATTTCTCGTGTCCCGTCGTGTTGCGTGAGAGCACTTTGGCGGCCGGCGACGGGTAAAGCAACGTGATTGTTTTTATAAGCGAGATAAAATATATTTATCAGCCATGGAGATCCCGCAGGTCGAGGCGTTCCTCGCCGTCGGCACCTTCGGCGGCTTCCGCCGCGCGGCCGAAGCGCTGCGCCTCACCCAGCCCGCCGTCAGCGCGCGGATCCGGTCGCTCGAGGCGTCGCTCGGCGTGAAGCTCTTCGAGCGCGGCAAGCACGGCTTCGCGCTCTCGGCGGCGGGCCGCGTACTCAAGCCCCGCGCCGAGCACCTCCTGCAGGCCGTGGCGCTCGCCCGCCAGGCGGTCCACGACCTCCGGCCGGCCGCGGGCGGCGCGCTCCAGATCGCGGCCGTGCTCTCCATCTGCACGTACCTGCTGCCCGACGTGCTCAAGCGCTTCCAGACGGCGCACCCGAAGACGCTCATCACGGTGCGCTCGGGCCACTCGAAGGAGGTCCTCGAGATGGTGTTGCGCGGCGAGGCGGAGGTCGGGCTGGCGCGCTCGCTCCACCACCCCGACGTCGAGACGCTCTCGCTGCGCGACGATCCGCTCATCCTGGTCGCGCGCCCGGCCTCGTGGCCGCCGCGCGAGCGGCGGGCGCGGCTCGAGCAGGTGGCCGAGCGGCGGCTCGTCTTCTTCGACCGGGGTTCGAGTGACTGGACGCTCACCCACGGTCTCTTCCGCCGGGCGGGGCTCGTGCCGAACGTGGTGCTGGAGGTCGAGACGATCGAGACGGCGAAGAAGATGGTCGAGCGGGGGGTCGGCTTCGCGTTCCTGCCCCACCTCGCCGTCGGCCGGGAGCTCCGGCGGCGCTCGCTCGTGGCGATCCACATCGTCGGCGCCGAGCCGCTCGCGCGGAGCCTCGACGTGATCCACCCGCGGCAGCGGCCGCTCTCGCCGGAGGCGCGGTCCCTGCTCGGCGTGCTGCGCGCGGCGCTCTCGGACGCCGGCGGTCCGCCCCGCGGGCGGCGCGGCTAGGGGCCGGGCAGATCGATCTCCTGCGCCGCCGCCGGGGCCGCGGCGAGCGCGACGAGCGCCAGCGCGAGCGCCTGGATCACAGGACGCGGACGCGCGGCCGCGGGTCGAGCCGGACGCGCCCGAGCGCCCGCAGGTGGGCAGCAACGACGTCCCACGCGGGCGGCCCCGCGGCCTCGCCGAGGCTCGCCCAGCCCGCGGCCTTGTATTGCCGCTCCGCCTCGAGCGTCCGGCCGCCGACGCGGACGTCGCGGATCCGCCGGCCCATCGCCGCCTGCGGGTCGATCGCGTACGTGAGGCCGCCGACGCGCAGCATGTCGCCGCCCTGCCGGTAGTACGGATCGGGGTGGTAGAGGTTGTCGGCGACGTCCTCCATGAGCGCCAGGATCTCGCGGCCCGTCATCGCGCGCGCCCAGGTGTTCGGGTACGTGAGCGCCGTGTGGGCGTAGACGTCCTCGCGCGTGATCGTCTGCCCGGGCACGATCGTCGGGCCCCAGCGGAACCCCGGTGAGAAGGCAACCTCGGCGTCGAAGCGCTGGAGGAGCGCGTCGAGGATCAGCTCGTCGAAGGTGCCGTTGAAGTTGCCGCGGCGGTAGAGCAGCGACTCGGAGACCGCGAGCGGCTCGGCGAGCGTCGCCTCGTACGGCCGGCGCAGCTCGGCGACGAGCCGTGCCATCGCGGGATCCTCGGGGATGGACCGGGCGAGCACGGGGAGGAGCCGGTAGCGCCAGCCCGCGACGCGGCCCTGGCGCACGTCGAGGTCCAGGCGCGAGAGGAACTTGCCGTGCGAGCCCGAGTTCACGACGAGCGTGCGCCCGACGACGATGGGCTCCGGGAGCGCGTCGTGGGTGTGGCCGCCCAGCACGACGTCGAGCCCCTGGACGCGGGCGGCGAGCTTCAGGTCCACGGCGATGCCGTTGTGCGACAGGAGCACGACCAGCTCCACGCGCCGCGCGTCGCGCACCTCCCCCACGAGGGCCTGGAGCGGGCCCTCCTGGATGCCGAACGTCAGGTCGGGCACCAGGCGTCGCGGATGCGACACCGGGACGTACGGGAACGCCTGGCCGATCACCCCGATGCGCACGCCGCCGGCCTCGCGGATCGTGTACGGCGCGAAGACGCGGTCACCCCAGCCCGTGCGCGTGACGTTCTGCGCGACGAAGTCGCCCGCGAAGAGGCCGCGCCGCTCGCCCTCGCCGAAGAGCTCGCGCACCCGGTCCAGCCCGTAGACGAACTCCCAGTGCGGCGTCATCACCTCGACACCGAGCTGGTTCGCGGCGCGGATCATGTCCTCGCCGCGGCTCCAGAGCGCGGTCGCCGAGCCCTGGCAGGTGTCGCCGCCGTCGAGGAGCAGCGTCTTCCCCGCCCGCTCGGCGCGCACGCGGCCGGCGAGCGTCGCGAGGTGGGCATAGCCGCCCATCCGCCCGTAGCGCGCCGCCAGCGCCGGGAAGTCGAGATGCGTGCAGGCGTGGGCGAGGGCGGAGCCGGGCGCCAGGTGATACGCGCGCAGGAACTCGGCGCCCGTCAGGAACGGCGCCTTCCCGCGCTCGGCGCCGACGCCGACGAGCGTGTCGGGCTCGCGGTAGTGCACGGGCCGGAGCGTCCCGTGCGAATCCGTGAGGTGGAGCAGCGTCACGTTGCCGAGCGGCTCGACCTCGAGGAGCCGTTCGGGACCGTCGGCCGCCTCGAGCCGGCGCGGCGCGAGCCCCGCCGCCGCCGCGACGGCCAGGACCGTCAGCAGGTCGCGCCGGGTGAGGCTCAGTGGCGGATCCCGGGGACGCTCAGCGGCTTGCCGACGTCGAACGTCGCCAGGTAGAGCTCCAGCTCCGCGTACTCGATCGCGTCGGCCGCGAGCATGTTCGCCCCGAGCGGCGTCATGCACCACTGGAAGCGCTTGCGCAGGTCCCAGACCTCGCCCTGGCTCGTGCGCCACGTCGGGAAGTGGCGCGTGAGCCCCGCGCTCACGTCGGCCAGCAGACGGCCGCCGAGAAACCGTCCGGCGCCGTGCTCGGGCGTGTGACAGTCGGCGCACGCGTGGTTGCGCTCGCCGACGCGACGCTCGAAGGTCGCCCGGCCCCGGCGGATGGCCGCCCGCGCCTCGGGGCTGGTCGTGTCGAGTGCCTGCGGCAGGCCGTTGGACGCCATCTTGACGAGGATCGTCATCGTGAGGTTCTCGGCGGACTCGAGCGGGTAGGCGCGCCCGGTCGTCCCGGGGCCGTGGACCTCGAGGAAGTCCTCGAGGCTCATCACGCGGCGCCACGCCGGGACGTGCCTCGGGTAGCGCGTGGCGACGCCCTTCATCGCCCGCGCGGGCCCTCCCTCGTGACAGCCCGCGCACGCTTTTCCCGCCGGGCCCGGCGACGCCCAGCGCGCCTCGGCGTCCTCGGCCAGCAGCACGGCCGGATTGTTCGTGGGATCGAGGTTGTCGCCGAAGCCCGGGGGCTTGCCCCGCGTGGCGGGGTCGCGGTCGCGATCGCGCTCGGGCGGCACGGGCCCGCGGAGCGTCTGGAGGTACGCGACGAGGTCCGCGAGCTCGGCGGGCGTGAAGGCGCCGGCGGCGCCCCACGGCGGCATCGAGGTCTTCGGGAAGGTCACGCGCGGGTCGAAGAGCTGCTGGTAGAGGTACGCGTCGGCGAGGTCGCGAGCGCCGAGCGTCGAGAGATCGGGGCCGACGTTGCCGGCGGGCCAGACGTCGTCACCCGGCACCAGGTGGCAGCCGGTGCACGGGCCCTTCGCGCGGTCGAGGAAGAGGCGCCGCCCGCGCGCGGCGTCGCCCGTCACGCCCGACGGCGCCGCCGCGCGCGCGACGCGCGGCTCGGGGCGCGTGTCGTCGTAGGCGTAGGTGCGGAAGGCGCCGAAGTCGCGCGTCGTCCAGCCGCGGTACCGGATCGCGACGCGCGTGCCATCCGGCGCCACGCGGACGTCGCCGCGCGCCTCGGGGATCGCGCGCGTGGTCCAGGCCGGAACGCCGTCGGCGGGACGCTCGGTGGCGGCGGCGCAGCCGAGAGCGAGCGCGGCCAGCAGGATCGAGGGCAGAGCGCGCGGCGCGTGCATGGACGCCCGGCGCGCTCCGTCAGGAGAACGTGATGTCGGTCGTGCCCTCGTACCGGCCACCCGTCGTGTCCAGGAACTGGACCTTCAGCTGGCCCGGATCCGTCGCGCGGAACGTGAACGAGAAGAACGGGTTCTCGCTCACGCCCTGCGTCGTGTCGAAGGTGACGACCGTCTTGCCGAGGTAGGTCACGACCACCCGGGTGATGTAGCTGTAGTTCTTCTGGATGACGCGGCCCTGCCGGTCGCGCTCGACGCGCTCCATGGGGTGGATGACGAGCGTGCGCGCCTGGACGACGTCACCGGGCTTGATGCTCGAGGGAATCCGGATGCGCACCTTGCCGATGTCGGACACGCGCGCTCAGCCTCCGCAGCCGCCGACGGTGACCTTGACCTCGCGCTTCACCTGGAGCAGCGTGCCGTCGCTCTGCTCCACGATGGCGCGAACGTCACCCGTCTCGCCGAGCCGGATCGTGGCGCCGACGGAGGCGCGGCCCGCCTCCGGCGTGAGCGTCGCGACGAACACGACGGGGATCCGGTTCTTGTCGGCGACGATCCAGATGTGCTTGACGTGGTTCGCCGGCGTCATCGGCGACTCGACGGTCACGCCCGTCTGCACGAGCGCGCCGTTCTCGGCGATCGCCGGGATATCGAGCTTGATCGCGCCCGAGCCGTCCTTAATGGGCCGCCCGCCGAAGACACGCTTCAGGGCCTCGTCGATCGTCTCCTGCAGCCCGAGCTGCTGCGCGCCGGCGCCCTCGGGCGCCGCGAGGCCGCCCGCCAGCGCCGCCACGCCGAGGACGCCGAGCGTTCCCAGCAGCGTCCGTCGCGTGAGGTCGAATGCGTCCGTCATCGCGGAGTCAATATACGCCGTTCGCCACGGCGAATCGAGCGATCATCAGGGATCGATGCGATAGGCGGAGGCGTCGGGCTTGAAGGCGCGCGGCAGCCAGAGCGGCCGGCGCAGCCGGCCGGGACCGGGCGCGGGGCGGGCCAGGGCGAGCCACTGGCGGTACACCTCGAAGGACTTGTTCGTGTCCACGAAGATGTCCCCGTAGCGCTCGTCGGGTCCCGCCTTCGTCACGGTCACCTTCTGGTGCCAGCAGTGCTGGCCGCTCACGGGATCGGGCTGGACGGGGAACGTGAGGTTCTGGTGGACGCCCGCCTCCTCCCACCAGATCCGTCCGGAGTCGGGATCGTCGCTCGCGAACGGCCGGACGCCGTGGACCTGCCGCATGAGCCAGCGGCCCGGCTGGAGCTGCGTGAGGTCCACGAGCGCGGTCGACCAGCGCTCGCCGCCCGCGTCCTCGTGGAGTCGCCAGCGGCCCAGGTGGTGCGAGCAGGCGACGACGCCGGGACGGATCGCCTCGGTCACCCAGACCTTGTCCACGAAGTGGCCGATCGCGGTCGCGACCTTGAGCAGATCGCCCGTGGCGACCGCGAGGCGCGCGGCGTCCTCGGGGTGCAGCCAGAGCGGATTGGTGTGCGAGATCTCGTAGAGCCACTTCGCGTTGCCCGACCGGGTGTGGATCAGCGTCGGCAGGCGGAACGTCGGCAGCAGCACCATCTCGCCGCGGCCGCGGTCGATGTTCGACCAGTGGACGTGGCTTCGGATGTAGCCGGGCACGGCCTGCTCGGGCCACCGCCAGTCCTTGAGCGTCTTGGAAAAGAATTCGAGCTTGCGCGACGGCGTCGGGAACCCCAGGCACGCGCGCCCGTCCACCTCGACGCCCACGGCTTGGCCGCCTTTGGCGATGATCTTCGTCAGGGGATCGACGCCGGCGCCCTCGAGGTCCTTCGCGGGCGGCGCCTGCTCGTGGGTGCGATAGACCTGGTCCTCGATGAGGAAGGCGCCGTACTTGCGCATGAAGGCGAGCGGCGTGAGGCCCTCGCGCGCCGCCGCCTCGGGCAGTCCGGGCACGCTGTGCTCGAAGATCCAGCGGTAGAACTCCTCGATGCGGAGCTTCTCGCCCGGACGGTAGGGCGACTCGAAGTACTTGCGGATCCCGAGCGCGCCGTCGGGATCGATGCGCCAGGAGAGCTCGATCCAGAACTCGTCCTCCTCCCACACCTGCCCCAGGCCGGCGGCCTCGTGGGCCTGCCAGGTCAGGTCGAAGGTCCGTCCCTGCCGCTCGAGCAGCACGCGCAGCACGGGCTGGCGGAACCCGATCCAGCGCGCCGCGTGCGTCTCCTGCGACATGAGGTCGTGGCGCTCGGAGGCGTGGCCCATCGGCAGCACGAAATCGGCGAACCACGCCGTTTCACTCCATATCGGTGTGAGACATGCGTGTCGTTCGATCTTCGCCTCGTCGGTCAGCATCTCGATCCACGACATCCCGTCGGGATTGGTCCAGACGGGGTTGTAGACGCGGGTGAAGTACATCGCGAGCTTGCCGCGGCCCTCCTTCAGGAAGTGCGGCAGCAGGAAGCTCATCTCGAAGAAGGCGAGCGGGTACTCGCGCGGCATCAGGAGCTCGCTCCACACCTTCGCGGGCGGCGGCATCAGGGGCGGCGCGGGAATCGCCTTGTTCCAGGCGCTGGGCGCGGTGCCGCCGGGCGTCCCCACGGCGCCCATCAGGACCACGAGCAGCTCGAGCGCGCGCGCCACCTGCCAGCCGCCCAGGTTGCCCGCCGCCGTGTTGCGCCAGATGTGGGTCGCGAGCGCGCCGCCGGCGCGGCCCACGGCGCGCGCCACCTCGACGATGGCGCTCGGGTCCACGCCGCTCTCGCGCGCGGCGAACTCCGGCGTGTAGCGCGCGTAGAGGGCGGCGAGCGCGGCCTCGAACGCCTCGAAGGTCACCGGCAGGTCGGGACGCTCCTCGCGCAGGTACTCGTCCCAGTTGATCCAGCGGCGCACGAACTCGCGGTCGTAGAGCCGCTCGCGGATCAGGACGCTCGCCATCGCGAGGAGCAGCGCCGACTCCGAGCCCGGCCACGGCGCGAGCCACCAGTCGGCCATCGAGGCGGTGTTGGAGAGGCGCGAGTCGATCACGCAGACCTGGGCGCCGCGCGCCTTGGCCTCCATGATGCGCTGCGCGTGGGGGTTGAAGTAGTGGCCCGTCTCCAGGTGCGAGGACAGGAGCAGGATGAAGCGCGCGTTGGCGTGATCGGGCGAGGGCCGGTCCATGCCGTGCCAGAAGGCGTAGCCCGCGCGCGCGCTCGCGGAACAGACGTTGGTGTGGCTGTTGTGGCCGTCGATGCCCCAGGCGTGGAACACGCGCTGGAGGTAGACCAGCTCGTGGCCCGGCCGCCCGAGGTGGTACATGATCTCCTTCTGGCGGCCCTCGACGAGGGCCTTCCTGATCCGCGCCGCGATGTCGTCGAGCGCCTCGTCCCACGTGACGCGCTCCCACCGCCCGTCGCCGCGCTTGCCCACCCGGCGCAGCGGATAGCGGATCCGCTCGGCGTCGTTCACCTGGTTGAGCGTCGCCGGCCCCTTGGCGCAGTTCCGCCCGCGGCTCCCCGGGTGCGCGGGATTGCCCTCGAATTTCTGGATGCGGAGCGTTTCCCGGTCGACGTACGCGAGCAGACCGCAGGCGGCCTCGCAGTTGAAGCAGATGGTGGGGATCAGCGCGTAGCGGCGCTTGACCTTGCGTGGCCAGGCGACGGGATCGAACTCCTCCCAATCCTCCCAGCGCTCGACGGGCGGGTAGCTCGCGAGGCCTCCCGCGGGTGGGGCCAGCTCCCGGGCGGCCGGGTGGAGCGGCTCGGGCGATCGCGGATTCATGGGCGCCTCACGAGAGCGGGATCGCCTGCCCCGCCTTCACCCACACGTCCTCGTAGATCCAGAGGCCGACCAGCACCAGCAGAGCGCCGAGGGCCGCCGAGTAGGGGTTGGGCCAGACGAGAATGATCGGGAGGAGAGTGCCCGCCGCGACGACGCCGCCCCAGAACGGCGTCCGCCAGGGGCCGCGCGTGATGAGCCGGGCCGCGCGCGCGGCGTCCACGCTGGCGTGGGCGACGAGGAGCTCGGCGAAGAGGATCACCGCCTGCAGGCCGAGTGCGCAGACCATGATGACGCTGAGCGCCCAGAGGCTCGTCAGGTCCACGCGCCAGACGAACGCGACGAGCAGGAGCTCGGCGGCGCCCGCGGCCGCAGCCCCGACCAGGAGCTGGGGCAGCAGCAGCGGGCTTTGCCAGAAGTCGCGGCCCTCGGCCTGGCCGAAGAGGAACGCGCTGTAGCCCGCCGTCGCCGCGGCCAGGACGAAGGCGGGCAACGCCAGGAGCCGGACGAGCGCGGCGTTGCCCGCGAGCGCGGCGAGGAGCCAGAGCCCGGCGACCGCGCCGTAGGCGAGGAGGATCCACGTCCCCCAGACCAGCCACGACCGGACGTTGGGCTTGAACAGGATATAAAGGAAGCGCTCCGGCCGCTTCAGATCGGTGACGAGGAGCGCCGTCGTCGCCGCCAGGAAGAGCAGCGCCAGGGTGGGCGCGGCCAGGCCCAGCAGGAAGCCCGTCGGCTCCCCGCCCGAGACCACGCCGAGCGCGCCGACGAGGAGCGCGCCGCCCGCGAGCGACTTGGTCCAGAGGTAGGCGGCGACCTTCCACCCCCACGGGAACGGCGCGTGGGGAACGTCGTATACCGTCCGCGTGACACCGCCGGCGGGGTCGCCGGCCTCCGCCTCGGCCTCGACGACCATCCTCACGAGATCCACCTCGGCCTGGGGCCGCTGGGCCCAGAGGTAACTCTCCGCCGGCGCCTGGAGGGCCGGGACCAGCGCGCCCGCATCGGCGCCGAGATAGAAGACCTTGGGCCGCGTCCCCTGCTCGGCCTTCCGCACCTGCACCTGCTCTCGCCCGACGAGCTGGGCAATGCGCGAGGCAGGATCGTCGAGGTCGCCCGCGATGATCGCCTGCTCCGGGCAGACGACCACGCACGCGGGCTCGAGCCCGACCTCGATGCGGTGGGCGCAGTAGTGGCACTTGGCCGCGGTCTGCGTGTTGGGGTCGATGTAGAGCGCGTCGTAGGGGCACGCCTGCATGCACGCCTTGCAGCCGATGCAGCGCTCGCCGTCGAAGTCCACGATGCCGTCGGGCCGCCGGTAGAGCGCGACCGTAGGGCAGATGGTCACGCAGGGCGCCGCGTCGCAGTGGTTGCAGCGCAGGACCGAGAAGTAGCGCCGCGTGTGCGGAAAGCTCCCGCGCTCCACGTACTTCACCCAGGTGCGGAACGCGCCGAGCGGCACCTGGTTCTCTTCCTTGCACGCGACGGTGCACGCGTGGCAGCCGATGCAGCGTCGCTGGTCGATCACGAATCCGTAGCGCACGAGCCTCCCCGAGGGGTCAACGACCCAGGAGATCCAGCCACACCTTCACGGCCGTCAGCACGATGACGACGAACAGCGTCAGGCGGAGTCCGAAGGGGGGCATCCGCCGGCTGACCATCGCGCCGAGCGGCGCCCCGGGGATCGCGCCCGCGACGACGGCGAGGGTGGGCGCCAGCGGGATCTGGCCGGTCACGAGCTTCCCGGCGAACCCCGCGGTCGCCGCCAGCGCCGTGATCGCGAGCGAGCTGCCGATCGAGATCCGGATCGGCACGCCCACGACGACGAGCAGCAGCGGCACCAGCAGGAATGCGCCGCCGGCGCCGACGAGTCCCGCGGCCAGGCCGACGCCGGAGGCGACGAGCGCCGCGCGGCGCCGGTTGAAGCTCAGCAGCGCCTCGTGCTCCCGCGCGGCGTCCCCGCCCGCGCCCACGAACACGAGCGCCGCGGCCGCCGTCACCATCAGCGCGAAGACCGTCAGCAGCGCCCGGTCACTCGCATACGCCGAGGCGAGCGCGCCGACGAGCGAGCCCGCCGCCATCGCGAGCCCGCCGACCCAGGCGAGCCCGGCGTGCACGGCGGCGTGCCGCCGGTGCGCCAGCATCCCGACGGCGGCGGCGGCGAGCACCTGCGTCATCGTCACGCCCGCGACCGCCCTGACGTCGAGCTGCCCGACGCCGAGGAACGGCGGGACGTAGAGCACCAGGGGGATCATGACGATCGCGCCGCCCACGCCGAGCAGGCCCGCCACGAACGCGCCGCAGAATCCGAGCGAGACCAGGGTGGCGCCGAACGCGACGGTCACCGGCGCGCCGGCACTACCTGAGGCTCGAGTAGTAGGCCGCGAGGTCCGCGAGCTGCGCGTCCGGCAGCGTGGCGAAGAGCGCCTTCAGGGCCTTGAGCGTCTGGTCGTTCGGGTTCCGCCGGTCCGACTTGAAGAGCAGCATCTGGTTCCGGAGATAGCCCGCGGGCTGTCCCGTGATGTCGGGAATGCCCTTGGCCGCGTCGCCCCGTCCGTTCGCGCCATGGCAGACGACACACTGGGCGGCGGCCGCGCGGCCGCGCTCGACGGCGGCGGCGTCGGGCCGCACGGCCGACGGCTGCCGCGGCTGCGCCGCGAAGAACGCCGCGATCTCGTCGAGGCCGGACTGAAGCACCTGTTTCGCGTACGGCTCCATCTCCGGCGAGGGCCGCCGGCCCGCGGCATAGTCCTGGATCGCTTTCGAGAAGGACCAGGGCGCCATGCCCGCGAGGATCGGCATGGTGCTGGACGGGCTCTGGCCGTTCGGGCCGTGGCAGGCGCTGCAGACGAGCGTCTTGCCGGCGCCCGGCGCGTCGAGCGGCCCGGCCCACGCGGTCCCCGCCACGGCGAGTCCGAGGAGCAGCGTCAGGATGATCGGCATCGCGCTTCCCTTTCCGCCGGCCTAACCGAGCACGTCGTTCCAGATGCTGGTCGCCCACCCGATCGCGTTCTGCCCCCACTGCTCGGACTGGCCCGGGGTGAGCTTCTGCTCGATCTGCACGACCTTGCCGCCCTCGATCTTGTACGCATTGACGACCGCGATCGCTTCCTTGTCGTTCACCCAGCTGTAGCAGGTGTTGCCGGGCGCGAGCTGCTGCGGCTCCCGGCCGTTCAGGAGCTGGACCACGGCGAGCGCCGAGATCTTGCCCATGGCGTTCGCGACGTTCCCCGACTTCGGCACCGGCAGCCCGATCGTCGCGTCGCCGATCACGTGCACGCCCTTCTGCTTCGCCGACTCGTAGGTGACGTGGTTGACCTCGCACCAGCGCTTGTCGGCGCCGACGAGATCGGCCTGGACCGCGATCGTCCCCGCGCGCTGGGGCGGGATGAGGTTGACGACGTCGTACTTGACCTTGTCGCCGAACTCGGTCGTCACCTCGCGCGCGCCCGGGTCCACCTTAGAGACCTTGCTGGAGGCGCGGTACTCGAGGTTCGGGTACGCCTGCCAGGCCGCCCGGAACAGCGCCGTCTTCGAGACGATGTTCTGGTTGGCGTCGAGGACGATCAGCTTCGCGCGGGGCTTGGCGTTCTTGAGGTACCAGGCGACCTGGCAGGCGCGCTCGTACGGACCGGGCGGGCAGCGGTAGGCGACCGGCGGCACGGTGAGGACGAAGACGCCGCCGTCGGGCATCGCCTGGAGCCGCCGCGCGAGCTCCGCCGTCTGCGGCCCCGCCTTCCACGCGTGCAGGACCTGGTTGCCCGCCTGGGCGAGGCCCTCGACCTGCTCGGTCTGGAACTCGACGCCGGGCGAGACGATCAGGCGGTCGTACTGGAGGTAGCCCTCGCCCACGCGGACCCGCCGGGCGTCCGGCTCGATCGCCGTCGCCATTTCGTGGATGACGCGGACGCCGCGCCGCCTGAGCCCGCCGTAGCCGAAGGTGATGCTGTCCATGGTCCGAACGCCGGAGAGGACCAGGTTGCTGAACGGGCAGGAGACGAACTGGCGGTTCGGCTCGAGCAGGACGACGTCGATCGTGGGATCCGCGAGCCGGACGTACTTGGCCGCGGTCGCGCCGCCCCAGCCGCCGCCGATCACGACGACCCGCCGGCCGCTCTTCGGCGCGAAGTCGCCCGTCATCGCGCGGGCACAGCCCGCGGCGAGCAGCCCGAGCCCGGTCCCCGACGCCCTGAGGAACCCTCTGCGCGTGAACTCCGTCATCGCGGCCTCCGCTGAATGCGCGCGGCGCGCGCGCTCAGATCGCGCTGAACCGGCGCGTCTCCTCGTTCCAGGTCGCCAGCATAGCCCAGGCGAGCGCGACCGCGACGATCAATCCGATCGCGGCGCCCCAGCCGAGGACGGACGGCAGGAACACCGCCAGGCCGAGCTTCTGCAGCAGCCCCGTCTGGGCGGCGGCCAGCCGCGTCGCCGACGCGCCGAGCGCGAAGCACAGCACGGCGGCCCAGAGCTTCACCTGGCCCTCGCCGGCGCGCCAGATCGAGCCGGCGCCGCAGCCGCCCGCGAGCGTCATGCCGGCGCCGAACGCGAGCCCGCCCGCGAGCGCGCCCGCGCCGGCGGCGGGGAACACCCACTCGTTCTTGTCCTTGAGGTCGGCGAATTTCAGGATCGCGAAGCCGAGCGTCGACACCACCAGCGCCAGCGCCGCGGCGCGCGTGTGCTCGGCGTCGCCCGTCATGAAGGGCTCGCGGAACGCGCGCACCAGGCAGAATCGCGAGCGCTGGAAGATGACGCCGAACGCCGCGCCGAAGAGCAGGAACACGCCCTGCGCCGCGTAGCCCGCCCGCGCGTAGAGGAAGGGCGCCGCGAGGACCAGCACGAGGAGCAGCGTCCCCGCCCAGGGCTGGCGGCTCGCCGCGGCATCCGCGGACCGGAGCCAGGCGCGCCCGCCGCCCCGCGACCAGTCGGGCCGGTGCTCCATCTCCCACAGGAGGTAGCGCAGGCCGAGAAAGGCGCCGGCGCCGAGGCCCAGCATCATCCCCAGCCCCGAGAGCGAGAGCGCGCTCGTCGCCGAGAAGAACCCGCCGATGTTGCAGCCGAAAGCGAGCACGGCGCCGACGCCCATCAGGAGCCCCCCGGCCGCGCCCTTGGCGAGCTCGCCGCGCGCCGGCACGCGGATGGCGAACTCGCGCGCGAGGAGCGCGGCGATCGCGCCGCCCAGGAGCACGCCTCCGTTGAGGAGCGAGCCCGAGTAGAGCCACGGCGGTAGAAGGTCGGGGCGCCGCCCGACGCCGACCGCGGTCAGCATCCAGTCGCCCCAGTTGCGCAGGCCGTCCGACGCGGTCCACGGCCGGTCGAAGGCGAAGAGGAAGACGTTCACCGTCGCGACGAGCACCGCCGAGCCCCAGACCACCCACGGACGGCCGAACAGCGCCGCGTACTGCGCCGCGAGCGACCGCCCCATCAGCCGATCACTTCGGGGTGGACGGCGAGGCCGCGGCGGGGCGCACGACGGGATAGCTGGACTTCAGCCACGCCGCCATCCCCCCCGTGACGTTGAACCAGTTGCCGATGCCGTGGCGCTTGAGCGCGCTGATCGTCGTGCTCGAGCGGAGGCCGCCGGCGCAGAGGACCGCCTTCGGCCGCTCGGCCGGCACCTCGCCGCGCCGCGCCGCCGCCTCGAGCATCGGCAGGTGCAGGGCGCCCTCGATGTGGCCGTCGAGCCACTCGGCCGGCTCGCGCACGTCGATGACGGCGACGTCGCGGCCCTGCTCGAGCCACTCGAGGAGCTCGTGCACCGTGATCTGCGGGACCGACTCGACGGGGAGCCCGTCGCTCTTCCAGTCGATCATCCCCCACTGGAGGAAGCCGGCGATCTCGTCGATACCGACGCGCGAGAGCGCCTGGACGGCGCGCTCGAGATCCGAGGGCCCGGCGACGAGCAGCAGCAGGGGCACGCCCGCCGGGACCATCCCCGCCACGCGCTCGGCGAACTGCGGGCTCTCGACCCAGACGTTGATCGCGCCGGGAATGTGCATGTCGCCGTAGGCGCCGGGGTCGCGCAGGTCCAGCACGATCTCGCCTCGCCGCACGGCCTCCCACGCCTCGCGCGCCGTGTAGGGGCGGGGCTTCGCGGACTGCAGCGGGATCACGCCCTTGTTCTTGCCGACGATCTTGTCGAACGAGGCCGGCTTGGGCGGCAGGTCGCGCATGACCCAGTCCACGAACGCCGCCTTGTCGCGGAGCTGGAGCGCCGGGTTGAAGCGGCGCTCGAAGCCGATCGTCGACCCCGACTTCGCCGACATCGCCCGCCCGCACGCCGAGCCCGCGCCGTGCGCCGGATAGACCTCGACGCTGTCGCCGAGCGGCAGGAGCACCCGCCGGAGGCTCTCCCACGTGTCCTCGGCCGCGCCCGCGCCGCCGAGGTCCGGGCGGCCGACCGAGCCGACGAACAGCGTGTCGCCCGTCAGGACGAACCACGGCGCCTCACCGCGCGAGAGGTCGGTGACCAGGAGACAGATCGAGTCGGGCGTGTGGCCCGGCGTGTGGGCGACGGTGAGGCGCACGTTGCCGATCCTGATCTCGTCGCCGTCGCTCACGTCCTCGTGCTCGAACGTGACCCCCGCGGCGCGGTGGACCAGGATGGACGCGCGCGCGGCCTGCGCGAGGTCGCGATTCCCGGAGATGTGGTCGGCGTGCGTGTGGGTCTCGAGGATGTGGCTGATCGCGAGGCCCTTCTTCCCGGCGAGGCGCAGGTACTCGTGGACCCGGTCGCGGCCCGGATCGATGACGACGGCCCGGCCGGCCTCGGCGCAGCCGATCAGGTAGGAGAGGCACCCGGACTCTTCGTTCACGATCTGCTGGAAGATCATCCCGGCGCTCCTATTCTACGGCGGAGGCGCCGCCGCCCCTAGTGCTTCTCCGCCCGCTCCTTCTCGGCCTTCGCCTCCTTGATCACCTTGTCGGCGATGAAGGCGGGCACCTCCTCGTAGTGCGAGAACTCCATCGCGTAGCCGCCGCGGCCGCCCGTCATCGAGCGCAGGGAGGACTCGTAGGTCAGCATCTCGGCCATCGGGACCACGGCCCGCACGAGCGCGGTCTCGCCCGCCGGCTCCATCCCCACGATGCGCCCGCGCCGGGAGTTCAGGTCGCCGATCACGTCGCCCGCGTGGTCGGCGGGCGTCGTCACTTCGACGTTCATGATGGGCTCGAGCAGGATCGGGTGGGCCTCCACGAACACCTTCTGGAGCCCCATCGAGGCCGCGATCTGGAACGCCATGTCCGAGGAGTCGACGTCGTGGTACGAGCCGTCGTAGAGCGTCACCTTCAAGTCCACGATCGGGTAGCCGGCGAGGATGCCGCGCTTCATGCAGTCGCGGACGCCCTTCTCGACCGAGGGGATGAAGTTGCGCGGGATGGAGCCGCCGAAGATGTCGTCCACGAACTCGAAGCCGCCGCTCCGCGGGAGGGGCTCGACGCGCAGCCAGGTGTCGCCGTACTGGCCACGGCCGCCCGTCTGCTTCTTGTACTTCCCCTGCCCCTCGGCACGCCCCTTCACCGTCTCCTTGTAGGGGATGCGCGGCGGCAGGAGGTTGACGTCCACGTTGTACTTCCGCTTCATGCGCTCCACGACCATCTCGACGTGGAGGCTCCCGACGCCCGAGACGAGGAGCTGCTTCGTCTCGGGGTCGAAGTGGTAGTGGACGGTCGGATCCTCCTCGGCGATGCGCGCCAGCGCGGTCGAGATCTTGTCCTCGTCGCCGCGCGTCTTCGGCTGGATCGCGAACGAGATCGCCGCCTCGGGAAACGTGATCCGCGGCAGCTCGAAGGGGTGCGCCTCGTCGCCGAGCGTGTCCCCCGTCTGCGTCTCCTTCAGCTTCTGCGCGACGCCGATCTCGCCGGGGCCGAGCGCCTCGACGTTCTTCTGGGTCTTGCCCTGGAGCCAGGAGACGTGCCCCATGCGCTCCTTCGCGCCGCGAAGGGGGTTGAGCAGCGTCGAGTCGGCGCGGAGCGTGCCGCTCATGACGCGGAAGAGCGAGAGCTTGCCGATGTGCGGATCGGCGAGCGTCTTGAAGACGAGCGCCGTTACGGGCGCCTTGGGATCGGGCCCGCGCGTGCCCGCCTGCTTGGTCTTGAGGTCCGTCCCCGCCACCTCGCCCCGGTCGGCCGGCGACGGGAGCGCGTCGACGATGAGGTCGAGCAGCGCGGTGCTCCCCATGTTCTTCGCGGCCGCCGTGCAGAGGGCCGGCACGAGCTTGCCCTGCGCGATGCCCGCCCGGAGCGCCTTCAGCATCTCGGGCTCGCCGAGCGAGCCCTCCTCGAGGTACTTGCTCAGGAGGTCGTCGTCGGTCTCCGCCACGGCCTCGACGAGCTTCTCCCGGTACTCCTTCACCCGGTCGGAGACGTCGCCGGGGATCTCGCCCTCGGTGGGCTTGCCGCCCGCGTAGGTGACCGCCTTCATCCTCACGAGATCCACCGCGCCCTTGAAGCCGGCCTCCTCGCCGAGGGGGATCTGGAGCGCGACCAGGCGTCCCTTGAGACGCCGGGCGATCGATTCGAAGGTCCGGTAGAAGTCGGCGCGCTCGCGGTCGAGCCGGTTCACGACGACCACGCGCGGCAGGTTGTACTCGTTCGCGAACTTCCAGACCTTCTCGGTCTGCACCTGGACCCCCGCGACGGCGTCCACGACGACGACGGCCGCCTCGACGACGCGCAGGCCCGCCCGGGCGTCGGCGATGAAATCGCCGTACCCCGGCGTGTCCACGAGATTGACGCGGTGGCCCTTCCAGTCGAGGTAGGCGATCGAGGTGTTGATCGAGATCTTCCGCTTGATCTCGTCGGGGTCGAAGTCCGTCGTCGTCGAGCCGTCGTCCACCTTCCCGAGACGCGTCACGGCACCGGCGGAGAAGAGGAGCGCTTCGACGAGGGATGTCTTGCCGACACCGCCGTGCCCGACGACGCCGACGTTTCGGATCTTGCCGACTTCGATCGTCATTGACCGGCCTCCTGAGAACGGCCTCTCGCGGTGCCGGTCATCCTACCACAGGAGCCTAGGGGCGGACGACGCGCCGCACCCGTGCGAGGACCTCCTCGTCCGTGCCCTCGAGGTGGGTCGGCGCCGGGAGCGGCGGCGGCGCGTACTTGAACCCCGTCCCGGTGAAGACGAGCATCACCTCGGCGTCGCGCGCGACCTCTCCCGCGTCGCGGAGCCGCAGGAGGGCGGCCACGAGTGCCGCCGACTCCGGCGAGGTCCAGATCCCCTCGACGCGCCCGACGAGGCCGTGGGCCTGCGCGATCTCGCCCTCGCTCACCGCGACGGCGCCGCCGCGCGTCTCGCGGAGCACGCGCAGCATCTGGCGGCCGGCGAACGGCGACGGCACGCGCAGGCCGGCGGCGTGCGTCGTCGGGTTCTCCAACGCCGCGGTCGTCTCGGCGCCCTCGCGGAACGCCTTCACCACGGGCGCGCAGCCGTCGGCCTGCACGGCGTACACGCGCGGGAGCGAACCCGCGAGCCAGCCCAGCGCGCGGAGCTCCTCGTACCCCTTGGGAATGCCGACGAGCCCGGTGCCGCCGCCGGTCGGATAGAGCAGCACGTCGGGCATCCGCCAGCCGAGCTGCTCGGCGAGCTCGAGGCCGATCGTCTTCTTGCCCTCGAGCCGGTACGGCTCCTTCAGCGTCGAGAGGTCGAACCAGCCGAGCGCCGGCGCCGCCTTCGCCGCGACGCGCCCCGCCGTCGCGATCGAGCCCTCGATCGTGAACACGTGCGCGCCCGCGACGAGCGCCTCGGCGATCGCCGCCGGCGGCGTCGAGCGGGGCACGATGACCACGCACGGCAGGCCGCAGCGCGCCGCGTACGCGGCGGCGGCGCCGCCCGCGTTGCCGGCCGACGGGATCACGAAGCCCGTCGCGCCGAGCGTCTTCGACCGTGTGATGGCCATGCCCAGGCCGCGCGCCTTGAACGAGCCGGTCGGGTTCTGGCCCTCGTCCTTCGCCCAGAGCCGCCGCATGCCGAGGTGGCCGGCGAGCCGGGGCAGTAGCAGGAGCGGCGTGCCGCCCTCGCCGAGCGTGACGGGTTCCTCGCGGTCGTCGAGCGGGGTCAATTCGCGGAAGCGGTACATGCCGGGCGGCCGCGACGCCAGCGTGTCCCGGGTGACGCGCGCGCGCAGGCGCTCGAGGTCGTAGCGTACGGCCAGCATCTGGCCGCACGTCTCGCAGGTCGTCAGCAGGCGCTTGGGCTCGTGACGGTGGCCGCAGACGGTGCACTCGACGTGGCTGACGAAGCTCATCGGGCTCCCCCGCCGGGCCTCAGGGCGCGACGACGCGGTTCGCGAGCACGCCGATCTTCTCGACCTCGGCCTCGAGCCGGTCCCCGGCCTTGAGGAACTTGCCGAGCGCGGCGCCCACGCCCTCGGGCGTGCCGGTGGCGATGACGTCGCCGGGCAGGAGCGTGAACCCCTGCGAGAGCACCGCGATGCACTCGTCCACCGGGAAGATCATCTTCGAGGTGTGGCTCGATTGCCGCGTCTCGCCGTTCACGCGGAGCGCGATCGCCAGCGCCTGCGGATCGGGGATCTCGTCGGCGGTGACGAGCGCCGGGCCCATCGGGCAGAAGGTGTCGAGCGACTTGCCCTTGAACCACTGCCCGTGGCGCTTCTGTAAGTCCCGCGCGGTCACGTCGTTGACGACCGTGTAGCCGAAGACGTGCGCGAGCGCGTCCGCCCGCGCGATGTCGCGTCCGGCCGACCCGATGATCACCGCCAGCTCGACCTCGTAGTCGAGCTCCTTCGTGACCGCGTGGTGGACGATGGGGCCGCCGGGCGCCAGCACGCACTCGGGCGCCTTGGTGAAGTAGACGGGATGCGGCGGCGCCTCGGCGCCCCGCTCGGCGGCGTGCTCCTTGTAGTTGCGGCCGAGGCAGAAGACGTTGCGGTGGGGCCGCGGGATCGGCGCCTCGAGCCGCGCCCGGGCGAGTGCCTGCCCGAGCTTCTGCGCGGCGAGCGCGTCGAGGCCCTGGCGCTTCTGCACCGCCTCGCCGTGGGCGGCCGCCTCGCGGGCCGCGGCCAGCGTCTGGGCGCCGCCCGCGATCAGCTCGTGCATGCTCCGGGGAAACCCGCCGCGGCCGTGGCGCACGCTCCCGCGCTCCCGCGCGAGGTCGGCGGCGAGGGCGGCGAGATCGAACACGGCGTCCCCGACCACGGCGCCGACCCGGGGGTTCGAGGAGCCCTTGCGATAGGTCACGAGCCGCATGGCTCAGCGGTCCTTGACGAGCACGACGAGGACCCGCGCGGGCTTCTTCGTCTCGTTCAGCGACTGGTGGATCGTGCCCTTGGCGGCGTACTCGATCTCGCCCGGCCTGACCACCCGCTTGCCCCGCCCGCGCGTGACGACCGCGAACTCGCCCTCGAGGACGTAGGCGAACTCGTTGGCGACGGCCGCGTGCTCGTCGCCGCGGAACCCGGGCGGGAAGACGAACTCGAGCACCATGACCTGCTCGTTGTCGAGCAGGAGCTTCTCGGCGACGTTCTGCGCCCCGCCGTCGGCGCCGGCGAGCAGGACGGCCGCGACGACGACCGCCGCGAGCGCGCACGCCGTCAGGTTGCATTTCGAGGTCATGGGTTCCTCCAGCACGGCAGCGGCGCCCGCGCCGTCCGCACCGCCGATCTCAGAACCATTTCACCGCTCGGCTCGGCCGACGACCGGCCTCACCTCGCACTGCGCTAGAGCGAGCGGCGCATCGCGTCCCGGGACGGCAGGGGCACACCGCGCTCGCGCGCGATCTTGTCGAGTTCCTGGGGCAGCGCGAAGCGCACGTCTTCCTCGACCACGTGGACCTCGCGCACGGACACGTCGCTCCCGCGGAGCGCCGCGACGGTCTCGCTCACGAGGACCTCGGGCGTCGAGGCGCCGGCCGTGACGCCGACCCGCCCCACGCCCGCCAGCCAGTCCGGCCGGATGTCGCGCACGTCGTTGATGAGGTAGGCGCGCGTGCCCGCGGTCCGGGCCACCTCCACCAGCCGGATGGCGTTCGAGCTGTTGGCCGACCCGATCACGAGCAGCAGGTCGACGTCGTTCGCGAGCCGCTTGACCGCGGCCTGCCGGTTCTGCGTCGCGTAGCAGATGTCGTCGCGCGACGGGCCGACGATCCTCGGGAACCGGTGCCGGAGCGCTTCGATGACCTCGCGCGTGTCGTCGATGGAGAGCGTGGTCTGGGTGAGGTAGGCGATCTTGTCCGGGTCCGGCACCTCGAGCTTCTGGGCCTCGGCGGCGCTGGCGACGACGAAGATGCGCTCGGGCGCCTCGCCGAGCGTGCCGATGACCTCGTCGTGGTCCTGGTGGCCGATGAGGACGATCGAGTAGTTCTCGCGCGCGTAGCGGATCGCCTCGAGGTGCACCTTGGTGACGAGCGGGCACGTGGCGTCGATCGCACGGAGGCCGCGCCGCCGGGCGTCCTCGCGGACCGCGGGGGAGATGCCGTGGGCGCTGAAGACGACCGTCGCCCCGTCCGGAACCTCGTCGAGCTCGTCGACAAAGATCGCCCCCTGCTCGCGCAGCGTGTCGACGACGAGCCGGTTGTGGACGATCTCCTTGCGCACGTAGACGGGCGGCGGGCAGAGGGACAGCGCCAGCTCGACGATGTCGATGGCGCGCTCCACGCCGGCGCAGAAGCCGCGCGGCCCGGCCAGCAGGATCTCGGTGATCGCGGATCTCATCGGCCCCCCCGCCTCAGCGGAAATAGTACGACACGCCGACCACGCCCACGTGCGACTCCCAGCCCCGGTTCGGCGTGGCCGTGTTGCCGTTGGAGTTGTGCTCGTACCGGTAGCCGGCGTAGAGCGCGGTCGAGTCGGTGACGAAGACCGACGCGCCGAGGCCGCCGAACAGGAGGAACGAGAAGTCCGAGTCGATCTCCCGCACGTGGAGGTCGGTGCCGCCCGCGGCCGCGGCGAGCTCCGCGTACGGGACGACGCGGCCGAGCGCCAGGAAGTGGTAGCGGAAGACCGCCGCGACGCCGGCCCAGAAGGCGGTCTGGGGTTCCGTGTAGCGCTGGTAGAGCGGCTCGAGCCCGATCTCGAGCGCGCCGTGCGCGGCGCTCCCGGCGGCGAAGGGCTCGAAGGGCAGGAGCGAGGATCGGAACCCCAGGTTGAAGAACTTGATGTCGCTCTGGACGCGGAACCGCTCGAGGTTGAACTGCTCGCCGTAGCTGCCCTCGCCGGAGAGGACGAGCGTGCCCTTCCTGAAGGTGTCCGCGGCGTCGAAGGCCCGCGCCGGCGCGGCCAGCGTCGCGAGGGCCACGAGCGCCACCGCGGAGACCATCAGCTTCGTCATGGTTCGATCAGCACCTTCAGCGCCTCACCCCGCGCCATGAGGTCGAGCGCCTGTCTGACGGCCTCGAGCGGCATCCGGTGGGTGATCAGGCCGTCAGGCACCAGCACCCCGGCCTCCATGAGGTCGACCGCCCGACGGATCAGCTCGGGCGTGTGATGGAACGCCCCCAGGAGCGTGAGTTCTTCGTAATGCGCGCGGCGCGTGTCCAGCCGGATCGACGTGCCGGGCGCACAGCCTCCAAAGAATACCACGCTGCCCCCGCGGGCCGTCGCATCGACGGCCTGCTCCCACACCTCGGGCCGGCCCGTCGCGTCGATCGCGACCTCGGCGCCCCGGCCCCCCGTCGCCTCACGGATGTGCGCGACAACGCTGTCCGTTCGGCTCGCGTCGAGGCACTCGCCGATCCCGAGCTCGCGCACCCGGTCGAGCCGCCAGCCCGCCTTGCCGACGAGCAGCACGCGCGCCTTCCGCGCGGCCGCGACCATGGCCAGGAGACAGCCCAGCGGCCCGTGACCGAAGACGGCGACCGTCTGGCCCGACTCCACCCGCGCGCGCTCCACGCCGAGGAGCGCGCAGGCGAGCGGCTCGGCGAACGCCGCGCGCGACGCGGGCAGCCCGCGCCCGAGCGGGACGACGTTCCGGGCCACGAGGCGCGGCGGCAGCGCGATGAACTCGCCGTACGCGCCGTTGACGAAGAGGAGGTCCTCGCAGAGATTCGGCCGGCCCGCGAGGCAGAGGCGGCAGTCGCCGCACGGCGCCGAGTTGGCCGCGACCACGCGGTCGCCCTCGTGGAAGCGCCGCACACCCGCGCCGACCGCGGTGACGGTGCCCGCCAGCTCGTGACCGAACACGGTCGGAACGGTCGGGATCATCACCGGATGACCGCGCCGGAGCGTCTTCACGTCGGTGCCGCACGTGAGGGCCGCGTCGATCCGCAGCACGAGCTCACCCGCCGCGGGCTCGGGCAGGGGGAGCTCCTCGTGGCGGAGGTCGCCCGGGCCGTGAAAGACCATCGCCCTCACGGCGTCACGTACACCTTGAGCGCCTCGCGGCGGCGCATCAGCTCCACGCCGCGGTGCAGGCCGCCGAGCGAGAGCCGGTGGGTGACGAGCCGCTCGGGCGCGACCGCGCCACTCGCGATGAGCCGGAAGGCCTCCGCGAGGTCGGCGGGCGAGGACGAGTAGGTCGCGGTGACAGTGAGCTCGCGGTGATAGAGCGTCTCGAGCCGGAGCGGCAGCGCGTCGCCCGCGCCGCCGGCGAAGTAGTGGACGCTGCCGCCGTCGCGCAGGACGTCGGCCGCCCAGGGCAGGACGTCCACGCCGCCGCCGGTCACGATGACCTGGTCGGCGCCGCGGCCCTCGGAGAGCTCGCGCTGCGCCGCCACGGCGACCTCGGCCCCTCCGGCGGCCACGGCGCCCATCCGCCTGGCGACGTCCGCGCGGTCGGCGACCGGGTCGCAGCCGACGACGCGCACGCCGGCGTTCGCGAGGAGCTGGACGAACAGGCAGCCGATCGAGCCGAGCCCGACCACCACGGTCGTGTCGCCGCGCTCGACGCGCGCGCGCCGCAGGGAGCGCAGGCAGCACGCCAGCGGCTCGACGAACGAGGCCGCCTCGTCGCTCACGTGCCGCGGCACGCGGAACATGGCGTGCCGCACGTTCGGCTCCGGGATCCGGACGTACTCGGCGAAGCCGCCGGGGTCGAGGTTCGACGCCTTGAAGGTGCGGCACATGGACTCGCTGCCGCGCCGGCAGTAGTGACAGTCGCCGCAGGGCACGTGGTGCGCCGCGGCGACGCGGTCACCGATCGCGTAGTCCGTCACGCCGGCGCCCGTCGCCGCCACCTCGCCGACGACCTCGTGGCCCAGCACGAGCGGCACGGGCGTCCGCGGGTCCACGATCTTCGCGATGTCCGAGCCGCAGAGGCCGCAGCCCCGGAGGCGGAGCAGCACCTCGCCGGCGCCGATCGACGGGCGGGGCCACTCCTCGGCGGCGAGCCGCCCTCCCTCGCGCAGGACGGCGGCGATCATGCGGCCCCCGGCCGTCCCGCCGCGCGCGCGGCCATCCGGGCCGACGCCCAGCAGACGAGGGCGATGGCGACCTTCCGCCGCGCCGGTACGGTGATCCGCCGGTCGAAGACGCGGAAGCGGCGCGCCTCGATCTCCTCGAGGAGCGCCCGGTAGATGCGCCCCATGATCTCGGCGGGCACGAGCGCGCGCGCGTCGGCCGCCGGGAAGCTCTCCCGCGCGAGCCGGTAGAACCGCCGGGCGCGTTCCGCCTGGTGGGCCATGAGCGCGACGAAGGGCTCGCCGTAGCGTCCCGTGCGGAGGTCGTCGACGGTGACGCCGAACTTGCGGAGATCCTCCAGCGGCAGGTACACGCGGCCGTCGCGCGCATCCGCGCCGACGTCACGGATGATGTTCGTGAGCTGGAGCGCCGTGCCGAGGCGGACGGCGTACTCGCGCGCGCGGGGGTCGGTGTAGCCGAAGATCTCGATGCAGCAGAGGCCGACGGCCGACGCGACGCGATAGCAGTAGGGATAGAGGTCCTCGGCGGTCTCGTACACGACCCGGTCGAGGTCCATCTCGACGCCCTCGATGATCGCCAGCAGCGCCTCGCGCGGGATCGCGAAGGCGCGCACCGCGGCCTGGAGCCGGCGCGCGAGCGGATGCTCGGGCGAGCCGTCGGGGGTGTAGCAGCGCAGGACGTCCGCGCGCCAGCGGGCGAGCTCGTCCCGCTGCGCCGCCGGACCCCCGCCCCGCGCGCCGCCCAGGTCGGCGATGTCGTCGACCGTGCGGCAGAACGCGTAGACGGCGTAGAGCGCCTCGCGGCGCGGCCGCGGCAGCGCGAGGAACGCGTAGTAGAAGTTCGACCGGCTCTTCCGGGTGAGCCGCGCGGCGAGGTCGGCGATCATGCCGTCTGCCTCGCCGGGAGCTTGACATAGCCGCGCGCCGAAAACCACTCCGCCGCGTCGCGCAGCGCCTCGCGCACGTCGGTCTGCGGCAGCCCCAGCTCGCGCACCGCCCGGGCCGCGCTGAAGTACATGCGCTTCTTCGCCATGCGCACCGCGGTCAGCGGCACCCGGGGCGCGCCGCCCGTCAGCCGGGCCGCCGCCTCCATGGACGCGGCCGCGAGCCAGGCCACCGCGTAGGGGACCCGGAGGCGCGGCGGACGGATCCCGGTGACCTCGGAGAGGAGCAGCCCGATCTCGGCGAGGGACAGGTCCGCGTGGCCGAGGATGTACTTCTCGCCGACGCGACCGCGCTCGGCCGCGAGGATGTGCCCGCGCGCGACGTCGCGCACGTGGATCAGGTTGAGCCCCGTGTCGAGCGTCGCGACCATCCGGCCGCTGAGGAAATCCACGATCATCTGCCCGGTCGGCGTGGGCTTCACGTCCCACGGGCCGACGGGCGCCGAAGGGTTCACGATCACCAGCGGCAGACCCTGCTGCGCGAAGCCCAGCGCCACCTGCTCGGCGATGAACTTCGACGTCTTGTACGGGCCGACCATGTCGCGCAGCGAGACCGGCGTGTCCTCCGTGCCCGGCGAGCCGTCCTTCGGGATGCCGAGGGCGCCGACCGTCGACGTGTAGACCACGCGCCGCGCGCCGTGCTCCGCCGCCGCCTCGAGGATGGCGCGCGTGCCGCCCACGTTCGCGCGGTGCATCTCGCCGGGGTCGCGCGCCCACAGGCGGTAGTCGGCCGCGACGTGGAAGATCGTGTCCGCGCCCCGCACCGCGCGGCGGAGCGAGGCAGGATCGAGCAGGTCGCCCTCGCAGATCTCGACGTCGAGCCCGGCCAGCGCGCGCCGATCGCCGCCCGGCCGCGCGAGGACGCGCACGGCGCGCCGGTCCCGGAGGAGCTCGCGCACGAGGTTGGCCCCCACGAACCCGGTGCCGCCCGTGACCAGCGCGATCACGCCCGGTGCCTCGCGAGGCGGCCCAACGCCTGCGCGACGGCCTTCAGCGCGGCGCCGGTGCCGGTCCGCAGCGTCATCGCGTCGGCGATCGCGCGCGGCCGCGCGAGCATCGCGCGCACCGCGCGCGCGGTGTGGACGCGCCCGTCGGGCTCGACGACCGCCGCGAGGTCTCGCGGCACGCCCCGGTCCGCCGCGTCGCTGACGCCGCGGATCACCGCGGCCGGGATCCCGCGCGCGCCCGCCCACGCGAGGATGGCCGCCGATTCCATGTCGCACGCGAGGGCCTGCGTCTCGACCCAGAGGCGCGCCTTCGCCGCCGGCGTCGCGACCACGTCCCTCACGCTCGCCAGCGCGCCCGCGCGCGGCAGCCCGGCAAGCTCGGCGGTGGCGTGGCGCTCGCCCGCCGGGCCGAGGACGGTCGCGGGCACGACCAGATCGCCCTCGCGCAGGTCCGGCGAGAGCGCGCCGCAGACGCCCGCCGAGACGACCAGCGTGGGGGCCGCCAGCCCCCGCGCGCGGTCGTCGAGGAAGCGCGCGCGGGGACCGGCGCAGACGATCTCCAGGGCGCCCGCGCCGAAGTGCGGCCACGCGGCGCCCGCGACGCGAGGCAGGCCGAGCAGCCGCGCGAGCGTGCGGGCCTCGAGCTCGACGGCGGTGAAGACGGCGACGTGTGTCACGCGCCCGAGGCCGGCTTCTTGGACTCCTTGGCGCGGAGCCAGGCCGCGTACGAGTTCCCGGCCGCCGTGTCCTTGCCCGTGAAGCGGATGGTGCGGATGTCGGCGTAGCGGACGTCGTGGGGGCCGACGCCGGCGAGGTCGAAGATCTGGACGAAGGGCTCGCCGACGTCGCGGCTGCGGTTGAACAGGTAGCCCTCGAGCTCGGAGCCGTCGGTCTTCACGAGCGTGACGTTGCCGCGGTAGTCGAAGGCCTGCTCGACGACCTCCTCGAGCGTGATCCCGTCGCCGATCCGCGGGGCCCAGCCCTCGAGCGCCTCGTCCGTCATCGCCGGGGGCTAGAGGCGGCCCGTGACCGTCGTGACGACCGTGTCGCGCAGGCCGCGCCACGAGCTGAAGGTGTGGTGCACCGCCGTCGGCTCGTGGCCGCAGTGGACCATGCAGTCGCGGCACTTCTCGTTGCCGCTCTTGCGCCCGTACTGCTCCCACCGCGTCGTCTCGATCAGCTCGCGGAAGGTCTTCGCGTATCCCTCCTGCAGGAGGTAGCAGGGGCGCTGCCAGCCGAACATGTTGTAGGTCGGGTTCCCCCAGGGCGTGCACTCGAACTCCTGCTTGCCCATGAGGAACTGGAGGAAGAGCGGGGACTGGTTGAACTTCCAGCGTTTCTTCGGGTTCCCGAGCATCGTCCCGAACAGCTCGTGGGCGCGCTGGCGACGGAGGAAGTGCTCCTGGTCGGGCGCCTTCGAGTAGCTGTAGCCCGGCGAGATCATCATTCCCTCGACGCCGAGGTCCATCATGGCGTCGAAGAACTCGCGCATGCGCAGGGGGTTCCCGCCGTCGAAGAGCGTCGTGTTCGTCGTCACGCGGAAGCCCCGCCGGAGTGCCGCGCGGATCCCTTCCACCGCCTGGTCGTAGACGCCGTCGCGGCAGACGGCCTCGTCGTGCTCCTCGCGCAGCCCGTCCATGTGCACGCTGAACGAGAGGTACTTGGACGGCTCGAACAGGCCGGCCTCGAGCTTCTCCTTCAGCAGGATCGCGTTGGTGCAGAGGTAGACGTACTTCTTGCGGGCGACGAGCGCCTTCACGAGCGGCCCGATGTCCGGATACATGAGCGGCTCGCCCCCCGGGATCGACACCATCGGCGCGCCGCACTCCTCGACCGCGGCGAGGCACTGCTCGACGGTCAGGTGCTTGCGGAGAATCTGCGCCGGGTACTGGATCTTGCCGCAGCCGGCGCACGCCAGGTTGCACCGGAACAGCGGCTCGAGCATGAGCACGAGCGGGTACCGCGCGTGGCCCCGGAGGCGCTGCCCCAGGACGTACGAGGCGACGGCCCACATCTGCGAGATCGGAACGCTCATGCGCGCTGAACTCCCCGGCTCGGGATGACCGGGGCCTCCCGGTGTTCCCGGCCCGCGTAGCGGATGGCCACGGCGACCGCGGCGTGGAGCGCGGACCCGAGAGCGACCAGCATCCATTCGCCGATCCACGCGGTCACGGCCAAATTGAATCCGAGCACGACGTAGTATAGCGCGACTCCCGGCCAGACACGTTCGCCGACGGGGGACATCGCGAGGGGAGCCCCGTGTGCCCATTGCCGGCCACCCGCGGTTGGCGCCGGCCTCGCGGACCCCGGCAGAAGCAGATAGAGGCCGACTGCCACGGCGCCGACGAGGACCCATCCCGCGAAGTTCGACAGGGGCACGCCGAAGTACGCGCCGCCGTCGGCGTAGTAGAAGATCCGTCCGAGAAACCAGCGGTCGCCGCGGACGGCCAGCGGGTCGATGACGACGTCGAGCGCCATCATGAGCACTCCCGTCCTCAGGGCGAGCGCCCAGCGGCCGGGCGACCGGCGCGCGAGGGCCGCGCGGGCCAGGCAGAACGCGGCGTACGCGAGGAAGGCGAACGAGATCGAGTCCATGAACGGCACGTCGGCGACGTAGAGCTCCGCGCCGCGCGTCGCGCCGGTGTAGGTGTAGAGCCCGAACGGAATCCCCGTGCGCGTCGAGGAGAACTCCGCGAGCCACGCGATCGGCGAGACCACGGCCCCGAACAGGAGCGTCCGCCGCCACCCGAGGTCGAGGCAGCCGGCGATGAGAAACGCCGCCATGAAGCCGAAGACGTAAGGACGCAGGGCGATGGTTTCGAGGACTAGATCCATGAGAGCATTTTCACTCGACGAGTCAACATGTTACCATCAGCCCTCGTGACGGCCCTCACCGACGCGATCGCGCGCGCCCAGTCCTGGCTCCTGGCGCATCAGGCCCCCGACGGTCACTGGGTCGGCCAGCTCGAGGCCAACACGACCATCACGTCCGAGTTCCTCCTGCTCTGCCACCTGATCGACCGTGTGGACCGCAAGCGCGAGGCCAAGGCCGTCCACTACCTCCGCCGCCGCCAGCTCCCGGACGGCGGCTGGAACCTCTTCGAGGACGGCCCGTCGAATCTGTCGGCGACCATCAAGGCCTACTTCGCGATGAAGCTGGCCGGTGTCGGCGTGGACGACCCCGCGATGGTGGCGGCGCGCGGGCGGATCCACGACATGGGCGGGCCCGTGAAGAGCGACGTCTTCACCAAGATCCTGCTGGCGCTCTTCGGCGAGTACGACTGGAACGGCGTGCCCGCGATGCCGGTCGAGATCATGCTGCTGCCGCGCCCCTTCTTCCTCTTCAATATCTACGAGGTCTCGTACTGGTCGCGGACCGTCATCGTGCCCCTCCTGATCATCATGGACCGCAAGCCGGTGAAGTGGCTCCCGCCCCACCTCTCGCTCGACGAGCTCTGGCCGGACTCGCGCGAGCGGACGAGCCTGCGCTTCCCGCGGGTGCCGGAGCCCTTCAGCTGGCGCAAGCTCTTCTGGAAGAACTTCTTCGTCTCGGTGGACGACGGCCTGAAGATCTGGGAGCGGTTCACGAAGCGCCCGCTCCGGAAGCGGGCGGTCGACGCGGCGCGTCTCTGGCTCGAGGAGCGGCTCGCCGTCCCCGGCGGCCTGGGCGGCATCTATCCGGCGATGGCCAACTCGATCCTGGCGATGCGGCTGCTGGGCTACCCCGACGATCACCCGCTGGTCATGGGGCAGATCAAGGAGATCGAGGCGCTCGCGGTCGAGGAGGGCGAGGAGATTCACTATCAGCCCTGCCCGTCGCCCGTCTGGGACACGGCGCTCACCGTCAACGCGCTGGTCGAGAGCGGAGTCGCGCCCGAGGACCCGACGCTGCGGCGCGCCGCCGAGTGGCTCATCGACCGTCAGGTGCTCGTGCCGGGCGACTGGCAGGTGAAGCGGCCGCACGTGAAACCCGGCGGCTGGGCGTTCCAGTACCGCAACGACTTCTATCCCGACCTCGACGACACGGCGATGGTCCTGATGGCGCTGGAGAAGGTGCGGGGTCTCGACGGCGACGCCGCCCAGACGGCGAAGGAGCTCGGCCTCGGCTGGTTCCTCGGCATGCAGGGCGAGGACGGCGGCTGGGGCTCGTTCGACGCCGACAACAACCGCCTCTATCTGAACAACATCCCCTTCGCCGATCACGGAGCGCTGCTCGACCCCTCGACGGAGGACCTCACGGGGCGCGGGCTCGAGCTCCTCGGCACGCTGGGTTACGGCACGGACTTCGAGCCGGCGCGGCGCGCGATCCACTTTCTGCGCCACGCGCAGCGGCACGACGGGCCCTGGGAGGGCCGCTGGGGCGTCAACTACATCTACGGAACGTGGTCGGTGCTCCGCGGCCTGAGGGCGATCGGCGAGGATCTGCGCCACGAGTACGTGCAGCGGGCGGTCCGCTGGCTCGAGCGGCAACAGAACCCCGACGGCGGCTGGGGCGAGACCTGCGAGAGCTACGACGACGCCGAGCTGGCCGGGAGCGGCGAGTCGACGCCGAGCCAGACCGCCTGGGCGCTCCTGGCGCTCTTCGCCGCGGGCCGGACGGGCGGCCGCGCCATCGAGCGCGGCGTCCTCTATCTCCTGCAGGCGCAGCAGCCCGACGGCTCCTGGGACGATCGGCTCTGGAACGGCACGGGATTCCCGCGCGTCTTCTACCTCAAGTACCACCTCTACGCGAAGTACTTCCCCCTCTGGGCGCTCGGGGTCTACCGCAGCGTCCAGCGATGACTGAGCGGCCGCTCCCGCTGGCGCTGGCCCCGCTCGACGCCCTCGGCCGCTGGGCGATCGCGATCGTCGAGGCGCTCGGTCGCTTCGGCAGCTTCCTGGGCGAGGCGCTGGGCGCGCTCCTGACTCCGCCGTTCAAGCTCCGGGCGTTCATCGACCGGATCCACTACGTCGGCTACCGATCGCTCCTGATCATCCTCCTGACCGGCTCCTTCACCGGCATGGTCCTCGGGCTCCAGGTCTACCTGACGCTCGTCCGCTTCGGCTCCGAGGCGTACCTCGGCCCGGCCGTCGCGCTCTCGATCATCCGCGAGCTGGGTCCCGTGCTCGCGGCGCTCATGGTGACGGGCCGCGCCGGCTCGGCGCTCACCGCCGAGATCGGGATCATGCGCATCACCGAGCAGATCGACGCGCTCACCGTCATGGCGCTCAACCCCATGCGCTATCTCGTGGCGCCGTCCATCCTCGCCGGCATCGTGACCTTCCCGCTGATGACGGCAATCTTCGACACGGTCGGCATCTTCGGCGGCTACCTCGTGGGCGTCGAGCTGCTGGGGCTGTCCCAGGGCACGTACTTCGGCGAGATGCAGACCTTCGTCGACATGAAGGACATCATGACCGGCTTCTGGAAGTCGCTGTCCTTCGGCGTGATCGTCATGTGGGTCTGCACCTACAAGGGCTTCAACGTCGGGCACGGCGCCGAGGGCGTCGCCAAGGCGACGACGGACGCGGTCGTGCTCTCCTCGGTCCTGATCCTGGTCTGGGACTACTTCTTGGGCTCGGTGCTGCCGTGAGCCCGCCGTCCGAGGCGAGCCGATGATCGTGGCCGCGCGAGCCGCAGGGCGTCGCGGGGCTGGGGCCCCGCCGTCCGAGGCGAGTCCATGATCGTGGTCGAGGGGCTGGTGAAGTCGTTCGGCGGCCAGCCGGTGCTCCGCGGCCTCGACCTCGAGATGGCGACCGGCTCGATCACGGTGATCATCGGGCGGAGCGGCGGCGGCAAGTCGGTGCTCCTCAAGCACCTGATCGGCCTGCTGAGCCCCGACGCGGGCCGCGTGCTCGTGGACGGCGTCGAGATCACCGGTCTCCGCGGCCGCGCGCTCGACGACATCCGGCGGCGCTACGGCGTCGTGTTCCAGGGGGGCGCGCTCTTCGACTCGATGACGTGCGCGGGCAACGTCGCCTTCCCCCTGCGCGAGAAGCTCCGGCTGCCCGCGGCGGAGGTGGTCAAGCGCGTCGAGGCCGGGCTCCAGCAGGTCGGCCTGGAGGGCATGGGCCACAAGTATCCGGCCGAGGTGTCCGGCGGCATGCGCAAGCGCGTGGCGATCGCGCGCGCGCTCGTCATCGAGCCCGAGATCGTCTTCTTCGACGAGCCGACGACCGGGCTCGATCCGGTGCTCGTCAACACGATCCACCACCTGATCCTCGATCTCCACCGGAAGTACCGCTTCACGGCCGTCATGGTGAGTCACGAGATCCCGGAGATCTTCGAGATCGCCGACAGCGTCGCCATGCTGCACGAGGGTCGGATCGTCGAGGTCGGCCCCCCGGCGGCGATCCAGGCGTCCCAGAACCCGGTCGTGAGCCAGTTCATCCGGGGCGTCCCGGAAGACTCGGAGGGAAGCTGATGGAGCGGTCGCGCGTCAACATCGCGGTGGGGCTGTTCGTGCTGATCGGGATCTTGGCATTGGGGTATCTATCGATTAAACTCGGGCGGGTTTCGTTGCTCGGCGGCGGCGCCTACGTCGTCACCGCGGATTTTCCCGCGGTGGGCGGACTGAAGGCGGGCTCGACCGTCGAGATCGCGGGCGTCGAGATCGGGCGCATCGAGGCAATCGGTCTGGTGGACTACCAGGCGCGCGTGACGCTGCGGATCAACGAGGGCGTGAAGCTGCAGGAGGATTCGATCGCCTCGATCAAGACCAAGGGGCTGATCGGCGAGAAATACCTCCGGATCAGCCCCGGAGGCTCGGATCGGATCATCAAGCCGAACGGCCGGATCCGCGAGGTCGAGGCGCCCGTCGACTTCGAGGAGCTGCTATCCAAGTACATCTTCGGCAAAGTTTAGGAGATCCTCGATGACGCCACGGAGCCGGGGCCTCGTCTGTGCCGCCGCCGTCCTGCTGCTGCTGGACGCGGCCCCGGCGTGGGCGGGCCCGCCCACGGAGCAGCTCAAGGCCCAGATCGAGCGGGTCATGCGACTGCTCGAGGATCCCGAGCTCAAGAAGGAGACCCGGGTCAGGGAGCGGCGCGCGGCCGTCCGCAAGATCGCCAACGAGGTCTTCGACTTCGGCGAGACCGCGAAACGCTCGCTGGCGCGCCACTGGGCGTCGCGGACGGCCGCGGAGCGCGAGGAGTTCGTCGCCCTCTTCGCCGACCTCCTGGAGCGCTCGTACATCTCCAGGATCGAGATCTACGGCGGCGAGAAGATCACGTACACCGGCGAGACCATCGACGACGATCAGGCGATCGTCCGGAGCAAGCTCGTCACCAAGGACGGCACCGACATCCCCGTGGAGTACCGGATGCTGCGACGCAGTGGCGATCGGTGGCTCGTCTACGATGTCGTCATCGAGGGCGTGAGCCTCATCGCGAACTACCGCGCCCAGTTCAACAAGATCATCACGACGTCGTCCTACCAGGAGCTCGTCCGGAAGATGAAGACCAAGCAGGACGAGTTCCACGAGGAGCAGGCGCGACGCACCTCGCAGAAGTGAGCGCCCCGGGCCCGCGCGCGCACCCCCGGGCATAGTGTCGGGCGCCCAGCTCGCCGCGCTGCTCGAGCGTCACGGATTCGATTTCTTCACCGGCGTTCCCTGCTCGTTGATCGAGGACCTCGTCGCGGCGCTCGAGCGCCGCCCGCGCGCGCCGTACGTGGCCGCGGCCCGCGAGGACGCCGCGATCGGGCTCGCCGCGGGCGCGTGGCTCGGCGGGCGGCGGCCCGTGGTGCTGATGCAGAACTCCGGGCTCGGCACGTGCGGGAACGCCCTGGCTTCGCTCTCCCTCATGTACGGCCTCCCCGTCCTGCTGCTGATCACGTGGCGCGGCTTCGAGGGCAAGGACGCGCCCGAGCACATCCTGACGGGCCGGATCACGCCGCAGCTTCTCGAGCTCCACGGCATCCCCCATCGGGTCCTCGCCCGAGAGGGAGTCGAGGAGCTGTTGCAGTGGGCGCGCGCCGAAATGGACGCGCGCGAAGCACCGGTCGCGATCCTCGTTCCCCCCGGAGTCCTCGATCTTGGCGCCGTGAGGGGGGCCGGGGGGGTGGGGGGGGGCGGCCCCGTTGCCGGTAACGACACGCCCACTGGGCCGCCCCCGACCACCACCCCGGCCCCGGTGGCAGGCATTCATTCGGGACAGGCGGGGGCGGACGAGGAGTTGCGGCCGGTGATGTCGCGGCGCGACGCGCTCGGCGTCGCCATCGGGCAGCTCCGCGACGAGCCCGTGATCCACGCGAACGGCTACATCTGCCGCGAGTCCTTCTCGCTCGCCGACCGGCCGCAGAACTTCTACATGATCGGCTCGATGGGCCTCGCCTCGGCGATCGGCCTGGGGCTCGCGCTCGTCCGGCCCGAGAAGCGGACGGTCGTCTTCGACGGCGATGGCAACCTCCTGATGAACCTCGGCATCCTCGGGACGATCGGCAGCCTGCGCCCGCCTCGCTTCGTGCACGTCGTCTTCGACAACGAGGTCTACGGCTCGACCGGCAACCAGCCCTCCCCCTCGCGCGAGGTGCGGCTCGACCGGATCGCGCGCGCCGCGGGCTGTGTCGCGACGGCGGTCGCGACGCCCGACGCGCTCACCGCCGCGGTGCGGGCGGCGCTGGCCGGGCCGGGGCCGGGCTTCGTCCTGGCGAAGGTCACGCCGGAGGAGGTGGATGTCCCGCGGATCCCGCACACGCCGCGCCAGATCCGCGACCGGTTCCGCGCGAGCCTGGGGGCGCCGTGAGGGTGAGCGTCCCGGAGCGCGGACCCCCTCCAAGCCTGTGATACACTGTGCGAAAAGTATTCCTGCCGAGGGAGGCGCCCGTGGGATCCGTTCGAGTCGCCATCGTGGGTGTCGGCAACTGCGCATCGTCGCTCGTCCAGGGTGTCCACTACTACCGGAACGCCCCCGAGAACCAGTTCATTCCGGGTCTCATGCATCCGAGGGTCGGCGCCTACCACGTCGGCGACATCGAGTTCTCCGCCGCGTTCGACATCGACGAGCGCAAGGTGGGCAAGGACCTCGGCGAGGCCATCTTCCAGCCGCCCAACAACACGGTGCGCTTCGCGACCGTGCCGCACCTCGGCGTGCCCGTCCAGCGCGGGATGACGCACGACGGCCTCGGCCACTACCTCTCGCAGATGATCAAGAAGGCGCCCGGCTCGACGGCCGACATCGTCGGCATCCTCCGCGAGACGCGGACGAACGTCGTCGTGAACTTCCTGCCGGTCGGCAGCGAGATGGCGACCAAGTGGTACGTCGAGCAGGTCCTCGAAGCGGGCTGCGCGTTCGTCAACTGCATCCCCGTCTTCATCGCGCGCGAGAGCTACTGGCGCAGGCGCTTCGAGGAGCGCGGGCTGCCCGTCGTCGGTGACGACGTGAAGTCGCAGGTCGGCGCCACCATCATCCACCGCGTCCTCACCAAGCTCTTCATGGACCGCGGCGTCCGGCTCGAGCGCACGAGCCAGCTCAACTTCGGCGGCAACACCGACTTCTACAACATGCTCGACCGCGACCGACTCGTCTCGAAGAAGATCTCGAAGACCGACTCGGTCCGCTCGCAGCTGGGTCACGAGCTCCCGGCCGACGCCGTGCACATCGGCCCGAGCGACTACGTGCCGTGGCTCGAGGACCGCAAGTGGGCCCACATCCGCCTCGAGGGCCGCGGCTTCGGCGACCAGCCGATCAACATCGAGCTGAAGCTCGAAGTGTGGGACTCGCCGAACTCCGCCGGCGTCGTCATCGACGCGATTCGCCTCTGCCAGACGGCGCTGGACCGCGGGCTCAAGGGGGCGCTCCTCGCGCCGTCAGCCTACCTGATGAAGTCGCCACCGGAGCAGTGGACCGACGACGTCGCCCACACGCGCCTCGAGCGGTTCATCGCCGGCGAAGAGTAGGTGGCGGTCGCCCGAAGCATCGGCCGTCCGCTCCGGCGCCTTGTTCGGCTGTCGTGCGCCCGGCCCTGGCTGACGCTCGGCCTGGCGCTGGCTCTCGCCGTCGTCTCGGTCGTCTACACGCTGACGACCATGACCTTCCAGACCTCGGCCCTCCGGCTGCTGCCGTCCGGCCAGCCGTACGTCGAGAAGTACAGGCAGTACGAGAAGGAGTTCGGCCAGCTCGACGATCTCGCCATCGTCGTCCAGGCGCCGTCGCTGCCCGAGGCGACGGTCTACGCGCAGCGCCTCGCCCGCGAGCTGCGTGTCCATCAGGTGCCGCTCGCGCGCGTGGCGTATCGCATCGACCCCAAGCAGTTCGAGGGACGCGGCCTCCTCTACCTCTCGAAGGAGAGGCTCGAGGCGATCCGCGACAAGATCTTCGACTACCAGGACTTCGTGGAGGCCTTCGCGGGCCGCCCTACCCTGGACCAGCTCGTCGACGGCGTCGCGACCCAGGTCGCGAACGCGTTCGTCACCAGCTTCATCGACCTCGGTCTCAACGACGGCAAGGCCTCGCTCGATTTCAAGTTCGTCGAAGACCTCGTCGGGCAGATCTCGGCGCGGCTCGACCGGCCCGCGCCGTACCGCTCGCCCTGGGGCACCTTCTTCTCGGTCGACGGGGCCGACAACCCGGGCGCCGGCTACTTCCTCTCCGACGACCAACGGCTCCTCTTCATCCTCGCCGAACCCAAGACCGAGCGCGGCAGCTTCACGGGCGACCAGCGCGCGATCGAGGGCGTCCGCGCCGTGATCGCGTCGCTGAAGCGCGAGTTCCCGAACGTGGAGGTCGGGGTCACGGGCAAGCCCGCGCTCGCCAACGACGAGATGACGGCGGCCTTCCGCGACAGCGAGAACGCGACGATCCTCGCCTTCGCGCTGATCCTCGGCCTCCTGCTCGCCGCCTTCCTCCGGGTCGGCAAGCCTCTGCTGATGCTGCTCGTGCTCACGGTGAGTCTGTGCTGGTCGCTGGGCGCGGCGACGCTCGTCATCGGTCACCTCTCGCTCTTCTCGGTCATGTTCATCTCGATCGTCATCGGCATCGGGATCGACTACGGCATCTACTTCCTCTTCCGCTACGAGGAGGAGCTGTTCCTCGGCCGGAACCTCAAGGAGGCGATCGAGATCACGGCGGCGCGCAGCGGCCCCGGCATGCTGCTCGGCGCGGTGACCGCCGCGGGCACCTTCTACGTGCTCGGTCTCACCGAGTTCCGCGGCGTCCAGGAGCTCGGCTTCGTGGCCGGCACGGCGATCCTCCTCTCGTGGGTCTCGATGATGACCGTCTTCCCCGCGGTCCTCGTGCTCGTGGATCGCCGGCACGCGAACCGCTCCGGGAACGCGATCCCCCGCGCGCTGGCGCTCGAGCGCGTGCACGTCCCGCTCGTCGAGCGGCTCGTGCGCTATCCGAAGTCGGTGCTCGCGTTCGCGGCCGTGATCACCGGCGTGTCGCTCTGGGGCCTGATGTACATCCAGTTCGACTACAACCTGCTCAACCTCCAGGCCCGCGGCACCGAATCGGTCGCCTGGGAGAAACGCATCCTGGCCACCGCGGGGCGCTCGGCCTTCACGGCCCTGGCGAGCGCCGACACGCTCGACGAGCTCCGCCGGAAACAGGCGGCGTTCGCCCGGCTCCCGACGGTCTCCGGGGTCGACTCGGCCCTCCTGCTGATCCCCGAGGAGCAGGCCGAGAAGATGAAGATCATCCGCGACTTCGCGCCCATCGTCGCGTCGGTGCGCGTGGGGCGCGCGACGCCCGTGGACCGGGAGCGGCTCGTCACCGCGCTCGAGACGCTGCGGCGGCGCTTCGGGATCGCCGCGAACGAGGCCCCGGAGGGCGACACGAAGCTGCGCCTGCAGAATCTCAACGAAGAGATCGACCGGCTCATGATCCGCCTGCGCCAGACCGATCCGGAGGTGAGCGAGCCGGCGCTCACGGTGCTGCAGAACCAGATCTACGGCGACTTCGTCAAGAGCTTCCAGCGGCTCCAGGGGAACCTCGCGCCGCGGACCATCGGACTCAAGGACGTGCCGCCGGAGATCCGGCGCAAGTTCATCAGCGACAAGGGGCGGTTCCTCCTCCAGATCGAGCCGGCGGTGGACATCTGGGACCGCGAGGGCGCGACCCGCTTCGTCACCGAGCTGCGCTCGGTCGACCCCGAGGTGACCGGCACGCCCGTCGTCACCTTCGAGGCGATCCGCTTCATGGAGCGCTCGTACAAGGAGGGCACCGTGTACGCGGTGCTCCTCGTCACGCTCGTCACCTTCCTCGCGCTGCGCCGCGTGCGCGAGACGTTCCTGGCGCTCCTGCCGCTGGGCCTCGGGATGCTCTGGACCTTCGGCCTGATGTACTTCTTCGACCTGAAGTTCAACATGGGCAACGTCTTCGGGCTCCCGCTCATCCTCGGCGCCGCCGCCGAGTACGGGCTGAACATCGTGATGCGCTACATGGAAGGGCGCGACCACGGCGGGCCGCTCATCGCCCGCAGCACGGTGATGGCGGTCCTGGTCAACGGGCTCTCGAACGTCGTGGGCTTCGGCAGCCTCATGGTCGCCGACCACCGCGGCATCTTCGGCCTGGGTCTGCTGCTCACGCTCGGCAGCGCCACGAGCCTCGTCGCCTCGCTGATCGTGCTGCCCGTGCTGCTGCGCCAGCGCCCCCGCCCGGTACCCGCCGCGCCCGACCTCGAGTCCGCCCCCCTCGCCTCGCGCCCATGAGCGCGGAGCTCGCTCCGGCGCGCGTCGCCGGAGGGGGCCGCGCGCCGCGCGCCCTCATCCTCACCGCGGGCTTCGGCTCGGGCCACCACGCCGCCGCCGCCGCGCTCGACGCCGCCTTCCGCGCGGTCGGCGCCTCGACGAAGATCGTGGACCACTTCCGCGAGCTCGTGCATCCCGCGTTCGAACGCTGGAGCCAGCGGATCTACGAGGCGATGCTCCACCGGGCGCCCATCCTGTGGGACCTCGCCTACCGCGTCGGCGACCGCCTGACGCCGTCGTCGCGACTCACGCTGGACGCGAACCGGCTCGGCAGCGCGAAGCTCGCCCGGCTCCTCGACGCCGAGCGCCCGGATTGCGTGGCGTGCACGCACCCCACACCCGCCGGCGCCCTCGGCTTGCTCCGCTCGCGCGGCGTCGCGATCCCGCCCTACGGGCTCGTCTTCAGCGACTTCGTGGTCCACGCCCAGTGGATCCACCCGGACGCCGACGCCCACTACGTGCCGGCGGAGTCGATCCGCGAGGCGCTGGTGGCGCTCGGGCTGCCCCCGACGCGCGCCGTCGCGACGGGCATTCCGGTGGGCGCGGAGTTCGCCGTGCCGCACGACCGGGCGCGGGCGCGGGCCGAGCTCGGCCTCGACCCCCGCGCGCCGGTCGTCCTCGTGATGGCGGGCGCCGCGACCCGGCTCGGGCGTCTGCCCGAGGTGACCCGAGTCGTGCGCGAGCTCCCGCAGCCGCTCGAGGCCCTGGTCGTCACCGGCGTGGACGCCGACCTCGCGCGGCAGCTGCGCGCGGCGGTCGGGGCGTCCGGCCGGATTCGGATCCTCGGCTACGCGGACAACGTCCGAGAGCTCATGGCCGCCGCGGACCTCCTCGTCACCAAGGCGGGCGGCCTCTCGCTGGCCGAGGCGTTGGCCGCCGAGCTTCCCATCGTCTGCTTCGGCTCGCTCCCCGGCCACGAGGCGCGCAACGAGGCGTTCGCCGTCCAGGCCGGCATCGCGCTCGCCGCCCGCACGCCCGCCGAGCTCGCCCAGGTGCTGCGCCGGGCGCTGGCCGGGCCCGGTGCGCTCGACGGCCTCCGAGTGGCGATGCGGGCCCTCCGACGGCCGCACGCCGCCCGCGACGTCGCCGCGCACCTGCTGGGGCTCGCGGCCCGGGAAACGCCCCGCCCCGTCGCGACCTCTCGCGACCGCTGAACTCCACCCGCGTGGTCCAGCCGCTGCCGGGTAGCGGACGCGAGCCGCGTGGTCCGACGACCCCGATTGCCGCGCCGGCGGGCGCGGGGCGGGAGGGGTTGATCGGACTCGTTCCCGCCCCGGGCGACGGGCCCCACGCGCCCGGATGGAGCCCAGTCACAGCCGGGCAGCGAACGCGAGCCGCGTGGTCCGACGACCCCTCCCGCCCCGCGCCCGCCGGCGCGACGCGCAGGATCGTCGAGGCTAGCGCGACCGCTGCGCCAGGAAGCGGAAGAACTCGACGCCCTCGCGAAGCCTCCGCGCGAGCATCCGGCGGTCGCGCAGCATCTCCCAAGTGAGCGCCCCGATCTTCCGGGGACGGAAGTAAAAGCGCTTGTAGAAGCGCTCGACCGCGTCGAAGATCTGGGCACTCGGCAGGTCGGGGTAGCTGAGCGCGCTCTGCTGGAGGCCGCGACCGTCCACGAGCCCGTCGCCGCTGAGCCAGCCGTGGTCCATCGCCTCGCGGTACATCGCCGTCCCCGGATAGGGCGCCGCGATCGACACCTGGACCGTGTGCGGGTCGATCTCGCAGGCGAAGCGGATCGTCCGCTCGATCGTCTCGCGCGTCTCGCCGGGCAGGCCCAGGATGAAGGTGCCGTGGATCGTGATGCCGAGGTCGCGGCAGTCGCGCGTGAATCGCCGCGCGACGTCGAGACGGACCCCCTTCTTGACGTTGTTCAGGATCCGCGGGTCGCCCGACTCGTACCCCACGAGCAGGAGCCGGAGGCCGTTGTCCCGCAGCACCCGCAGGGTCTCGCGCGGCACGTTCGCCTTGGCGTTGCACGACCACGTGACGCCGAGCCGCCCCAGGCCCCGCGCGATCGCCTCGGCGCGCGGGAGGTCGTCGGTGAAGGTGTCGTCGTCGAAGAAGTACTCGCGCACCTGCGGGAAGTAGCGCGTGGCGCGCTCGATCTCCGCGAGCACGTGCTCGACCGAGCGCGTCCGGTAGCGGTGGCCGCCGACGGTCTGCGGCCAGAGGCAGAACGTGCACTTCGAGCGGCACCCCCGGCCCGTGTAGAGCGACACGTACGGGTGCAGGAGGTAGCCGATGAAGTACTGGTCGATCGTGAGATCGCGCCGGTAGACGTCCACGACGAACGGCAGCGCGTCCATGTTCTCGAGCATCGCGCGATCCGGCGTGTGGCGGATCGCGCCGTCCCAGCGATAGGAGAGGCCGGCGACCTCGGCGAGCGGCCGGCCCTGGGCGACCTCCTGGATCGTGAAGTCGAACTCGTTGCGCGCGACGAACTCGATTGCGTCGGACGCGGCCAGCGCCTGCTCGGGGTGCACGGCCACGTGCGCGCCGACGAAGCCGATCCGGAGCTTCGGGTTCTCGCCGCGGAGCGCCTCGGCGACCTTGACGTCGTAGGCGAAGGACGGCGTGCTCGTGTGGAGCACCGCGAGCTCGTACTCGCGCGCGAGCGGGAGCACGTCCTCGAGCCCGAGGCCGCCGGGCGGCGCGTCCACGAGGCGCGAGCCCGGCACCAGGGCCGCGGGCTGCGCGAGCCAGGTCGGGTACCAGAAGGAGCGGATCTCGCGGCGCGCCTGATAGCGCGAGCCGGCTCCGCCGTCGAAGCCCTCGTACGAGGGCGGGTGCAGGAAGAGCGTCTTGAGGTAGCCCGCCGCCGGCGTGCTAGACACGCGCGACCTCGACGAGGTTGGAATGGAACGCGGGACCGCCGCCCATGTCCGTCACCCGGTCGTCGGTGAGGACGTTGACGCCGCGCCCGCCCGGGTGGAAGCGATGCCACCAGATCCCCTCGACCACGACGACGCCGGGGCGCGTCGCGTCGGTCACCTCCGCCGTGAAGCGCGCGGCGCCCCGCGCGCTCTCCACGCGGACGGCGTCGCCGGCGCGGATACCGCGCGACGCGGCGTCCTCGGCCGCGAGCATCACCGTCGGCGCCTTCTGCCGCCGGCGCAGCCGCTCCGACTGGCTGAACGACGAATTCAGGAAGAAGCGGTTCGGCGGCACGATGCACTGCAGCGGATAGCGCGCGAGCCGCTCGGGGCTCGCCGGCCCCTCCGTGAGCGGCACGTACGTCGGCAGCGGGGGGAGCCCGCGGCTCGCCAGTGTCTCGGAGTAGAGCTCCACCTTGCCCGACGGCGTCGGCGCCCCGTCGGCGAACGGCAGGTACGGGCGCGGCAGGTCGAGGCGCGCCCAGCCCTCGCGCAGGAGCCGCTCGTAGGTGACGGCGCGCACGGCGGCGTCGCCGCGCGCGAGAAACTCGCGGATGAGCCCGGGGGCGTCCTTCGCGTAGTGCTCCTGCGCGACCCCCATCGCCCGGGCGAGCGCGCCGCACGTCTCCCAGTTCGACCGCGCCTCGCCCTGCGGCGGCAGGACCGGCCGCGCGAGCTGGAGCGTGAACTGGCCGAAGGAGCGGTAGAGGTCCTCGTGCTCCATGGACGTCGTGGCCGGCAGGACGACGTCGGCGTAGAACGCCGTGTCGGTCAGGACCTGCTCGTGGACGACGGTGAACAGGTCCTCGCGCGCGAGCCCCTCGAGGACGCGGCTCTGGTTCGGGCACACGGCCGCGGGGTTCGAGCTGTAGACGTAGAGCGCCTTCACCGGGGGCGTCAGCGCCGGGTCGGTGAGCGCGCGCCCGAGGTGGATCATGTTGATCACCCGCGGCGCCGGGCCCGGCATCAGGTCGGGGCGCTCGAGGACGCCGTAGTCGAAGCCGAAGGCGCCGCCCGAGGACAGGAGCGCGCCGCCGTGGGGGTCCGCCCAGGCGCCCGTGAGCGCCGGCAGGCACGCCAGCGTCCGGCAGGTCATCCCGCCGTTGTCGTGGCGCGAGACGCCGATGCCGACGCGGATGAACGTCCGCGGCGAGGCGCCGTAGCGCCGGGCGAACCCGACGACGGTCTCGGCGGGGAGCCCCACGATCGCGGCGACCCGCTCGGGCGGGTACGCCTTGACGTGCTCGGCGAGCCGGTCGAAGCCGAGCGTCGCGCGCTCGACGTAGCCGCGGTCGACGAGGCCCTCCGTCACGAGCACGTGCATGACGCCGAGCGCGAGCGCGGCGTCGGTGCCGGGGCGGACCATCAGGTGCTCGTCGGCCTGCTGCGCCGTCGGCGTGCGGTAGGGATCGATCACCACGACGCGCGCGCCCCGGGCGCGCGCCTGCTTCACGAGCGTCATGACGTTGATGGTCGAGTAGGCGGCGTTCACGCCCCAGAGCACGACGAGATCGGCGCCGACCATCTGCTCGGAGTCGTTCCCGGTGACCACGCCGAGCGTCGCCCGCCATCCCGCGTACGCCGTCGAGACGCAGATGGAGCGGTCGAGGCGCGAGGCGCCGAGGGCGTGAAAGAGCGGGTGGCCCGCGTGGTACTGCACCTGCCCCATCGAGCCCGCGTAGGAGAAGGGCAGGATCGCCTCGGCGCCGTGCTCGCGGATGATCGTCCGCCAGCGCGCGGCGATCTCCCCGATCGCCTCGTCCCAGGAGATGCGGGCGAACTCGCCGCGCCCCTTGGGGCCGACGCGCCGCAGCGGCGTCGCGACGCGGAGCGGCGAGTGGACGCGCTCGGCGTACTCGCGCACCTTGCCGCAGATCACGCCCTGCGTGAACGGATGCGCGGGATCGCCCGTGACGGAGGTGATGCGCCCGTTCTCGACCTCGACGACGAGGCGGCAGGCCGAGGGGCAGTCGTGCGGACAAACCGAGGACGGCATGACCGGAGATCAGGGTATCATGGCCGCCGGCATGCCCGAGTGGGTCCGGCGGCTCAACCCGTTCAAGACCCCCGAGACGCAGCGACTCGCCCTCCTCTTCGGCGTCGTCTACTTCGCGCAGGGCATGTGGTATCTGCCCAACCAGACGATCACGATCATCCTCAAGGACCGCGGCCTCAGCGCGGGCCAGGTCGCCGACTTCTTCCTCATCAGCACGATCCCCTGGCTCATCAAGCCCGTCTACGGGCTCCTCTCTGATTTCGTGCCGCTCTTCGGGCGCCGGCGCCAGAGCTATTTCGTCGTGACCTCGGGACTCGCCGCGGTGGCGAGCCTCGTCCTCGCCTCGGGCGCGCTGATCGCGGAGGGCCCCGTCGAGAGCTTCAGCGTCGCGCTGCCGCTCGTCGGCGCCGTGAGCTTCACCCTCGTCGCCGGCGTGGGCCTGTTCACGCTCATGGCGCTCGGGCTGGCCTTCACCGACGTGCTCACCGACGCGTTGATGGTCGAGAACGGCCGGCCGCGCGGCCTCACCGGCGCGTTCCAGTCGGTCCAGTGGGCCTGCATCACGGTCGCCTCGGTGATCGTGGGCGCGCTGGGCGGTTACCTGGCGGAGAGCCGGAGCCTGCGGCCCGCCTTCCTCATCGCGGCGACGTTCCCCGTCGTCTCGCTGCTCATGGGGGTCTTCTTCGTGCGCGAGCCGCGCGCCCGGTTCGACGCCGCCGCGATCCGCGCGACGTGGCAGGCGATCCGGGAGGCGCTCGCGCACCGGGACATGTGGGTGGTCGCGGGGTTCGTCCTCTTCTGGACGTTCAGCCCGTCCTTCGGTCCGGCGTTCCTCTACTACCAGACGGACGCGCTCGGGTTCAGCCAGCAGTTCATCGGCCTGCTCGCGTCGCTCGCGGCGATCGCCGGCGTGATCGGCGCGGCGATCTACGCCCCGCTGTCGCGGCGCCTGCCGCTCAAGCTGCTGATCAACGCCTCCATCGCCGCCGGTGTCGTCGCAACGCTCGGCTACCTCCTCTACCGCGGCGCCGCGTCCGCGCTCGTCATCGACGTCACGTTCGGGTGCGTCGGGATGATCACCCAGCTGGCGCTCCTCGACCTTGCGGCCAAGTCGTGTCCGCGGCGGGTGGAGGCGACCTTCTTCGCGCTGCTCATGTCGGTCTACAACGGCGGGGCCCAGCTCTCGCAGAACGTCGGCGCGCGCCTCTACGACGCGCTCGGCTACACGCCGCTCGTGCTCGTCTCCGCGGCCGTCACCGCGGCGGCCTGGCTGCTCGTGCCCCTGGTGCGGATCGACCGGATCGAGGCCCGCGCGCGCGAGGAGGCCCGGGCGCGCGCGGCGGCCGACGCCGCGGCATCCGCCTAACCCGGGTATTCACGAACGACTACACGCGAGGCGGACGGGTCCTGTCGCCGCGGGCTGTGCCCGCGCCCCGGCTCCGTCACCCACTCGCTCGATCGCAGCTCTTCGAGCTGCGGACGGGACTCGGGGGTCCCACTTCGCCGGCTGCCCGGGCACAGCCCGCGGCGCCACCCGTCCGACGTGGGTGTGGTCGTTCGTGATTGATCCGGGCTAGGGGCCGCCGCCGGCGCGCGCCGCCGACTCGCGCGCGGCGGCGCCGAAGATCCCGCGCGTCATGAGCGCCCCGGCCGCCTTCGCGCGGGCCCCGTAGATCTCGGCGCGCGCGGCGTGCGCCTGCCGGTCCTCGGGCTCGGCCGCCACCGCCCAGTCGATCAGGTGGCTCGCGAGCGCGAGGCGGCCCGCGTCCGCGAGTGCCTGCGCCCGCAGAACGAGCGCCGCGACGCTGCCGGCGAGCGCCGCGACCTCGCGGCCGAGCTCGGCCTCGGGCGCGGGCTTGAGGTGGGAGGGAATCCCGTCCCACCAGCCGCCGTAGAGGCGCCAGACGTTGCGGACGACGAAGTCGGGCTCGTCGTACACCGGCTGCAGGTACGGACGATCGGCGAGGTGCCCCGGCGGCTTCACCTCCTCCAGGATCTGCGGGAGCGTCGCGCCCGCGTTCATCCGCGCCAGCGTCTCGGCCACCAGGTGCTCGAGCCACTCGGCCGTCTCGTCGAGCGCCACGCGCACCCGGGCACGCCCCACGATGGGGACGCCGTGTCCCGAGATCAGCAGCTCCGGCTCGAGCGCGCTCATCGCGCGCAGCGAGGCCGCCCAGTCGGCCGCGTACCGCTGGACCTTTTGAGGGTTGCCGGCGTTCGGCGCGACCCAGATGAACTGGTCGCCCGTCCAGAGGATGCGGCGCTCGGCCCACCAGATCCACGTGTGGTCGTCGGTCTCGCCGCGCGCGTGCCGGAGGCCCAGGACCGCGTCGCCCGCCACCAAGCGAAGCGCCTTGTCGTAGACCGTGTCCGGGTCGTCGTAGTCGGCCGGCCACGAGGCCGGAATCGAGAACTGCCGCGCGTTGATCTGGGCGTTCCAGGCCCGCGTGCGCCGGTAGCGGTCGAAGCGCGCGGCGACGTTGCGGTGGCCCACGATCTTCGGCCGGGGCCAGCCCTTGTCCCGCGCCTCGGCGAGGAAGGGCGGCATGCCGAGGGCGTGGTCGGCGTGGCCGTGGGTGTAGATCGCGGCGAAGACGGGCCCGGGGTCGATCGCGCGCACGGCGGCGAACGTGCGCTCGCGCGCGGCGTAGTTGCTCGTGTCGATCAGGACGAGGCCCGCGCCGGTGCGGATGACCGTGACGTTGGCGAACGCGTGGAGAAAGACGACGTCCGGCGCGATTTCCTCCGTCTTGCCCGTCGGCTTCCAGAACTCGCTCGGCGGGACCCGTCCGGACCAGAAGCCCTCGGCCAGCTCGAGGATCTCGCCCATCCGTCAGGCCTCCTCTGTGTCGTCGCCGGGCGGCGGCGCCGGCGTGGCGTGGAGGGCGCGCCGGAGCCACCGGAGCGCGCGGGCGACGTCCTCAGGCTCGATCACGTCGAGCTCGATCCAGCCGCGCCGCGCGAAGCGCCGGTGGGGCCGGATCCTGGGGTCGGCGAGCGCCCGGCGCTGATCGCCGGCGTCGAGGCGGATCCAGAGATCGCGCTCCTTCTCGCGGAGCGGAAAGCAGGCGAACAGCATGTCGCCCACGAAGTAGCCCCAGCGCCCGAACATGGGCGTGATACGCACGCCGTCCCAGCCGCCCAGGACCTCGTTGAGGCGCTGGGAGGGGCCGCTGCCGCCGCGCTCGAGCGTGCGCCGGACCTTGCGGCCCTTGCCCATGCCGCGGAAGCGGCGCCCCGCTATGGCCAGACCTGCGTGTAGGCGAAGCGCGCGCGCTGGCTCGTGTCGCCGAAGTGGGCGTCGTACTCGGCGCGCAGCGCCTTCATGTGGATGGTCGCCTTCAACGCGGCCCATTCTGCCATTGACAGCGTCTCCGTCGCCATGCGAAAAGAAATCGTTCATGCCAACCCCCGCGACGACCCGCGTGACCTTCGCCCCGGTGGAGGGCGCGGCCGAGCTCTTCACCGGCGCGTTCTGCGACTATCTCGCGCGCCTGCACGACGCGCTCGCCGCGCGCGCGCTCGAGCTCCGCGCCCGCCGCGCCGAGGTCCTGCGCGCCGCGCTCGATCGGCGCGCGCCGCCCGCCCACCTCGCCGCGAGCGAGGCGACGACCGGTACCTGGACCGTGCCGGCCGTGCCCGCGGACCTGCAGCGGCCGGGCATCGAGATCTCGGGTCCCTGCTCGATCACCTCGATGTTCATCAACGCGCTCAACCCCGGGCCCGAGGGCGAGCGCGCCGAGGGCGACCTGGACGACGACGAGGACTCGGGCGGCCACCGGCTCGTCGACACGGTCCGCGCGGCCCACAACCGGCTCGCGGCGGTGAACGGCGAGCTCGCGTTCGACGACGCGGAGCGCGGCCGGCGCTACCGGATCGCGCCCGGCGAGCTGCCGTTCTTCATGCACCGCGAGCGCGGCCTGCACCTCGACGAGCCGGACGTGACGATCGACCGCGCGCCCGTCAACGCCGCGATCCTCGGCACCGCGCTGACCCTCTTCTACGCGGGCCGCGCGCAGGCCGGACGCGGTCAGGGGATCTACTTCTACCTGCCGAAGCTCGAGCTGGCGCCGGAGGCGCGCTGGTATCGCGACCTCTTCGACCTCTCGCGCCGTCACCTGCCCGACCTCGCGAACGCCACGCTGCGCGCGGTCGTGCTGGTGGAGTCGCTGCCGTGCGTCTACCAGATGGAGGAGATGCTCCACGAGCTCGGCCCCTACGCCGCCGGCCTCAACGCCGCGCGCTGGGATCTGAAGGCCTCGGTCTTCGAGTTCATCATGACCGACCCGGCGCAGGTCTGGCCCGATCGCTTCGGCGTGGACGTCAAGACGACGCCGTTCCTGGCGAACATCTTCCGCCGGCTCGTGGCGATCTGCCTCAAGCGCGGCGCGGTCCCGATCGGCGGGATGGCCACGGCGCTCCCGTCGAACGATCCCGAGGTCAACCGGGCGGCAGGCGACGCGATCCGGAAGGACAAGGAATGGGAGGCGGCGCAGGGCTTCATCCGCGCCTGGGTCGCCCACATCTTCCACATGAAGACGGCGGCGGATCCGTTCAGGCGGCAGCTCGCGTCCGGGTGGAAGCCGACGGCGGGCATGGCGAAGCCCGAGAGCTACCCCGTGAAGATCGAGGTGCCCGAGGGCCCGATCACGATCGAGGGCACGCGGCGCAACGCCCGCATGCTCATCGAGTACGTCGAGGGCTGGCTCAACGGCCGCGGGGCCAAGGGCATCGACAGCCTCGAGGGCAAGCCCGGCGTGCATCCGGCACTCATGGAAGACCTCGCGACGGGCCGGATGTCGGTCGCCCAGATCGCCCAGCGCATCCTGCACAAGGCAAAGGACTCGACGACCGGCCAGCCGCACGACTTCGCCCTGGTCAGGCGGCTCCTCCAGGACGAGCTGGCGGATATCCTCACCCGGCGCCCGAAGCAGGCCGACGTCGAGGCGCGCTACCGGCAGGCGGTCAAGATCGGGATGCGCTGGGTCAAGAACTACACGGAGCTGAACTTCCGGAGCCTCGGCTCCTACACGCGCGCCGACCTCGGCGCGATCGCGCAGGCGCCCGACGCCTTCTGAGGCGCGCGCGGCTCAGGGCCGCCGTGCGCCGAGCTTCTCGACGGCCTGGAGCGCCGCCGGATGCGCCGGCGCCAGCTCCAGGATCTCGCGGTATTCCTGCAGCGCGTCGGCGCGATCGCCCATGCCCTCGTAGGCGCGCGCGAGCGCCAGGCGCGCCTCGAGCCGGGTCGGCACCTGACCCTTCACGATGCGCCACTCGTCGATTGCCTGCGAGAACTGCTCGCCGTCCCAGAGTCGCTGCGCCAGCCGCTCGCGGTACCGCAAGGCGTTCGCGTCGAGCGCGACGGCCCGCCGGTACGGCCCGAGCGCCTCCTGCGCGCGGCCGGCGCCGTCGAGCGCCATGCCCAGCGCGAACTGCGCCTCGGCGTCCTTGGGCTCGTCGGACGCCAGGCGCTCCCACTCCGGCACCGCCGGCTCCCAGAGCTTGTGCTCGACGAGGTAGCGCGCGAGCGCGCGCCGATGGCGCGACGGGCGCTCCCAGCCGGGACCGGCCCGCCGCTCCGCGATGCCGCGGAGCCGCCCGTCGGTCAGCGCGAATAGCGGGGGCCGCGGCCGCAGGCCCGCGCGCCGCTCCGCGGCGGCGAGCGCGTCCCGATAGCTCTGCAGCGCGGCGGGGTCGTCGCGCCCGGCGCGCGCGTCGGCGAGGGCGCCGTGGACCTCGGGACTGCCGCGGTCCTCCCGCACCGCCTGCTCGAGCTCCGCCTGCGCGGCCGGCGCCTGGCCGGCCCGCGCGAGCGCCTGCCCGAGCAGCCAGCGGCACAGCGGGCGCGCCGCCTGCGGCGCCGCCGCGAGCGCCGCGCGGTAGGCGGCGAGGCCCTCGGCGGTGAGCCCCCGCGCCTCGAGCGCGGCCGCGAGCTCGAGGCGGTCCGCCGCCGTATCGGGTACGAGCGCGAGCCACGCGGCCTCCGCGAGCCCGGCGGCGCGATAGAGGTCGACGAGCTCGGGAATCAGCTCGGGCCCCAGGCGTGCCGCCTCCCGCGCCGCCGTCAGTCCCAGCTCCGGCCGTGCCGTCTGCGCGAGCCGCGCGACGGACGCGTAGAGCCGCGGGTCCGCAGGCGCGAGCGCGACCGCGCGCGCCGCGTGGGCCAGCGGCACGGCCATCGCGGCGCCGTCCGTGGGCGCGGTCAGCGCGGCCGCCGCCGCCTCGAGCAGCGCGAGCTGATGGTGGAGGCGCGGGTTCGTCGGAGCCACGCCAAGCGCCACGCGCAGATCCGCGCGCCCGGCGGCCAGCAGAGCCAGCGCCGGAGCTCCGGGCTCGGCGCCGGGCGCGCGCCCGGCCGGCGGCGCCGACGCGGCTTCCAGGCGCGCCCGCGCGCGCGCCAGGAGCGCCGTGTCGTCCCAGGGATCGCCGGCCAGGGCGAGCGCGGTCCACGCGGCGAAGCCCGCCCAGGCGGCCAGCGTCGCAAATCCCGCGACGCCGACGGCGCCGGCGGCGAGCGCGCCGCGCGCGCGCAGCTCGAGCACGCGCACCGCGGTCAGGAGCTGCTCCCGGCCGGTCACCAGCCGCGTGTGGAGCGCGACCGTTGCGAGCCCGAGCAGCGCGGCGGCGAGCATGCCGGCGGCGGGAGTCCGGAGCGGAGCCTGGACGCCGCTCTGGACCAGCAGCGCGAGCGTTCCCGTGAGCGCGCCGAGCGCGACGCCGATGCTGTAGGGATCGTTACGGCGCGCCGCATCGCCGGCGCCGCCGTCGGCGGGACAGGCGCCCCGGCCGAGGAGGTGGGCGCGGACGAGATCGGTGACGAGCCGCCAGAGGAGCCACACGGCGAGCGCCGCGCCCGCCACCCCGGTTTCGAGAACGAACCGCAGCAGATCGCTCGGGCCGGACGGCGACGGCGCATCCCGCGGCAGGTCCGCGAGGGACAGGTAGCGATGAACGATGTCGCGATAGCCGCCGAGGCCGACGCCGAACACCGGAAACTCCACCAGCATCCGCGCCGACCGGACCGCCTCCGTGAAACGAATCGGCGCGTCGTCGCCCTCGAGCCCGGCGCGCTCGAGCCACGGGCCGACACCCGCCCAGGCGCCACAGGTCAGCGCGGCGACGAGGGCCACGCCCCCGATCACGACGTTGCGCCGCGCGCGCCCGAGCGCGCCCAGGAGCAGGACGAAGCCCGCCAGACCCGCGCCGAGGCTCACCATGGCGGCGCGCGAGAACGTGAGCAGCAGCGCCACCGTCATCGTCGCGACTCCGAGTAGCGGCAGGTAGCGGCGCGTGAGCTCGTCGGCGAAGGATGGATTGTCGCGCGTCACGCGCCGGCGCCCGAACAGCCAGCCGAGGCCGAGGCAGATGAGCGCGGCGAGCCAGGCGGCGTAGTGGTCTCCGTTCCAGCCGCGGAGCCACCCCTCGCCCAGCAGCGCGTCGAGCAGCCCGAGGACGGCCGCGAGCGTCCCCACGAGGAGCAGCGCCCGCACGAGTCTACCCACCTGCAGGCGCGTCCGGATCTGCTGGACGACGAGGGCATACACCGCGGCGTAGCAGGCGAAGAGCAGGAACGAGCGAAGCGTCTGGGCCGGCTTCACCGCGCCCACGGCGAGCCACGGCCACGGGAAGTCGGCGACGAGCGCGGGTGTCGCGGGCGGCGGCGCGAGCGCCCAGCGGACGAGCGAGGCGTTGCCGAGCGCCAGCTGCACGAGGCCGAGCGCGCCGACGAGGCCGAGAGGCAGGTCGAGCGCGGTCCGGCGCCACTCGAGCCGGCCCGCGGTGAGCATCGCGCCGAGCCACGCCGCCAGGGCGATCGCGACGAGCACGTGGAGGACCGCGAGCGCCCAGCCGCGCCCGGCGCCGGAGGCCAGCGGCGCCCACACCAGCGCCGCGACGAGCGCCGCGCGGCTGAGCGTGTTCAGCATGCCCGCGCCCGCGCGGAGCGCGCGGCGCTACTCGTACCGGCTGATGTGGAGGTGGACGCCGTGGCTGGCGTTCGGCTCGAGCGTCACCTCCGCGGTGCCCCGCAGGCACTTCGTGCCGGCGCGATCGAAGGACGCCATCAGCCCGGGGAAGTCCTCGGCCACGAGCGAGAGCGCCACCATGCCCTCCGTGCCGCCGACCTCGTCGGACGGCGCGATGAGGAGCGTGCCGCGGCCGATCGCCAGCATCGTGCGCGGCCCGCCGTTCATCGCCACCTCGGGGAGGCCGAACAGCGACTGGAACGTCTCGACCGTCTGCTTCACGTCCCGCGCGCCGATGACGAGCCGCTTGAGCCGGACGGGCGACGCCGTCTCGCGCTCGTCCGAGGGCGTCGCCAGCTCCACGAGGACGCCGCAGCACGCCTTCGGGTGCAGGAACGCGATCTGGCCCGCGAGGCCCGGCCGCGGCGTGGTGTCGAGGAGCTCCACGTGCTTTTCCTTCAGCGCCGTGAGCGCCGCGTTGATGTCGCCCGTGTCGAAGCAGAGGTGGTGGAGACCCTCGCCGCGCTTGGCGAGGAAGCGGCCGACGCCCGACGTCGCGCTGAGCGGCTCCAGCAGCTCGATCTCGGTGTCGCCGCAGGCGAGGAGCGCGGCGCGCACCCCCTGGTCGGCGAGAACCGCCTCCTTGAGGAGCGGCAGCCCGAGCGTGTCGCGGTAGAACGTGTAGGCGTCCGTCAGACGCGTCACGACGATTCCGACGTGATGAATCCGTCGCATGACTCGCAGCCCCTCCTCAGCCGACGAACGGCGCGACCCTGCGCGCGCAGGCATCGCGGATACGGATCTGGTGATCGAACGGGAGCAGCACGAAGGTCACCGCTGCCTCAACCTACCCGACACCGTGCGCCTTCGCAAACACTTAGGAGCCCGCCGCCGCGAAAAACCGCTGGAACTCCTCCCACGGCCGGGGCGGGACGGCCGCGACGCCGGCGTTCTCCTCCACGTGCGGCGCCGATTTCATCCCGACCAGCGCCGTGCCGATGCCCGGCGTCGAGCGCACGAACTGGAGCGCCCGCTGCGCGTCCGTGGTGAGCCCGGGCAGGATCTCGCCGACCATGGGGGGCAGGCCGCGCGCGAGCTGGCCCTGGAGCACCGACGCGGACGCCATCACGTAGACGCCGAGCCGGCGCGCCGCCTCGGCGAGCGGCACCAGCGTCCCGCCGAGCGGCTGGTTGGCGCGGACGAAGGCCTCGGGCATCGCGAGGTTGTATGGCAGCTGGATCACCTTGAAGTGGTGGTCGGAACCGCCGACGTCGCGCGCCACGCCGACGAGCTCCTCGAGCGACAGGTGGCCGGGCGCGCCGGGATCCGCGCGGAACCCGTCCCACGTCGCCGTCCCGTAGCGCCCGACCCGGCCCGAACGCGCCGCCTGCTCGAGCGTGTCGAAGGCGGCCCGGAGGCGCCGCAGGAACGCGGGACGCTCCACCTCCCCGAGCTGCGCCTCCGGGTTGTGGAGGTAGTAAACGTCGAGGGTCTCGAGGCCGAGGTTCGCGCGGCTCCGCGCGATCTGATCCGTGAGGTAGCGCGGCGCGATGCAGTGGATGCCGCCCACGACGTCGTCCGGCCCGACGATGCCGGTGTCGAGGTACGTCTTCGTGAACCAGGCGCGCGCGTCGCGCGGGACGGCGCCGTCGAACGGGACGTAGCCGCCCTTGGTGGCGACGAGGACCTCGTCGCGCTGCGCGCGGGCGCGTCCGAACGCGGCCCCGAGGGCGGTGCGGATCGCGCGCTCGCTGCGCTGGTGGCGGTAGTTCACCGCCGTGTCGATCACGTTGATGCCCACCTCGAGCGCGCGCACGACCGCGTCCTGGTAGGCGACGTCGGTCGCCGCGTCCTCGGGGCCGAGGTAGGTGCCGATCCCCAGCGTGGAGACGGACAGCCCGTCGAGCTGGCGGAAGTGCCCGGGCGCCACGCTCCCGGCCAGCCGCGCCGCGTACCGCCGCGTCCCCTCGGCGGTCGCGCCGCCGGGGATCAGCGTCGCCACGCCGGACCTCGCCCGCATCCACCACGAAGCGTCATGGCGCTAGGGCGCGACGCGGAAGGAGAAGCCGCCGCTCACGATGTGGCCGTCCGTGGAGAGGACCTGCCACTCGACGCGATAGGTCCCCGGCGCGAGCGGCGGCAGCGGGGACGTGAGCCGGTCGGCGGGCCCGTCGGCCGCGGGCGTGGCGAGCGGCAGCGGCTCGCCGCGCTCACCGAAGAGCCGGAGACGCGAGAGGGCCTTCTCGATCCGGTTGTTGAAGCGGACGTTGAGCTGGCGGGGTGCCTGCACCGTGGCGCCGGCCGCCGGGGAGGACTCGAGCACGAGCGAGTGGGCGAGCGCCACGCTCGCGAGGGCCAGGAGCAACGCGCCGCTCGCCGGCGCGGCCAGCCGGCGCATCAGCGCCAGTCGTCGAGGACGAGGTCGGCCGGGTCCTCGTAGTCCTCCTGCTTGCCCCGCTGCATCCGGATCATGCTGAACTCGATCTGATAGCCGCATTGGACCAGGGTACTGTACGCGACCCAGTACTTCGTGTACACGGGAAGGATCACGCGCTGCACGCCGAGCTCCCGGCCGAGCGCCTCGACCGCGCCGATGAACTCGACGAGGTGCTCGACCTTGCGCTGCGCCGGGTCGATGGCGAGGTACTTCACGTAGAGCGCCCCGGCCGGCGCCTCGCTCACGCCGGGTGTGTGATAGATCGCGAAGCCCACGAGGTCGCGACCGCGCTCGAGCAGCAGCGTGTCGCCGAGCGCCAGCCCGTCCACGATCTCGACCTCCTTGGAGAGGTCCATCCCGCGGCAGATCGCGTTCGTGATCCGGTGGATCCGCGCGAGCACCGCCTTCTTCTTCGCCTCCTCGAGCGTCGACAGGCGCCGGACGACAACGGCCGTCTTCGCGGGCTTGGGCGCGGGCGCGGCGGCCGGCGGCGTCCGGTCGATGATGCGGCTCATGATCGCGGTGAGCGCCTTCGGCTTGTAGCCGAACTTGTGATACAGAAACAGATGCTTGGGACTCGTCGGGTAGGTCACGCAGCCGTGGAGCGTCGCCTTGTTCTCCTCGAAGAAGCCCTGCGCGGCGCGGATCAGCTGCTGGCCGATCGTCTGGTTGTGGTAGTTCGTGAGGACGGCGACGGGCCCGAGGATGCCGACGCTGCCCCACGTGACGGCCAGCGCGGCGCCCACGATCTTCGCGCTGTCCTCCTCGGCGACGAAGCAGCCCCATGGCTCCATGAGCCAGCGGTGGTGAACGTACTGGGCGCCGCCGAACGACTGGCGCGGACGCGTGCCCAGCTGGCGCTCGAGGAAGTCGCCGAAGGTCTGCTCCATGACGTCGCGCACCTTCGCGAGGTCGCCCTTGCGGACGCGGCGGACCTGGACCTTCGGCAGGCGGCCCTGCGGGTCCAGGCCGGCGCGATCGACGGTGGCCCTCACGCGGAGACGCCCGCCAGATCTTCGAGAAGCGTGATGACGCCGGAGTGGTCGAGGCCGCCGCGGCCCTTCACGCGGAGCGCGTTGAAGAGCTCCTGGACGACCGCCGTCGCCGGCAGCGGCACGCCGAGGGCACGCGCGGACTCCATGATGAGCCCGAGATCCTTGAAGTGCAGGTCGATCTTGAAGCCCGGGTTGTACGTCCCGGCCACGTAGTTGGGCTTCTTCTGGTCGAGGCACCGCGAGCCGGCAAGCCCGCCCGCGAGCGCGGTGAGCGTCAGCTCGCGGTCGAGCCCCGCCTTCTTGGCGAGCGTGAGCGCCTCGGCGAGCGCCGTGAGGTTGACGGCGACGATGATCTGGTTCGCGAGCTTCGTGAAGCCGCCGAAGCCGAGCGGCCCCAGGAGGGTGATCGTCTTGCCCATCGCCTGGAAGATCGGCAGCACCGCGTCGAAGACGGCCTTGTCGCCGCCGACCATGATGGAGAGCGCCCCGTCGATCGCGCCCTTCTCGCCGCCGGACACGGGCGCGTCGAGCATCTTGACGCCCTTCGCCGCGAGCGCGGCGCCGACCTTCTGCGAGACGATCGGCGAGATCGTGGACATGTCCGCGAAGATCAGCCCCGGCCGCGCGCCCTCGACGATGCCGTCACGGCCGAGCGCGACCAGCTCGACGTCGGGCGAGTTCGGCAGCATCGTGATGAGCACGTCCGAGCGGCTCGCGACGTCGCGCGGAGAGGCGCCGGCGGTGGCGCCGGCCTTGACGATCTCGTCCACCGGGCCGCGGCTCCGGCTGTGCACGACGAGCGGATAGCCGGCCTTGAGGAGATTCCGGGCCATGGGACGTCCCATGATGCCCAAGCCAACGAATCCAATTACTTGCGCCATGAGACCCCCGTAGAACGCCAAGAATTGAGCGCCCACCAATAGCATATCGGCGCGCGAGGGGTCAAGGCCGCCAGGTCGAGCACGTTGATCGGCGCCGGGGCGGAAGGTACGATTCGCCCCGGAGGTCGTCCATGTCCGCCGTCGTGCGCGTGATCGTCGTGCTGCTTCTGCTCCTGACCGTGAGCGTCGCGCAGGCTCAGGAAGCGACGCTGTCGGTCGCGATCAGCATGAAGGACGTTGTGGAGGAGCTGGGGCGTGGATTCATGGCCGCGCGCCCGGGCGTGAAGCTCTGGTACAACTTCGGGGCGTCCGGTGAGCTGCAGAAACAGATCGAGGCCGGCGCGCCCGTCGACCTGTTCATCTCGGCCGCGCAGCGGCAGATGGACGAGCTCGAGAAGAAGGGGCTCGTCACCGCCGCCACCCGCCGCGTGTTCGCGCGGAATGTGCTCACGGTGATCAAGCCGGCGGACTCGCGGATCGACATCGTCAAGCCTGCCGACCTTCTCGATCCACGGATCACGAGGATCGTCGCCGGCAACCCCAAGACGGTGCCGGTCGGCCAGTACGCCGAGGAGAGCCTCAAGGCCCTCGGTCTCTGGGAGAAGCTGAAGCCCAAGCTGGTGTTCTCGGAGAACGTCCGTCAGGCCCTCGACTACGTCGCGCGCGGGGAGGTCGACGCGGGCTTCGTCTACACGACGGATGCCGCCCTCCGCGGCCAGCAGGTCAAGGAGGCGTTCCGACCGCCGGAGGACACCTACCGGCCCGTGCTGTACCCCGTCGCGGTGGTCGCCGGCTCCAAGCAGTCGGCGATCGCGCAGGCGTTTCTCGATCTGCTGTTGAGTCGTGACGGGCAGGTGGTGCTCGGCCGGTTCGGCTTCCTTCCGCCCCCCGCCGGAGTGCGGTGAGCGTCCGCCGCTACGGTGCGACGCGCGTCACCGAGAGGACGTGGGTGCGGTTGTCCGCGGTGAGGCCGGACGCCTCGTAGGCGTTCTCCACGACCGTGCCCGAGTACGTGATCGCCACGCGGGGCCCGACCGGCTGCGTGTGACCCGCCAGACGAAGCGTGTCGCCCGCGAGCTCGACCGTCCCGGCGCCGAGCGTCGGGTTCCGTGAGCTCACGAGGGACCACATCAGCCCGGCGCCCTGCTCGAAGATCTGGAGGGTCACCGGGAGGCTCACCGACGACCCCTCCCCGCGGTACCTCAGGGTCCCGCGCCAGGTGCCGACGACCCGCGACGCGGCGTCGGTCCGCGCGATCTGCGGCGCGCCGGACGCCGGCGCGGCGCCCGCCGCGGGCGACGCCCCGCGCGTGCGCGCGACGAACTTCGACAGGTCGCGCGCCATGTCGTCGAACGACTCCTTGAGGTGCTCCTCGCTGTCGCCGCCGAAGATGCCGAAGGCCGCCTCGCGCCGGTCGGCCGTCACGAGAACGACCTCGCCGGTCTGCACGTCCACAAAGCGGGTCTCGACCTGCGTCCGGCTCGCACCCGCGCCGAAGCCGACGAAGTAACGGAGCGCGCGGTTGCCGGGCGAGAGCTTCGTGATGGCCCCCTCCAGCCGCAGGGTCCGCGCGCCGCCGGGCGCCAGCTCGCTCTCGGTCAGGTTCACGACGCGCTCGAAGAGGCCGGACGCGCGCAGGCGGCGGACGATCGCGGACTGGAAATAGGGCGGCAGCTCGGCGGCGAGCCGGCGATCCTCGCTGTCGTTGATCTCCGACTCGGGGATGCGGAACTGGGCGACCGCGATCACCGGGTAGCTCTTGAGGTCGAGGCCGCGCGCGATGCCCACCATGCCCGCGTCGGGGTCCTCGATGACCGGCCGCAGGCTGCCGGCGCCCTGCGGCTCGACCACCGGCACCTGGTAGGCGCCGATGCAGCCCGCGAGCGCGAGCGCGAGAGCGAGAAGCGGCAGCGCGCGGGCCGCCCTCAGGGCAGGATCACCGTGCGGGCCACGCTCCCCTTCCCGGCCACCCACTCGGCCTGCTCGAAGGCGTCGTTGATCCGCTCGAGCGGGAAGCGCCCGCCGATCAGCTGCTCGAACGGGTACCTCGTCCGCGTGCGCGCGACCCAGTCGAGCGCGCGCGGGATGACCCAGCGGTCGTAGGCGAGCACGCCGCGGATCGTCTTGGGTTGGCGCGTGGCGTCGTGCGGGACGATCTCGGCCTTCTGCCCGGGGACGATGTTGCCCATCCACAGATAGCGCCCGCCGACGCGGGTCATCTCGAGGCCCTCCTGGACGACGCCCGCGACGCCGGCGACCTCCACGACCACGTCGGCGCCCGCGCCGCCCGTCAGCTCCTTCACGCGCTGAACACGCGCCTCCTTGGTGGACAGCGCCTTGAAGTCGATCACCTCGTCGGCGCCGAACCGGCGCGCCAGCGCGAGCCGCTCAGGGATCGCGTCGATCGCGACGACGCGGCCGGCGCCCATGTCCTTCGCGACACCGCAGGCGTAGATGCCGAGCCCGCCCGCGCCCTGGATCACGACGGTATCACCGAGCCACACGCCGATCTGGTGGAGCCCGTACACGACCTGCGAGAGGGCGCAGTTGACCGGCGCCACCAGCTCGTCCGGCAGCCCGTCGGGCACCTTGAAGAGCCACTGCCCCGCCTTGAGCAGGTAGTACTCGGCGAACGCGCCCAGGAAGTGCGGCGGGTCGTCCGCGGTGATCGTGTTCCGTGTCCGATACCGATTCGGGCAG
>JBGQEL010000011.1:0-77180 GCA_041496385.1 Methylomirabilia bacterium | reverse complement strand
GGGCCCCACCGGTCCCGGATCACCCTTCGGCCCGGGCGGGCCCGGAGGGCCGCTCGGTCCCGGCGAGCCCGCCGTGCTCCAGCTGATGAGGACTTCGTTGCTCCGGCAGGACTGGCCGGACGGGATGATGCGGAGTCGCCCTTCGACGTCGTCATCGCGCCACTCGAAGGACTTGACCTTCACGCAGACAAAGATGACAGGTGTGACGGTCTGGGCGTCGCCGCGCGCGTGCATGCAGACGGCGAGGAAGAACACCGTCGCCGACACCGCACCGAGCGATCGACGATGCCGAACCATCACGCCCTCCCCTATAATTCCGGAAATGGATCATCTGGCGCTGAACGGATCAACAACGTAACCACAGTTCCCCATCACGGTCAACTCGCGACGAGCGATCTCGGTTGCATGCTAGAGTGCGCGGGATGGAAATCAAGCACCGGATCGGTGTCATGCCCGGGCCCTGGCCCGCCGGACCCGAAGGCGCCGAGCTCTTCTGGAGGCTCGTGGACGTCTGCGAGCGCACCGAGATCGACTCGCTCTGGTTCTCGGACCGCCTCTCGTCACCGCTCACCGTCCTCGAGCCGATGACGGCGATGGCGGCGGTGGCGGCGCGAACGCGACGGCTCAAGTTCGGGCCGAGCGTGCTCGTGGCGCCGTTCCGCTCCCCCGTGCTCGCGGCGCGCGAGCTCGCGATGCTCGACTACCTCTCGCGCGGCCGCGTCCTGCCCGCGGTCGGGATCGGCGTCGAGCAGGAGCGCGAGTTCCACGCCGCCGGCGTGCCGTTCAAGGAGCGCGGGCGCAGGACCGACGAGGCCATCCGGATCATGCGCCGCTGCTGGAGCGAGAGCGAGGTGAGCGTCGCCGGCGAGTTCTGGAAGCTCGACCGGATCACGGTCCTGCCGCGCCCCGTGCAGCAGCCCATGCCGCTCTGGATCGGCGGCAACAGCGAGGCGGCGATGCGCCGGGCCGGCCGGCTCGGCGACGGCTGGATCCCGTCGTTCATCGCCCCCGAGGCGTTTCGGTCCGGCGTGGACAGGACCTGCGCGTTCGCGGTCGAGGCCGGGCGTACGGTGCCGAGCGATCACTTCGGTGTCCTCGTGAACTTCTGGCTCGACGACGACCCCGCTCGGGCGCGCGCGACCGCCGCACCGTTCATTCCGCGCGGCCGGGTGGACGAGGCGACGCTCGCGGCGTGCACCGCCTTCGGGCCCGGGGACGTCGTGCGGGAGCGGCTCGAGCAGTACGTCGCGGGCGGCGGCTCGAAGTTCATCCTGCGGCCGATGGGGCCGTCGGAGCGGATGCTCGACCAGCTCGAGCGGCTCGCCGCCGAGGTGATTCCGGCGTTTCACCGCCGCTGAGCGGCCGGGTGCTACGCGGTCTGGAGGATCCGGATGAGCAGCTCCGGGTCGATGTTGCCTCCCGAGAGCACCACGCCCACCCGTGAGCCGCGCGGCACGGCGAGCTTCCCGTGGAGCACGGCCGCCGCGCCCACCGCGCCCGTCGGCTCGACCACGATCCGCGCGCGGAGCGCGAGGAAGCGGACCGTCGCGACGATCTCCTCGTCGGTCACGAGGCACAGGTCCGTCAGGTTCTTCTGGAGGATCGGGAACGTGAGCGCGCCAGGGCTCGTGACGCGGATGCCGTCCGCGATCGTCGGCGGCGGCGGGATCGTGACTCGCTCCCCCTTCCGGAGCGAGAGGTAGGTGTCGTTCGCCGTGTCCGCCTCGACGCCGACCACCGCCATCCCCGGAAAGAGGGTCCTCGCGACCGTGCTGCAGCCCGCCATCAGCCCACCGCCGCCCACCGGGGTCACGAGCGCGTCGAGCGAGGGCACGTCCTGGAGGAACTCCAGCGCCGCCGTGCCCTGCCCGGCCATGACCGCGTAGTCGTCGTAGGGCGGCACCAGGACGCGGCCGGTCTCGTCCACGAGACGCTGGGCGACCGCCGCCCGATCGTCGCTCAGACGATCGTAGAAGACGACCTCGGCGCCGTAGCCGCGGGTCGCCTCGAGCTTGAGGGCGGGCGCGTCGTCGGGCATGCAGATGATCGCGGTCGTCCCCGTCATGCGGGCGGCCAGCGCCACGCCCTGCGCGTGGTTCCCCGAGGAGTAGGCCACCACCCCCCGCGCGCGTTCCGCGGGCGAGAGCGAGAGGAGCTTGTTGAGCGCGCCGCGGATCTTGAACGCGCCCGCGCGCTGCAGCCCCTCGCACTTGAAGAACACGCTGTGGCCGCAGGCGTCGTCGAACGACTGGCACGAGACGACGGGCGTGCGGTGGATGCTCCCGAGCAGCCGGCGCGCGGCGGCGTTGACGGTGTCGATCGTGAGCGGGACCGCGGCGGACACGACGGCCGGATTATATACTCATGGCATGCGAACGATCGTCGTCCTCCTGCTGGCGCTGGCGCTTGCCGGCTGTTCCCTGATCTCCCTGGACCTGAGCCCCCGCATCCGTCCCCTCGAGGAGCAGACGGTCGAGGGCTCCGGTCGCGCGAAGATCCTCCTGCTCGACGTCTCCGGCTTCCTGTCCGACGAGGGCCCATCGCCGGGCATCGTCATCGGCACCCCACCGCCGCGGGTGCCGCTGCTCGTCCGTCTGCGCGAGGAGCTCACGAAGGCGGCGGACGATCCTGACGTCCGGGCGCTGCTCGTGCGCATCAACAGCCCCGGGGGGACGGTGACGGCGTCCGACATCATCCATCGGGAGCTCGAGGCATGGAAGCGCGCGACCGGGCGGCCCATCGTCGCGGTGATGCTCGACGTCGCGGCGTCGGGCGGCTTCTACGTCGCGCTGGCCGCGGACACGATCGTCGCCCACCCGACCTCGGTCACCGGGTCCATCGGCGTCATCATGATCACGCTGAACGCGGAGGGCCTGCTCCAGAAGATCGGTCTGGCGGCGGCGACGATCAAGTCCGGCGAGCGCAAGGACATGGGAAGCCCGTTCCGCACGCTCACCGACGAGGAGCGGAAGATCTTCCAGTCGGTGATCGACGGCCTGCACACCCAGTTCGTCGCGAAGCTCGCCGAGGGCCGGAAGCTGCCGCTCGGCGCGGCCCGGGCCGTCGCGGATGGGCGGATCTACACGGCCCAGCAGGCACTCGAGCTCGGGCTCGTGGACCGGATCGGCTACATGCCGGACGCAATCGAGGCGGCGCGCCGCGCGGCCGGTGTGACCGAGGCGCGGGTCATCGTCTACCACCGGCCGCGCGAGTATCGCGCGACCTACTACGCGCACGCCCAGACGTCGGTCGCGGGGCCCGAGGCGCCGCTGGCGCAGCTCGCGACCGTGCTCGGGGCGGGCCCACGCTTCCTCTATCTCTGGTGGCCGTGACCCTCGGGCCGGCGTTCGCGCGCCGTCAGGTCTTCGGCGTCAGGCCCGCGCAGCGGACGACCGGCAGGCGCGGGTACTTCGGGAAGCGCGCGTCGGTCACGCTGAGCCGACACAGCACGAACGTCGAGCCCCGCGCCGACGTGACCGACTGCGCGTGACGGCAGGCTCCGCAGAGCCCGGCCGGCGACGCCGGGCGGTCTACCGTCCCTTCCACTCGGGCGGTCGCTTCTCGAAGAACGCAGCGATGCCCTCCCTCGCGTCGTCGGACAGGAAGACGAGCGTGGTCAGCTCGCGCAGGTACCGCAGCGCCTTCACGTAGTCCAGGTCCTCGATCGTGGCGGCCGCCTCCTTCGCGATGCCGACGGCCGCCGGGCTGAACGACGCGATCGTCCGGGCGAGCGCGGTCGTCCTCGTCTCGAGCTCCGCGCGCGGCACGACCAGGCTCACGAGGCCCATCTCGAGCGCCTCGCGCGCCGACACGGGCTCCCCCGTGAGCACCATACGGAGCCCGCGCTTGCGCCCGGCGGCTCTCAGGATGGGCGCCATCACGATCAGCGGCAGCACGCCGATCTTGATCTCGGGCAGGCCGAACTGCGCGTCCTCCGAGGCAACCACCAGGTCGCAGCCGACGGCGAGGCCGCAGCCACCCGCGAGCGCCCAGCCGTGGACCTGGGCGATGACCGGCGTCTTCATGCGCGCGATCGCCTCGAGGATGCGCGGCAGCCCGCCGAAGGACTCGCGCGCCTGGAGCGTCGTGCCCCGGTCGCCCGCTCCCTTCAGGTCGGCGCCGGCGCAGAACGCCTTGTCCCCGGCGCCCGAGAGGACGACGACGCGCGCGGCGGGGTCCGCCTCGAACGCCGCCAGCGCGCTCTCGAGCTCGCGCACGAGCGTCTGCGAGAGCGCGTTCCGCACCTCGGGCCGGTTCAGGACGATGCGCGCGACGCCCTCCTCGAGCGAGGTCAGCAGCGTCTCGTGATTCATGGGGCTCCCGTCACCAGGTCGAGGTAGTCCTTGACGATGCGCGCGGTAGCGCCCCAGATCGTCTCACCCGCCCAGTCGTAGAAGTACATCTCGCGCGGGACGCCGCCGCGCTCCCAGTGCTCGACGCGGGCGTTGGCCGGATCCACGAGCGCCGCGAACGGGACCTCGATGACCCGCTCGATCTCCTCGCCGTCCGGCCGCCAGACGACGGGCTCGCGGATCACGGCGACCCAGGGGGTGATGACGTAGCGGGTCGCGACGGTCTCGGTGTCGTCGAGCGCCCCGAGCGGCTCGACCATCCGCCGCGGCAGGCCGACCTCCTCCTCCGACTCGCGCAGCGCCGTGTCGAGGAGCGAGAGGTCGGCCGGGTCGAGCGTGCCGCCGGGAAACGAGATCTGGCCCTTGTGCGTGCCGACGCGCTCCGTGCGCTTGGCGAAGACGAGGTGAGGCCCGCCGCGCTCGACGAGGGGCACGAGTACGGCGGCCTGGACGAGCGGCCCGGGCGGCACCTCGCGGCGCCGGCGGACGGCGAGCCGTTCGCGGGTCAGGCCGACGAGCTCGTCGAGCGTCATCACGACATGACAAAGCCGCCGTCCACGTTCAGCGCCTGGCCGGTGATGCCGGCCGACGCCGGGAGCGCCAGGAACAGCGCGGCGTGGGCGATCTCCACGGCTTCCATCATGCGCCGCTGCGGCACCTGCCGCTTGTAGTAGCGGTCGAAGATCTCCTCGCCGGACAGCGGCCCCGCCTTGGTGGACTGCGTGGCGACGCCCATGCCGGCGCGCACGTAGCCCGGGCAGATCGCGTTGACCGTGATCCCCGGGTATCCCTGGCTGCCGAGCTCGCAGGCGAGCGCGCGCGTGAGGCCGATGACGCCGTGCTTGGACGCCGCGTAAGCCGTGACGAAGCCGTGGCCGCCCATCCGGCCGAGGACGGAGGAGATCGTGACGATGCGTCCGCGCTTCCGCGCCATCATCTGCGGCAGCGCCGCGCGGATCGCGCGGTAAGTGCCGTTCAGGTTGACGTCGACGACCCGCGTCCACGCGCCCTCGTCCTGCTCCGCGAGGAGGCCGCTCGTGCCGAGACCGGCGCATGTCACGAGCACGTGGAGACCGCCGAACTCCGTCACGGCGCGGGCGGCCAGCCCGGCCATGTCGGCCGCGTGCCGCACGTCACCGCGCTGGGCCACGGCCCGGGCGCCCGCGCGACGTGCCTCGTCGGCGACCGCGTCGACGGTGCCGGCCAGGTCGCCGAGGACGAGATCCGCGCCCTCGGCCGCGAAGGCGAGCGCGACCGCGCGGCCGATGCCGCCCCCCGCGCCGGTGATGACGATCACCTGACCCTTGACGCTCACGCCCGTCTCAGACAACCCGGAATCCGACGGAGCCGAGCCGCGTGAAGGTTGCCCGCACGACGTCGCCGGACTTCGGGCGCAGCAGCTGCGAGATGGAGCCCGACATGACAAGATCGCCCGCGCTGAGCCCGAGACCGCGGGCGCCCAGGTGGTTCGCGATCCACGCCAGCGAGTTGAGCGGGTTGCCCATCACCTCGGCCGCCGCGTTGGTGGCGGCGACCGTGCCGTTCAGCTCGTAGACGAGGCCCTCGACCGAGAGATCCATCTGGGAGACGTCCGTCATGGGCGCGCCGACGACGATCGCATTGGCGTAGACGCCGTCGGCGATCAGGTCGGTGGCCACCGGCTTGCCGGTGTAGCGGAAGTCCACCAGCTCGAGCGCGGGCAGCGCCCCCGCCACGGCGAGCAGCGCCCGCGCCGGCGTCACGCCGGGGCCCGCGAGGTCCGCCTTCATCACGAAGGCGACCTCGGCCTCCACGACGAGGGTCACGAACCGCGATGCCGGCACCTCCGCGCGACTCGGAAAGACGCCGGAGGCCAGCAGGAACGCGCAGACGGGCGCGTCCGTGGCAAACATGGTCTGCGTGGCCTTGTTGGTGAAGCCCGCCTTCCAGCCGACGACGCGCTCGCCGCGCGCGACCAGCGACTCGCGCAGGCGGTCCTGCACCGCGTACGCGTCCACGGGGGCGAGGGCCCGCGTCTCGCTGGGCGGCGCGGCGGGCCGGTGATGCTCCCGCGCCGCGAGAAGCAACTCCACGAGCCTGTCGCTCACGGATGCCGAGCCTACAGCCTGTTCCGGGCGCGGCGCAACCACAGGATGCAGCACGCGAAGGCGAGCGCGCTGGCCGCGAGGAGGACGGCGTTCGTTCCCGGCGCCTCGACGGTGCCGAGGAGCGCGGTCAGCACCGTGAAGAGCGCGTTGTTGATCACGTGGGAGGCGACGGCGGGCAGCGCGCTGCCGGCGAGCTCGGTGATCCAGCCGAGATACAGGCCGAGCGCGAACGCGAGCGCCGCGTGGATCCATTCGAGGTGGAGGAGGCCGAAGGCCGCGCTCGTCACGAGCACCGCGAGCTCCGGGCGGAGCCGCTGGCCCAGACGCGTCTGCATGTAGCCGCGGAAGAAGATCTCCTCGGTGCTGCCCGCCAGCACACCGATGACGACCACCGCGAAGAACAGCTCGGGTCCGGCGGCGCCGGCCAGCGCGGTCCGGATCGCGACCATCGCGCTCTTTTGCCCGAGGCCGATCAGCAGCGTCAACGAGTCGAGCGCCTGTCCCAGCGCGAGCATGCCCACGAGCATCACGAAGAGCATGCGGCCCGTCTCCCAGCCCGGGGTCAGGCGGAGGAGCAACGGCTCGAAGGGACGGTTGAACGCGAGGACCGTCAGCACGAGGGCCAGCGAGGAGGCGATGCCGCCGGCGAGGAGCCCGGGCAGCCCATCGAAGAGCGCGCGGTCCGGCGTCTCGGGGTAGAGACCCTTGAGGATCCCGGCCGCCACGATCGAGAGCGCCACGATGCAGACGAACGCGACGGCGTAGGCGAGAAAGACCGGCCACAGGCGCGGCGGCGCGACCGGCTGCGGCTCCACGGGCGCGCCCGCGGGAATCAGGCGAGTGCCGGACGGCGCGATGTCCAGCCGGCCGCCTGCTCGTAGGCGTGGCCGAGCCGGAGCGCCGTCGCCTCGTCGAACGGGCGGCCCACGAGCTGGACGGCGAGCGGCCGGCCGTCGCGCACGGGCGCCGCATGGATCGCCGAGGACTCGGAGCGCGTGATGACGTTGCAGACCTCGATCAGCGGTCCGGGGTCGGGCACGCGGGGCGGCGCCACCTCGGCGCCGAGCCCCGCGAGGGCGTGCGCCGCCGCCGCGCGGACACCCGCCTCCATCTCCGGGTCGAGACCATCGACGTAGTAATTCTCGGCGATCCCGACGCGGAGGCCCTCGATCGGCGTCTGGAGCACCCGCTCGTCGTACGGCACGCCCCGCCGGCTCGACGTGGCGTCGCGCGGGTCGTGGCCCGCGATGACACCGAGCAGCAACGCCGCGTCCGTCACCGTACGCGCGAGCATCGCGCCGGCGACGAAGCCCGCCGCCACCGCCGCGGCGGAGCCGCTCGAGGAGCCACCTGCCACGTGGCCGCGCTTCCACGGGTTCTGCACGTCGCCGTGGTGGGCGTTGTCGCCGAAGGGACCGAGCGCGAGTTCCGTCATGTTGAGCTTGCCGAGCGTGACGGCGCCGGCCTCCCGGAGACGGGCGACCGCCGTGCGCGCGTCGGGATCGCTCTCGAGCGCCGCGACGAAGCCCGACGGCTCCTCGGCGAGCGCGAGGCCACCCGCGAGCTGCGCGATGGTCGCGGCGAGCTCGGCGGCGGCAGTCGGGATCCGTTCGGTGTCGCCCATACGCTCTCGCGCGCGGGAAATGATAGCATTGGCCCGTGCTTCCCGCGCTCGCCGTTCTCGCGCTGCTGCTCCTCGCGCCGGACACCGCCGCGGCGCAGGCGGCCTGCGCACCGACGAAGCCCGACATGCTCGGGCCGTTCTACGAGCCCGACGCTCCGGAGCGCGCCGCGACGGGCCGCGGCCTCGTGATCGCGGGCACCGTCCGCTCGGTGACGGCCTGCGCGCCACTGCCCGCGGCGCGGATCGAGTGGTGGTCCGCGAATCCGCGGGGCGAGTACGATCGCGAGCACCGCGCGAGCCAGCGCGCCGCCGGCGGCCGCTACCGCTACGAGACGAGCTTCCCCGCCCGCTATCCGGGGCGGCCACCGCACGTCCACGTGCGTGTGAGCGCGCCTGGCCACCGCACGCTCGTCACGCAGATCTATCCGGCGTCCGGCCAGTCGAGCATCGAGATCGACTTCGTCCTCCTCGGGGACTAGGCCGGCCGTGAGCCCCGCGAGCGCCGCGCGCGTCGAGAACATCGGGCCCCAGGGCCGGCGACGCCGCGTGCTCAGCGGCGCGGTCATGCTGGGGATCGGCGCCGTCGTGCTCGCCGCGCTCGTCCTCACGGGCGGGGACCGGGGCTGGCGCGCGGTGCTCTTCGTCCCGTTCTGGGCCGGCGCGCTCGGCGTGTTCCAGGCCCGGGGCGGCACCTGAGTGCGGCTCGCCGCGCGCGGCGCGCGCGACCTCGACGGTGGCGAGGAGGCGCTGACCGACCCCGTCCTCGTCGCCCAGCTCAAGCGCCAGGGGCGTGAGGTCCACGTGGAGGCCGCACTCCTCGGCGCGGCGCTCACGGGACTGGCCCTCCTGATCCCCTCCTAGACCCGGCGAAAGGTCGGCGGCACCGGGCTGTCGAACGTCATCCGCCGCCCGCTCGGGTGGACGAACGCGAGTCGCGTCGCGTGCAGGCAGACGCGCCGCAGCGGGTCCCGTCGGCTTCCATAGGTGGCGTCGCCGACGATCGGATGGCCGGCGTCCGCGAGCTGTGCCCGGATCTGGCCGCGCCGCCCCGTGACGAGTGTGACCTCGAGGAGCGTGGTCTCGCGGCCTCGCGCGAGCACCCGGTAGCGGGTGAGCGCCTCCTTGCCGCGGCGGGGATCGCGCGTGGCCCTCACGCGGAGCGCGCCGTCCGTGTCGAGCCGCGCGCGGAGCGCTCCCTGGGCCTCTCGCACGCCGCCCTCGACGACCGCCACGTACACGCGCTCCGGGGCCCGCGCCGCGAACTGCGCCTGGAGCTTCCGCTTGGCCCCCGGTGACTTCGCGAACACGAGGAGCCCCGAGGTCTCGCGGTCGAGCCGGTGGACGATGAAGATACGATCGCCGGCGTAGCGCGTCAGCAGGTGGTAGGCCGTGCGCTGGCGCTCCCGCTCGGTCGCGATCGTCAGGAGCCCGGCGGGCTTGTCCACGACGAGAATCTCCTCGTCCTCGTGGATCAGCGCGAGCAGCGCCGGAAACGGGGGCGGCGGCGGCGCGGCGAGCTCGACGCGGTCACCCGCGCCGACGGCGACGTCGCCGCGGCGGATGACCGCACCGTTGACGCGCACCCGCGAGCCCTCGAGCCACTCCTTGATCCGGCGGCGCGACGCGCCCGCGTGGAGCGCCGCCAGCCGGTCGCGGAGGGTCAACGCCGATCGCCAGGCGTCCGGGGGCCCGGAATGCCGGGCGACGACTTCCGGATGTCGAGCATGGACGGCAGGTACGGCGAGGTCTGCTCCGCCATGTGAATCTGCTCGATCCGCGCCATGCGGTCCACGATTTCCTGGATTCGCCGCGCCGCTTCGAGCGCGCCGTCGAGTCGCTGGGCGAGCTCGCCCTCCGGCCGCGGCACCGACAGGTTGGCCACGATGACGGTGAGCGGATTGTTGATCTCGTGCGCCGCGGCCGCGGCGAGGTCGGCCACGGCGCGCAGCCGCGCGGCCTGGAGCTCGGCCTCCTCGGCACGCTTGCGGTCCGTGATGTCCACCGTGAGCCCCTCCACGAACCCGTCGACCTCGCGCGCCGTCACCAGCACGGCCACGGGCGTGCCGTCGCTCCGCCTCCAGGCCAACTCGTTGTTGCTGATCACGACGCCCGGCGCGAGCGACGCCACGATATCGTCCCAGCCAGCCGGGGCGGCGAAGAAGTCCCGGGCCGAGCGCCCGTGCAGCTCGGCGCGCGAGCGGTAGCCGAGGAGCCGCGCCAGCGCGTCGCTCACCTCGACGAGGCTCCCGTCGCGGTTGGCCCGGAAGACGCCCGCCAGGTTCCGCTCGAACTGCAGGCGGTAGCGCTCCGCCGACGCGCGGAGCTCGTCGGCGAGCGCAGCGAGCTTCGCCGTCGCCGCCTCGGCGCGCGCGCGCTCGTCGATCTGTCGCCTGAGCTCGGCGGCGGTCGCCTCGGCGCGCCGCTGGGCGCGGAGGAGGCGGTCGCTGAGCGAGCTGATCAGGAGACCGACCGCCAGGAACAGAATGAGCCCCACCCAGTCGCCGCTGTCGCTGATGCCGAGCGAGTTGATCGGAGGGAGCCAGTAGTAGTTGATGACGAGCGAGGCGAGGAACGTGGTGGCGAGACCCGGACCGAGGCCCCCGAACCACGCGCTGAGCATCACGGCGGGATAGAACGGCAGCAGGAGGTGAATGGGCTTCCAGTGTGGTTCGAGCAGGAGGCTGGCGAGCGTCGCGAGCACGGTGAATCCCAGCGCCAACAGATATGCCCGTCGCATCAGCCCCCCTGCGTCACCCCGTCTCGACGCACCTAGGAATCATAGCGCACATCACCCGCCGGGGGCGCCGTCGAACACCTCCCGGCGCGCGATCCCGCGCTGGAAGGCCAGGTAGCCCGCGCGCGTCATCGGTGGCGTGGCCTTCGCCAGTACGTCGCGCGCGCCGTCCGCGCCCTCGGCCAGGAGATCGACGACCATCGCCGCCAGGGCCTTCGCCGGCAAGACGTAGCCGAGCGTCTTGTCGACGATGGCGAAGTCCGCGCCGTGGCCCGTCCCTTGCGCGCCGCCCATGTAGGGGTGCAGGACGGGCATCACCTGGCTCAGATCGCCCATGTCGGTCGAGCCCGAGCGGTGCGGGAGACGGCGGTAGTGCTCGTTCCCGACGAGCTCCGTGGCGGTGGCCTCGAAGAGGCTCGCCATCGTTCGATCGCAGACGAGCGGCATGGGGCCGGGCAGCGTCTCGATCTCGACCCCCGCGCCCAGCGCGAGCGCCCCCGCCCGCAGGGCCCGGTCCACCTTCCGGCTCGCGTCGGCCACGCCCTCGGCGCTCCGGCCGCGCACGTACATCTCCAGGCGCGCCTCGCCCGGGATGACGTTCACCTGCGACCCGCCATGGGTGAGGATCGGATGGACCCGGATCGAGTCCTCGTCGCGAAAGGTCTCGCGGACCGCGTTGATCCCGGCCAGCGCGACCTGCGCGGCGTAGAGGGCGTTGACGCCCAGGTGGGGCGCCCCGCCGGCGTGCGCCGCGCGGCCGGTGAAGCGCGCCGTCTTTCCCACCCGCCCGTTGTTCGAGGCCGGGACCCCGGCCTTGCCGTCCTCGCGGCGCCAGTTCGTGTGGATCATCATCGCGAGATCGACGTCGTCGAAGTGGCCGAGGCGGATCAGCTCCTGCTTTCCGCACGGGAACTCGAGCCGGCCCGCGCGGATCTGCGTCTGCCGCCACTCGATGTCGCCGCCTTCCTCCGCGGGCACCGCGAAGAACACCACCCGGCCCGCCAGGTGCTCGAGGGCGCGCGCGTCGAGGAGCCCCATCGCCGCGCCCAGCATTGAGGCGACCTGGGCGTTGTGGCCGCAGGCGTGAGCGGCGCCCGTCTCGGGGTCGGCCTCCGGGTGGCCGGTGACTCGCAGGCCGTCCAGCTCGCCGAGCAGGGCGAAGGTCGGTCCGTCACCGGCCCGGCCCGGCGCGTCCGCGCGCACCCCCGTCATCGCGAGGCCCGGGCGCGGATCGAGCCCGAGCCCTGCGAGCGTCTCCTGGACGAGCCTGGCGGTCCTCTGCTCCTTGAACCCCATCTCGGGATGCCCACGAATCCGCTCGCCGAGCGCGATGATCTCCTCGGCCCGCCGGTCGATCGCGTCGAAGACGCGCCGCTTCAGCTCGTCCTTCGTCAGAACGGCGGCCTCAGAGCTCCCCGAGGAAGTACCGGCGCGGATCGAACAGTCGGACGAGCCGCAGCTCCTCGAGCGCCGGGGGCTCGATCCACCTGAGGGCGGGGGCGATCCGCAGCTCCCAGCCGCACGCCTCGCGCGCCGCCTGGACGGCCTCGGCCTCCGGGCGTCCGGCGTAGACGGAGGTGAGCGCGAGCTCGGCGTGCTCGCCGGCCTTCTCGTAGACGCCGAGGTCGGAGACGACCGCGGTCACCCGGCGGCCGGGCGCGGTCACGTAGGGAACCTTCTCCACGAAGCGCGCCCGGCTCTGGGCCAGCGTGACGACGACCTCGCGCGCCGACGAGGCGATGTCGTTGGCGCCGCCGGAGCCGGTGATGTAGGTCGCGCCCGGGACGATCGTGGAGTTGATGTTGCCGTGCTTGTCGATCTGCCCCGCGGCGAGCGAGCCGAGGCAACGGTTCTGGCCCCCGCCCATGAAGATCCCCATCACGTGGAAGATGTCGGTGAGCATCTTCGAGGAGGGAAAGTTTCGGAACGAGAACACGAAGGGCTCGGCGGGGCGCGGGAGATAGCCGACCATGCCCGTCTCCGCCATGAGCTCGACGTCCACCCCCTGGGCCTTCAGCTGGTACGCGGAGAGCCACGCGGCGAGATTCGAGCTGCCGACGCCCGCGAGATAGGTCCGGTAGCCGTTCGTAAGGATCTTCTCGCTGAGAAGGCGCGCCGCGGCGACGACCATCCGCTCCGCGGGGTTGACGCGCTCGTCCGGGCCCAGGTTGGTCTCGAGCATCTCGAGCTCGCTGGCCAGGCGTCGGTGTCGGCGCGTCCCTTCACCTCCATCAGGCGCCGGTAGCCGAGCTTCGCGACGTACGCCGCCTGATCGGGCACGTCGAGCATCCACTCGCGGATCCATGCCTCCGCCGTCTCGCGCGTCCGGAATGCCTTGCGCGTCTCGAGGATGAACTCGGGATCCTCCGCGTAGCCCTCCAGCTCCGGGACGCTCATCCCGTACATCCCCGACGGGTGGGCGCCGAAGGGCGCCTCGACCACCGCGGCGACGTACTGGCCGGGCAGCCGCACGAGGCCGGCGTGACGCCGGATGAACTCGGTCGGGACGATCTTCTCGACGCTGACGATGGCGCCGCGCCGGGCGGCCATGGCCGCGTAGAAGTTCTCGTTCAGCGGCGCGGCCGAGAGCACGTTGCCGGCGCGATCGGCCGCCCACGCGTGGAACAGCGCGACGTCGGGGACCAGCGCCCGCACGAAGCCGACGCGTCCGCCGCCGTCGAACGGGTCGTCCGCCGCCAGGAAGTCCCCGTCGCGGGCGTTGTCCTCCTCCATCGAGGAGCCCAGCAGCGAGCGCGTCGGCATGAAGGGGAGGCCCAATGCGCCGGCGAGGACGCGCAGCGGCATCGTCAGCATCGACCAGTTCTGCACGGCGAGCGTTCCGTCGAGGATGGCCCGGGCGACGAGGGGCTGGGGCGTCGGGAACGGGTAGCCCTCGCCCACGAACGTCGTGACGAGACGCTTGACGAGGCCGCCCACGACGAGCGCCGTCCACGGCGAGCCCATCCCCGTGAGCGCGAGCGTCCAGTCGGGGCGCCGGCCCCACCACTGGCGCACGAGCTCGCGCACGAGCGCGTTCGGCCGGCCGTGCGCCGCACCCGCGTAGAGGGTCTGGCCGGGCTCGACGAGGCGGCGGATGGCGGCCTCGAGCGTGCACGTCTTGTCCGGTCCCTCGACGAGCGGGACGGCGAGCCGGCGCTCGATCAACTCGGCGTACTCGGGTCGCATCAGCTGTTCACGCGCGTGCGCCGAAGATCCGGGTCTTGAGCCGGCGGGGCACCCAGACGGCCAGCACGCGGGCGGCGCGCGCGACGCGCTCGAGCGACTCGGCGCTTCCGGGCCAGTACTTCAGCACGAGCCCGCGGTCGACGTAGTTCAGGATCCCGTCGACGACGATCGCCGCTACGAGGAGGTCGTCGAGCGACCCAAGGATGGGAATGAAGTCGGGGATCAGGTCGATCGGCGACACGAGGTAGAGCACCGCCGCGGCGAGCGCGACCTTCGCCGCCCTGGGGAGCACCGGATCGGCGGCGAGCCGCGCGATCGTGCGGGCGATGTCCGGAAGCGCGCGGAGGAGGGCTCGCATCAGGGAAGGCTCTCGGCCACGAGCTCGCTCACGTCCTTGACTTGAAGCGTCTCCTCCGCCTCCTTCACCTTGCGGCCGAGATCCACCATGGCGAGGCAGAACGGGCACCCGGTACCGACCATGTCCACCTTCGCCTCGAGCGCCTCCTCGACGCGGATGAGGTTCACGCGCTTCTCGGCCTTGACCTCCATCCACATGTGGCCGCCGCCCCCGCCGCAGCACAGGCCCCGCGCGCGATTGCGGGGCAGCTCGACCACGCGGAGCCCCGGGACGGCGCGCGCGACGTTGCGCGGCGCCTCGGTGATGCCGTTGTAGCGTCCGAGATAGCACGAGTCGTGGAAGGCGAGCGTCGCGTCGAGACGCTTCGTCGGCCGGATCCGCCCCGCGCGCAGCAGCTCCTCGATGAGCTGCGAGTGGTGGAGCACCTCGTAGCTCCCGCCGAACTGCGGGAACTCGTTCCGGATCGTGTTGAAGCAATGCGGGCAGTGCGTGACGACCTTCCGGAAGCGGTACCGGTTGAGCGCGGCGACGTTCTCCTGCTGGAGCGTCTGGTAGAGGTACTCCTCGCCGAGGCGCCGCGCGACCTCGCCGTGGCAGCGCTCCTCCTGCATGACCGCGAACGAGACGCCCGCGGATTTCAGGATCTTCACGACGGCCCGGGCGATCGCCTGGTTGCGCTTGTCGTAGGAGGCCGAGCAGCCGACCCAGTAGAGGTACTCGACCTCCTTGCCGGGCTCGAGGATCGGGACGTCGAGCCCCTGGGCCCAGGCGAGTCGCTCGCCCGCCGGCAGGCCCCACGGGTTGCCGGCGCGCTGGATGTTCTGGAGCGATTGTGGGGCGGTGGACGGGAGCGCGCCCTCCGAGAGCGTGAGGTAGCGTCGGAGGTCCACGATCGTGTCCACGATGTCGATGAACGCGGGGCACTCCTCCACGCACGCCATGCAGGTCGTGCAGGCCCACAGTTCCTCGGGCTTGATCAGCTCGCCGTGGATCGGCCCGGGGAGCTCGCCGTGCATGTGGCGCTTGAGCTTGACGATGACCTGCTTGGGGGACAGGGCCGAGCCCGACATGTACGCGGGGCACGCGGCCTGGCAGCGGCCGCACTCGACGCAGGCGTCGAAGTCGAGCCGCCGCTTCCACGAGAACTCCTCCAGCTTCGAGACGCCGAATGTCTCGGCCTCCTCGATGTTCTCGATCTTCCGGATCTCGCCCCGCGGTCCGAGCTTGGCGAAGAAGATGTTCAGCGGCGTGGTGACGAGGTGCATGAAGTAGGAGTACGGGACGACGGCCACGAACGCGAGGGAGAGCACCGCGTGGAACAGCCAGACCGAGAGGTGGACGCCGCGGAGCGCGCCGTCCGACATGCCGACGGCGAGCATCCCCTGCCCGAGCGCCCAGCCGACGGGCGACCACGGCGCCCACGCCGGCTGCACCGCGGCGAGGCGGCACGCCTCCAGCACGAACCCGGAGGCGTTGATCACCAGGAGCAGCGCGAGCACCTTCGCGAAGCGCGCGGTCGGATCCAGTCGGTGCGGGCGCAGGACGAAGCGTCGCCAGACCGCCATGCCGAGACCGATCACGAAGAACAGGCCGAACAGGTCGAGGGTCGTCTCGTAGAAGAGGTAGAAGCTCCCCTTGAGGAGCTTCACGCCGAAGAGCGGCAGCGCGATATCCCAGTCGATCGTCGCGAGCACCGTGCCCATGAAGAGCGCGAGAAATCCCCAGAACATGATCGCGTGCATGACACCCGGGTACGCCTGCGAGAGCACGCGCGCCTGGCCGAGCGCGTGCACGGCGACCAGGCGGAGGCGTTCGGGGATGCGGTCGAAGCGGTTCTCGGGAAGTCCGCGCCGCCAGAGGCCCACGCGCTGCCAGAGCCCCCACGCGAAGATCGCGATCGCGACGGCGCCGCCCACGTAGAGACCGACCTGCGCCCACGCGGGAACGTTCCAGAACGTGTCGCGGAAGGGCACGCTCGGGCTCATGAGGACTCCAACCTTAGCACAGCGAGAATGGCCTGCGCGGCCGAGTAGGGGTCCAGCGTCCCGTCGAGCACGCGCTCGCGCACCGAGCGGGCCTGCCCGCTCCCGATCGCCTGCTCGATCCGGGCGCGCACCGCCTCGAGCAGGAGGCTCTTGAGCTCCTCTCCGCGCCGGGCCCGCCGACGCGCGGCGAGCGCGCCCGACGCCTCGAGCGAGCCGCGGTGACGCCGGATCTCGACGAGCAGCTCCTTCATTCCGATACCCGACTGCGCCTCGCCCGAGAGCACCGGAACCTCCCAGTCGATGTCCTTCGGCGAGGTGGCGCTCGCGTGGTGGAGGTGCGCGGCGAACTTCAGCTCGGCCATCAGCGCGTGCGCGCCCGCGCGGTCGGCCTTGTTGACCAGGAACACGTCGGCCGCCTCCATGAGGCCCGCCTTCATCGCCTGGATCGAGTCACCGGACTCGGGCACGAGCACGACCACGGTCGTATCCGCGAGGTTCATGATGTCGAGCTCGGTCTGGCCGACGCCGACGGTCTCGATCAGGATCCAGCCGTGGCCGGCCGCGGCGAGGAGCTTGATGACGTCCCCGGTCGCGCGGGCGAGCCCGCCGACGGAGCCGCGCGTGGCCATGCTCCGGATGAAGACGCCGGGGTCGAGCGCGTGGGCCTGCATGCGGATCCGGTCGCCGAGCACTGCGCCGCCCGTGAACGGGCTGGAGGGATCCACGGCGACGACTCCGACCGTCAGCTCCTCGGCGCGCAGGAGGGCGATCAGACGATCCACGACGGTGGACTTGCCGGCGCCGGGCGGCCCGGTCACCCCCACGACGTAGGCGTCGTGGGCGCGCGGATAGACCGCCCGCATGATCGCCGGGACGGCGTCGGTACGGTTCTCGACCTGCGTGATGAGTCGAGCGAGCGCGAGCCGGTCGCCGGCCAGCATGCGCTCGACGAGGCTCGCCGTGTCGGTGCGCGACTGGGACATGTCCGAGCTAGTCGGATACGATCGACAATGGCATGCGGCGGTAGACTACCAGATTCCGCCGTCGCTCAGCATCGGGATCGCAGCCGGACGGGCGCTCGAGGTCACGCTTGGGGCTCTTGTCCTCGGTGGTACGATCGGCGCAATGCGGCCCCTGCTCAGCGTCCTCGCCCTGCTCGCTTCCGTGGCGCCCCTGACGTCGCAGCGGGTGTGGCTCGATCGCCTCGCTTTCGTGATTCCGGGACCGGCAGCGACGCGCTGGCTCCTCGTCGCCGACGCCGCGTGCCTGGTGGCGCTTGGCCTGGTGGTGCGGCGGCCGCTGGTCGGCGTCTCCGTCGCCCTGGGGGCCGGGTTCATCGCGCTCAACGCGCTCGCCATGGCGCTGAACGACTTCTACCTCGGGCTCGCGGCCTTTCACCTGGGCGTCGGCACGACGACGTCCCTGTTCGCGCGCCGCTGGCGCCGGCTCGGCATCGGGCTCATCGTGCTCGCACTCGTCCTCGGCGCGCTGACCTGACGCCCGCGCCCCGGCCGAGCGATCAGAGCTCCTTGTGGCACTCGTGGCAGAGGGGTCGGACCGTCGCTTTCGTGATGAACCGGTTCGCGGCGTTGCTGTCCGTGGTATGAGAAGGATGGCAGCGCACGCAGGTGATCCTCACCGTCCCGTGCTCTCTGATCGCGTGATACGAGGTGCCGCCGCGTCCCTCAGTCTCGGCTTCGGCGGCGAAGGTCGCCTCGGGCGTCGGGTCGGCGGGCCCGGACGCCGTTGCGCGCGCGCTCAGGATCGGCGTATGGCACGGCTGGCACTCGGCATCGCGGAGCGGGAGCCGCATGTGCGTCGGCTCCGCGTAAGCGCCGGCGAGGAACGCGAGCGTATCGAAGCCCGCGAGCAGCCACACCTGGAGGTGCCTCGCCGCGCCGGCGCCGCCATGGCAGGCGATGCAGCCGACCTCCGCTTTCCGCTGATGATGGAAGCCCGCGAGGTCCGTGGCGGTGACGGCGATCAGGCGGCTGAACTTCTCGTCGTGGAGGTGGCAAGCCACGCAAAAACGGTTGTCTCGCTCCGTCGCGGAGAGCGCGGCGAGGAACAGAGTCCCGCAGAGGAGGGCGCCGACGACGGCGCCCCCGCCTCCCACCAGCCAGCGGCGTAGCGAGCGCCGGATCGTCGGCCCCTGTCGTTGCTCCTCTCCGGCTAGCGGACCGTCACCGTCACGGGCTTCGCGAAGATGACGCGCGCAGACGCGCCGCCCGGGCCTCCACGCGGGAACACCTGGCCGGTCGGCGTCGTCACCGTGCCCACGGACGACGCCCGCTCGGAGCCGAAGTGGAACGCCGCGCTGATCGTATAGGTCCCCGGCTCCTGGGGCGCCTTGACGGTCCAGACGACCTTGCCCTCCGCAAACTTCTTCGCGGCGAGGTCCGACTTCTGATCGAAGATGATCGCGCTGTTGAGGTTCTTCCGGAGTCCAGGCGCGCGGCCATCGACCCACTTGGTCTGCTCGGCGCCGTCGCCGCCCCAGACCTTCGGCGCGCCGACGACGACCCAGCCGTCGCCCTGAATCGGCCGCGCCTGGAACCGGAGATCGGTGTCGACCAGGAACACCCCGACGACGCCGTGGCCGCCCTTCACGCTCACGGTGATCTGCGCCTCCTGGCCCGGCCGCAGGCTCGCCGGCGCGGTGAACGTCATCGACGCGTTTTCGTCCATGAGCTTCACGTCCGCGAGCAGCTTCTGGCGGTCGGCGGGCGACATCTGCTGGTATGGGCCGGCGCCGTCTTCGATGGCCTTGTAGTGCTTGTTCTCCTTGACCTGGCTCGCGGCGAAGGCCTCCGGCTCGTTCCGGAGCTGGTCCCTCGAGAACGAGGAGTGGCAGCCCGCGCAGGTGGGCGCGAGGTCCGTGACATTGCGGAGCGGCCCGCCCGAGTAGGCGTCGACGCCGACCCCGACCATGGGTTCCAGGAGCGCCATCACACCGACGATGCTGATCAGTCTTCTCAATACCATCACGTCTCCTTTTCGCTAGAGCCGATCGACCTGGAGCCCCGACGCGAGTCGCTTCACGACAGGTTACTGGCGGGCAAAGGTCAGGTCCGTCTCGAGCTCGATCTCGTTGGAGAGCTTGAAGATCAGGAGCTGGGGCACCTCCATGCCGTGGCCCGTGAACGTGGTCGCGAACTTCGCGCGGATCTTGATGTTGTCCGGCGTGAAGCCGAAGCGCTTCTGCACGTCGACCTGCTCGGATGTCAGCTTCACGTACGTGACGCGGGCGTCCGCGACGAGGTTGACGGCCTTCTGCCTGACGGTGAAGATCCCGCTGATCTTGGCCGACAGCTCCGTCCCGGACCTGAGCGGTCCCGCGATCTCGACGCCCCTGACCTCGAACGTGACAAACTTGTTCGCTTCGTTCGCCGTTGCGTCGAGGAAGCGGGGATCGAGCATGTCGGCGTCACGCTTGTCGATGCCGGTCCTGACCTTGGACATGTCGACCGTGACGACGCCCTTCGCCTCCCGGGGCTTGGCGGGATCCAGCGTGAGAGATCCGGCGAGGGCGGCCGCCACGGCGTTGCCCACGATGGTCTCGAGCGGGGCGTCCGTCTTGAACGTCGCGCGTGAGTAGTTGGGGAGCAGCTTGAACTGGATCACTTCGGCCGCGGCGGGGAGGGCCGCCAGGACAACGAGGACGATCGCCAGGAAGAGCGGTCGTATAGCGCGCATGTCCCTTATGGCCTCCATGAAGTATGCCACGGCCCGCAAACACCGACTTGTATCACAAACGGCCGGGGCTACGTCACGGTTCCCGGCTGTGCGGTCTGGAGGGCCGCCTCCATGACCAGCGCGTCCTCGCCGGTATCGTAGTAGTAGCCGCGCCGGCGTCCGATGACGCGGAACCCGAAGGCCTCGTAGAGCGTGCGCGCCTCGGTGTTGCTGGGTCGCACCTCGAGGACGACGAGCCGCAGGCGCCGCTCGCGCGCGTCGTCGAGGACACCCTTGAGCAGCGCGCGGCCGACGCCCTGCCGCCGGCGCGAGGGCTCGACCGCGACGTTCGTGATGTGCAGCTCGTCGGCGATCTCCCAGAGGCAGAGGTAGCCGATCGGGCGCCCCTCCTCGCGCATGACCCAGCAGCGCGCCACGCGGTTCTGCTCCATCTCGTAGACGAACGCGCCCCGCGACCACGGCATGGAGAACGCCGCGCGCTCGATGGCGAGGACCTCGTCGAGGTCCTCCGGGCGCATCCGGTCAATGGACCGAGATTGCACGGCGCTTCAGCTCGGCCTCGGAGGGCCGGAGATAGAGGGGCACGAGATCGGCTGCCGTGACGGTCTCCCCGGCGCGGAAGCGCGCCAGGCCGAGCACGCCGACGCACGCGGGAAATGGGAACTGGTGCGTCGGCGGCGCCAGGCGCGCGTGCGGCGACACGATCGCGCCCGCGGCTCCGCCGAGGAGCACGGTCGGCTCGACCAGCCGCCGCGCCAGCTCCGCGGGCGCCACCGCGAGATACTCCGACTCCCGCCGCATCGCGGTCCCGTCCCATCGGAAGAACGCGGCGTACACCTCGCGCTTGCGCGCGTCCAGCACGGGACAGACGGGTAGGCCCGCGAACGGCAGCGAGGCCGCCATCGCGTCGAGCGTCGGCACCGCGGCGATAGGGACGTCGAGCGCGAGCGCCAGCCCCTTCACGGTGCTGATCCCGATGCGGAGCCCGGTGAACGAGCCGGGGCCGACGGCGACGGCGAGCCCGTCGAGGTCGCGCGGCGTCCAGCCCGCGTCACCGAGGATGCGATCCACCGCGACCATGAGGCGCTCGGAGTGGGTGGCGCGCACGTCGAGGAGGTACTGCCCGACCACGCGGTCCCCGTCGAGGAGCGCCGCGCCGCCGGCCAGCGTGGAGGTCTCGACGGCGAGCAGGCGCATACGACGCAGTCTAGCAATTAAAATGCGATAATGCGCCCGGGAGGAACCGGATGAGCGCCTCGCCCAGGAAGGATCCCACCGCCGTCGAGGTGGAGGTTCGGGAGAAAATCCACCTCGAGATCCTCAAGCGGACCGGGGCCTACCACGCCAACGATCACGTGCTCCTGCCGTCGGGGCAGCACACGACCGAGTACATCGAGAAGACGCTCGTGACGACCGAGCCGTCGTTCACCGAGGGCCTCGGCGCGGTCATCGCCAAGCACTTCGCCGCGTGGCCGGTCGACGTGGTGCTCTCGACGGGTCCCGGCGCGCTCATCCTCTCGCACTGCGTCGCCCGCGCCCATCCGTCGCGGCCGATCGTGATCTACGGGACGAAGGGCCTCTCGGGCGGCAAGCGGCGGGTGTCGCTGCCGGTCGAGTTCCAGCGTCTCGTTCGTGCGGGCTCGAAGGTGCTCCTCGTCGAGGACCTCGTGAGCACCGGCTCGACGCTCAACCTCCTGATCAACCTCGCCGAACAGCTCGGCGCGCAGGTGGTGGGAGTCGGCTGTCTCTGGCGCCGCACCTCGGTGGAGGTCGGCGGCAAGTCGATGTTCAGCCTGGTCAGCCGAGATTTTCCGACCTACGACCCGGAGACGTGCCCCCTCTGCAAGAAGGGCGTGCCGCTGAACGAGGAGTTCGTCCGCCGCCGCCACGCCCGCAGGCCGTCCTCCATCCAGGAGCCGAAGGCCCCCTAAGCGGCCTCCCAGAGCCCCTCGGCGACGCCCGCCGTCTTGTAGGCGTCCCGGATCCGGTCGAGGTTCTTCGTGAACAGGAGCCCGATCTTGGCGAAGGGCTCGAACACCGGCCCCTGCCCGTCGACGAGAGGGAAGCTCACCTTCGGCAGCTTCTCCCATTGCGTCCGGAGCGTCTCGGTCACCGCCTGGAGGCTCGCGTGGAACTCCTCCCGCTCCTTGGCCGCGCGCTTGACGATGGGCGTGATCAGGCAGTCGAAGGTCTCGCGGGCCCGCGCGGCGCTTCCCGCCGCGGCCTCCGCCGCGGCCTCGGCGAGCGGCACCACCTTGACGCCGAGCTCGCCCAGGAAGCGCCCGAGCAGTCGACCGACCGAGTCCTGCAACAGGAGCGCCGGGAGCCCCACCGTCTTCACGGCGCCGTGGCCGAGCTCGCGCGCGTCCGAGTAGAGCTGCGCGCGGAGCCAGTCGACGTGCGCGCGGTTCTCGGCATCCTTCCACCACTCGCGAAGCATCTTCTTGCCCCAGTACCGGATGGTGGCGTAGTAGATGTCGCGCTTCACGAGCTTCGCCGCGATGCCGCGCCACGAGTAGAACTTCTCCATCGCCTGGATCGCGCCCATCTGGAGCTCGTACGGGCTGATCCGCCGCGGCTGGTGGACGACGTGGTGGCCGTCGTAGAACTGCCAGTTCTTGCTGATCACGTACTTGTTGCCGTGATCGTAGAGCGTCTCGTAGTCGGGCGAGCCCGGGATCGGCGTCAGGATCATGAACTGGACCGAATCGATGTCGTGCTTGAGCGCGAACTCCGCGGTGGCATCGAGGGTCTCGAGGTCGTCCTCGTCCGACCCGACGACGAACATGCCGTGGATCCTGATTTTGTGGGCGTGGAACCGCTCGATGGAGCGCTCGATCTTTTCCAGGTCCTGCTTCTTGTTGAAGAGCTTGAGCGTCTTCGGATTGATCGACTCGAAGCCGACGTAGACGTTGAAGCAGTTCGCGTCGCGCATCAGCTGGAGGAGCTCGGGGTCGTCCACCGTCTCGGTCCGGACCTGCGCGCCCCACTCCGGTGTGAGCCCGCGCTGGATCATCCCCCGCAGCAGCTCCTTCACCCGCTTCTTGTTCGCGGTGAAGATGTCGTCCGCGAAGAACGTGTACATGTTCCCCTTGTGCACCTCGAGCTCCTGCAGCACGCGCTCGATGGAATGCGTCCGGAAGGCGTGCCCGTACATGCCGGGCACCGAGCAGAAGGTGCAGGAGAAGGGGCAGCCGCGCGAGGTGGCGACCGAGACGACGCCCCCGGGCTTCCAGCCCGTGATCAGGCGGTAGTCGGGGATCGGGTTCACGTCGAGGTTCGGGATCTTGGGGCGCTCGGGGTTGTGCAGCGTGCGTTCGCCCGAGAGGTAGGAGAGGTTCTGGATCTTCTCGAAGCCCTCGCCCGCCTGGATCGCGTCGACCAGCTCCTGGAACGCGAACTCGCCCTCGCCGCGGATCACGAAGTCGGAGTGCGCCAGCCCCTCCTCGGGCATGAAGCTCGTGTGCGTGCCGCCCATGACGGCGATCCCGCCCGCCTCCCGCACCTTGTCGGCGAGGCGATAGGACTGGGGCGCCGTCGAGGTGATCGCCGACACCGCGACGAGATCCGCCGAGAGCACCTCCTGCATGTCGACCGGATGGATGTCCTCGATGTAGACCCGGACGTCGTAGCCCTTGGCGCGCATGATCGTGGCCAGGAGGACCGAGCCGAGCCGCGGGATGCACACGCGACTGTAGATGTGCAGGTGCGTCGACTTCGGCTCGACGAAGACAAGCTTCTTGAGCTGGCGTCTCATCGATGGGATCTCCTCACGCGCGCTAAGTTTGCACGGTTGGCAATGGCTGCAGGCCGCAGGGCCGAGCCAACGCTACATCGCGCCTCCGGCGATGTCAACGACCCCGGAACCTCATCGGTACCCACTATCTTGCGACCCTGTTGCCCCGGAGGCCCAAGATATTCGGTGCCCCCTTGACAGCGCCGGGGGGCCTTCCTAGCATGGTGGATCACCGAAAAGCGCGCCTATGTGCTGCTGCTGGCGGTCATTTTCATCTGGGCTGGCAACTTTCCCCTCGGCAAAATCGCGCTCGGTGAGCTCGGCCCCCTGAGCCTGACCGCCGCCCGCGCCCTGGTCGCGACCCCGCTCCTGCTCGCCGTCGCGCACCTCACCGCGCCCCTGACCCACCCCCTGGCCCGGCGCGACTACGTCACCTTCGTCGTCCTCGGGCTCACAGGGCTCGTCGGGAACACCACGATCTGGTACTGGGGTCTGCAGTACACGACCGCGCTGAACGCGAGCATCCTGAGCGCCACGGCGCCGATCTTCATCGCGCTGGCCGCGGCCCTCCTGCTCGGCGATCGCCTGGCGCCGCTCAACTGGCTCGGCATCGCCGTGACGGTTGCCGCGGTCCTCGTCACCGTCGCCAAGGGTTCCCTCGAGACGTTCCGGACGCTGGCGTTCAACCGCGGCGACCCGATCATGCTCTTCTCCCAGGTGCTCTGGGTCGCCTACTCGCTGTTCAGTCGCGCGTCAGCCTCGACGCTCGAGCCCGTCTGGGTGATGGCGGGCGCGCACGTGGTGAGCGCGATCGTGCTGATCCCGCTGGCGGCCGTCGTCGAGCCGTGGCGCTCGCCGCTCGCGGCGCCGCTCGGCTGGGCGGTCGTCCTCTACACCGCGGTGCTCGTGACGCTCGCGCACGTCTGGTACTACGCGGTCGTGCGCGCGATCGGGCCGGGGCGCGCCAACGGCTTCCTCAATCTGATGCCCTTCGTCGTGATCGCCCTGGCGTGGCTTGTGGTCGGCGAGGCCGTCCATGCGTATCACGTGGTCGGCGCGATGCTGGTGATCGGCGGCGTGTTCCTCGTGACGCGGCCGGCCGCCTAGGCGTTACTTGGCCTTCACGATCATCTTCGGCCTGGGGGCGAGGCCCGGCTTCGGCTTGTCGTCCTTGAGGAGCCCCTTCACCTCGTCCATGAACTGGGCGATGTCCTTGAACTGCCGGTAAACGGAGGCGAAGCGCACGTAGGCCACCTGGTCGAGCTTCTGGAGGTGCTCCATCACGATCTCGCCGAGCTCCTTGCTGGTGATCTCCTTCTCGGCGCGCTCGTGAAGCTGCGACTCGATCTCGGCGACGACGTCGTCGACGGCCTGGACGCCGACGGAGCGCTTCTCGCACGCCTTGAGGATCGAGCCCCGGAGCTTCTGCCGGTCGAACGGCTCGCGCCGGCCGTCGCGCTTCACGACGTGCGGCAGGACGTCCTCGATGTACTCGTAGGTCGTGTAGCGCCGGTGGCACTTGAGACACTCGCGCCGGCGGCGGATGAACTCGCCGTCGCGCCCGACCCGGGAGTCGACGACCCGATCCTCCGTGTGTCCGCAAAACGGGCATTTCACCGGCCGAGCCCCCCTCTCATGTCCGCCGCTCCGGATAGAGCGGGAAGCGGTTCGTCAGCTCCCGGACGTCCTCGCGAACCTTCGCCTCGACCGGGGCCGCTCCGAGGTTCGACAGCACCCGGTCGATGACTCCCGCGATCTCGCCCATCTCCGTCTCGCGCATGCCGCGCGTCGTGACGGCGGGTGTCCCGATCCTGATCCCGCTGGTCACCATCGGACTCTTGGTCTCGAACGGCACGGTGTTCTTGTTCACCGTGATCCACGCGCGGTCGAGCGCTTCCTGCGCGTCCTTTCCCGTGATGCCGCGGCTCGAGAGGTCCAGGAGCATGAGGTGGGTGTCCGTGCCGCCCGAGACGAGGCGGTAGCCGCGGGCCATCAGCGCGTCGGCGAGGGCCTTCGCGTTGCGGACGATCTGGCGCTGATACTCGCGCCAGGCGGGCTGGCTCGCCTCCCGGAACGCCACCGCCTTGGCGGCGATCACGTGCATCAGGGGGCCGCCCTGCACGCCCGGCATGACGGTCCGGTCGAGGGCCGCCGCGTCTCCGGCCCGGCACATGACCATCCCGCCGCGCGGCCCCCGCAGGGTCTTGTGCGTCGTCGTGGTGACGAAGTCGGCGATGCCGACGGGCGACGGGTGCAGCCCGGCGGCGACCAGTCCAGCCGGGTGCGCGATGTCGGCCATCAGGCGGGCGCCGACCTCGCGCGCGATCTCCCCGAAGGGCGCGAAGTCGATGGCGCGCGGGAAGGCGGAGCCGCCCGCGATGAGGAGCTTCGGCCGGTGCTTCCTGGCGAGGTCGCGCACCTCGTCGAGGTCGATGAGCTCGGTGTCCTTGCGGACCCCGTAGGCGACGATCGAGTAGAACTTGCCGGAGTAGTTGACCGGGCTGCCGGCCGTGAGATGACCGCCGTGGGCCAGGTTCGGCCCGAGCACCGTGTCGCCCGGCTTGAGCAGCGTGAAATAGACCGCCATGTTCGCCTGGGCGCCGGAGTGCGGCTGCACGTTGACGTGCTCGGCGCCGAACAGCTCACGCGCCCGCGCGATCGCGAGCTCCTCAACAACGTCCACGACCTCGCACCCGCCGTAGTAACGCCGCCCCGGGTACCCCTCGGCGTACTTGTTGGTCAGCACCGAGCCGGTCGCCGCGAGCACGGCTTCCGAGACGAAGTTCTCCGAGGCGATCAGCTCGAGGTTCCGGTGCTGCCGATCCGCCTCCTCGCGGAGGGCCTTGGCGATCTCGGGATCGACGTCAGCGAGCCGGAGCATCGTGCTCTCCACGCTCGCGGTCGAGCTCGGCCAGCTTCGCGACCCGTCGAGCGTGGCGGCCGCCGGCGAAGTCGGCGCCGAGCCACGCCTGGAGAATCTCGATCGCCGCGTCGCGCGCGGTGATGCGCGCGCCCAGCGCGAGCACGTTGGCGTCGTTGTGCTCGCGGCTCAGGCGCGCCGTGTAGGCGTCGGCGCACGCGGCGGCACGGACGCCCGCGACCTTGTTCGCGGCCATCGCCATTCCGAGCCCGGTGCCGCAGACGAGGATCCCGCGGGCGGCCTTGCCGGTGATGACGGCGCCGCCCACGATCGCGGCGTAGTCGGGGTAGTCGACGGACTCGGCGGACTGGGTGCCGCAGTCGACCACTTCGTGCCCCTGGGTGATCAACCACGCCTTGAGGTCCTCCTTCAGCGGGAACCCGGCGTGGTCCGCTCCGAGCGCGATGGCCGTCATACGCTGACCATATCTGTAGGGGTCAGGTCAAGTCAAGCCAACTAGATATCGGGCACCCGGTCTCCGACGACCGCGGGGGCACCCGCGGGGAACTCGAAGGTTTCGAGCACCGCCCCGGCCACGCCCTGGGCGACGAGCCGGGGCGCGTCGAGCCCCGCCTCCGCGGCGACGACGTCGAGCTCGGACATGCGCGTGGCCGGGTGCCTCGGGGTGAAGAGCGTGCAGCAGTCCTGATCAGGCTCGATCGAGATCTCGAACGTGCCGAGACGGCGGGCCTCGGCCGTGATCTCCAGCTTGTCCATGCCGATGAGCGGTCGCAGGACCGGCAGGCCCGCGACCTCGTCGATGCGCGCGATGTTGGGGAGCGTCTGCGACGCGACCTGGCCGAGACTCTCGCCCGTCGCGAGCGCCTGCGCCCCGCGCGCCCGGCCGAGCGCCTCGGCGATCCGCACCATGAGCCGGCGGTAGACGACGACGCGGGCGGGCGGCGGGACCGTGAGGACGACCTCGCGCTGGATCTCGCCGAACGGCACCAGCAGGAGCCGCGAGTCATACTGCCACTCCGTGAGCCGCTCGACGAGCGCGCGGGCCTTGGCCTGCGACGTCGCCGGCAGGTACGGCACGCTGTGGAAGTGGACGAACAGAACGCGGCAGCCGCGCTTCATCATCCGCCAGGCGGCGACGGGCGAGTCGATACCGCCCGAGAGGAGCGCCGCGACGGTCCCGCTCGCGCCGACCGGCAGCCCGCCCGGCCCGGCCCTCCGGTCCATGTAGACGAACGTCTCCGCGGGCAGCACCTCGACGTGGATCTCGAGCTCCGGCGCGTGGAGGTCCACACGCGTGGCGACGCGCTCGAGGACGAACGCGCCGAGGTCCCGGTTGAGCTCCACGGACGTCATCGGATAGGTCTTGAACGCGCGCCGCGCCGAGATCCTGAACGATCCGAAGGCCCGGCCCTCGATGAGCTGGCCGATCACGGCCCGCATCGCCTCGAGGGTGGACGGCACCCGGTGCGCCAGCGCGGCGCTGGCGACGCCGCAGACGCGGAGCGCCCGGTCCACCACCCGCTCGGGCGCCGGGTGGTCGTCGAGATCGAGCAGGATACGCCCGGAGAGCTGGCGCAGCCTCACGGGGCCGAGGTCCGAGGCGGCGCGCGTGAGGTTCCGCGCCAGGTGCCGCAGAAAGAGCGGGCGGTTGCCGCGCTTGAGCCCGATCTCGTGATAGTGCACGATCACCGCCGGGCGCAGTGCGGCGGCCTTCATTCGAGGCCGAGCTCCGTCGCGATCGCCCGCGCGCGCTCCAGCTCCGCGGGCGTGTTGACGTTCATGAAGACGAGCGCCGGGTCGCGATGGCGCGCGACCACCGCCTCCGGGATCTCGACCACCCGCACGTCCTCGAAGAACCCGACGATCTTGAGCCGTCCGGCCACCAGGCGCGCCTCGATGGGCGCCAGACAACTCTTCGCGTACGCGGCGTGCAGCGTCTCGAGCTGGTCGCCCACGCGTGGGATCACGACCTCGCCGGCGCCGGCCCGCTCGACCACGAGCCTGACCACGTCGGGGTGGAGGAACGGCATGTCGCACGCGACGGTGAACGCGGCCTCGCCCGAGGCCGCCTTGAGGCCGGAGTAGATGCCGCCGAGCGAGCCGTGGTCCGGGTAGACGTCGGCCACCATGGGCAGGCCCAGAAAGGCGTAGAGCTCGGGCGTGTTGGTCACGACGAGCATGTCGTCCACGGCCGGCGCCACGGCGGCGGCGACGCGCTCGACGATCCGCCGGCCGCCGAGCTCCATGAGCGCCTTGGGACTGCCGCCCATGCGCGTGCTCCGGCCGCCGGCCTGGATCACTCCCGTCACCCTCACGGCCTGACCGCGCCCTGTCTGACGACCCTCGGCGGCTCCACGGTGGTGTCGAGGACGGTCGACGGCTCGCCGCCCGCCGTCGGGCCGCCGTCGAGCACGAGCTCGATGCGGTCTCCGAAGTATGCCAGCACGGCCGCGGCGGTGGTGGGCGGCACCGCCCCGTCCGGGTTCGCGCTCGGCGCGGTCAGGGGCGCGCCGAGCGCCGTGACCAGGCCGCGCGCGATCGGATGGGGCGACACGCGGACCCCGATCGTGTGCGTGCCGGCCGTCACGTCCTCGGGGACGCCGGCGCGCGCCGGCACCACGAGGGTCAGGGCTCCCGGCCAGTGTCGCGCCGCCAGCTCGCGCGCGGCGAGCGTGAGCGTGCCGACGCGCTCGACCATCGCGAGCGAGTCGACGAGGACGAGGAGCGGCTTCGTCGCCGGTCTCCCCTTGAGCTCGAAGATCCGCCGGACGGCCCGATGGTCGAACGCGTGGGCACCGAGTCCGTAGAAGGTCTCCGTCGGGAACGCGACGATCCCGCCGGCGCGCAGGACCGCGGCCGCGTCGTCGAGGACCGCGAGGGCCGGCCGCCGCGGGTCCACGATCGCGACGCGCCCGGGTGGCCGCGTCACGTCCCGCGCTGGGGCGACTTCAGCTTCTCCGCGACCCGGCGCGCGCGCTCGTCCACCTCGGCGGCGAGGCGCGCCCGGTAGGCGGCGAGCCGCTTCGCGAGGTCGGGATCGCCGAGGGCCAGGATCTGGGCGGCGAGGAGCCCTGCGTTCGCCGCCCCCCAGGCGCCGATCGCGACCGTCGCGACGGGCACGCCCTTGGGCATCTGCGCGATCGAGAGCAGCGCGTCGAGGCCGCCGAGCGGCGTGGCCACGAGCGGCACGCCGATCACCGGCAGCGACGAGAGCGAGGCGAGGAAGCCGGGCAGCGCCGCCGCGCCGCCCGCGCCGGCGATGAGCACGCCGAGCCCGCGCGTCTGGGCGCTGCTCGCGTAGTCGCGCGTGCGGTCGGGCGTGCGGTGGGCCGAAGCGACGACGACTTCGCTGCCCACCTCGAGCGCGTCGAGGACCTTGACGGCCTCGAGCATCACGTCGAGGTCCGAGTCGCTGCCGAGCACGATGCCGACGCGCACGGGTCCCTTCACGCCATCCCCCTTGATCGGATCCATCTCACCGCTCGCCTCCCCACCGCGGCGGCGCCTCGGCTCGCACGACCCCGACCCATCTCACCGCTCGCCTCCCCGCCCCGACGGCGCCTCGGCTCGCACGACCCCGACCCATCTCACCGCTCGCCTCCCCGCCCCGACGGCGCCTCGGCTCGCACGACCCTCCCGATGTCGGTGCGGTAGTGCATACCGTCGAAGTGGATTTCGGCGACGGCGGCGTAGGCCGCGCGGATCGCCTCGGACAGGTCGTCGGCGACCGCGCCGACGCCGAGGACGCGTCCGCCGCCCGTCACCAGCCGGCCATCGACGAGCTTCGTGCCGGCATGGAAGACGCGCACGCCGGGGCTCGCCTCCGCCCGCGACACACCCTCGATCGGGATGCCCGTCGCGCACGCGCCAGGGTATCCCCGCGCGGCGACGGTCACGCACACCGAAGCCCGCCGCGGCCACGCCGGTGCCGCGGGCCAGGCCTCGCCACGAGCCGCGGCCAGCAAGAAGGGCACGAGATCACCCGGCGCGCGCAGCATCAGCGCCTGGCATTCCGGATCCCCGAAGCGGCAGTTGAACTCGACGACCTTCGGCCCCTCGGCCGTCAGCATGAGCTGCACGAAGAGCACACCGCGGTACGGCTCGGCCTCGCGCGAGAGGGCCGCGAATGTGGGCCGGACGATGGTCTCCATGACGTGCTTCTCGAGCGCCTCGTCGAAGGAGGCCACGGGCGAGTACGCGCCCATCCCGCCGGTGTTCGGGCCTCGGTCTCCGTCGAAGACGGCCTTGTGGTCCTGCGCCGCCCCGAACGCGATCGCGTCGCCCCCGTTGGAGAGGGCGAAGAAGGAGATTTCTTCTCCGGTGAGGAACTCCTCGATGACCACGGTCGTGCCCGAGGCGCCGAAGACCCGACGCTCCATGCACTCGGCGACGGCGGCGTCGGCCTCCGCGTGCGTCCGGCAGACGATCGCGCCCTTGCCCGCTGCCAGGCCGTCGGCCTTGACCACGAGCGGCGGGCCCAGCTCCCGGCAGTGACGACGGGCGCGCGCGGGATCGTCGAAGGTCGCGAACCGCGCGGTCGGGATCCCGTGGCGCACCATCAGGTTCTTCGCGAAGACCTTCGAGCCCTCGATCGCCGCGGCCCGCGCGGTGGGACCGAAGACGCTCAGTCCGGCGGCGATGAAGCGATCGGCGAGCCCGCCGACCAGTGGCACCTCGGGTCCCACCACGGTCAGGTCGACGCCTTCGCGCCGGGCGAAGGCCACCAGCTCCTCGTGCGCGTCCACCCCGATCTCGACGCAGGCGGCGTGGTGCGCGACGCCTGGATTGCCCGGCGCCGCGAGGAGCGTGTCCACCAGCGGGCTCTGGGAGATCCGCCAGGCGAGCGAGTGCTCCCGGCCCCCGCCGCCGACGAGGAGGAGCTTCATGGTCGTCCCCCCGTCATTCGCCCGCGCCCTTCTCGGGCGGCTCCACGAGCTCGAGGTGAGCCCGCGCGATCCGGGCCCACGGGCTCCCCGCATCGAGGTCGAGGTAGCGCTGCCAGTGCCTGACCGCCTCGTCGCCACGCCCCGCGCGCGAGAGCGCGCCCGCGAGATTGAAGTGAGCGTCGGCGTAGTCCGGCGAGAGCTGCAGCGCGCGCCGGTAGTCCTCGATCGCCTCCTCGATGGCGCCCCGGTCCTCGTGGAGCGAGCCCAGGTTGTAGGCGGCCTCACAGCAGTGGGGATCCTGCTCGAGCGCCACGCCGTACGCCTCCGTGGCCTCGTCGTAGCGCCCCATCCGATGGAGCAGAAGCCCCAGGTTGTTCCAGGCGGCCGCGTAGGTCGGGTCGATCGCCACCACGCGCCGGTAGGCGTCGATGGCATCCTCCCAGTGCGCCGGGTCGCCGTCCCACTCGCTCGCGCGCTCGAACCACGTCTCCGCTTGCTCGGTGGGTGGCGCGAGCGGCCGCACGAGCCCGGTGGCGAGGGTCGCCGTCGCGGCGGCCTCGAGGCCGCCCGAGTCAAGCGCGAGCACGAGCTGGCCGCTGCGCGGGTCGAACCTGACCCGGTCCGACTGGGCCAGCAGCCGGTCGCCGTCGAGGACGAGACGGAGCTCGGCCAGCGGCTGCTCGAGGCCCGGGTCCTGCCGGCGGAGCGCGGCCAGCGTCTGCTTGATCTGTCTCACGGAGGCTCCCGCGTCGAGAAGCGCGCTCGCGGCGCGCAGCGCCAGGAGGTCGCGAAAGGCGTAGCCCGAGTCGCCGTGCAGGAGCTCGAGCCGGCGGAGCTGGCCCGCACGCCGTGGCGTCAGGGTGAGAATACGCGTGAGCTCCCGCATGCCGTAGACGCGTTCGGGGTGCGGCCGTGTCATCACCGGCGGGGAGCCTAGTGGCGGAAGTGCCGGATACCGGTCAACACCATGGCCATGCCGTGCTCATCCGCCGCCCTGACGACCTCGTCGTCGCGAAGCGAGCCTCCCGGGTGCATCACCGCGGTCGCCCCGGCCTCGGCGACCACGTCGAGCCCGTCGCGAAACGGGAAGAAGGCGTCGGACGCGCAGACGCTGCCCCGCGTCTCGAGCCCGAGCTCCCGCGCGCGCATCACGGCGAGGCGCGCCGAGTCCACCCGGTTCATCTGCCCGGCGCCGACGCCGACCACCTGCGCGCGCGTCGCGAGCACGATCGCGTTGGACTTCGCGTGCTTGGCGACACGCCAGGCGAACGCGAGCGCGGCGAGCTCCGCCGCGCTCGGCGGCCGCTTCGAGACCGTCTTGAGGGCATCGGCGTCGAGGTCGGTCAGATCGGCGGTCTGGGCGAGCATCCCGCCCCAGACGCTCCGGTACTCCACCGCCTGCGCGGGGGCGCTCGCGCGACCGCACGGCACCTCGAAGACACGGCACTTCTTCTTGGTGCGCCGGAGCTCCTTGAGCGCGTCCGGCGTGTACGACGGCGCGAACAGGACCTCGAGGAAGATCCCGCCGAGCTCCTGGACGACCGCCATGTCGAGCGGGCGGTTGACGCCCACGATGCCGCCGTAGATGGAGACCGGGTCGCAGGCTTTCGCCCGCGCCATCGCCTCGCCGGCGGAGGCGCCGAGCGCGGCGCCGCACGGGTTCGTGTGCTTGATCACGACGGCCGCCGGCTCGTCGAACTCGAGCAGGAGGCCGAGCGCCGCCGAGAAGTCGAGCAGGTTGTTGTAGCCGAGCTCGGGCCCGTGAAGCTGCCGCATCGCCGCGAGCCCCGCGGGCGGTCCGTCGAGCGGGGTGTAGAAGGCCGCGGCCTGGTGCGGGTTCTCGCCGTAGCGGAGGGCCAGCGCGCGCGCGGCGTCGAGCCGGAGCCTCGCCGGAAGGTCGTCGGCGGTGGCGGGCGCCGCCGCCCCCGCGGCCTCGGGCGAGCGCAGGTACGCGGCGATGGCCGCGTCGTACTGGGCGGTGCGGCGGAAGGCCTCCTGGGCGAGCCGGTACCGCGTGGCGTCCGAGAGCGCCCCGTGATTCGTCCTGAGCTCGGCGACGACGCTCGCGTACTGGGACGGGTCGGTGACGACGCCCACGCCCGCGTGATTCTTGGCCGCCGCGCGGATCATGGCCGGACCGCCCACGTCGATCTGCTCGATGGCGTCGGCGAGCGCCACGCCCGGCCTCGCCACGGTGGCTTCGAACGGATAGAGCGCGACGACGACGAGATCGATGGGCGGGATCCCGTGCTTGTCGAGCGCCTCCAGATGCGCGGGCGCGTCCCGGCGGGCGAGGATCCCGCCGTGGATCTTCGGGTGCAGCGTCTTCACCCGGCCGTCCAGCATCTCTGGAAACCCGGTCACGTCGCTCACGTCGAGGACCGGGACGCCCGACTCGCGCAGGAGCCTGGCGGTCCCGCCGGTCGAGACGACCTCGACCCCGAGCGAGGCGAGCGCGCGGGCGAACTCGACGACGCCGGACTTGTCGTGGACCGAGACGAGCGCGCGCCGGACCTTCATGACGTCCGCACCGTGCGTCCGACGATCCTGAGCTTGCCCTCCGCGAACAGCCGGACGGCCTCCGGGTAGAGCCGGTGCTCCTCGGCGAGGATGCGCCCGGACAGGGCGGCTTCGGTGTCGTCGGGCTCGACCCGCACGCTCGCCTGCAAGACGATCGGGCCGGTGTCGACGCCCTCGTCGACGAAGTGAACCGTGGCGCCGGCGATCCGGACGCCGCCGTCGAGCGCCTGCCGCTGGGCGTGGAGCCCGGGGAACGACGGCAGGAGCGACGGGTGGACATTCAACGCGCGCCCGGCGAAGGCGCGCACGTAGGCCGGCGACAGGATCCGCATGAAGCCCGCGTGGCAGACGAGGTCCACCCGGCGCTTCTCGAGCTCGCGGACGAGCGCGAGGTCGAACGCCTCCCGGTCCGCGAAGTCCTTGGGGTTGACGAAGACCGCCTCGACGCCGGCCGCCCGCGCGCGGTCGAGCGCCGCGGCCCGCTCGCGGTCGCTGAGCACGACCACGACGCGCGCGGGGAAGTCCGGGCGCGCCGTGGCGTCGAGAAGCGCCTGGAGGTTCGAGCCGCGCCCCGAGGCGAGCACACCCACGCGCAGCCGGCCGTCGCCGTCGCGGCTCACGCGACCAGCTCCACGCCGCGTGTGCCCGACACGATCTCGCCGATGCGGACCGCGCGCTCGCCCGCGGCGGCGAGGGCACCCAGGGCGGTCTCGACCGCGCCGGGCGAGACGACCGCCACGTAGCCGATCCCCATGTTGAAGACCCTGAACATCTCCGCCTCCTCGACCCGGCCGGCGTGGCGTAGGGTCTCGAAGACGGCGGGAACGCGCCAGGCGCTTCGGTGGATGACCGCCCGGCAACCGTCGGGCAGGACGCGCGGCAGGTTCCCGGGCAGCCCGCCTCCCGTGACGTGGGCCATCGCGTGCACGTCGACGCCCTGGCGCCGCAGCAGCGCAAGCACCGGCTGCGCATAGATACGCGTCGGCTCGAGCAGCTCGTCCGCGACGGTACGCCCGGTCCCCGGCAGGATCGCGTCGACCGTCAGCTTCATGACGTCGAAGACGATTCGCCGCGCGAGGCTGTAGCCGTTCGAGTGGAGCCCGGACGAGACGAGTCCGAGCACGACGTCGCCCGGGCGCACCGCGCTGCCGTCCACGATCCGCGTCCGCTCGACGACGCCGACGGCGAAGCCCGCGAGATCGTACTCGTCCGCGGCGTAGAGATCGGGGAGCTCGGCGGTCTCGCCCCCGACGAGGGCGCAGCCCGCGCGGCGGCAGCCCTCCGCCACGCCTCGGACGATCGCCTCGACGCGGGCCGGATCGAGCCGCGCGATGCCGATGTAGTCGAGAAAATAGAGCGGCTCGGCGCCGTGCACCAGGAGGTCGTTGACCCCCATCGCGACCAGATCGATGCCGACGGTGTCGTCGCGGCCCGCGAGAAACGCGACCTTGAGCTTGCTCCCGACGCCGTCGGTCGACGAGACGAGGACCGGCTCCGCGTAGCCCGCCGGCAGGCCGACGAACGCGGCGAAGCCCCCGACGCCGCCGATGACCTCGGGACGCGTGGTGGCGCGCGCCAGGGGCGCGATCCGGCGGACCGCGTCGTCGCCGGCCGCGATGTCGACGCCGGCTCCGCGGTACGTGAGGGGTTTCACCTCAGCCGTCGAAGAGCTGGAGCTGCGGCGTCACCTCGGGCTCGATCCCCACGCGGTAGTTGCCGGTGAAGCACGCGTGGCAGAAGTGGGCCGGGTCGGCGCCCGTCGACTTGAGCATGCCGTCCAGGGAGAGGTAGCCGAGCGAGTCGGCGCCGAGATAGCGGCGGATTTCCTCGGGCGCGTGGCTCGAGGCGATCAGCTCCTTCCGCGTCGGCGTGTCGATACCGTAGTAGCAGGGCCATTGAATCGGGGGCGATGAGATCCGCATGTGAACCTCGCGGGCGCCGGCGCTCCGGATCATCTTCACGATCTTCCGGCTGGTGGTGCCGCGGACGATCGAGTCGTCCACGACGACGACGCGCCGCCCCTCGAGCATCTCGCGCATCGGGTTGAGTTTCACCTTCACGCCGAAGTGCCGGATCCCCTGCTTGGGCTCGATGAAGGTCCGCCCGACATAGTGATTGCGGATGAGTCCCATCTCGTAGGGTGTCCCCGCCTCCTCGGAGTAACCGATCGCCGCGCTCGTACCCGAGTCGGGCACGGGAATGACGATGTCGGCCGCGACCGGATACTCGCGTGCGAGCTGGCGACCCAGCGCCTTGCGGACCGTGTGCACGTTGCGGCCCCAGAGGATCGAGTCGGGGCGCGCGAAATACACGTACTCGAACACGCACTGCAGGCGCTCGGTGGGCGGAAACGGCCGCACCGACCTGGCGCCCGCGTCGGAGACGATCAGGATCTCGCCCGGTTCGATGTCGCGCTCCCACCGGGCTTCCATGAGATCCAGCGCGCAGGTCTCTGAGGCGACGATGTGCGCGTCGCCGAGACGACCGAGCGTGAGCGGGCGGAAGCCGTACGGATCGCGGATCGCGTACATCGCGTCCGGCGTCAGGATGAGGAGCGAGTAGGCGCCGGTCAGGCGGCGCAGCGCCCAGGTGATCTGCTCCTCGAACGGCCCCGCGGGCGCCCGCGCCAGGAGATGGAGGATGACCTCGGTGTCCGAGTTCGACTGGAAGATCGCCCCGTCGCGCTCCATCCCGTGGCGGAGCGACTCGGCGTTCGTGAGGTTGCCGTTGTGCGCGATCGCGACCGGGCCCCGCGCGGTGTTCGCGGTGATCGGCTGCGCGTTCCTGACGTTCGAGCTGCCCGCCGTCGAGTAGCGCACGTGGCCGATCGCGCGGTGGCCCGGCAGGCGGCGCAGGCGCTCAGGTCCGAAGACGTCGGCGACCCATCCCATCGCCTTCTCGGTGTGGAAACCCGTGCCGTCGGTGGCCGCGATGCCGGCCGACTCCTGACCCCGATGCTGGAGCGCGTAGAGGCCGAGGTACACGACGTTGGCGGCCTCGGGATGGTTCCAGATCCCGAAGAGCCCGCACTCGTCGTGGAACCGGTCGTCGTCACGCCAAGTGACGTTCAAATCCACTCCTCCACGCGCGTTCGATCCGGTCCACCGCGACGTCGACGCTCACGACCGCCCCTACCCGGACCACGAGCCGCTCGCCTCCGGTCGTCCCGATCCAGCGCCAGGGGATGGCCGACTCCGCCATCAGCGCCTCGAACTCACGGGCGCGCGCGCCCTCGACCGCGACGACGACGCGCGAGGGTCCCTCGCCGAAGAGCACGAGGTCCGCGCGGCCTTCCGCCGCGAGCGACACCGCGCACCCGACCGGCTCGCGCCCGCTCACGCAGCACTCGGCGAGCGCAACGGCCACGCCGCCCTCGGAGCAGTCGTGCGCGGCCGTCACCAGTCCCGCCGTCACGGCCGCGCGGACGGCGCTCTGCACCCGCCGCTCCAGCTCCAGATCCAGCGGCGCCAGACGCCCGGCGAGACGCCGGTGGAGCGTCCAGAGGTACTCGCTCCCGCCGAGACTCACGCGCTCCGGCCCGAGCAGCGCGATCCGGTGCCCTGCACCCTTGAACGCCTGGGTCGCCCGGCGCTCGGCATCCTCCAGGAGCCCCACCACCCCGATGATCGGCGTCGGCAGGATCGCCTGGCCGCTGGTTTCATTGTAGAAGGAAACGTTGCCGCCCACTACCGGGATCTCGAGCGCGCGGCTGGCCTCGGCGATCCCCTCGATCGCCTCGGCGAACTGCCAGAGGATCTCCGGCCGCTCGGGCGAGCCGAAGTTCAGGCAGTCCGTGAGGCCGAGCGGAGTGCCGCCCGCGCAGGAGACGTTGCGCGCGGCCTCCGCAACCGCCATCGCGGCGCCCCGGCGCGGGTCCAGGAACACCTGGCGGGCGTTGCCGTCGGTCGAGATGGCGAGCGCCCGGCTCGTGCCCTTGACCCGGAGCACGGCCGCGTCCGAGCCCGGGAGCACGAGCGTGTTGATGCCCACCTGCTGGTCGTACTGGCGGTAGGTCCACTCCTTGGAGGCGATCGTCGGCGCGCCGCAGAGCGCGACGAGGGTCGAACCGTGGTCTGCGGGCTCCGGGAGGGTGAGCGGATCGAACCCCTCGACCTCGTCCTGCCACGGCGGCCGCGCGACGGGCTTGGCGTACTTCGGCGCGTCGGCCAGGAGGTCCAGCGGGACGTGGGCGACGATCTCGTGGTCCAGACGCGCCGTGAGGGTGCCGCCCGCGGTCACGCGCCCGATCTCGACGGCATCGAGCTCCCACTTGGCGAAGATCCGGCGGACCTCCTCCTCGCGGCCGCGCGTCGCGACCAGGAGCATGCGCTCCTGCGACTCCGAGAGGAGGATCTCGTAGGGCGTCATCGCGACCTCGCGCTGCGGCACGCGCGCGAGCTCGACGTCCATGCCCGTCCCGGCGCGCGCGGGCATCTCCGAGGTGCAGCACGCGAGGCCCGCGGCGCCCATGTCCTGGATCCCCACGACGGCGCCGCTCCGCATCGCCTCGAGGCAGGCCTCGAGCAGCAGCTTCTCGGTGAACGGATCGCCGACCTGAACGGTCGGCCGCCGCGCTTCCGCGTGCTCGTCGAAGGTCGCCGATGCCATCGTCGCGCCGTGGATGCCGTCGCGCCCGGTCTTGTTGCCGACGTAGAAGACGGGGTTGCCGACCCCCTCGGCCCGGGCACGGAAGATCTGGTCCGCGCGCACGAGCCCGACGCACATGACGTTCACGAGCGGGTTGCCCGCGTACTCGGGCGCGAAGGCCATCTCGCCCCCGACCGTCGGACATCCAAAGCAGTTGCCGTACCAGCTGATGCCGGAGACCACGCCGTTGACGAGGTGGCGCGTCTTCGGATCGCCCGGGTCGCCGAATCGCAGCGAGTCGAGGATGGCGATGGGCCGCGCGCCCATCGTGAAGATGTCCCGCAGGATCCCGCCCACGCCGGTCGCCGCGCCCTGGAAGGGCTCGATGAACGACGGGTGGTTGTGGCTCTCCATCTTGAAGACGATGGCCCACCCGTCTCCGATGTCGATGGCCCCGGCGTTCTCGCCGGGTCCCTGCAGCACGCGCGGCCCCTGGGAGGGCAGCCGGCCGAGGAAGACACGCGAGTGCTTGTAGGCGCAGTGCTCGGACCAGAGCGCCGAGAACAGACCGAGCTCGGTATACGTGGGCTCGCGGCCGAGTCGCGTCAGGATCCGATCGTACTCGTCGGCGGTGAGGCCGGACTCGCGCGCGAGGTCGAGCGTGACCTTCGGTGGAGCCGCCGTCACTCCGACTACCGCTTGAGGAAGCTGCCGTCCTCGACGAGGCTGCCGAGGAGGGACTGGAACAGCAGGAGTCCGTCCGTGCCGCCCATCGCCGTCTCGGCCGCGCGCTCGGGATGCGGCATCAGCCCGAGCACGTTGCCTTCGGGGTTCACGATCCCCGCGATGTTCTCGAGCGAGCCGTTGGGGTTCGCCGCCTTGCTCACGCGCCCGTCGGGCTCCGAATAGCGGAACACGACCCGGTTGGCCGCCTTGAGCCCGCGCAGGGTCTCCGGGTCCGCGTAGTACTTGCCCTCCCCGTGCGAGATCGGCATCGTGAGCACCTGCCTCAGCCGGAGCCCCCGCGTGAAAGGCGTTTCCACGTTCTCGACCACCAAGTGCGTGGACTGGCAGCGATACTGCAGGCACTCGTTGCGCGTGAGCGCGCCCGGCAGGAACCCCGCCTCGCAGAGGATCTGGAACCCGTTGCAGGAGCCCAGGACGTACCCGCCGCTCACGACGAACTCCTTGAGCGCCTCCACCACGGGCGAGCGGCCCGCGACGGCGCCCGCGCGCAGGTAGTCGCCGTAGGAGAAGCCCCCCGGGAGGATGACGCAGTCGAGGTCGCCGAGGTCACGGTCCCGGTGCCAGACGTACTTCACCGGCTGGTGCAGAACCTCGGAGATCACGTAGTGGAAGTCGCAGTCGCTCCACGTACCCGGGAAGACGACCACGCCGAATCTCATGACGAGCCCATCTTACAGAACGACCCCGCGCGGGGCAAGGTCGTCGGTCATTTCTATCGTGTAGTCCTCCAGGACGGGATTGGCGAGGAGCTGGCGGCACATCTCGCCGACCCGCTGCCGCGCGAGCTCGGGCGTCGCCGCCTCGAGATCGACCTCGATCACCTTGCCGACGCGGAGGTCGCTCAGCTCGGCGAACCCGAGCCCCGTGAGCGCGCGTTTCACCGCGGCCCCCTGGACGTCGAGGATTCCGGGCTTGAGCCTGATGAGAACGCGCGCCTTCATCGTAACGGGTGCCCCGGGGCCGGCTTGGACCGAGGGTGGCCTGAGGCAGATTCGCGGGGCTTCATTGTAACGGGTGCCCCGGGGCCGGCTTGGACCGCGGGTGGCCTGAGGCAGATTCGCGGGGCTCCGACACGCCCGTTCAGTTCCTACGCGCCAGGCCCGGTCACGAGGCGCCGGTACACTTCGTGGTAGGCCTCCTCGACACCCCCGAGGTCCCGGCGGAAGCGGTCCTTGTCGAGCTTTTCGCGCGTCTCGCGGTCCCAGAGCCGGCAGGTGTCGGGCGAGATCTCGTCGCCGAGGTAGAGCTTCCTGCCCGCCCGCCCGAACTCGAGCTTGAAGTCCACGAGGAGCAGGTCGCGCTTCAGCAGGTGGGGCCGGAGCACCGCGTTGATCCGGAGCGCCGTGCGCCGCATCCACGCCAGCTCGGCCGGGGTCGCGAGCCTGAGCATCCTGACGTGGTCGTCGTTGAGCATCGGGTCGCCGAGCGGGTCGGACTTGTAGTAGAGCTCGACGATCGGCTGCTTGATCGGCGTCCCTTCGTCGAGACCCGTGCGCTTCGCCAGGCTGCCCGCGACGATGTTCCGCACGATCGTCTCGATCTTGATGATGTCGAGCCGGCGGCAGAGCATCTCGCGGTCGGAGAGCGTGGCGAGGTAGTGCGTCGGCACGCGGGCCCGCTCGAGCCGCTCGAACAGCGCCGCCGACATCCGGTTGTTGACCACGCCCTTGCCGACGATCGTCCCCTTCTTCAGGGCGTTGAAGGCGGTGGCGTCGTCCTTGAAATACTGGATGACGGTGCCGGGCTGGCTGGTCGTGTAGACGATCTTGGCCTTGCCCTCGTAGAGCTTGTCGCGGCTCTCGACGTTCGCCATGATCCCTCCGGGTCTCACGGAATCAGTCCGACTCGCCTGAAGATCGTGTCCACGTTGCGGAGGAAGAACGCCGGATCGAAGCAGCGCTTCAGCTCATCGGGACCGAGTCGCTCCGTGACCTCGGGATCCGCCGCGAGGAGCTCGAAGAAGGAGCGCCGCTCCTTCCAGGCGCGCATGGCGTGCCGCTGGACGATCTCGTAGGCGGTCTGGCGCGCGAGCCCCGCGTCGGTGAGCTTCAGCAGCACCCGCTGCGAGTAGACGAGCCCGTAGCTCAGCTCGAGGTTCTCGGCCATCCGCGCGGGATCGACGTCGAGCCCCTCGACGATGAACGTCGTGATCGAGAGCATGTAGTCGAGCGCGATCGTGGAGTCGGGCAGGATGACGCGCTCGACCGAGGAGTGGCTGATGTCGCGCTCGTGCCAGAGGGCGACGTTCTCGAGCGCCGCGAGCGCGTTCGACCGGAGGAGCCGCGCGAGCCCGCAGACACGCTCGCTGAGCTCGGGGTTGCGCTTGTGGGGCATCGCGCTCGAGCCCTTCTGACCCTCGCCGAAGGGCTCCTGGGCTTCGAGGATCTCGGTGCGCTGGAGTCCCCGCACCTCGAGCGCGATCTTCTCGAGCGACGCCGCGGCCACCGCGAGCGCCGCGCAGAATTCGGCGTGGCGGTCACGCTGGATGATCTGCGTGGACACGGGCGCGGCCTCGAGACCGAGCTCCCGGCAGACCTCCGCCTCGATCTCGGGCTCGACGTGGGCGAAGTTGCCGACCGCACCCGACAGCTTGCCGACGGCGATCGCGGCGCGGGCGCGCACGAGGCGCTCACGGTTTCGCCCGGCCTCGGTGTACCAGACCGCCGCCTTCAAGCCGAAGGTGGTCGGCTCGGCGTGGACGCCGTGGGTCCGGCCGACCGTCAGCGTGTCCTTGTGCCGGAGCGCCAGCTCACCCAGCGCCTTGCGGAGGCGCTCCTGCGCGGCGATCAGGAGGTCGGCGGCGTCGCGGAGCTGCAGCGCCGTGGCGGTATCCCAGACGTCGTTCGTGGTGAGCCCGATGTGGACGAAGCGGGAGTCGGAACCGAGCTGCTCCTCGAGGCTCGTGAGGAGCGCGATCATCTCGTGCTTGACGCGCTCCTGGATGGCCAGGATACGGGCGACGTCCACGCGCGCCTTCTGGCGGATCCGGCCCATCGCGTCGCCGGGTATCCGGCCCCGTCGCGCGTACGCCTCGCACACCGCCAGCTCCACCCTGAGCCACGCCTCGTACTTGGACTCCTCGCTCCAGATGCGGCCCATCTCGGGGCGGGTGTAGCGCTCGATCACGTCCCCACCTTAGAGCAAAACCCGTCCGAGCGAAAGAGCCGGCGCGCTCGGGAGGCGAGATCTGGAGTTTTGAGAGGTATCTCGGAGTGTCCGCAAGAGCGATCGAGCGCCAAGCTCGATCGAGCCGCGAGAATGGGGGGCTTGGGGGGCCATCTCGGGACCCCCCAACATCAACGGTGCAGGAGCTCTCGCGGGAGGTTGCGGCGATCGAGCGGGCCGAGCGTGGTCAACGCCAGACGATCCTCGTCGAGGAGCTCGCCGACGAGCGTCTGAACCTCTTCGTGGCGGACTCCGTCCACGGCCGCGAGCATCTGGTCCATCGTGAAGAACGAGCCGTGGTGCATCTCGTGCTTGGCCAGGCGGTTCATCCGGCTGGAGGTGGACTCGAGCGAGAGCATCAGGCTGCCCTTCAGGTGGTCCTTCGCCCGACGTAGCTCTTCCGCCGTGATCCCGTGCTTCTTGAGGTCGCGCAGCTCCTTGAGCGTGGACTTCAGCATCTTCGAGAAGTTCGGCGGGTCGGTCGCCGCGTAGATGTAGAGGGTGCCCGTGTCGGCATAGGCCTGCACACCCGAGTGGATCGAGTAGACGAGCCCCTGACGTTCCCGAACCTCCTGGAACAGGCGCGAGGACATGCTCCCGCCGATCACGTCGTTGAGCAGGAAGAGGGCGTACCGCTCGGGCGCGGCGTGGTGGAGTCCCGGGAAGCCCATCACGAGGTGGACCTGCTCGAGCGTCTTCTGGACGATGTTCACTCCGGGCCTCTGCACCGGCGGCCCGCCCGCGCGCGCGACGGCCGCCCGCCGGAAGCGGTCGAAGGGGGCGCCGAAGAGGTCCACGACGCGGTCGTGGGTGGCGTTGCCGGCCACCGCGATCATGATCCGCGGCGGCACGTATTCCTCCTCGAAGTGGCTGAGGATCGTCTCGCGGGCGTACGCGGTCACCGCCTCACGCGTCCCCAAGATCGGGCGTCCGAGGGGGTGGCCCTCCCAGAGCTGGGCGGCGAACAGGTCGTGGATCAGGTCGTCGGGAGTGTCCTCCACCATCTTGATCTCCTGCAGCACCACCGACTTCTCACGCTCGAGCTCGTCGGCGTTGAAGATGGGGTGGAGCAGGATGTCGGTCAGCAGGTCCACGGCCAGCGGCAGGTGCTCGTCGAGCACCTGCACGTAGAAGCACGTGTGTTCCTTCGTGGTGAAGGCGTCCATCTGCCCGCCGACGGAGTCCATCGTTCGGGCGATCTCCTCGGCGGTGCGGGTCGCGGTGCCCTTGAAGACGAGGTGCTCGATGAGGTGGGACATCCCGCCGCGGCTCTCGGGCTCGTGTCGCGAGCCGGTCTCCACCCACACACCCACCGCGACGGACCGGACGTGTTCCATCCGCTCCGTGACGACACGGGTACCGTTCGGCAGGACGCTCTTCCGGTAGCCCTCGGTCACGGGCACCGCCTTTCAGGCGCGCGGAGGATTCGCCGCCTGGGGGTTCTTGAGCTTTTCCTTGTCCGCCAGCGCCGGCTGCTCGCGCAGCGCCATCTTGCGGCTGAGCCGCATCTTGCCGTTGCTGTCGATCTCGATGACCTTGACGAGGACCTCGTCGCCCTCGGTCAGCACGTCCTGGACGGCGCGGATCCGCGACTCGGCGATCTGCGAGATGTGGAGCAGGCCCTCGGTGTTCGGGATGACCTCGACGAAGGCGCCGAACTCGACGATCTTCTTCACCTTCCCGAGGTAGATCCGGTCGAGCTCGACCTCGCGGCAGATGTCCTGGATGATCGCGAGGGCTTTCTGGACCGACTCGCTGTCGGGCGAGAACACGGTCACACGGCCGTCGTCCTCGACGTCGATCTTCGTCCCCGTCTGCTCCTGGATGCCCCGGATGACCTTGCCGCCCGGGCCGATGATCTCGCGGATCTTCTCCGTGCGGATCTTGATCGTCGCGAAGCGCGGCGCGTACGGTGAGAGCTCGGCTCGCGGGCGCTCGAGCGCCTCGCGCATCTTGGCGAGCACCGTCAGGCGCGCCTCGCGCGCCTGCTTGAGCGCCTCGCGCATGATGTCGACGGAGACGCCGGCGATCTTGATGTCCATCTGGAGCGCGGTGACACCCTTCTCCGTGCCGGCGACCTTGAAGTCCATGTCGCCGTAGTGGTCCTCCGTGCCCATGATGTCGGTCAGGATCCCGTACCGCTCACCCTCCTTGACGAGGCCCATGGCGATCCCGGCCACGTGCGTCCTGATGGGCACGCCGGCGTCCATGAGCGCGAGCGACGCGCCGCAGACGCTCGCCATGGACGACGAGCCGTTGGACTCGAGGATGTCCGAGACGACGCGGATCGTGTACGGGAACTCCTCCTTCGGAGGCAGCACCGCCTCGACGGCCCGCTCGGCGAGCGCGCCGTGGCCGACGTCGCGCCGCGTGGGCCCGCCGAAGCGCCGGACCTCCCCGACGGAGAACGAGGGGAAGTTGTAGTGGAGCAGGAAATTGCGCCAGACCTCGCCCTCGAGCGCCTCGATCTTCTGCTCGTCGGACTTCGTGCCGAGCGTCGCCGAGACGAGCGCCTGCGTCTCGCCTCGCGTGAACAGCGACGAGCCGTGGGCGCGCGGCAGGTAGGCCAGCTCGATCGAGATCGGGCGGATCTCGTTGGCCTTGCGCCCGTCCACGCGGAACCCCTTCTCGACGATCAGCCGGCGGATCTCCGCGCTCTCGAGCGCCTCGAACGCCTTGCGCACCGCGCCCTTCCGGGACTCGTCCACGCCGAGCGCGGCCCACACCTCGTCGAATACCCGGCCGACAGCGTCCGCGCGCGCCTGCTTCTCGTGGACCGCCAGCGCGGCGGTGAGCTTCGGCGCGCCCAGGCTCCGCACGCGTTGCTCCAGCTCACGATCGCGCCCGGCGTCCGGATCGAACGCCCAGCGCGGCTTGCCGGCGCGGGCAACCAGATCCTTTTGGATCCGGGCGAACTTCCGGCACTCGGCGTGGCCGAACGAGATCGCCTCGAGCATGGTCTCCTCGGGCACCTCCTTGGCGCCCGACTCGACCATGAGGATCGCGTCCTCCGTACCGGCGATGACCAGCTCGAGGCTCGACGCCGCCCGCTGCTCGTGCGTCGGGTTGGCGACGAACTTCCCGTCCACGAACCCGACGCGCACGGCCCCGATCGGTCCGTCGAACGGGATCCCCGAAAGGCAGAGCGCCGCGGACGCGCCGTTCATCGCGAGGATGTCGGGATCGTTCTGCGGGTCGGCCGAGATCGTGAGGCAGATCACCTGGACCTCGTTGCGAAATCCGTCGGGGAAGAGCGGCCGGATCGGGCGGTCGATGAGGCGCGACGTGAGCGTCTCCTTCTTGACCGGCGCACCCTCGCGTTTGAAGTAGCCGCCGGGTATGCGCCCGCCGGCATACATGCGCTCGCGATACTCCACGGTGAGCGGGAAGAAGTCCTGCGCTTCCTTGGCGCTCCGGGCGGCGACACACGTGGCGAGCACCATCGTGCCGCCGCAGCGCACCACGACGGCGCCCTCGGCCTGCTTGGCCACCTTGCCGGTCTCGATGGAAAAGGCAAGGCCGTTGATGTCGAGCTGTACGGTATGACTCATTGGGAAGATTGTCCTCGGGCCCCCGGAGTCTTTGCGTCCGAGGACCAAGCCGTGCGGTGTGAACCCTCAGTCACCTGCGGATTCCGAGCTTGTCGATGATGGAGCGATACCGCTCTGCGTCCTTGTCCTTGAGGTACTCGAGGAGACTCCGGCGCTTACCGATGAGCATCAGCAGACCCCGCCGGGAGTGGTGGTCCTTGCTGTGCTGCTTGAAATGATCGGTCAAGCCATTGATGCGCTCGGTGAGGAGCGCGATCTGCACCTCGGGCGACCCGGTATCGCCCTCGTGGACGCGGAACTGCTCGATCAAGCTCTTCTTCTTTTCGATGGTGACCGGCATGGGAAGCTTCCTCCAATCGCCGCGTCCAGGGGAGCCACGCTCCACCCGAACGGGTTCAAAAACGCTTGTATTGCCTACAGATACGGAGCGTACCACGTGGTCTTCCGGAAGTAAAGCGGAGCCCTCAGGTCTCCTGACGTGCGGCGGCCACATCGAGGGCGATCTGCCGGCGGAGCGCCTCGACATCGGGAAATCGACGCTCCTCGCGCAGGCGACGGAGGAACGTCAGCTTGAGGCGGCTGCCGTAGAGATCGCCAGAGAAATCGAGCAGATGGGCCTCCACGAGGAGCTCGCTCTCGCCGAAGGTGGGGCGCACACCCAGGTTGAGGACGGCGCGATGGCGGGCTCGCTCCACGAGGGCGTGGCAGGCGTAGACGCCGGCTGGCAGGGGCAGCGGGCGATCGGTCTTCACGTTCGCCGTGGGAAAGCCGAGCGTCCGTCCCCGCCCCGCGCCGCGGACGACTTCGCCTTCCACCGAGTAGTGGCGCCCGAGGAGCCGAGCGGCGCGCGCGAGATCGCCCGCCTGGAGGGCCGTGCGGATCTCGGAGGAGGAGACGGGGATGCCGTCCACCTCGAGGGGGGCCACGATGTGGGCGCGGAAGCCCAGGGCGGCCCCGAGGCGCTGGAGCAGGCCCGCGTCGCCCGCCGCACCGCGGCCGAACCGGTGGTTGAAGCCGACCACGACGTCGCGCGCGCGAAGCGTCCCGAGCAGCACGGCGCGCACGAACTCCTCGGCCTCCATCGCCGCCACCTCCCGTGTGAAGGCGAGCAGGACGGCCGTGTCGATGCCCGTCTCGGCGATGAGTGCCAGGCGCTCCTCGAGCGTCGTGAGCGGCAGCGGGGCCCGCTCCGGCTGGAGCACCTCGAGCGGGTGTGGGTCGAACGTGCACGCGACCGCGGCGAGCCCCTGACCGCGCGCCTGTGCGACCGCGGTGCCGAGGATCGCACGGTGGCCAAGGTGGATGCCGTCGAAGACGCCCAGCGCGACGGCGCTCGGGCCGGCGTCAGGCGGGTAGGAGCGGAGTCCCCGGACGATCTGCATGCAGGATCCGAATCGGCCTCACCTGGTGGCCGGCGGCGGCGAGCAGGCCGACGCCGATCAGCGCGCCCGCGCGGTCGTGCACGCGCACTCGGCGCTCGGCCTCCGTGGGGACGGGCGCCACGGTCACCGATTGTCCGTGCGTGAACGCCGAGACCGCAGCCCCCTCCAGCGTCACCGCGGGCCAGTCGGCCAGCGCGGCCTCGGGCGACCTGACGCGCGCCCACAGCGTCGGCCGCTCGCCGGTCCTGAGGTCGGCCCAGGCGACGGCGTCCGCGAGGGTGAAGGGCCCCACGCGCGACCGGATCAGACGCTCGACGGCGGCGCCGCAGCCGAGCGCGGCGCCGAGATCGGCGGCGAGAACCCGCACGTAGGTGCCTTTGCCGCAGACGACGCGGAGGGTGGCGTGCACCCGATCGACCTCCTCGACGGCGATCGACCGGACCAGGACTTCCCGGGGCTCGCGCTCGACCTCGATGCCACGGCGGGCCAGCTCGTACAGGCGCTGGCCCTCGTGGTGGACCGCCGAGTACATCGGGGGAACCTGCTTGATGCGCCCGACGAACGGCCGGCACGCCGCCTCGAGCTCGCGCCGCTCGAGCCGCGGCACCCGGCTCTCCGACAGGACGCGGCCGGTGACGTCGTGCGTATCGGTCGTCACGCCGAACCGCACCGTGGCCACATACTCCTTTTCCTGGTCCATGAGGTACGGGGTGAGCTTCGTCGCCTCCCCGAGCAGGACGGGCAGGACGCCCGTCGCGGCAGGATCGAGTGTGCCGGCGTGGCCGACGCGCCGGATCCCGAGCTGGCGGCGGACGAGGGCCACGGCATCGAACGACGTGGCGCCGGCCCCTTTGTCCACGACAAGGACGCCGGCGCCGCCTGGCGCCACGCTCACCGGGCGGGGCCCTCCCCCGGCGTGTCGAGCGCGGTCCGCACGGCCTCCAGCACAGCGCGCGTCGCCTCGGCGAGCGAGCCCGGCAGGGTGCAGCCGGCCGCGTTCCGGTGGCCGCCGCCGCCGAACCGGGCGGCGATCTTCTGGACGTCCACGTCGCCCTTGCCGCGCAGGCTCACCTTCACCTGGCCGTCGTGCTCGCGGAGCAGACACGCGACCCGCACCGTGGCGACCGAGCGCGGGTAGTTCACGAGCTCCTCGGACTCGACGAAGGCCTCGGGCACGAGGCCGGCCGGCAGGGCGAGCCAGGCGAGCCGTCCGTCGTCGGAGAGCTCGACGCGCGCGAGGGAGACCCCGAGCCAGCGGAGCGCGTCGGGCGCGCGACGCTCGTAGAGGCTCGCGGAGACGAACGCGGGCTCGGCGCCGGCGGCGACGAGCGCGGCCGCGATCCGGAGCGTGCGCGGCGTCACGTTGGAGTAGCGGAACGAGCCCGTATCGGTGTGAATCGCCGTGAACAGGTTGGTGGCGATCTGCGGCGTCAGCGGCGCGCCGAGCGCGTCGAGCAGCTCGTGGACCATCTCGCCCGTCGCCGCCGCGTCCGTATCGAGCCAGTTCACGTCCGCGTAGCGGCGGTTGTCCGGGTGGTGGTCGATGTTCACGACGAGCCGCGCGGCGCGACGCGCCTGGTCGATGAGCCCCTCGGTGCGCTGCGGGTTCGGGCAGTCGGTGAGCACCGCCAGGTCGAAGGGGCCGCCGACCTCGTCGAGCCGCCGGTAGCGCTCGATCCCGGGCAGGAATCCGAGGGCGGCGGGGGCCGGGTGCGGGCCGCCGTACACGACGCTCCAGCCGCGGCCCTCCAGCGCCAGGCCGAGCGCCAGCAGCGTGCCGAGCACGTCGGCGTCGGGATGGACGTGGCCCAGCATGAGCGCGCGGCCGCCGTCCTTGCGGAACGGCGCGAGGACCGCCTCCGGCGGCACGCTCCCCCGATGCTCGGCGGGCACGCTCACGCGGACGGCCCGGAATCGAGATGGCGGAGCAACGCCTGGATCCGCGCCGCGTGCTCCATCGAGTGGTCGGGGCGGAAGTCGAGCTCGGGCGTCACGCGCAGCTCGAGGTGGTGGCGGAGCCAGTTGCGGATGAAGCCCCGCGCGCTCGCGAGCGCCGCCAGCGAGGCGGCCCACTGCGCCTCGTTGCCGAGCACCGAGACGAAGACCTTCGCCCGGGACAGGTCCTTCGCGGTCGCCACCTCGGTGACCGTCACGAAGCCGAGGCGCGGGTCCTTGAGCTCTCGCTGCAGGAGCGTGGACACTTCTTCCTTGATCAGCTGGTTGACGCGGTCGAGTCGCTTGCCCTGCATCAGAGAATCTCCACGAACGTCTCGATGACGCGTCCCTCGACGTGGTCCTCGATGAAGTCCATCGCCTTGGACACCACCTGGCCCGCGTGCTGGGCGTCGGCGGAGACATAGGCGACGGCCAGCGTGGCGCGCTGCCAGATGTCCTGGTGATCGACCTCCGCCACCGAGACCTCGAAGCGGGCGCGCACCCGCTCCTTGAGGCCCTTGAGGACGTGCCGCTTGTCCTTGAGCGACGCCACGTCCGGCAGGTGGAGCTCGACCATCCCAAGCGCCACGCGCGCCGTCGTCACGATGCCCTCCGGCGCGGGCGCCCGCTAGAGCGTGCGCGCCACTTCCTCGACCGAGTACATCTCCAGGACGTCGCCCGGCAGGACCGGGTTGAAGCCGTCCACGCCGATGCCGCACTCGAGCCCGGCGAGCACCTCCCGGACGTCGTCCTTGAAGCGCTTGAGCGAGCCGACCGTGCCGGTTCCCACCGCCTCGTCGCCGCGACGCACGCGCACCTTCACGCCGCGCGTGACCTTGCCCTCCACCACGTAGGAGCCGCAGATCGGGCCGAGCTTGGAGATGACGAAGATCTGGCGGACCTGCGCCTTCCCGAGCGCCGTCTCGCGCATCTCCGGGGCGAGCATGCCGGCGAGCGCCGCCTTGAGGTCGTTGATCGCCTCGTAGATGACGTTGTAGGTCCGGACGTCGACGCCGTTGGCCTGGGCCTGGCTCGCCGCCTTGGCCTCGGGCTTGACGTTGAACCCGATGACGACCGCGCTCGATGCCGAGGCGAGCATGACGTCACTCTCGTTGACAGCGCCGACCGAGCTGTGGATGACCCTCAGCTTCACTTCGTCCGTGGACAGCCGCTCGAGCGACTCGACGAGCGCCTCGACCGAGCCCTGCACGTCGGCCTTGATGATGAGGCGCAGTTCCTTCACCTCGCCCGTCTGGATCTGCTTCTGCAGGCCCTCGAGCGTGATGCGCGTCGACGCCTTGCCCTTGGCCTTCTCGCGGTCGGCGCGCATGTTCGCGATCTGCCTGGCCTTGCGCTCGTCGGCGACCCCGACCAGGATGTCGCCCGCGGACGGCACCCCGGAGATCCCCTGGATCTCGACCGGGTCAGACGGGCCCGCGCTCTTCGCTTTCTTGCCGCTCGGGTCGATCAGGGCGCGTACGCGGCCCGAGTGCGAGCCGACGACGACCGCGTCACCCTCCTTGAGCGTGCCGTTCTGGATGAGCGCCGTCGCGACGGGCCCCCGGCCCCGGTCGAGGCGGCTCTCGATGATCACGCCCTTCGCCGCCCGGTTCGGATTGGCCTTGAGCTCGAGGATCTCGGACTGGAGCGCCGTCATCTCGAGCAGCTGATCGATGCCGGTGCCCTTCTTCGCGGAGGTCGGCACGAAGATCGTCTGGCCTCCCCAGTCTTCTGGAATCAGGCCCTGGTTCGCGAGCTCGCGCTTCACCCGCTCGAGGTCGGCCTCGGGCTTGTCGATCTTGTTCACCGCGACGATGATCGGCACGTTGGCCGCGCGTGCGTGACTCACGGCCTCGAGCGTCTGCGGCATGACGCCGTCGTCGGCGGCGACGACCAGAATGACGATGTCCGTCGCCTGGGCGCCGCGGGCGCGCATCGCGGTGAACGCCTCGTGGCCCGGCGTGTCGAGGAACGTGACCTTGCCGTGCCGGGTCTCGACCTGGTACGCCCCGATGTGCTGGGTGATGCCGCCGAATTCCTTCTCCGCGACGCGCGACTTGCGGATCGCATCCAGCAGCGACGTCTTGCCGTGGTCGACGTGGCCCATGACCGTGACCACCGGCGGGCGGAGCTTGAGCTGCGTGGGGTCGAGGTCCTCCTCGTCGACGACCTCGCCCTCGACGGAGCGGACCTCGACGTCGAAGTTGAACTTGTCCGCGACGAGCTTCGCCGCCGTCGGATCGAGCATCTCGTTGACCGTCGCCATCACGCCGAGCTCGAGCAACGTCTTGATCACCTCACCCGACTTGCGCCGCATCTTCTCGGCAAGCTCGCCGACGGTGACCGACTCCGGCACGCGGATCAGCTCGCGCTTGACCTCGGCCGGCGGCGCCGGCGGCTCCTCGACGAGCACGGCCGCAGCGGCGGGCCGCGCCGGCGCCGCGGGCACGACCGGCACCGCGGGCTGCAGCGGCCGTGGAGGCGCGGCAGGCACGGGGGGCGTCGCGGGCCGTGGCGGGGCCGCGGTCACGCGCGGTGGCGCGAACGGCCCGGTCGGCTGACGCGAAGGGCGCGGCGGCGCTACCGGCGGCGGCGCTCCACGCTCCAGCGGGCGGAACGGCACGATCTTCGGCTCGGGCTTCTTGACGGCCGGCGCGGCGGGAGAGGGCGCGACGGTCGCGGCGGGCTTGATGGCCGCGGGCGGCTCGACCGCAAGCGCGATCGGCGCCGGCTCCGGGACGATGTCGGGCTCGCGAGTGGCGACGAGCGGGGGTTCCGGCACGATCTCCGGCGCTGGTGTCACCGGCTTGGGCCTCACGATCGTCGCGGCGGGCTTGATCTCGGCGGGCGCCTCCGCGCCGACGGGCTCCTCGACCAGCTTCGAGCGCGCAGGCCGCTTCGTCGCCGATGCACCGTCGGCCGTCGTGGCGGCGTCCTGCGCGGCCTTCGGCCGGGCGACGCGCTTCGGCTTGGGCTCCTCCGGCAGCTCGCGCCCCTTGCCGAGCCTGAGTCTGAGCGCGTTGGCGAGCGCGGCGTCGAGAGGGCTCATGGCGCGCACACCCTTGTGTCCCATCTCGTCGGCCGCGACCATCAGCTCCTTGCTGGTCACGCCGAGCTCCTTCGCGAGTTCCATCAGCTTGATCTTCGCTGCCACAGCCCCCTCACCTCCCCCGAACCGTTCGCACTGCCATCGCCAGATCCGCCCCAGCCTCGCACGGCTTCCGGAACGCGTGACTCAACCGACCTCGCTGCAACGCGCGCTCGAGGCATGCTTCCTCGGGACACACCCACGCGCCGCGCCCCACCGCCGAGCCGCGAGGGTCCGCCGTGACCACGCCGTCGCCGCGCCGCACGAGGCGCACGAGGACGCCGCGCGGCCGCACGCGGCGACAGCCGAGACAGGTGCGGGCGGGCTCGCGGGTCATGCCGAAGCCGCCGGCTCCCCGGGCGCGTCCGGCACCGTCACGCGGCTCGCGACCCACGCCTCCGCGGCCGCATGGATCTGCTCGGCGTGGTCGCCCACCTCCGGCACCGCGCGGAGCCTCTCGCGTCCGGCATTGACGATGGCGGGCGGCGATCCGAGGCCGGCGGTGGTCAGCGCGTCGGCGAGCTCGGACGTGACCCCGGCGAGCGACTCCAGGGCGGCGCGGTCCGCGGCGGCGTCGCCCGCCGGCGCGCGCTCGGCCGTGAGCTCGGACTCGCTCTTGATGTCGATCCGCATGCCCGTGAGCTTCGCGGCCAGGCGCGCGTTCTGGCCCTTCTTGCCGATGGCCAGCGAGAGCTGATTGTCGGGCACGATGACCACGGCGGAGGGCTGGCCGTCGGGCTCGAGCGGCTCGGCGATGGTCACCGACGACACCTTGGCGGGCGACAGCGCCCGCGCGACGAACGTCGCCGGATCGTGCGACCACTCGATGATGTCGATCTTCTCGCCGCGTAGCTCGCGGCTGATGACCTGGATCCGCGTGCCGCGCAGGCCGACGCAGGCGCCGATCGGATCGACGTCGCGCTTCGTCGAGGCGACCGCGACCTTGGCCCGCTCGCCCGCCTCACGCGCCGTCGCCTTGACGAGCACGATCCCCTCCTGGATCTCGGGGATCTCCGTCTCGAACAGGCGCGCGAGGTAGCCGGGGTGGGTGCGCGAGAGCGAGATCTGCGGCCCCTTCGCCGTGCGGCGCACCTCGAGCACGTAGGCGCGGATCCGGTCGCCGGGATTGTACCGCTCGCCGGGGATCTGCTCGCGCTCGGGCAGGATCGCCTCGGCCTTGCCGATCTCGAGAATCACGTTGCGCTTCTCGATGCGATGGACGACGCCGCGCAGGATCTGACCCTCCTTGCCGGCGAATTCCGAGTAGATCCCCTCGCGCTCGGCGTCCCGCACCTTCTGGAGGATCACCTGCTTGGCCGTCTGGGCCGCGATCCGGCCGAAGTCCTGAGGCGGCCGCTCCTGCTCGAGCTCCAGCTCGTCGTCGAGCTCCGCGTCCTTGTTCAGGGCCTTGGCGTCCCCCAGGCTGATCTCCAGCTTGTCGTCGGTGACCTCGGCGACGACCTTCTTCCGGCCGTAGACCCGCAGGTCGCCGCTCTTGCGGTCGATGTGCATCCGGATATTCTCGGCCGGTCCGAGCGTCTTGCGCGACGCCGAGAGCAGGGCAGATTCCAGCGCCTCGAAGAGGATCTCCTTGTCGATCCCCTTCTCGCGTCCGATCTGCTCGATGACATTGATCAACTCTCGATTCATTGGACCCGGCACCTATCCGGGATTCTACGCCTTGCGGGGCCAGGGGACCTCCGCCTCCAGGCGAGCCTTCACCACCGTCGCGCGTGGAACCTCCATCCGCTCGCCGTCCCGCTCGAGCACGAGCCGGTCGGGATCGACGTCCGTCAGCCGTCCCCGTGTATCACCGCCCCCGGCGAGCCAGCACCGCACGCGCTTGCCCACCGCCCAACGGTACTCGCGATCTTTCCGGAGCTGACGGTCGAGCCCGGGCGACGACACTTCCAGGTCGTACGCGCCCTCGATGAGGGCGGCCGCGTCCAGCACGTCGCCGAGCTCGCGGCTCGCCAGCTCGCAGTCGCGGATTCCCACGCCATCGCGCTTGTCGACGTACACGCGCAGGAGCCCGCGGGGCCGCAGCGGGCGCCAGTCGATGTCCACGAGCTCGAGCCCGTGATCGCTGAGAACGGGCGTGACCACCTCCTCGATCTGGTCGGTCCGCTCCGCGTCGTCCATGTGGGCTTTTCCCCCTGCCCGTGGGCAAAACTAAAAAAAGCGGGCAACGCCCACTTTTTCGGGAATTTAGCACGTATCCGGAATTGACGCAAGCGCGGCTCGGCCGCGGCTACGTCGACGTCGAGGACTCCTCGCCCCGGAGCGCGCGCGTCGCGGCGACGACCTGGTCGACGCTGACCCGGCGCTCCTGGCGCGTGCGGCGGCTCCTGACCTCGACGACCCCCTCCTTGACGAAGGAGTTGCCGACGGTGACGCGGACGGGAATGCCGAGGAGCTCCGCGTCCTTGAACTTGACGCCGGGACGCTCGTCGCGGTCGTCGAGGACCGCCTCGAGCCCTTGCTTCCAGCACTGCGCGTAGATCTCCTCGGCCGCTCCGAGCTGCGCCCTGTCCTTGACGGAGACGGGAACGACGTAGACGTGGAAGGGCGCGATCGCCCAGGGCCAGACGATGCCGTCCTGGTCCGCGAGCTGCTCCACGGCCGCGGCCGCGATACGCGCGGGACCGATGCCGTAGCTGCCCATTACCACGGGGCGCGCGCGCCCCGACTCGTCGAGGTAGGTCGCGCCGAGCGCCTCCGAGAACTTGGTGCCGAGCTTGAAGATGTTCCCGACCTCGATCACCCGCTCCACGGCGAGCGGCGCGCCGCACTGCCCGCACCCCTCGCCGGCGACCGCGGTATGGAGGTCGGCGAAGCGGCACTCGAAGTCGCGCCCGGGCGTCACCCCGCGCACGTGGAAGCCTTCGCGGTTGGCGCCGACGACGTAGGTCCCCTGACGCAGCGTCTCGTCGGCGATGATCGGCACGCGAACTCCCAGCGGCCCCACCGAGCCGACGGGCGCGCCGAGGTGCTCGCGGACTTCGTCCGGATGCGCCGCGCGGCACTCCTCGCCGACCGCGCGCAGGAGCTTGCGCTCGTGCAGGCTGTGGTCGCCCCGCACCAGCACGAGCACGGGTCCCGCCTTCGGCGCCACATAGAGGAGCGACTTGATCGTCAGGCGCGGATCGATGTTCAGATATGCCGCCACCTCGGCGATCGTCCGCGCCCCCGGCGTGGCGACCTCCTCGCGCGTCCAGGCGGGCAACGCGGGCGGCGTGGGCACGGAGCGCGCCAGCTCCACGTTGGCGGCGTAGCCGCACGCGGCGCACATCGCGATCTCGTCCTCGCCGGCCGCGCTCGGCGCCATGAACTCGTGCGCGCTGTGGCCGCCCATCATTCCCGTGTCGGATTGCACCACGTGAATGCGGAGCCCGCAGCGCTCGAAGATGCGCCGGTAGGCGGCCGCGTGGGCGTCGTACGAGCGATCGAGGGCCGCGTCGTCGGGGTCGAGCGTGTAGGAATCCTTCATGACGAACTCGCGCGTCCGCAGCACGCCCGAGCGGGGCCGCGCCTCGTCGCGCTCCTTCGTCTGGATCTGGTACCAGATCTGCGGCAGGTCGCGGTAGGAGCGAATCTCGCGCGACGCGAGCCAGGCGATCACTTCCTCGTGGGTCATGCCGAGGCACATCTCGCGCCCGTGACGGTCCTTCAGCTTGAACATCTCGGGGATGCCGTCCCAGCGGCCTGATTGCTTCCAGATCTCGGCGGGGTGGATCACGGGCATCGTGATCTCCTGGCCGCCGATGGCGTTCATCTCCTCGCGGACGATGGCGTTGACCTTGTCGAGCACGCGCTGGCCGAGGGGCAGCCAGACGAAGATGCCGGCGGCGAGCTGACGGACGAGACCGGCGCGGAGCATGAGACGGTGGCTGAGGGCGTCGGCGTCGGCGGGATCTTCCCGAAGCGTCGGGAGCAGCGACCTCGACCGGCGCACGGTTACTTCGCGTCCTTCTTCTTGTTGGCCCCCTTGACGCCGGGCTCGTAGCGGAGTCGCTCGACCGGTCGGCCGCCCTGGATGTGCGACTCGAAGATGTCCTTGAGGTCCCCGGCCTGAACACCGCCGTACCAGACGTTCTCGGGATAGACCACCATCATCGGCCCGTGCCCGCACTGCGAGAAGCACCCGGCCTTGTTGATCCGCACCTCGTCCTTGAGGCCCGCCCGGGCCGCCTCGCCGCGGAGGTACTTCACGAATTGCTCGACGTCGCCCTGCGTCGGGCAGTCGTCACCCGACGTGCAGACGAAGACGTGGGTGCGGTATTGGCCCATCAGGCGTCCGCGCCCGCCGTGGCGGTCGCGGCCTTCCGCTCGGCGACGAACTTGTCCACTTCCTCGCGCATCGCTTTGACGATGTCCTTCTCGGGGACCTTCCGGATCACTTCACCGCCCTTGAAGATGAGTCCGATCCCGCGCCCGCCCGCGACGCCGATGTCCGCGGCGCGGGCCTCGCCCGGGCCGTTGACCTCGCAGCCCATCACCGCGATGTGGATCTCCTCGTTCAGGCCGCGGAACTCGTCCTCGACCTCGCGCGCGAGCTTGACGAGATCCACGTCGGCGCGGCCGCACGAGGGGCACGAGACGAACGTGAGGCCCCCCTTGCGGAATCCGAGCGATTTCAGGATATCGATGCCGACGCGCACCTCCTCGGTGGGGTCGGCGGAGAGCGAGACGCGGATCGTGTCACCGATACCCTGGGAGAGGAGTGCCCCCAGGCCGACCGACGACTTGATCGTCCCGACGCCCGGCGTGCCGGCCTCGGTGACGCCGAGATGGAACGGGTACTGGACCTGGTCGGCGAGCGCGCGGTACGCCTCGATCGTCATGAGCGGGTCGGACGCCTTGAGCGACACCTTCATCTCGGGGTAGCCGCAGTCCTCGAGGATCCGGATGTGCCGGAGCGCGGATTCCACCATCCCCTCGGGGCTCGGTCCGCCGTATTTCGCCAGCAGGTCCTTCTCGAGCGAGCCCGCATTCACGCCGATGCGAATCGGGATCCGCTTGTCCTTCGCGAGGTTGACGACCTCCCGGACGAACTGCTTGCCGCCGATGTTGCCGGGATTGAGCCGGAGCCCGTCCACGCCTTGCTCGAGCGCGATCAACGCCAGCTTGTAGTTGAAGTGGATGTCGGCGACGAGCGGAATGCGGATCTGCCGCTTGATCTCGCCGAGCTTCTCCGCGGCCTCCCGGACGGGCACGGCGCAGCGGACGATGTCGCAGCCCGCGACCTCCAGCGACCAGATCTCCAGCAGCGTGGCCTGGACGTCGCGCGTGTCGGTCTTGGTCATGGACTGGACGCTGACCGGCGCGCCGCCGCCGACCTTGACGTTGCCGAGCTGTATCTGCCGCGTCTTCCGCCGTGTGATCATCGCCTCGTCCTATCGGAAGATTTTGAACGCGTCGATCCGCACCAGGTCATTGTAGAGCGCGTAGACCATCAGGAGCATTAGCAAAACGAAGCCGAGCTGCTGCGCCGCCTCGCGCTTCCGGAGCGACAGCGGCCGACCCAGCACCCCCTCGATGACGAAGAAGAAGAGGTGCCCGCCGTCGAGCATCGGCACCGGCAGGAGATTCAGGAGCGCGAGGTTCACGCTGATGATCGCGGTGAAGAGCGCGAGCGACGCGACGCCCTCCTTCGCTTGGCGGCCGGCCTCGGCGGCGATTTGAATCGGCCCGCCGATGTTCGACGACTCGATCTGCCGGGAGACGACCTTCCAGAGGCCTTTCGCGGTCAGCACCGTCATATCCCAGGTCTTCACCCACCCGTACGCGACGGCGAGCAGCGGGTTGTAGGCCTCGTACCGGACGACCTTCGTGACGATCCCGACGCCGATCCTGCCGATCTCGCTCTCCTGACCTCCCGGTCCCTTCTCGCGGACGGAGGTGGCCGTCACGCTCGTGGTCTCCCGGCGGCCGGCGCGTTCGACGACGAGGTCGAAGGTCTGGCCGGCGCGCTTCTGGATCCCCTGCATGAGCTCGTCCGGCGTGAAGACCGGCTGGCCCGCGACCTCGACGACGAGATCGCCGGCGCGCAGCCCCGCCTTCTCCGCCGGCGAGCCGGCATTCACGGAGCCGATCTGCGGCGTCAGCTGCGGTCCCGCCCCGAGGTCCCAGGCCTCCTTCGGGTCCCGGAAGATCGGGTCGCGCACCGTCGTCTGTCGCGGCGTCGCGGTCAGGGCCAGCTCCGTGCTCCCGCGCCGTACGCCCAGCGCGAGCGGGCGGCCGTGCGACGCGGCGACCGCGCGCTCGAGATCCTCCCAGTACGAGACGGGGCCGCCGTCCACCCGGGTCACGACGTCTCCGGTCCGGAGGCCGGCGGCCGCCGCCGACCCGCCGTCGACCACGCGACCCACCGCCGCCGGCCACACGGGGCGCCCGACGGTCGCGAGCACCACCGTGAAGATCAGCGCGGCGAGGACGAAGTTCATCCCCGGCCCCGCGAAGACGATGAGGAAACGCGCGGGCAGAGACTTCAGCGCGAACGCCTTGGCCGGATCGTAGGTGATCGCGGCGCCGCCCTCGAGGGGATTCTCCTCGCCCATCATCTTCACGTAGCCGCCCATCGGGATCGCCGACAGGCAATACTCGGTCTCCTTGCCGCGCCAGCGCAACAGCACCGGACCGAAGCCGATGGAGAACCGTTCGACGCCGACCCCGCACAGGCGGGCGACGATGAAGTGGCCGAGCTCATGGATCAGGATCAGGACGCCGATGACGACGAAGAACGACACGAGCGTCTTCAGCGTATCGACGCGCACGATGGCATCCAGGGCGTCGAACATCAGCGCTCCTCGACCCAGGCCGCGACCCGGCGCCGTGTCTCGACATCGACCTGCACGCACGCCTCGATGGAGGCGACCTCGCCGGGGCGTGGCGCGGCGAGCGCGCGCTCGATGAGCTCGGCGATGGCGTTGAACCCGATCTTGCGGTCGAGGAACGCGGCGACCGCGATCTCGTTCGCCGCGTTGAGCACGACGGGGGCCGCGCCCTCCTGCGCGAGCGCCGCGCGCGCCAGACCCAGGCACGGGAACTTGTCCCCATCGGGCTCGAAGAAGGTGAGCTGTCCGACGCGCGTCAGATCGAGCCGCGCCGCAGGGGTCGGCCGTCGCTCGGGGTACGTGAGCGCATAGAGGATCGGCACGCCCATGTCGGCGACGCCGAGCTGGGCGATCACCGAGCCGTCGATGTACTCGACCATCGAATGCACGATGGACTGCGGGTGGACGACGACCTCCACCTGGTCGGGGGCGAGGTCGAAGAGCCAGCGGGCCTCGATGATCTCGAGGCCCTTGTTCATCAGCGTGGCCGAGTCGATCGTGATCTTCGCGCCCATCTTCCAGGTCGGGTGGCGCAGCGCGTCCTCCACCGTCACCGTCGCGAGCCGCGCCTTCGGCGTCTCGCGGAAGGGGCCGCCGGACGCGGTGAGCAGGATCCGGTGGACGTCTCCGCGGTTGTGGCCGACGAGGCACTGGAAGATCGCGCTGTGCTCGGAGTCCACGGGTAGGAGCCTCACGCCGCGCTGCCGAGCGGCCGCCGTCATGAGGCGCCCCGCCATCACCAGCGTCTCCTTGTTGGCGAGCGCGACGGTGCGTCCGGCGAGGATCGCCGCCATCGTCGGCAGCAGGCCCGCGGCGCCCACGAGCGCGGACACGACGACGTCGGCCTCGACCTCGCCCGCGAGCGCGACGAGCCCCGCCGGGCCGGCCAGGATCTCGGGCCGCGGCGCGACCAGCAGGCGGGCCAGCCGGTCCACGGCGGCCGTGTCGAGCAGCGCCACCGCGCGCGGCGAATACTTCCGGCAGAGGTCGGCGATCAGCTCCACGTTCGACCCGCGGGCGGCAAGCCCCGCGACCTCGAACTCCTCGGGAAAGCTCGAGACGATCTCGAGCGTACGCAGACCGATCGAGCCCGTGGCGCCCAGGAGCGTGAGCCGCTTCATACGCCTCCAAAGCGGCGCGAGCGCCGCTGGAAGTCGGCGATCGCGCGGTAGAGCTCGGCCGCCCCGAAGTCGGGCCAGAGCGTGGGGGTCACCCAGAGCTCGGTGTAGGCGATCTGCCAGAGGAGGAAGTTCGAGATGCGCATCTCCCCGCTCGTGCGGATGAGGAGGTCGGGGTCGGGAATATCGGCCGTGTAGAGCGCCTGCGCGACCTCCTTCTCCCCGATGTCCTCCGGGTCGAGCTCGCCCGCCGCCACCTGGCGCGCGAGCGCTCGGAAGGCGTCGACCAGCTCGTCGCGGCCGCCGTAGTTGAACGCCAGCAGGATGGTCAGGCCGGTGTTGTGCCGCGTCTCCTTGGCGACGTGATCGAGCCCCCGGCGCACGGCCGACGGGACACCGCTGGAGCGGCCGACCACCCGGAAGCGCGCGTTGCGCGCCATCAGGTCGGGCAGCTCGGAGCGGATCGCGCGCTCGAGCAGCTTCATGAGCGTCGAGACCTCCTGGGCCGGGCGGCTCCAGTTCTCCGTCGAGAACGCGTAGAGCGTCAGGTAGCGGACGCCGAGCGTCTCGGCCGCGCGCACCACGGCGCGGGCCGTCTTCACGCCCTCCCGGTGGCCGGCGACGCGCGGCAGGCCGCGCCGCGTCGCCCAGCGCCCGTTGCCATCCATGATGATGGCGACGTGCTCGGGAACCGGCTGCGACCGCACGACCTCGAGCAGCTCGGTCTTGCTGAGCGCCCCCAGGTCGGCCTGGCGCGGCGCCCGCGCGGATCTCAGCGTCATGCGAGGGTCATCTCACACATCGTCAGAAGGACAAAATTTCCTGCTCCTTCTTCTTCAGGAGCTCGTCGACTTTGGCGATGAATCGGTCGGTGGTCTTCTGAACCTGGTCGTGGCCGCGTCGCTCCTCGTCCTCCGAGACCTTCCTGTCCTTCGCCATGGCCTTGAGCTTGTCGTTGGCCTCGCGCCGGATGTTGCGGATCGCCACGCGGGAGTCCTCGGCGAGCTTGTGGACGGTCTTGGCGAGCTGCTTGCGTCGCTCCTCGGTCGGCGACGGCATGTTGAGGCGGACGACCTTCCCATCGTTCTGGGGCGTGAGTCCGAGGTCGGAGGCGACGATCGCCTTCTCGATCGCCTTGAGCTGCGCCGCCTCCCAGGGCTGGATCACGAGCGTCCGCGCGTCCGGGACCGTGACCGAGGCCATCTGGTTCACAGGCGTCGGCGTCCCGTAGTAGTCCACGCGGATCCCGTCGAGGATCCCCGCCGCCGCGCGGCCCGTTCGCACGGTGGCGAAGTCGCGGCCGAGCGTGTCGAGCGCCGCGGTCATCTTGGTCTCCACCTCTTTCACCAGCGTCTGCATCCCCGTCATCCTCCTCCGGACACGATCGAGCCAACGGGCTCGCCGAGCACGATCCGCCGGATGTTTCCCGAACGGGTCAGATCGAAGACGATGATCGGCAGCGCGTTCTCCATGCAGAGCGAGATGGCCGTGGTGTCCATGACCTGTAGCCGGCGGTTGAGCGCGTCGATATACGTCACGCGCGGCAGGTGCTGCGCGGTCGCGTCCCGCTTCGGATCGGCCGAATAGATGCCGTCGACCTTGGTCGCCTTCATGATCGCGTCGGCGCCGATCTCCACGGCGCGCAGCGCGCCGGCCGTGTCGGTCGTGAAGAAGGGGTTGCCCGTGCCGGCCGCGAAGATCACGACGCGTCCCTTCTCGAGGTGCCGTATGGCGCGGCGGCGGATGTAGGGTTCGGCCACCGCGCGCATCTCGATCGCGGAGAGCACGCGCGTCTGCACACCCGCCTTCTCGAGCGCGTCCTGCAGCGCGAGCGCGTTGATGACCGTGGCCAGCATGCCCATGTAGTCGGCGGTGGCGCGGTCCATGCCGGCCGCGCTCGCGGCGACGCCGCGGAAGATGTTGCCGCCGCCGATGACGATGGCGATCTGGACGCCGAGCGTCGTGACGTCGCCCACTTCCCGCGCGATCCGCTCGGCGATCTGCGGATCGATCCCGTAGCCCTGGCTCCCCGCGAGCGCCTCGCCGGAAAGCTTCAGGACGATACGGCGGTACGCCGGGCGTGGGGTGTCGGCCCCCGCCGCCATGCCTACCCCGCCTCGCCGATCTGGAACCGCGCGAAGCGCCTGACGACGACGTGCTCCTTCGTCTGCGCGTTCACGCTGTCGACGAGCTCCCGCACCCGGGTCTTGCCCGAGGCGTCCTTGATGAAGGGCTGCTCGAGCAGGCACTGCTCGCTGTAGAACTTCTCGAGCTTGCCCTCGATGATCTTATCGATCACCTGCGGCGGCTTCTTCTGGTCCGCGAGCTGCACGCGATAGATCTCGCGCTCCTTCTCGAGGACCGCGCCCGGGACGTCCTCGCGCGACACGTACTGTGGGTTCGCGGCCGCGATCTGCATCCCCAGGTCCTTGACGAGCTCCTGGAACGCGTCCGTCTTGGCGACGAAGTCGGTCTCGCAGTCCACCTCGACGAGCACGCCGAGCTTGGCGCCGGAGTGGATGTAGGCGCCGACGACGCCCTCCTTCGCCGCCCGGTGCGATCGCTTGGCCGCCTGCGCGAGACCCTTCTTGCGGAGGAACTCGACCGCGTGCTCGAGGTTCCCCTTGCTCTCCTGGAGCGCCTCCTTGCAGTCCATGACGCCCGCGCCGGTCCGGTCGCGGAGCTCCTTCACCAGCTGCGCGCTGGAGGCCATCGCTCAGGACTCCGCCTCGGCCGCGGCCATCGCCGGCGGCTCGGCGGCGGCGTCCCCCGCGTCCACCACTTCTTCCGCCTCGTCCTTGGCCAGCGTGCCGCGCCCCTCGTTGACGGCGTCCGCGATACGCGAGGTGATGAGCCGGACGGCCCGGATCGCGTCGTCATTGCCGGGGACCGGGTAGTCGATCCCCGTCGGGTCGCAGTTCGTGTCCACGATGGCGACGATCGGGATGCCGAGGCGCTGCGCCTCCGCGACCGCGATCCGCTCCTTCCGCGGATCGATGATGAACACCGCCGCGGGGAGCTGCTCCATGGCCTTGATGCCGATGAGCGCCTTCTGGAGCTTCTCGCGCTCGCGGTCGAGCTCGAGGGCCTCCTTCTTCGGCACCCGCTCGAACTCGCCCGTCTCCTTCATCTCCTCGAGCTTCTTGAGCCGGGAGATCGACTTCCGGATCGTGGTGAAGTTCGTCAGCGTCCCGCCCAGCCAGCGCTGGTTGACGTAGTAGCCCGCGCAGCGGCTTGCCTCCTCGAAGACCGTCTCCTGGGCCTGCTTTTTGGTCCCGATGAAGAGCACCGAGCCACCGCCGGCCGCGAGGTCGCGCACGAACGCATAGGCCTCGCGGAACTTCTTGAGCGTCTTCTGCAGGTCGATGATGTAGATACCGTTGCGCTCGCCGAAGATGTACTTCTGCATCTTCGGGTTCCAGCGCTTGGTTTGATGGCCGAAGTGCACCCCGGCCTCGAGCAGCTCCTTCATCGTCAGCGCCGCCATGCGTCCTCCTTCGGTTTGTCCTCCGCCGCGCTCGACAGGCTCGCCTCGGACGGCTCGCACTATCACCGAAAGCGCGCGGCGTGCGTGATGGTTCGTTACGTCGTGTACTTGCCGTTGAGCCGCACGTACTCCTCGCTGAGGTCGCAGGTCCACACCCGATCCTCCCCGCGGCCCAGTCCGAGGTCGATCGTGATGTCGTACTCCTGGCCTGCCATGATCTCGCGAACGCGCTCGAGGCGCGCGCCCTCGCGCAGCACGCCGCGCTCGACCACCCGCTCGTCCTGGAAGAGGACGGCGACCTTCTCCTGGTCCACCCGCGCGGCCGACTTGCCGAGCGCCATCATGATCCGCCCCCAGTTGGGGTCGGCGCCGTTGATCGCGGTCTTCACGAGCGGCGAGTTCGCGACGCTCCGGGCGGCCAGCAGGGCGTCGCGGCGGCTGGCGGCGCCGCGGACGGTGACGCAGACGAGCTTGGTCGCGCCCTCGCCGTCGGCGACCAGCATCCGCGCGAGCCGCGTCATGACGGCCTCGAGCCCGGCGGCGAACTGCCGGAGTCCCCGGCCACCCTCCTCGAGCAGGGCGTTCTCGGCCAGACCGTTGGCCAGCACCGCGACCGTGTCGCTCGTCGACTGATCCGTGTCCACGCTGATCCGGTTGAAGGACCGGTCGACCCCGCGCCGGACGACCCCGCGCAGCGCGTCGCGCGCGAGGGCGGCGTCGGTGGCGACGAAGCAGAACATCGTCGCGAGATGCGGCTCGAGCATCGCGACCCCCTTCGCGATGCCGCCGATCGTCACCGGCCGGCGATTGACCTCGAGCCGGAGCGCCGCCTCCTTCGGGCGCGTGTCGGTCGTCATGATCGCCTCGGCGGCGGCCCGGCCGCCCTGCGGCGAGAGCGCCTTCACGAGCTTCGGCAGCGCGGTCCGGATCTTCTCCATCGGGAGCGGGACGCCGATCACCCCGGTGGACGCGACCAGCACGTGGCCCGCCGGGATTCTCAAGAGGTCCCCCGCGAGCTTCGCCATCTCGCGCGCGTCCTTGATGCCGCGCTCGCCCGTGCAGACGTTGGCGCAGCCGCTCGAGGCGACGATCGCTTGCGCCTGGCCGCCCCGCGCGTGCTCCATCGAGACCAGCACGGGCGCGCCCTTCACCTGGTTCGACGTGAACTCCGCCGCCACGCGCGCGGGCGTCGAGGAGTAGATGAGCGCGAGATCCTTCTTGCCCGAGGGCTTGATGCCCGCCACGACGCCGCCCGCCAGCACGCCGGGCACCGCGGTCACGCCGCCGTCCAGCCAGTCGAGATCCGGTGACGCCATCGCGCTACGGATACACGGGCGGGGCCTCGAGTCCCGCGCGCTCGGGCCAGCCGAAGAGGACGTTGAGGTTCTGGACGCCGTTGGCCGAGCCGCCCTTGCCCAGGTTGTCGATCGCCGACACGCACACCGCGCGTCCGGTCCGGGCGTCCGCGACCACCGTGACGTCGCAGTAGTTGGAGCCGACCACGCCGCGCGTGGTCGGCCGCTCGCCCTCGTCGAGCACGCGCACGAAGGGCTCGCCGGCGTAGAACTCGCGGTAGACCTCGAGCAGCGCCGCCGTGGGAAGCGGCTGGGTGAGCGGCACCGACGCGGTCGTGAAGAGGCCACGGTTGAGCGGCACCAGGTGCGGCGTGAACGCGACTCGCACGGGCGCGCCCGCGAGCGCCCCGAGCTCCTGCTCGATCTCCGGCGTGTGCCGGTGGCTCGCGATCGCGTAGGCCTGCACGTTCTCGTTCGCCTCGGTGAAGAGGTACATCGGATCGATCTTCCGGCCCTGGGCGCCGGCGCCGGTCACGCCGGACTTGCCGTCGATCACGATCCCCTCGAGTCTCGCGAGCCCGCGCTCGAGCAGCGGCGCCGTCGCGAGCACGGCGCCCGCGGAGTAGCAGCCGGGCGAGGCGACGAGCGCGGCGCCGGCGATCGCCTTCCGGTGGAGCTCGGGCAGCCCGTAGACCGCCTCGGCGAGTCCCGCGGGGTCGGTGTGCGGCGTCTTGTACCAGACGACGTAGTCGTCGGCCTCGCGCAGCCGGTAGTCGGCCGAGAGATCGATCGCCTTGACGCCGCGCCGCCGCAGCACGGGCACGATCTTCTGCGACTCCATGTGGGGCAGCGCGAGGAAGACGAGGTCGGCGTTGTCCGCGAGCCACTCGGCCTCGAGGTCGTGGAATCGGAGGTCGGTGAGGCCGCGCAGATGAGGGTACGCGCGCGCCAGCGGCTCGTCCGCGAGCCGGTCGGAGGTGACGCCCGTCAGCGTGACCTTCGGGTGGCCGAGGAGGAGCCGCAGGAGCTCGGCTCCCATGTAGCCGCTCGCGCCGGCAACCGCTACGCGCGCCACGTCGGGTCGCCCGGACACTACCGCTTCGAGTACTGGAATTTCTGCCGCGCGCCGGGCTGGCCGTACTTCTTGCGCTCGCGCATGCGCGGGTCGCGGGTGAGGAGGCCGGCCTTCTTGAGCGGCGACCGCAGCTTGTCGTCGAAGCGGGTGATCGCCCGCGCGATGCCGTGCCGCACGGCGCCCGCCTGGCCGCTGGGGCCGCCGCCCTTGACGGTGGCGAGGACGTCGAACTGGCCGAACGTGTTCGTCACCTGGAGCGGCTGCGCGATGATCATGCGAAGCGTCTCGCGCGGGAAGTAGTCTTCGAACGGGCGCCGGTTGACGACGATGCGCCCGGACCCGGGGCGGATCCACACGCGGGCGACCGACGTCTTGCGGCGCCCCGTGCCGTAGAACCTGTCGAGCACCGCCATCAGCGGACCTCCGCGGCTGTCCGGCGCACGGGCGCCGGAAGCGCCTCGGGCTGCTGCGCCTGATGCGGATGCGCGGCGCCCCGGTAGACCTTCAACTTTTTCGCCATCGCGCGGCCGAGCCGCGTCTTCGGCAGCATCCCCTGCACCGCCCACTCGATGACGCGGTCGGGATGGGTGCGAATCATGGTCTCCGCGCTGACGTCGCGCAGACCGCCGATGTAGCCCGAGTGCCAGCGATAGCGCTTGTCGCGCAGCTTTCGCCCGGTGAGATGGATCTTCTCGGCGTTCACCACCACCACGTGGTCGCCCACGTCGAGGTGCGGCGCGAAGCTCGGCTTGTGTTTCCCCCGGAGGATTGACGCGACGCGACTCGCCAGCCGTCCCAGCACCTGGCCCTCGGCATCCACGACGAGCCACTTCCGCTCGATCTCGCTCACCTTCGGCATCAACGTCGGCATCAGCGTCCCCTTGACGGCTCTAAGTAGGCGTCCAAACAGAAAAATTCGCAACGACCTACCTTAATGGAAAACCCTGCCCCTGTCAACGCTTCGCCCTCGACACACGCGTCTTCTCGGGCCACGGGCAGAGATTCTTCACCGGACAGGCCGGGCAGAGCGGCGCCCGCGCCGAGCAGGTCCGGCGTCCGTGGGTCGTGAGGAGATGGGTCGTCAGCGTCCAGTCCCTTTTGGGCAGCACCTCGGCCAGCTGCGCGTGGATCTTGTCGGGATCGTCCGACTTGGCCAGCCCCAGGCGCTGCGAGACTCGGAACACGTGCGTGTCGACCGCGATCGCGGGCTCCCCGAACGCGTTGCCCAGCACCACGTTCGCCGTCTTGAGGCCGACGCCGGGCAGCGCGGTCAGCTCGTCGCGCGTCCGCGGCACGTCCCCGGCGTGCCGTTCGACCAGCCCGCGCGCCATGCCGACGATCGAGCGCGCCTTGGCGCGGAAGAAGCCCGTCGAATGGATCTCGCGCTCGAGCGTGGCGAGCTCGACCCTGGACCAGTCACGCGCCGACCGGTATTTCCCGAACAGCGCGGGCGTCACCTGGTTCACCCGCTCGTCCGTGCATTGGGCCGCCAGGATCGTCGCCACGAGGAGCTCCAGCGGAGTCTCGAAATTCAGGGCGATCTTCGCGTCGGGATACGCCTTCTTGAGCGCGGCGACCAGCTTCACCGCGCGCTTTCGTCTGGCCTGGACCGACTCACGCATGCGTGGATTCCTCTAGGGGTTCGCCGCGATCCGGACGGCGTCTCGGGTGATCTCGACGCGACCGACTTCGAGGGGGACCGGCAGCCGGCTCGCCACCCTCAGCGAGGGATCATACCCGCGAACGACCCAGTTCACGAGTATCCCGGGAACCGGGAGGCCACCCACCGTGACGCGCTCGAACGCGAGCTCGAAGGGCCGCGTCGCGGACGGCAGGATCCGCACGCGGCCGGCCACGTCGGGTCCGGGCTGCCTGAAGACGAAGGCGAGCGCCCCCGGCTCGAGCTCGATCGTGGCCTCCCGGAATCCCTTCTGGCTCCCGAGGAAGGCCGCCAGGTCCGGCGCCAGGATCGTCACCTGCCTCAGACGCACCCGCCCGGCGTCGAGCGGGTCCAGGCGCCCCTCGGCGCCGAGACTCCACGGGTTCACGAGGACGTCCTCGAACACGAGCCTGAGGTCGTGCACCCGCACGACCGGCGCGTTCCTGCGCCAGAGCTCGCCGATGGTCGCCGCGGCCACCAAGAGCTCGATCCGGTCGAGCCGGCCCTCCTGGATCGCCGCGCCGTGAACGATGCGCACGTCGAGCCCCTCGACATCGCGCGCGACCTCGGCGAGCCGGCGCCTCACCGCCTCCTCGGCGATCCGGCCGAGACGCTCGGGCGCGCTCGCCCGATCGGGATCGACGCGACGCGCCCTCAGCGTCGCCATCGAGCCGTCGGGCAGCCGCCACTCGCCGACGACCGGATAGACGCGCGCCAGATACGGATCGGCCGCCAGGCGCTCGGCGATCCGGCGTGGCTTGGCCTCGGTCCACGACGGCCCCTGATCGCCGGTCTTGAGAATCATGTAGTCGATGCCCACCGGCTCGCCGTCCCACGCGCGCGTCCACCTGAGCGGCAGGCCGGCGCGCACCGCGTAGTAACGGAAGTTGCTCACGGAGAAGAAGTTGTCGTTCGGGACGACGCTGACCGTGGCTCCACCGTCGCGGTCCTGCGTGATCCGGGCGAGGATCTCGCGCTGCTTCCAGTCGTCGCGGCTCGGCGGCGACGCGAGCAGGAGCGGGACACCGAGCCCGGGCAGCACGGGTCCGCGGGGGACGGCGAACGCGGTGGAGCCCACCTGCACCGCGGCGCCCGCGACCAGCGCCGCCAGGGCCAGCGTCCGGATGCGCCCACGTAGCGCCCCGAAGCCTTCGCCGGCGAGCACCGCCATGAACGGCAGGAGCGGCAGCGTATAGCGCAGGTTCTTGTTCTGGATCGCGGCCAGCAGGGCGAGCGGCACGAGCGCGCTGGCGAGCAGCAACCACTGCCGCCGCCGTACGGCGATCCCGACGCCGGCGAGGAACAGGAGCGCGGCGACGAGCCCGAACTGGGGCACGAACCATCTCGGATAGAACGCGAGCGCCGTCGCGCTGAACGGATCGGGATGGCCGGACTCCGCGGCCTGCCGGAACGAGCGCGCGGCGACATCGGGCGCCAGGCCGAAGAGTCGCGGCCCGTACCACGGCAGCGCGAGCGCGAGCCCGATCAGGCCCGCAAGCGCCGCGTTCCCGAGCCCGCGCCGCGTGCGGACGCGCGCCAGAACGAGGAGCAGCGGCGGCAGGACGTATGCGGCGAACGGTGGCTTCGTGAGCATGCCCAGCCCCAGCACGACGCCGAGCCCCAGCGACAGGGCGCGGCGCTCGAACGCCTCCGTCCCGAGGAGTAGGACGACGGCGAGGGCGACCATCGCGGCGAGCGGGAGGTCGAGCTGGAAGTGGAGCGAGGAGAAGACGACGAACGGCGCGCTGCCGAAGACGAGCGCGGCGACCACGCCGCTGGCGCCGCCCGCCAGCCGGCGGCCGAGCACATAGACCGCCGCCATCCCCAGGCCGAGAAAACCCAGCACCACGGCCTGCGCGCCGGCGACGTCCGACGGCCTGAGCCGGTACAGAACCGCCGCGGCGCAGGGGACGAGCGGCGGGTAGAACGTGGAGCGCTCCAGGATCGTGCGCGCGTCGCCGCGGGCGATGTCCTCGGCGCAGAGGACGGCGCGCTCGAGGTGGTTCGCGTGATCCCACTCCGGGGGCCGCCGGTCCCAGGCGAGCCAGAGGGCGGCCACCGCGGTGAGCGCGGCGAAGGTCGCGGCGACGAGGGCCCATTCGCGCCGCGTCGCCGCGGACGCGGCGGTCATCGGCGCGCGATGAGCAGCAGCGAGGCTCCGAACGGCAGGGCCACGCGCGGCACGACGTGACGCTCGAGCGCGAACAGCCGCTCGAGCCAGCGGTTCAGCGCCGGCGCCGGACGGTGGAGATCGTGCGCCCGGGCCCCGGTGAGCCGCTTCCAGAGGCGGGCGAGCGCCACCGCGGGGAACAGCACGGTGTTGAAGTAGCTCACGTGGAGCACCCCGAACCCCGCCCGCGTGACGAGGCGCCGGAGGGCGGGCGCCGCGTAGCGCCGCCGATGGCCCAGCGCCACGTCGTGGGCGCTCCAGAGCCACCGGTACGCGGGCACGGTGACGACGAGGAGGCCGCCCGGGGCGAGCGCGCGCCGGGCCGTCGCGAGCGCCGCCGCATCGTCGTCGAGGTGCTCGATCACGTCGAGGAGCAGGACGACGTCGGCCCAGCCCGGCGGAACGACGAGGTCCTCTGGCAGCGCGCCGGCACGCACGTCGAGACCGGCGGATCGTGCCGCGGCGGCGAGCTCCGGGTGGACCTCCATGCCGACGGTCTCGCCGAACTCGCCGAGCGCGGCGAGGACGTTGCCGCTGCCGCAGCCTAGCTCGAGCAGCCGCACGGGGCGCCGCGGCACCGTGCGGCGGAGCGCCGCCAGGATCACCGCGAGGCGCCCGCGGAACCACCAGTGGAGGCGGTCTTCCTCGAGGTGGACGGCGACGTAGGCCGGGTCCATGGTCACCCGCCGAGCGCCCGGCGAAGCGCGGCAATGCGCGCGGCCAGCTCGGCCGGGGCGAGCCGGTGTGGCTCGTGGCGCAGCGTCCACACGGGCTCCTCCGGCACGGGGTCGCCGGCGAGGCGGGGCATCAGGTGCCAGTGGATGTGAGGCAGCTGGTTGCCGAGGAGGGCGTAGTTGATCTTGCGGGCGTCGTAGACGGTCGTGAGCGCCTGCGCCACGCGGCTCACCTCGTCGATGAGCCCGGCGCGCTCCTCCCGGGTGAGCTCGTAGAGCTCGGTCGCGTGGCGCCTGAGCACGAGCACCGTCCAGCCCGTGAAGAACGGGTCGTCGTGCAGGTAGAGGACGGCCGAGCCGAGATCCGCGATCCGGTAGGCCTGATCGGGCCAGTGACCGAGGCACGCCCGACACCCGGCGGCGCTCACCGGCGTGCGGCGAGGAACCGCCCGATACGGTCGAGGCCCTCCCGGATGCGCTCGAGCGACGACGCGTAGGAGAAGCGGAGGTAGCCCTCCGCGTTTCTGCCGAAGGCCGCGCCGGGCGTGACGGCGACGTGCGCCTCGTCGAGGATCTCGTTGGCCAGGCGGACCGAGTCCTCGGTCAGATGCCGCGCGTTCGCGAGGACGTAGAAGGCGCCCGTCGGCTCGCAGCCGACGCCGAGGCCGATGGCCCGGAGCCCCTCGATCATCGCGCGGCGGCGTCCGTCGAAGATCGTGCGGAACCGCCGACTCTCCTCCCCCGCCTCCCGCAGCGCCGCGACGCCCGCCCACTGGACGAACTCGTTCGTCGAGATGAAGAAGTTGCCGTAGAGCGTCTGGAGCGCGCGGATGTGCGTGCGGGGGGCGATCACCCAGCCGAGCCGCCAGCCCGTCATCGCGTAGGCCTTGGAGAAGCCGTTCAGCACGAAGGCGCGATCGGTGAACTCGAGGATCGTGCGGTCGCGCCCCTCGTAGCTGAGCCCGTGATAGATCTCGTCGGCGACGATGAACGGCCCCGCGGCGCGCGCGAGCTCCGCGATCGTCGCCATGCGCTCGGGCGACAGCACGGTCCCGGTCGGATTGGCGGGCGAGTTGATCAGGATCGCCTTCGTCCGCGGGCCGAGCCGCTCCCGGATCGCCTCCGGACGGTACTGGAACCCGTCGTCCTCGGTGACGCCGACGTAGACGGGCCGTCCCTCGGCGTAGCGGATGAAGTTCGGATAGCAGGCGTAGTAGGGATCGCTCAGGACGACCTCGTCGCCCGGGTCGAGGAGGTGACCGAAGAGAAGGAGCATCGCCGGTGACGTGCCGGCCGTGACGAGGATCTGGTCGGGCGAGACGGTCACGCCGTAGGTCGTCGCATAGTGCGCAGCGATCGCCTCGCGCAACGGCAGGATGCCCAGGCTGTGGGTGTAGCGGGTGCGACCGTCCTTGACGGCGCGCTCGAGCGCCTCGCGGACCACGGCCGGCGCCTCGAAGTCCGGCTCGCCGAACTCGAGGTGCACGACGTCGACGCCCGACCGCTCGAGCGCCTCGGCCCGTTCCCCCATCTCCACCGCGAGGAAGGGCTCGATCTCCCGGATACGCCGCGCGACGCTCACCGTTCGCTCCCCGCCGCCCTGCGTGCGGCCTTCACGATCTGCCAGAGCATGCCGGGCCCGTGCCGTAGCACGCCCACCTTGCTGCCGGCCTGGTCGGCCCAGTTCACCGCGACCTCGACGATACGATATCCCGCCGCCTGGGCCGCGAGCAGCAGCTCGACGTCGAAGCCGAAGCCCCGGGTCTCGAGCCCCCCGAAGAGGCGTGTCGCCGCCGACGCGGTGAAGGCCTTGAAGCCGCACTGCGAGTCGGCGACGCCCGCCAGCCCGAGGCGTGCCACGAGCCAGTTGAACACGCGGCCGGCCGCCACGCGGTGGCCCCGGGTCGTGACCGACACCGCGGGGTCGACGAGGACGCGCGAGCCGATCGCGACGTCGGCCCCCGCCGCGAGCGCGGGCTCGAGGCGCTTGATCTCCGCGATCGGCGTCGCGCCGTCGGCGTCGGCGAAGAGGCGATACGCCCCGCGCGCCGCGAGCATCCCCGCCCGGACCGCGGCGCCCTTGCCGGCGTTCCGCTCGAGCCGCAGGACCCGGACCGAGGCATGGCGCCGCGCCTCCACGACCGCCGGCGTTCCGTCGGTCGAGCCATCGTCGACCACGATGACCTCGTACGGCTCGCCACGCCCCTCGAAGTGGGCGACGATGTCGTCGAGATAGAGGGGCAGGCGCCGCGCCTCGTTGAACGCCGGGATGACGACCGACCAGCGCGGTGCCGTCACCGGCTCCCGGAGAGGTCCAGGCGCCGCCGGCGACGGGCCGCGGCCGTTTCGTGGGCGGCGCGCGTGACGCCCGCCGCAACCGCCGGCGCCACGCTCTTGTTGAACACGCTCGGGATGATGTACTCGGCCCCGAGCTCGTCACGACCCACGCAGCCCGCCAGCGCGCGCGCCGCCGCGAGCTTCATCTCGTCGTTGACGGTCTGGGCCCGCGCGTCGAGGAGGCCCCGGAAGAAGCCGGGGAAGCACAGCACGTTGTTGATCTGGTTCGGGAAATCCGAGCGTCCGGTCGCCATCACCCGGACGTGCCGCTCGGCCTCCTCGGGCCAGATCTCCGGCTCCGGATTGGCCATGGCGAAGACGATCGGATCCCGGCCCATGCGCTTGATGATCGGAACCTTGTTGCGGATCTCGATCTTGCCGCCCAGATGCATGAGGAACGTGCGATCGGAGAGGTTGACGACGCGGACACCCGCGGCGCGCTTGAGCCGGCCGACGATCTGCTGGGCGTGGACGCTGTCCTTGCACTTGACGGTGATGTCCCGCTCGGTGCGCTCACGGGTGGTCTCGACGAGGTCCACCGCGCCGATGTCGCCGCCGGCTGCGCCGATGACCGACGCGACCCGCCCCAGCATCCCCGGACGGTTGGCGATCTGGAGACGGATCGTGGAGGAGTAGCTGGCGCTCGGCGCGATCATCTTCTCGCTTCTACCACGGCCCGGCGGACCGGGTCGAGGCGCCGGGAGCCGGCGCCGGGAGCCAGTCCATCCGGGACTGAATAGGCTGACCCGAATCTTCGGTCAAACCGTAGAAGAGGGAAAGCCGAGGCTGCCAGGTTGCGCGCGCGGTGAGCCGGAGCAAGCGAGGGGGGAAAACCATTCGATTTCAAGAGCCTTCCAGGAAACGCTGGGACGGCTCCGCGCATCATACATATAAAGGCACAGCCAGATTGGTGACATCATGACATTCAGGGAAGGGATTCACGAAGGCTCGCTCGCCGGCACGGCGGTGGCTCCTGCAGCCCTCAACGCCGCCGAGGAGCCGGAGACGCCGACGACGGTCGAGGAAGAGCCCGAAGAGACCGTTCGTCCGGTCCTGCTCGAGGCCGGTCCCGCGCCGCGAGGCGAGGATCCGGTTCGTCTCTATCTCAAGGAGATCGGCAAGGTCGCCCTGCTAACCGCGGCCCAGGAAGTCGAGATCGGCCGCCGCATCGAGGTCGGGCAGATCGCGCTCCGCCGTACGCTCGTGGGGATCCCCATGGCCGCCGGGGCTCTCCTCGAGGTGGGCGACAGGCTCCGCCGGAGCGAGATCCCGGCCGACGACGTCATCGTGCTCGCGGCGGGCGGCGAACTGGACGCCAAGCAGATCCGGCCGGTGGTCCTGGCGTTCGGGCGTCTGCGCCGGCTCGAGCGAAAGATCGCGCGCCTCGTGGACCCCGCGGCGCCCAGGCCGCGGTCGAAGACGGGCCGGGCCGCCCGCGCCAAGACGGTCACGGTCTGCCGCGAAAAGATGCAGCAGATCGTGGCGGACATGCCGCTGAAGCCGGCGCTGGTGGACGACATCGTCGCCAGGGTGCGTCGCCACTCGGAGCGCATCGAGGAGCTCGCGCACGCAAAGGCCAAGGGGCGGCTGGCCACGACCGGACGCGAGCTGCGGGAGCTGGAGGCGGTCGCGGGCGTGCCGCGGCGCCAGCTGGCCCTCGTTCTCGCGCAGATCGACCGGAGCGACCGCACTGTGCGCCAGGCCAAGCGCGAGCTCATGGAGGCCAATCTCCGCCTCGTGGTCTCGGTGGCGAAGCGCTACCTCGGCAGCGACCTGTCGCTGCTGGATCTCGTCCAGGAGGGCAACATCGGGCTCATGAAGGCCGTGGACCGGTTCCAGTACCGGCGCGGCTTCAAGTTCTCCACGTACGCGACGTGGTGGATCCGCCAGGCCATCACCCGGGCAATCGCCGACCACTCGCGGACGATCCGGATCCCGGTGCACATGGTCGAGACCCTGAACCGGATCTCGCGCGTGAACCGGAACCTGGTCAACGAGATGGGCCGCGAGCCGACGCCCGAGGAGCTGGCCCAGCGCACGGGGGTGCCGGCCAAGAAGGTGCGGCTCATCCTCGAGTCGTCGCGGAAGCCGCTCTCGCTCGAGACACCGATCGGCGAGGACTCCGAGCTCGGCGACTTTCTCGAGGACAAGTCCACGAGCTCGCCGAACGAGTCGCTGCTGAACCAGGACCTCACCACGCAGGTCGAGCGGGCCCTGTCGATGCTCTCGCCGAAGGAGAAGGAGATCCTCCGTCTCCGGTTCGGCATCGGCGAGGAGGGCGAGCACACGCTCGAGGAAGTCGGCCGGCGCTTCGCCGTCACGCGGGAGCGGATCCGACAGATCGAGGCGAAGGCGCTCCGGAAGCTGCGTCACCCGCTGCGCGGGCGCAACCTCAAGGCCTTCATCGAGAATTGACCGACGACCCGGGGGGCCGCGCAAGGCCCCCCGGCCCCCCGCCTCGCGGTACGCGCTACGACTCCCCGCGCAGGCCGAGCGCGAGCGCGACCGCGTGATCGAGGTGCTCGAAGTTGAAGGGCTTCGCGATGTAGGCCAGCGCACCGTGCGCGAGCGCGTCGCTCGGAGCCATCAGGTTCGTCGTGCCGCTGACCATGATGACCGGCACCCTGCCGACGGTCGCCCGAAGCTGTCGGAGTCCCTCGATACCGCTCATCTTTGGCAAGAGAATGTCCAGGAGTATCAGGTCGGGGCGTGCCTTCGCCGCTTCCGCCAATCCCTCCTCGGCGGTCGCGACGGTCACGACCGCATAGCCCCCCTTGGACTGGAAGTAGTCGTGCAGGACCGCCCGGATCGCGGGGTCGTCGTCGACGATCAGCACTCGTATCGGCACGCTCGACACCCCAATCCTCCGGTCAGACGGGCATCACGCCGTGCTTCTTCCACGGGCGGTCGATCTTCTTGGTGCGCGCCATCTCCAGCCCGCGGATGAGGACGGGCCGGGTCTCGCGAGGGTCGATGACGTCGTCGATGAGCGCCGCGCCGGCGGCCATGTAGGGGTTGATCAGCTTTCGGAACTCCTCGACGCGGCGGGCGCGCTCCACGTCCGGGTCGGCCGCGCCGGCGATCTCCTTCCGGAAGATGATGTTGGTGCCGCCCTCGGGCCCCATGACGCTGATCTCCGCCGTCGGCCAGGCGACGATCAGGTCGGGCTCGTAGCCGCGCCCGCACATGACGAAGTACCCCGCGCCATAGGCCTTGCGCAGCACCACCGTGAGCTTCGGCACCGTCGCCTCGCTCACCGCGTAGAGCATCTTGGCGCCGTGGCGGATGATGCCGGCGCGCTCGACCTTCGAGCCGACCATGAAGCCAGGGACGTCCTGCAGGAACACGAGCGGGACGTTGAACGCGTCGCAGAGCATGATGAAGCGCGCGGCCTTGTCGGCCGAGTCCACGTCGAGCGCGCCGCCCAGGACCATCGGCTGGTTGGCGACGACACCCACGGGCGCGCCGCCCAGGCGCGCGAGTCCCACGACGATGTTCCGGGCCCAGCCGGGCTTGATCTCGAAGAACGCGCCGTGGTCGACGACGGCGCGGACCACCTTCTTCACGTCGTAGGCGCGCCGGGCGCTGTCGGGCACGAGCGTGAGCAGCTCCCCTTCCTGCCGGTCCGCAGGGTCGTCGCACGGGACGACGGGCGGACGTTCGGTGTTGTTGAGCGGGAAGTACGCGAGATAGTCCTTGATCGCCTGCAGGCAGGCGCGGTCGTCCGGGACCTCGAGGTCGCCCACCCCCGAGACCTCGCAGTGGATCTTCGAGCCGCCGAGCTCCTCGGCCGTGATGTCCTCGCCGACGACCGCCTTCACGAGCGGCGGACCGCCGAGCGCCATGTTGCTGGTCCCCTTGACCATGGGGACGAAGTCGGCGAGCGCCGGAATGTACGCGGTCCCGGCCGCGCCGGGCCCCATCATCGCGGCCACCTGCGGGACGACCCCGGACATGATGGACTCTTCGCGGAAGAGGAGGCCCGAGCCCGCGAAGCTCTTCGAGCCGATCGCCTCCTGGATGCGGGC
>JBGQEL010000010.1:0-83244 GCA_041496385.1 Methylomirabilia bacterium | reverse complement strand
GGCCTGGGTCCGGGCATGAGGCGAACCAGTGAATGAGAGGCTGGAGGCTCTGGGCGATCATGGCCCTCCCACTCGTCACCGCCGGCGCTGACGCCCAGCCCGCGCCGCCCGCCGCGCCGCGGCCGGCGCCGATCCGCGTCCAGAGCGGCGGCAACGAGATGGTCGCCCTGACCCAGGCGCCGGTCGCGCACACGACGCTCGAGCAGCTCCTCGCCGACATCGGGCGCGCCGGCGCGACGCGCGCCGCGCCCATCCGGGTCGTGCGCGCCTCGCCCCGGGAGACGATCGACTATGTGCTGGGCGTGACGAGCGCCGGCACGCTGGTCGTCGGCGAGCGCATCCACACCTTCGACGAGTCGCTACGCCGCTACGTCTTCACGCGGGGGGAGATCTCGCGCAGCTACCCGCCGCTCGTGGAGCCGGCCGTCTGGCGCTGGCTCGTCGAGGTGGGACTCAGCCGCGAGGTCTCGGTCACGCTCGAGCTGCGCGCGCCCGCCCGCTGGCCCGTGGAGAGCGTCGCGGTGACGCCGGCGCGCGTGCCATGACCCTCCCGCGCCTGGCCCCCCTGCTCGTCGGGCTCCTGCTCGCCGGATGCGCGGACGCGATGCGGCCGCGCGAGGTCACGGTCGAGCAATCCCGCGTGCCCGCGGACTCCGAGCGTCCCGCCGCCCCGGCGGCGCCGGAGCCGCCCCGGCTCGGCGAACAGCTCACGCGGATCGCCGGCGAGCTCGGCGAGCTGCAGAACGCCGTCGCCAAGCTCATGGTGTCCGCACGCCAGCACGATGACCAGCTCGCGAACCTGCAGCGCCGGCTGAGCGAGCTGGAGGCGCAAAGCCGGGGCCGCACGCCCGCCGCACCGGAGGGCTTCGCGCCTCAGTCGGCGGCGCCCTTGGGGCCGGCGCCGATCACCTCGGCGACCACGGCGACCGCCGAGGATCTCTATCGCTCGGGCGTCGAGAAGTTCCGCGCGAAGGAGCTCGACGGGGCGGTCCTGATCTTCTACGACCTGATCGTGACTCATCCGGACCATCCGCTCCGCGAGCGTGGCCAGTTCCTGGTCGCCGACATCTTCTACGCGCAGAAGGACTACCGTGGAGCCCTCGCCGAGTTCGAGGCGCTGCTCACCGCCGTCCCGCGCGGCACCCAGACGTCCGAGACGCTGCTGAAGGTCGGCCTCTGCCAGCGCGCGCTCGGCGACCCCGCGCGGGCGCGCCGGACCTGGGAGCGCGTCGTGCGGGAATTCCCCGACAGCGTGGCGGCCCGGCAGGCGCGCGTGCTGCTCAGGAGCTAGATCGGGATCAGACGGCGACGACGTCGGCGGGGTGAATCTCCACGACGGCCGCCTGGCGGATCAGCCGCACGGCCAGCACCAGCTTCGTGACGCGGTCCTTCCGGAGCAGCGTGCCGCGGACTCCGGTGAGCGGGCCGCGAACCACCTCGACCTCCATGCCGGCCTCGAAGAACGGGTGCGGATCGTACTGGAGCGTGGTCGACGTCAGGCGCTCGATCGCCTCGATCTCACTGTCGAGAACCGGCTCCGCGGTCCCGCTCAGACCGACCAGCCCGACGACGCCGACGCAGTTGAGGATCTTGAACCGCTCGGCGATTGGAAAGCGCGCGAAGCAGTAACCGGGGAACAGGGCAAAGGCGACCTTCTTCCGGCGGTCCTTCCAGCGGCTCCAGCGTTCGTACAGCGGCAGGAACGCCTCGACGCTCCGGTCGGCGAGTTGAGCCCGGACCAGCTTCTCGTGGCGTGAGCGAGTCCGGAGGACGTACCACCTCGGCATCAGCAGGGCGCCGGGCGTGTCCATCACGGCCACGTCAGGCGGTTCTAAGTTCTCGAATCATAACGCAGGAAGTATAGACGAGCGGGCAGCTTCCCCCAAATCTTGTCGTATCCGAGGAGAAAGGCGATGGAACGGAGACCGTGCGAGGCCGACAAGCTCCTGGCGTGGCTCGGCGAGGTGTTGAGGCAGGTCGAGGGAGTCGACGTGGACGTCGTCGTGACCGACGGCGACAATTCCGTCTCCTCATCGGTCCAGATCACGCTGCATCGGGTCCCGGGGCCGCTGGCTGGCCTCCCGGTGAGCCCGCGCGCCGGCGCGTAGATCGAGGAGCCTGCCATGATCAGCCTGCCGTCGAAGCGCGTCGCGGTCACCGGCGGCGCCGGGTTCCTGGGCCAGCAGGTCGTCCGCGTCCTGCGGGAGCGCGGTTGCGCCGACATCGTCGTGCCGCGGCACGCCCAGTACGACCTCACACGGGAAGGCGAGATCGAGCGCTTCTACCGTGAGGGCGCACCGCAGATCGTCATCCACCTCGCGGCCGTCGTCGGGGGCATCGGCGCCAACCGCGCGAACCCCGGGCGCTTCTTCTACGAGAACCTCGTCATGGGCGCGATGCTGATGGAGTACGCGCGGCGGGCGGGCGTCGAGAAATTCGTCGGGATCGGCACGATCTGCTCCTACCCGAAGTTCACGCCGGTGCCGTTCCGCGAGGAGGAGCTCTGGAACGGCTACCCGGAGGAGACCAACGCACCCTACGGGCTGGCGAAGAAGATGCTGCTCGTCCAGGCGCAGGCCTACCGGCAGCAGTACGGCTTCGGCGCGATCCACCTGCTGCCGGTGAACCTCTACGGGCCCGGCGACAACTTCGACCCGGAGTCCTCGCACGTGATCCCGGCGCTCATCAAGAAGTGCCTCGAGGCGGGAGCGCGCGGCGCCCCCGAGATCGTCTGCTGGGGCGACGGCTCGCCGACGCGCGAGTTCCTGTACGTCGAGGACTGCGCCGAGGCCATCGCGCTGGCCGCGGAACGCTACGACGAGCCGGACCCGGTCAACCTCGGCGCGGGCTTCGAGATCTCGATCAAGGAGCTGGTCGAGCTGATCGCGGAGCTGACGCGCTTCAAGGGCCGGATCACCTGGGACCCGTCCAAGCCGAACGGGCAGCCGCGGCGCTGCATCGACACCTCCCGCGCGCGTGAGCGCTTCGGCTTCCAGGCCCGGACGGACTTTCGCGAGGGTCTCCGCCGCACGATCGAGTGGTACCGCGCGCGGCCGTCGTGACGCCGGGCGCCGGCCCCCCGCGGGGCTGAGCCCGGCGCGGCTCAGGCGGCGAAGTCCCGGAGCAGGCGCCCCGGACGGCCGCAGTCGCGCAGCAGCCCGCGCGCGTCCACGACCCGCGCGCCGTTCACCCACACGCCGTGGACGCCGACGGCCGGCGTGTCGAGCCGGCTCGCGCCCGTCGGGAGATCGTTGACCCGCCGCTTCTCCCCCCGCCCGACTGTTTTGGGATCGAAGAGCAGGAGGTCTGCCCACGCGCCGGGCGTGAGGTGTCCGCGGTCCTTGATGCGATAGGCGCCGGCCACCGTGCTGGTGACCGCGCGCACCGCGTCCTCGAGCGAGAGGTCGCCGCGCTCCCGGACCCAGTGCCCGAAGAGGTGCAGGCCGAAGCCCGCGTCGCAGAGGAACGAGAGGTGCGCGCCGGCGTCGGACAGCGCCACCGCCGCGTGCGGGTGGCGTAGAAGCTCGGACACCTTCTTCTCGTCCGTGTTGAACAGGCGGCAGTCGAAGAGCGTGTCGAGGTCGTCCGCGAGCCCGAGGTCGAGGAAGCAGTCGAACGGCTCGCGCCCCGACTCGCGGGCGAGCTGGCCGATGGTCCGGCCGACGAGCGGGCGGTGCTCGGCGCGCTTGACCGCCATGATCGTCAGGTGGTCCCACTGCTGGTTGCTGAACCGGTTCGGCACGCCCGGCTGGGCGACCTCCTCCTTGAGCGCCCGGCGGAAGCCCCCGTCGGCGAGCACGGCGCGGAAGCGCGCCTCGCTCCCGGCCTCGAGCGCCGGCCGCCACGCGATCAGCGCCTCGAGCGGGTAGGGATGGCGCAGCGTGAACTCCATGCCGAGCGGGAAGCAGCCCACCTGCGCCCAGAGCTCGCGGCCCCGCCCGCGCGCCGCCTCGATCTCACGGAGCTCGCGGAAGACGCGCGCGGGGTCGCCCGGGTCCACGAACATCGCGGCGATCATCACGGGCCGGCCGTTGCGCGCGGCGATCGCCTCGAGCCACGGGATCGTCGAGGTCATGCCCTTGGTGAGCATGAACACGCCGCGGCCGGCCTCGCCGAGGGCGCCGGTGAGCGCCAGCATCTCGCGCTCGTCCGCGAGGCGCGAGGGCATGGGCACGCCGTGCTCGCCGTTGTGCTGCTCCAGGGTGGAGGTCGCGAAGCCGACGGCGCCCGCCCGGAGGGCCTCCAGCACGAGACCCCGCATCTCGGTGATCTCCGCGTCGGTCGCCGCGCGGCGGTTGGCGTCCTCCCCGAGCACCCAGGTGCGGACCGACGAGTGGCCCACGAACGAGGCCACGTTCGGGACGGCGCCGCGGCGCTCCAGCGAGGCCAGGTACTCCGGATAGGTCTCGAAGTCCCACTGGATGCCGGCCCGGAGCGCCTCCAGGGACATGCCCTCCACGTGCGTCAGGTTCCGCACGATCAGGTCGCGGTGGGATGGCCGGCACGGGGCGATCGTGAAGCCGCAGTTGCCGATCACGACGGTCGTCACGCCGAGCGTGGTCGACGGGGTCGCGAACGGGTCCCAGGTGAGCTGCGCGTCGTAATGGGTGTGGATGTCGACGATGCCCGGCGTCAGCGTCAGGCCGCCGGCGTCCACGCGCTCGCGCCCCGGGCCGACGTCGGAGCCGACCGCGGCGATGCGTCCGCCCGCGACCGCGAGGCTGCCCTCGCGCGCCGGCGTGCCGAGGCCATCGATGATGCGGGCGTTGTCGATGACGAGGTCGTGCATGCGGGGGTCCTTTCGTTCACTCACCACGGAAGACGGGCTTGCGCTTCTCGAGCATCGCCCGCCGGCCCTCGCTCGCATCGGCGCTCTGGCGGGCGTGCCGCGCAAGGGCGTCGAGGTCCTCGTGAGCGATGCGGGCGTCGGCGGAGAGGGCGCGGAGCACGACGGCTTTCATCCCCGCGAGCGAGAGGGGCGCGTTGCCGGCGATCGTGCGGGCGAGCTCGGCGGTCGCGCGCTCGAGGTCCGCCGCGTCGACGACCTCGTGGACCATCCCGATCTCCCAGGCGCGCCGGGCCGTCAGCGGCCGGCCCGTGAGGAGGATCTGACGGGCGTGCGCGGCGCCGACGATCTCGACGATCTTCCGGCCGAGGGGGAACGGCACGACGAGACCGATGCGCGCCAGCGGCATGCCGAAGCGCGCGACCTCGGCCGCGACGCGCAGGTCGCAGTGCAGCGCCAGCTCCATCCCTCCGGCGAGGGCGTCGCCGTGGACCACGGCGATCGTTGGATGGCGCGAGCGCTCGACGCGCTGGAGCACGGGGATCACGGCGCCGTCACCGTCGGCGGGGGCGCCCCCCCGCGCCTCCATCTCGCGCAGATCCATGCCGGCGCAGAAAGCCGGTCCCGCGCCGCGCAGGACGACGACGCGCACGTCCCGCCGCTCCTCGAGCGCCTCGAAGCAACCGCCGAGCCCCGCGAGCAGCGCCGTGTTCATCGCGTTGCGCTTCTCGGGGCGATTCAGCGTCACCGTGGCGATGCCGTCGGCGACGTCGCAGAGGACTTCTTCGGGCATGACGCGCCGATGGTATCATCCCGGCGCATGACAGTCTTCCCCGGCTTCACGCTCCCCGAGGAGCTGCGCGTGCTGCGCCACCAGGTGCGCCGCTTCGTCCAGGACGAGGTCATCCCGCTCGAGCAGACGCTCGATCCCGACGCCCCCGACATCCCGCGCGAGGACTTCCTGCGGCTCTCGGCCAAGACCAAGGCCGCGGGGCTCTGGGCGCTGGGCGCGCCCGAGCAGTACGGCGGGGGCGGCCTGGACACCTTCTCGATGTGCGTCCTCGTCGAGGAGATGGCGCAGCACCGGATGGGCCTCTACAACACGGGCTGCGGCGTCTTCGGTCGCAACCCGCCGCCGGCGATCTGGGCCGGCACCCCGGCGCAGATCGAGAAGTACGCGGTGCCGTGCATCCGCGAGGGCTACGAGTCCTTCTTCGCCATCACGGAGCCGGGCGGGGGCTCCGACCCCGCGGGGGCGATCCAGACGCGCGCCGAGAGGAAGGACGGCCACTGGGTGCTCAACGGGCGCAAGGTCTTCATCTCGCGCGCCCACGACGCGCCCTGGGGCGTCGTGTTCGCGCGCACCGACAAGACCAAGGGCCGCGCCGGGATCTCCTGCTTCGTCATCGAGAAAGGCACGCCCGGCTTCAGCGCGAAGAACATCCGCACGATCCGGACCGCCTCGGTGCCCAACGACGTCCTCTTCGAGGACTGCAAGCTTCCGCTCGACGCGCTCGTCGGCCGGGAGGGGCAGGGGCTCGAACTCGCCTTCGACCTGCTCGTGAAGCAGCGCTTCCCGTACTCCGCGACGAATCTCGGGGTGGCCGTGGCCGCGCACCGCATGGCCATCGCGCACGCCAAGCAGCGCTCGACCTTCGGCGCGCCGCTGGCCACGCGCCAGGCGATCCAGTGGATGCTGGCCGACGCCGAGGTGGAGATCCGCGCCGCGCGCTGGCTCATCTGGGAGGGCGCGTGGAAGGCCGACCGCGGCGAGGACGCGCGCGTGGAGGCCTCCATCGCGAAGCTCTACTCGAGCGAGGTCCTCGGGCGGGTGATCGACGCCGCGGTGCAGATCCATGGCGGCTACGGCGTGTCAAAAGAATTCCCGCTCGAACGCTGGTACCGTGAGGCGCGCGCGCGCCGGATCGGCGAGGGACCGTCCGAGGTGCACCGGATGGTCATCGCGCGCTCGCTCTTCCGCTGACGTCCGGAAAGGAATCGCAATGCCGCTACCGCTGACCGGCGTGAGGGTCGTCGAGCTCGGGCAGAACCTGGCGGGCCCCGTGGCCGCCGAGATCCTGGCGCACATGGGCGCCGACGTGCTGAAGGTGGAGCGCCCCGAGGGCGACGACGCGCGCCGCTGGGGCCCGCCGTTCTGGAAGGGCGTCTCGCCGGGCTTCCTCGCCGTCAACGCCAACAAGCGCTCGATCGTCGTCGACCTCAAGGACCCGCAGGCGGTGGCCTGGCTCGTCGAGCTGATCGCCGACGCCGACGTTCTCGTCCAGAACCATCGGCCCGGCACGCTCGAGAAGATGGGGCTCGGGCCCGACGCGCTCACGGCCAGGAATCCCCGGCTCGTCTACTGCTCGGTCTGGGCGTTCGGGCGCACCGGGCCGCTCGCGCTCAAGCCCGGCTACGAGCCCATGGTTCAGGCGTTCTGCGGGCTCATGATGATGAACGGGGACGAGGGCGGGCCGCCGACACGCATCGGGACGTCCGTCCTCGACTACGGTACGGGCATGTGGGCGGCGATCGGCGCGCTGGCGGGGCTCGTGCAGCGCGCGGCGACCGGGCGCGGCTGCGTCGTGGACGCCTCGCTCCTCGAGACGGGCCTCGCGTGGATGAAGGGCCACATCGCGAGCTTCCGCGTCTCCGGCGTCGTGCCCGAGCGCCACCGGACGGGGAGTCACCGCGTCGTCCCGTTCCAGAGCTTCGACACCGCCACCGGACCGGTCATCATCGCCGCGGGGAACGACCGCCTGTTCGCCAAGCTCGCCGAGGTCGTCGGCCACCCCGAGTGGGCGCGGGATCCACGCTACGCGACCAACGCGGCGCGCGTGGCCCACAAGACCGAGCTGCTCGACGCGCTCGCGGACATCCTACGGACCGGCAGCAAGGGCCAGTGGATCGACCGGCTCGAGGCCGCGGGCGTGCCGTGCGCGCCGATCAACAGCCTGCCCGACGCGGTGACCGATCCCCAGACCGCCGCCCTCGGGATCATCCAGCAGGCGCCCGGCGACGAGTACGCGCTGGTCGCGCTGCCGCTGTCCTTCGACGGCGTGCGGCCGGGGATCCGGCTGGCCCCGCCGGGCATCGGCGAGCACACCGACGAGGTCCGGGCCGAGCACAAGGCAGGATGAGCGGACGAGCGGCGCTGTTGCTCGGCGTGCTCGCCGGCCTCCTGGCGGTCCAACCCGCGCGCGGCGCCGACATGCTCGGCGGCGAAGCGTGGCGGCGGCTCGGCCCGGAGGCCCGCGCCGCGTACGTCGGCGGGATCATGGACGCCTGGACCGGCCTCGCGCTGACGCAGGAGTCGCTCGGGAGCAAGGACCAGGCGATCACGGTGTTCACGGAGATCGTCGCGTGCGTCCGCGATCGCTCGATCCCGCCGGCCGGGGTGCTGGCTCTCGTCGAGCGGTACGCCGAGGACAACCCCGGCCTGCGCACCAAGGACATGCCCGACCTCGTCTTCGCCGCGCTCGCCCAGCACTGCCGCCGCTGAGCCGTGTACTACGAGCGCCATGGGCGCCCCGACGCGGACGCGCCGCCGGCCGGGCGCCTCACCGTCGAGCGGGTGGCGGCCGAGCTCGGGCGGCTCCTGGACGCGCTCGGTGAGCCGCCGGTGCACCTCGTCGGCATCTCGCTCGGCGCCTGCGTCGGAGTCGCGCTCGCGCTCGAGCGCCCGGAGCGCGTGCGCTCGCTCCTGCTGATCAACGGCTTCGCCCGCTTCCGCCCGCCAAGCCCCGCGAGCGCGATCCGCGCGCTCGCGCGCGCCGTGCTGCTGGCGACGGGTCCGATGGCGGCCGGTGCGGCACTCGTGGCTGGCTCCATGTTCCCCCGGCCGGAGCAGGCCGGGCTGCGACGCGCCGCGAAGCGGAGCCTGGCGCGCACATCCCGGCGGACGTATCTGGCCGCGATGGCCGCGCTCGCGACGTTCGACGCGCGGGCGCGGCTCGCGCGCGTGCGCTGCCCGACGCTGGTGGTGGCCGCGCTCGAGTTCCTCGCTACCCACTGAACGCGTTTCCGGGAATTCGCCTGGCAAATCGTCGCCACTGGTTGACACGAGCCGTGTCAGCAAGCCCGCGCATTCCGGAAAACGCGCGAGTAACCGACTGAAAGATTTCACCGTGAATTTCCGGATCGCCATGGCCCTTCGGTTGCACTTTTCGCCCTGCGCCTGGGTCGTCGACCGAACGAGAGGTCGGAGCGCCCGGCGGGAGGGCAAGGATGACTGGACGATTCGCTTCGCGGTGCGCGCACGCGCTCGCCCTGGCCGGCCTTCTGCTTCCTGCGGCCGCCGCGGCCGAACCGGCCGGTCCGGCGTTGACGCTTGCGGGCAAGGTCGTGGCGCTCGAGGGCACGGCGACCGTCGCCCGGGTCGCGCTTCCGGACGCGCGCCCGCTCGTCTTCAAGGACGACGTGTATCTCTACGACCGGATCGCGACAGGCGAGAAGTCCATCACACGGCTGTTGCTGGGGGGCAAGGCGTCGGTGACGGTCCGCGAGCACTCGCTCCTCCACATCACCGAGGTCCCCGGCACGTCCACGGTGAACCTCGCGCATGGGCGTATCTCGGTCGCCGTCTCCAAGGACAAGATGAAGCCCGGCGAGACCGTCGAGATCCGCACCCCGAACGCCATCGCCGCGATCCGCGGCACCGTCGTCGTCGCCGAGGTCGAGCCCGGCTATAGCGGCCGGTCGACGATCACGGTGCTCCGGGGGCTCATCGACGTCGTGAAGGTCGACAACACCACGGGGCGGGCCGTCGGGCCGGCGGTGCCGGTCGCGGCCAACCAGAGCGTCGCCGTGACGGGCGCCGTGCCCGTGCCGCCGGCGACTTCGATCAGGCCCGACACGGCGCGGCAGCTCACCAGCGACTTCACGATCATCCCGAAGAGCGCGCCGGCCGCGACCACGGTCTCGATCGTGAACGACCAGATCGCCCTGGCCAGACAAGAAGCGGTCGCGATGGCGCCCGTGCTGAAGGAGGCCGCTGCGTCGAGTGACGAGCGCCAGAAGGACAAGAAAGAAAAGGACAAGAAAGATAAAAAGGACGCAAGGGGCGAGAAGATCTCGACTGGCGAGAAGGACGTGAGGGGTGAGAAGGGCGCGCGGGGCGAGACGGACGCACGGGGTGAGAAGGCCGCGACGGGTGAGAAGGACACAAGAGGCGACAGGGACGCGCGGGGCGACAAGGACGCAAGGGGCGACAAGGACGCACGGGGCGAGAAGGGCGCGACTGGCGAGAAGGACGCAAGGGGCGAAAGGACAGAGCAGGATCGCCGGGGACCCGCGAGCGAGCGGGAAGGGCCTTCTCGGAAGGATCGTGACAAGACGATCGTCAAGCGAAGCCACAATCACGGCACCGACGGTGACGGTGACGCCGCCAGCCCGCCGGCAGCGGCCGCGTCGAGCGGCGGCGGCGCCAACGGCAACGCGGCGAGCGGAGTCGTCATGACGGTGAACACCACCGGCGGGAGCGCCGACGGAGCGACTGGCGCGAGCGCCGGCTCCGCGTCCGCCAGCAATACGGGCGGTACGGGCCCCAGCACCGGCGGCAGCGCCGCGCCCGTGAGTGGAAGCGCCGGGACGCCGAGCGGCAGCGCCGGACCGGTGAGTGGAAGCGCCGGGACGCCGAGCGGCAACGCCGGACCGGTGAGTGGAAGCGCCGGGACGCCGAGCGGCAACGCCGGACCGGTGAGTGGAAGCGCCGGGACGCCGAGCGGTAACGCCGGACCGGTGAGTGGAAGCCCCGCGACGCCGAGCGGCAGCGCCGGGCCCGTGAGCGGAGTCGCCCCGACGCCGAGCGGGGGCGTCGTGACTGCGAGCGGAGGCACCGGCGCTCAGGCATCCGGAGCATCCGGTGCTGCGCCGGCTCAGGTGTCCAGCCCGGCGAAGGTCCCACTCGCCTTACTTCCGGGGAACCAGAAGGGCAACGGCAAGAAGGACGCGCGGCACTAAGCGGCACCCGACGCGCGGGAGTACAATCCCGCCATGCGGCGCGTCGCGCCCCTCGTCGTACCCGCGATCCGCGCCGCGTCGTGCCCGTGATTCTCATGCGTCGGCTGGGCGCCGTGCTCGCGCTCGCCTGGCTCGTCGCGGCCTGCCAGACCGCGGTACCGGTCGAGGAGGCCCGGCGGGCCACCGCGACCTTCTCGCCGGTCCCTCGCGGCTTCGTGCCGCCCCCGCGGACGATCACCGACCTCGTCGCCGCCCTCGAGCAGCGCCGCCAGGACGCGCCCGATGAGCCGGGCGAGGCGCGCGCGCGGACGGACGAAGTGCCTCCCGCGACGGACGAGCCACGGGCGCTCGCGCAATTCCATTTCCGGCGCGGCCAGGCCCGCGCGCGACGCGGGCACCTCGACCAGGGAATCGACGACCTCGTCACGGCCGCGGACTACGCGTCGGCCGCCGGCGCTGCGGACCTGGAGGCGCGGATCCTTCTGGCGCTCTCCAGCCTCGAGGTCACCGGCGGGAGCTTCGCCCAGACCATCGAGCACCTGGAGGCGGCCGCGAGCCGGGTGTCGCCCGAGCACCGGGGCCTGCTGGTCCTGATCCGATCGTTCCAGGCGCGCCGCTACGCCCAGCGAGGCTACCTGCAGGAGGCCGAGGCCGCCCTGCGCGAGGCGGTCGAGATCCGGGCGGAGATGGGCCGCCGCCGCCGTCCCGCCTCGCTCAACGCGCGCGACGACACGCAGATCGCACTCTCCCGGGGTGAGATCGCCGGACGTCGCGGACGCATGGCCGAGGCCGAGCGGGCGTACCGCGAGGCCGCGCGGATCGCCTCGGGCGACCCGGACCTCGCCCGGGGCTGGCTGCCCGAGCGCGCGACCGCGTCCCTCGCCGTGCCGCTGGTGAGCCAGGGGCGCCTCGTCGAAGCCGAGATCGAGGGGCGCCGCGCGCTCCTCGGGACCCTCCGAAAGCTGGGACGCAACAACATCAATACGTCGAACGCGGCGATCACCCTCGCGTGGACGCTCGGGCAGCAGGGACGCTACGCCGATGCCGAGGCGCTCGTCCGCGTGGCGCTCGAGGTTTACCAGCGCGTGGGCGCGGCCGACGGCTCGCGCGAGGTCGGACGCGCGCGGAAGTTCCTCGCCCTCGCCCTGATCGGCCAGGAGCGCTGGCAGGACGCCCTCGTCGAGTACGACCGGATCCGCGAGCGATCTGCGGACGCGGCGGCCGCGCGGTTCCTCCTCGGCGACCCCGATTTCGCGCTGGCGCTGTTGCACGCCGGTCGTGTGGGGGAGGCGCTCCAGATGTGCCAGCGGGTGATCGCGAGCCAGCGCCGGGATCCCGCCGAGCGCGATCCGGTGGTCGTGCTGTACCGGGGGTTCCGTGCGGTCATCAACGCGGAACGCGGCGACCGGCGGAGCGCGCTGGCGGAGTTCGCCGAGGTCACGCCCCTTCTGCTCGCGCGCGCGCAGGACACCGACGACGAGGCGTCGAGCCGCACCGCCCGCGACCGCCAGGCCGCCTTCATCCTGGCGCGCTACATCCGATTGCTCGCCGAGGTGCAGGGGACCCCGCTCGCGGACGGGACCGACGCCGTCGGCGAGGCCTTCCGGGTGGCGGAGGTCGTGCGCGGCCGCGCGGTCGAGCGGGCGCTCGACGCGAGCGCGGCTCGCGCCGCGGCCGCCACGCCGGCGCTGGCCGGGCTCGTGCGGCGCGAGCAGGACGCCGCCAAGCAGCTGGCCGCGCTCCAGGGGCACCTGGCTGCGCTGCTGAGCACCGCGCAGGACGAGCAGGCGGCGCGCCAGCTCCGCGTGGAGGTCGAGCGACTGCGCGCGGAGCGGGCGGCGGCCGCCGCGGAGATCCACCGGGCGTTCCCGGCCTACGCCCAGCTCGTCCAGCCCTCGCCGGCGACGATCGCCCAGGTCCGTACCGCGCTGCGACCGGGCGAGGCGGTCGTCTCGATCTTCGTGACGGCCGAGCGCACGTTCGTCTGGGGCGTGCCCGCCACCGGTCCCGTGGCGTTCGCGTCGACGGCGGTCGGCGCCGCGCCGCTCGAGGCGACGGTGCGACACCTCCGGGAGGCGCTCGACATCGGCGCGCGAACTTTTGGCGAGATCCCGGAGTTCGACGTGCCCGCGGCGCAGGAGCTGTACCGGCAGGTCCTGGAGCCGGTGAGGAGCGCATGGGCGGGCGCCCAGAGCCTGATCGTCGTGCCCCACGGCCCGCTCGGGCAGCTCCCGTTCGCGCTGCTGCCCACGCGGCCCGCGACGCTCGGGCCCGAGGAGGGCGCGCTCTTCTCCCGCTACCGGAGCGTGCCGTGGCTCGTGAGGACCCACGCCGTGACCGTGCTCCCCTCGGCCGGAGCGCTGGTGACGCTCCGGAGCGTGCCTCCGGGCGCGCCCGGGCGGCGGCCGTTCGTGGGCTTCGGCGATCCCTACTTCAGTCTCGAGCAGGCGCGCGAGGCCGAGGGCGGTCCCCCGCCGCGCCCCGAGATGAGCCTGCGGAGCGCCACCGTCTCGCTCCGGAACATCCGGGTCCGGCTGAGCGACAGCGTGCGCCTGGAGCTGCTCCCGCGCCTGCCCGACACCGCCGACGAGATCCGGAGCATCGCCGGCGCCCTGCGGGCCGATCCCGCCCGGGACGTGTTCCTCGGCCGGCGCGCGAACGAGGGCAGCGTGGAGTCGCTCGACCTCGCGCGCTATCGCGTCATCGCGTTTGCAACCCACGGGCTCGTCGCGGGGGACCTGGACGGCCTGACGCAGCCCGCCCTGGCGCTCGCCGCGCCGGAGGTCGCGCAGGTCGACGGCGACGGCCTCCTTACGCTCGAGAAGATCCTGGCGCTCCGCCTCGACGCCGACTGGGTCGTGCTCTCGGCCTGCAACACGGCCAGCGGCAACGGCGCCGGGTCGGAGGCGGTCTCCGGGCTCGGGCGCGCGTTCTTTTATGCGGGCGCACGCGCGCTGCTCGTGAGCCACTGGGCCGTGGAAACCACCTCGGCGCGCGCGCTCACGACGGACCTCTTCCGGCGCCAGGCCGCCGACGCGCGCCTCACGCGCGCGCGCGCGCTCCAGCGGACGCTGAACTGGATGATCGACGACGGCGCGCTGGTGGACGCAGCGACGAAGCAGGTGATCGCGAGCTACGCGCACCCGGTCTTCTGGGCGCCGTTCGTGCTGGTGGGGGACGGCGGCGGCGCGCGCTAGAGTTCGGGGCGCTTTCCGTGGGTCGCGCGCACCTCGGTCTTGATGCCCCCGCGCACGCTGAAGTCGCCGATCACCTCGGCCCACCGCGGCCGGGCCGCCGCCACGAGGTCGTCCAGGATGCGGTTGGTGACGTCCTCGTGGAACGCGCCCTCGTCGCGATACGACCAGATGTAGAGCTTCAGCGCCTTCAGCTCGACCAGGTGCTGGTCGGGCACATAGCGGATCCGGATCGTCGCGAAGTCGGGCTGCCCCGTGAGCGGGCAGAGGCAGGTGAACTCGGGCACGGTCATCGCGACCTCGTAGTCGCGGTCGGGATGGGGGTTCGGCACGACCTCGATGGTCTTGGAGGGCCGCGTCGGCATGGCCCGATTATACCGGGCTCAGCGGTTCGTGAGGCCGATGCCGATCGTGACCGCGACGCCCGCCAGGAGGAGGTCCGCCGTGAGGCGGTCGCCCGTGACGAGGGCGGCCGCCACGACGCCGAAGAGCGGCTGGGTCAGGAAGAAGGCGGCGAGCGCGCTCGGGCGGTAGTGCCGCAGGAGCCAGAGATTCACGACGAAGTTGAACCCCGCGATGACGACGCCCTGGTAGGCGATCGAGCCGGCGAGGTTTGCGGTCCAGCGTGTCGGCGCGGGCTCGAACACGGCCGAGACGACGACGAAGATCACCGTGCCGATGAGCGCCTGGGCGAGCAGGAGCTTGGCTGGATCGAGGTGCTGGACGGCGCGCGCGAGGAAGATCGTTCGCTCGGCCAGGATGAGCGAGGAGACGAACATGATGGCGTCGCCGAGCAGCGTGGCCGAGCCGTGCGCCGCCTGGCCGGCGAGGAGCAGGACGATGCCTGCGTAGGCGATGAGCACGCCGACGAGCTTGCGCGGGGTCAGCCGGTCGCCCGGGATGAGGAAGTGGGCGAGGAGGACGGTGTGGACCGCGTAGAGGTTCAAGAGGATCGCGGAGTGCGCGGCGCTCGTCAGCGAGGTGCCCACGTTCATGAAGCCGACCTGCGTGGTCAGGAGAAGGCCCACGACGGTGAGCGGGCGCCACTCGTCGCGCTCGATCCGGAAGCTGGCGAACCGTCCCGTCGTCCACGCCCAAAGCGTGATCACGACGCCGCCCACGAGGAAGCGCATCCAGGCCAAGCGGATGGGCGGCGCGTCGTCGAGCCCGAGCTTGATGGCGACCGGGTTGGCGCCCCAAAGGAGCGAGACGACCAGCGCGAGGATTGCGCCCTTGGCGTCGATGCCTTTGGCGGGATGGCTCAGAGCGCCCCTAACGATACGACACCTGGCATAATCGATCCATGAAGATCGGCCTGATCGGGCTCCCGAAGTCCGGAAAGACGACGCTGTTCAACCTGCTCACGGGCTCGAACGTGCAGACGGCCCGCTTCGACACGGGGCGCGCCGAGCTGCACGCGGGCGTCGCCAGGGTCGCCGACCCGCGCGTGGATCGGCTCTCGGCGCTCTTCAAGCCGAAGAAGACCACGTTCGCGACGTTCGAGGTCGTCGACCTCGCCGGCATCGCCAAGGGCGAGCGCGGAGGGCTCGAGACCAAGGAATTCAGGAACGCCGACGCGCTCCTGCACGTGGTGCGGGCCTTTGCCGACGAGGTCGCGGGGGCCCCGGACCCCAGGCGCGACATCGTCGACCTGGAGACCGAGCTGCTGCTCGCGGACCTGGAGGTCGTCGAACGGCGGCTCGAGCGTCTGGAGGTATCGATCAAGAAGCAGCGCAAGGAGGCGGAGGTCAAGGAGCAGGAGATTCTCCGCCGCCTGAAGGCGGCGCTCGAGGCCGAGACCCCGCTCCGGTCGGTGGATCTCTCGGCCGACGAGACCAAGGCCATCCGCGGCTTCACCTTCCTCTCCGAGAAGCCGATCCTCCACTGCCTGAATCTCGACGAGAAGGCGATTGGCGACGGACCCCGGGTCGCCGACAAGTACGGGCTCGCGCCGGTGGCCGCCCAGGCGAAGACCCGCGTGGGATGGGTCTCGGCCGTCATCGAGACCGAGGTGGCTCAGCTCTCCGGGGAGGAGCAGGAGGCCTTTCTGGCCGATCTCGGCCTCAAGGAGCCTGCCATCAATCGAGTCCTAAGTGACTGTTTCGCGTTGCTTGGACTCGTCTCGTTCTTCACGGTCGGTGAGGATGAGGTCCGCGCCTGGCCGATCCCGGCGGGAACCAGGGCCCAGGACGCCGCCGGGACCGTGCATTCCGACATCGCGCGCGGCTTCATCCGGGCCGAGGTCAACGGCTACGCGGAGCTCGTCGCAGCAGAAGGCTCGTTCGCCGACCTGCGCGCCAAGGGCCAGCTCCGACTCGAGGGCAAGGACTACGTCGTCCAGGACGGCGAGGTCTGCCATTTCCGGTTTAACGTCGGGAAGTGATCGAGACGAGCGCGCCCTGACAGGAATGCGCCGGGCGGCGCCCGACGCTGGTCCGTTTTCGCCCGAGCTTCAACGACGCTGCCGAGCGGACATCAAGATTCCTGGGCCTTTCGCATCTGGCATTTCGGATGCAGCGTCCTATACGCATGGACTGGATGATGATCGCGGTGTGGGGCATGATGGCCGGCTTGACCGCCTGCGGGGTCGCTGCCTTCGAGTGGCGCGAAGCGCGCATCGAGCGGCGCCGCCGGGTCGAGCGCGTCCGCGCGTCGCGTCTCCGCTCGCGTTAGATTCCGGAGCGCCACTCAGGGCGTGACGCCGGGGATCTTCCTGAGTGGACCGCCGAGAGCCTGCACGACCGCCGCGACGTTCGCGTCCGGCGTGTTCGCCGGCAGCACGCATCCGGGACCCACGATGAGCCCGAGAGCCCCGGTCTGGGCGAGGGCATCCTGCGCCTCGGCCACAGCCTGGTCCGGAGTTCCGTCCCGCAGCGTCCCCCACTGATCGAGCCCGCCGATGACCGCGCCGACCGTCTTGCCTTTGACCTCGGCCAGGGACGGGCCGGCCGTCCGGTCGTCCCAGTTCCAGGCGTGGCCGGGGAGCGAGGCCAGCCGGTCGAACATGAGGCGATCCCCGTGGCAGTGGATGATCGTCAGGCTGGACTTGTCGCGGACGGACTCGAGCACGCGGCGGTCGTAGGGCTCGCCGAAGCGCGCGTAGTCGTCCTCGGAGCCGGCCGAGCGGCTCGCCGCCTGGATCGAGTAGAAGATGCCCGAGACGCCCTCGGCGAGCGCCAGCGCCGCGAACCGGACGACTGTCTCGGTGATGACCTCGAGGGCGTCGGTGACCGAGCCGGGCTGCTCGCGCAGGTCGTGCGTGAGGCGGTCACCCGAGAGCTTCCGCGCGAGCGAGAGCGGCGAGAAGAGCGTCGGCAGCACCGGCGCGTCGCCGATGCGCCGGTCGAAGCCCATGCGGACGATCGTCTCGAACTGCTCGGACCAGCCGGGCGCGGACGTGGGGTCCAGCGGCCGGATCTTCTTCCAGTCCGAGGCTTCGCGCACGGCGCAGGAGCGGCAGGGCCGGTGGCCGTCGGGCCTGGGCTCGTCGCTCTCGACGCAGCCCCACGCCTCGACCGCGTAGCCGCCGCGCGGTGTGATCTTGATGAAGTCCGAGCCGTAGCGCTCATGGAAGCGGAGCGTCGCCTGCGCGAGGCCGGCGGGCGAGCGGTCCACGGCCGGGAAGTGGCGCCAGACCGCATACGGGGTCCGATCCACGGGTTCCCGGTTGATCGCGGCCTGGAGCCGTTCGCGCCGCCCCATCTGCTTCATGCGCGGATGACGCCGTCGCTCAGCACCGGCTCGCCACGCTCGTTCATGACGTCGAAGGCGACCCGGTTCCCGGCGCGCGCGCGGCCGCGAACGACGAGGCTCGACGGCATCGAGACCATGCCCGCGAGCCTCGCGGTGAGCTCGGCGACCCGCGTCGGGTCGCCGGCCAGGTCGCGCTGGATCACCTGCGAGACCGCGAGCGCGATGGTCGCGGTGCCGTGCAGGATCAGCCCGGGAAGCCCCGCGGCGCGGGCGACGGCGATGTCGGTGTGGATCGGGTTCCAGATGCGCGCGCACTCGGAGTAGACGTGGGCGGCCTGCAGGCCGACGGCGACCGTCGCGATCCAGCGCACCTCGTCGCCCGCCGGCGGCTCCGGACGTGGCAGCGGCGGCACGGCGGCGCTCGCCTCGCCCTCCGTGGTCACGCGGCGGAAGATCGAGCCATAGTCGGTCGTCGTGACGGGCCGGCCGTTGCGGTCCACGCTGGAATAGCGCGTGACGACGAGGGTGCCCGCGCGGACCGGCTTGACCGTGACGACCTGCCCGCGGGTGAGCAGGCGATCACTCGCCGCGGGCTGCCGGTGGATGACGAGGTGGTGGCTCGTCTGGACGCCGAGGGGCAGCAGCTCGGGCTTGATCGTCTTCGCGCGCAGCGAGAGCGCCACGGGCCACTCGTAGCACGCGGCGAACATCGGGTGGGCCAGCGGCCCGCCGGGCGCCTCCGTGTCGTAGTAGCGCGGGTCGGTCTCGCCCAGCCCCGCCGCGTAGGCCATGAGCCAGCGCGCGTCCAGCGTCTGGCTGACGGCGCCGACCTCGAGGCCGACGACCTTGCCGGGGATCGCGCCTTTCATGGCGCCGGCGGGAAGTTCATCGAGTCCACGAAGATCCGCTCGAAGTCGGGATGGGCGGCCAGGGACACGTGCTCGATCCGCCCCGCGATCTCGGCGGCGCGCGCGCGCTCGGTCTCGGAGAGCAGGCAGAGCTGGGCCCCGAGGGAGGCCGCGTTGCCCACGTAGCGGATCCGCCCGAGCGGAAGCGGCGGGATCAGTCCGATGCGCAGCGCGCTGGCGATCGAGACGTAGTTGCCGAAGCCGCCCGCCAGCATGAGCTCGGCCACCCGCGCGCTCGGCATTCCGGCCACGTGCTGGAGCATCGCGGCGCCCGCGGCGATCGCGCCCTTCGCGAGCTGGACCTGGCGGACGTCGTCCTGGGTGAGGACGATCTCCCCGCGCGCGCCCGCCTCGCCCGGGCGCAGGACGACGATCACGCGCTCCTCGCCGCGCATCTCCACCCGGTCGCGGAGCGTCGCGGGCAGCGTGTCGCGGGCCTCCACCTGGATGAGCCCCGTCGGGTCGATCGCGCCGGCGTCGAGCAGGCCCGCGAGGAGGTCGATCAATCCCGAGCCGCAGATGCCGAGCGCCGCCCCCTCGCCGATCGTGTGCACGCGGATGTCGTCGTCCACGGCAACGCGGTCGATCGCACCGAGCGCGCCGCGCATGCCGTGGCGGATCTGCCCGCCCTCGAGCGCCGGACCCGCGGGGGCCGAGCACGCCCAGAGACGGTCGCGCGAGCCCAGGAGGACCTCGCCGTTCGTGCCGATGTCCACCGCGATGCGGACCTCGGGGCTCTCGTAGATCCGCGTGGCGAGCGCGACCGCGACCGCGTCGGCGCCGACGAAGCCCGCGACGATCGGCAGGAGACAGACACGGGCGTCGGGCGCGACCTTGAGAAAGAGCTCGCGCGCAGGCAGCACCAGAGGGTGGCGCATCACCGGGGCGTAGGGTGCCAGGCCCACGTACGAGGGGTCGATCCCGAGCAGGATGTGATGCATGCACGTGTTGCCGACGACGACGACCTTGTAGATCCACTTCGCCAGGACGCCCGACTCGCGGCAGATCTGCTCGACGTGCTGGTTGAGCAGCCCGACGATGCGCGTGTGCAGCTTCCGGAGATTCGCCGGGTTGAACTGCGCGAACGCGATGCGCGACATGAGGTCGCCGCCGAACACCGCCTGGGGATTCAGGCTCGAGACCGTGGCGAGCTGCTCGCCCGAGTCGAGTGCCAGCAGCGTCGTGACGACGCTGGTCGTGCCGATGTCCACCGCGAGGCCGAACTTCATGCCGGCGGTGTCGCCGCGCTCGACCGCCAACACTTGTTGATGGCCGCCCCCGACGGCGAACGTCGTCACGGTGACGCCGTCGGGGTCGTCGCGGAGCGCGGCCGGGAGCGTCGCCAGGACGCTGGCGCCGACCTCGGCCGGCGTCGCGCCTACCGCGGCGCAGAGCTGCTCGAGGTCGGAGGTCTGATGGTGCTCCTCGCGGGGCAGGGCGACCTTGACGAGCTGTTTCTGGATGCCGGAGTCGAGCGTCATACGGCCGAGCTGACGCGGGCCCGGGCCGGCGCCGAGGATCTGGAACGAGAGCTCCTCGAGCGGGGGCGCGACCTGGACCGTCACGGGCTCACCCGGCACGCACTGACAGGCGAGGCGGAAGCCCTCGCGCACGAGGTCGTCGCCGAGCTGGACCTCGTCCATGATCGTCGGCGGCGGCACGGTGCCGCTCACGAACTTGACGCGGCACGAGGTGCACCGGCCGCGGCCGCCGCAGGTCGCCGTGATGTCGATGCCGGCGGCGTGCGCCGCCTTGAGGATCGATGCTCCGGGATCCGGATCGAGCACGCGGCGCGCCGCCGGATCGCGCGGATCGGTCAGAATCGTGAGCGCCACGGCCATCGCCTTTCATTCTAGTGGTATGCTCCCGCCCATGGAAATAAACCTCGACACCCTGCGCGGCATCGCCCGGCTCGGCGGATTCCCCTGGACGGACGCCGAGCTGGAGGCGATCCGCCCGACGCTGGAACGGACGCTCGACATGCTGGCGCGGCTCGAGACGCTTCCCCTCGGGGACGTCGAGCCCGCGACCCAGTACCGCGTGTTCTGACATGGCCGATCTCGTCTGGCGCTCGATGGCCGAGCTGGGCCGGATGATCGCGAGGAAGGAAGTCTCGCCGGTCGAGGTCGTCCAGGCCCACCTCGAGCGCATCACCGCGCTCGACGGCCGACTCCGCTCGTTCATCACCGTCTGCGGGGACGGCGCACTCGCGGCCGCGCGCGCCGCCGAGGCGGAGCTGGTCGCGGGGCGCGTGGCGGGCCCGCTGCATGGCGTGCCCTACGGGCCGAAGGACCTCTACAGCACCAAGGGCGTGCGGACCACGGGCGGCTCGAAGATCCTGGCGGACTTCGTGCCGGCCCAGGACGCGACCGTCGTCGCGCGGCTCGGCGCCGCCGGGCTGATCGTCCTCGGCAAACTCAACATGCACGAGTTCGCCTACGGCCCCGAGGGCCTCAACGCGCACTACGGCGACGCGATGAACCCCTGGGACATGGGCGCGCACCGCGCGGCCGGGGGCTCGTCCTCGGGCTCGGGCGTGGCGGTCGCCGCGGGGCTCTGCCCCGGCGCGCTGGGCTCGGACACGGGCGGCTCGATCCGCATTCCCGCGTCGCTCTGCGGGATCAGTGGCGTGAAACCGACCTACGGGCGCGTGAGCCGTGCGGGCGTGTTGCCGCTGTCCTGGTCCATGGACCACGCGGGGCCGATGGCGCGAACGGTCGAGGACTGCGCGCTCATGCTCCGCGCGATGGCCGGCTACGATCCCGCGGACCCGACCACGAGCGTCCTGCCCGTGCCCGACTACGCCGCGGCGCTCACGGGCGACGTGAAGGGGCTGCGCGTCGGGCTCCTGCGGCCGCACTTCACCGACGCGGCCGTGCCCGAGGTGCGCGCGGCGGTCGAGCGGGCCGCCACCACGCTGGCGCAGGCCGGCGCGGTGGTCGACGAGGTGCGCCTCGAGCAGATCCCGCACGTGGCGGCGGCGGCGTTCGCGATCGTCGCCGCCGAGGCGCTCGCGTACCATGCCGAATGGATGCGGACGCGCGCCGCGGACTACCAGCCGGACGTGCGCGAGCGGCTCAAGATGGGCGCGTTCGTGAGCGGTGTCCACTACGTGCGCGCCCAGCAGGTGCGTCAGCTCGTGCGCCAGGAGGTGGACGCGGCGCTCGCGCGGCGCGACGTGCTCCTGGCGCCGGCGACGCCGATCCCGGCGCCCGTGCTCGGCGAGCGGACGGTGGAGCTCGGCGACGGGACGTCCGACGTGCGCGCGGCGCTGATCCGGCTGACGCGCCCGTTCAACTTTTCGGGGCATCCCTGCTGCTCCGTGCCCTGCGGGTTCACGGCCGGCGGTCTGCCGATTGGCCTGCAGCTCGTCGGGCGGCCGTTCGACGAGGCGACGGTGATGCGCGCCGGCGACGCCTACCAGCGCCTCACGGACTGGCACGCGCGGCGCCCAGTGGTGGCATGACGCCGCGGCGCGCTGCGAAGGCTCGCGCCGCTCGGAGGATGAGATGACGGATCAGGGATTGGAGCAGCGCCTGGCGGCGCTCGAGACCCGCCTCGGCCGGCTGGAGAGCCTGCTCACCGGCGGCGGTGATACGCCGGAGCGCGGCGGGGGCAGCCCGGACGAGATGAAGCGCGGCATCCAGCAGTGGGTGACCGAGTACGTATCGCTGCGCCTGCAGCAGCTCGTGCCGGAGACGTGCGAGCACCCGGAACGGGAGGAGGCCGCGGTCGTCGCGGCCGGCCCGGTGCTTCCCGGGACGCGCATCCGGTGCACCGACGAGGTCATCCACCGGCTCGGCCGGATTCCGATCCCGTTCGTCCGCCAGATGGTCACGCAGAAGGTCGCCGAAACGGCGCGCGCCGAGAACGTCGGCGTCGTCGACGTCACGTTCTTCGAGCGGGCCGCGACCTTCTGACAGTGCAAGCTCTCGGGGGAGGATCTCCTGAGCTTCGATCACTGGCAGCAGCACGTGCTGCAGGGGCCGCGGCTGTAGACGACGCGGCACCCGACGCCCCCGTACGCGTCCCGATCGAGGACGCCCTCGACCTCCACCCGTTCGCGCCGCGGGACGTTCCGTCGCTGGTCGCCGAGTACCTGGTGGCCGCCCACGCGCGCGGCTTCCGGGAGGTACGCCTGGTCCACGGCCGCGGCGTCGGCGTGCAGCGTGAGATCGTCCGATCCGTTCTCGCCAGGCATCCGCTCGTGGCCGCGTTCGGCGACGCCCCGCCGGAGCGGGGAGGCTGGGGCGCGACGCTCGTGAGGCTGAAGGGCTAGTCGCGGTCGGCGCGGAGCAGGATCATGCGGTCGGCGAACGATTCGACCGCGTCGCCCGCGAGTCTCACGTCGAAGGCGCGGCGGCAGGGCTCGGGCGCGCCGCGCACGAAGGCCTCGAGCTCACGCCGCGCCTCGACGCTCATCCCCATCCGGGCCGTCCAGTCGCCCCACGGACGGACCTTGCTCACGATCGCCTCGGCCATCACCGTCATGCCGGCGGCCTTCAGGAAGGCCTTCCACTCCGTCGCGCGGTAGGCGCGGACATGGGAGGGGTCGCGGCGTCGCTCGACCTCGGTGATGAAGGCGCTCGCCTCGGGATCGTCGTGACCGAGGATGTCCTGCACGAGGAAGGAGCCACCGGGGCGCAGCACGCGCTGGATCTGGCGGACGGCGGCGGCGACGTCGGCGAAGTGGTGGGCGGCGATCCGGCAGGTCACGAGGTCGAAGGCGCCCTCGCGGAGGGGGAGCGCCTCGACGTCGCCCGCGACGAAGCTCACGCCCGTCGCGCCGCGGCCGCCGACGAAGTCGCGCGCGGCGCGGAGCATCGCCTCCGTCAGGTCGAACGCGACGACGCGCGCCGGGAGTCCGGCGAAGGCGAGGGCCGTGTGACCGCCCCCGGTGGCGACGTCGAGGACCCGCGCCGGGCGGCGGGCGCGTCCCCAGGCCAGCAGCGTTTCGAGATCGGCGCCGCCGGCGTGACCGACGCTCGCGACGTAGGCCTGCGGGGTCGCGCCGAATTGCGCCTGGACGCGGCGGGTCTGCGCCTCGCTCATCCGTCCTTGCGGCGCTCGGCCAGGTGCCGGAGGAGGAAGTCCTCATCGAGCGGCGTCAGGTCGAATTGCCGCGACGCCTCGTCGACGAGCCTGAGGCGATCGGCCGCCGGGTCGTCGCGCAGCCGGTCCTCGATCCACTTCACGGCCTGCCTGATCGGCGCCTCGCCCAGGGACATGAGGGGCCTCCTCCCGGTGCGGAGGATTATAGCGTGGCCTGGTACCGAGCAGGCCAATTGGCCCTTGACGTCGCCAGGAATACTCGGAGAATGGCCCTGTAAGGAGACCACGGTGCACATCCCGCTCGACCGCGAGAAGCCCGTCGCGCTGCCGCGCCAGATCCAGGCGTACCTGGAGCGCCTCATCCGCGAGCGGCTCCTGACGCCCGGGATGAAGCTGCCGGCCACGCGCGACCTCGCGCAGCAGCTCGGCGTCAACCGCGCCACCGTCGCGCAGGCCTACGAGGAGCTCGTGGCCGCGGGCTGGGCCCGGGCCCACGTGGGCCAGGGGACCTTCGTCGCCGAGTCGCCCGGGACCCAGGCGGCGCCCGAGGCTCAGGTCCCGTCCCAGGTGCCGCTCAACTGGCCGGGCCTGTTCTCGCGGAGCGCGCAGATCGTGGTCGCCGAGGAGGACCGGACGCGGGCCCTCGCGAGCACGGCGGCAGCCAATCCCGCGGTCATCTCGTTCGCGGGTGGCATGCCCGACAGCGGGCTCTTCCCGACCGACGCCTTCCGCCGCGTGCTGAACGACGTGATCCGCGAGGACGGCGCCGCGCTCCTGCAGTACTACCCCGCCGGCGGTTATCCGCCGCTCCGGCAGTATCTCTCGACCTATCTCCTGAGATTCGGGCTCGAGGCGCGGCCCGACGACATCATCATCGTCAACGGCTCCCAGCAGGGCTTCGACCTGATCGCCCGCACGCTGCTCGACCCGGGAGATGCCGTCGCGATCGAGGATCCGACCTACCCCCGCGCGCTGCAGGTCTTCCGTTCCTTCGGCGCCCAGCTGCTGGCGGTGCCCTGGGACACGTCGGGCCCGCGGGTGGACGCCTTCGAGCGGCTCCTCGAGCGTCACGCGCCGAAGCTCTTCTACTGCCAGCCCAGCGCGCACAACCCGACCGGACTCTCCCTCACGCTCGAGACGGCGCGGCGCCTCCTGGACGTCGCCGCGCGCCATCAGGTGCCGGTGGTCGAAGACGGCTTCGACGGCAGCCTCTACTACGGCGAGCGGCCGGCGGTCCCGCTCAAGGCGCTCGACCGGGACGGGGTCGTGATCTACATCGGGACGTTCTCGAAGATCCTCTTTCCCGGGCTGCGGCTCGGCTGGCTCGTCGGCCCGCGGCCGGTCCTCGACCGGCTCCTCGCGGCCAAGCAGCTCGCCGACCTGCACACGAGCGCGCTGCTCCAGGCCGCGGTCTACCGGTTCTGCGAGCGCAAGCTCCTGGACCGTCACGTGACGCGGGTCGCCCGCGAGTACGCGCGGCGACGCGCGCTCCTGCTGGCGGCGCTCCGTCGACGGATGCCGGCCGAGGTCACGTGGACCGAGCCGCAGGGCGGGTTCTCGCTCCTCGTGACGCTGCCGCCCGGGCTCGACGCCGGCGCGCTGCTGCCCGCCGCGGGCGAGCGCGGCGTCGCGTTCACGCCGGGCGCCGCGTTCTTCGTGGACGGGGGCGGCGAGAGGACCCTGCGGCTCTCGTTCTCGTCGGTGGCGGCGGCGCGGATCGACGAGGGGGTCAAGCGTTTGGCGGAGACGATCCGGGCGGCGCGCGGACGGGTCCCGGAGCGCGAGCGGGCGGCACGCGCGACGGTTCCGCTGGTCTAGGGTAGGAATCGACTGGCCGACCGGCCAAGACAAAGGAGATCCACATGATGGACGTGAACGGGCTGCGCATCGCGGACAAGAAGCACATCGGCCTCGCGGAGATGCTGAAGGGCGGCGTCATCATGGACGTCACCAACGCCGAGCAGGCGAAGATCGCCGAGGACGCGGGCGCGGTGTCCGTGATGGCGCTCGAGCGTGTGCCCGCGGACATCCGCAAGGAGGGCGGCGTCGCGCGGATGTCGCCGGTGAGGAAGATCCGGGAGATCCAGAAGACGGTGACGATCCCCGTGATGGCCAAGGCGCGCATCGGCCACTTCGTCGAGGCGCAGATCCTCGAGGCCCTCGGCGTGGACTTCATCGACGAGTCGGAGGTGCTGACGCCCGCGGATGAGCATTTTCACATCGACAAGTTCGCCTTCCGGGTGCCGTTCGTGTGCGGCGCGCGCGACCTCGGCGAGGCGCTCCGCCGTGTGGGCGAGGGCGCGGCGATGATCCGCACGAAGGGCGAGGCCGGCTCGGGCAACATCGTCGAGGCCGTGCGCCACATGCGGGCGCTCGTGTCCGGGATGCGGCGGCTGACGCTGCTCTCGCCCGAGGAGCTCATGACCGAGGCGAAGACCCTCGGCGCGCCCTACGAGCTCGTGCGCTGGGTGGCGAAGACCGGCAAGCTCCCGGTACCGAACTTCTCGGCGGGTGGCATCGCGACGCCGGCCGACGCCGCGCTCATGATGCAGCTCGGCGCCGAGTCGGTGTTCGTCGGTTCGGGCATCTTCAAGTCGAGCGATCCGGCCAAGCGCGCCAAGGCGATCGTCCAGGCGACGACCCACTTCAAGGATGCCGACGTCCTCGCGCGCGTCTCGGAGGAGCTGGGCGAGGCGATGCCCGGGATCGAGACCTCGAAGCTCGAGGAGAAGGACCTGCTCCAGACCCGGGGCTGGTAGTGCGAGCCGCAGGACGTCGCGGGGCTGCGGCCCCGCCGTCCGAGGTGAGCGGTGAAATGACCGAAAACGTGAAAATCGGCGTGCTCGCCCTTCAGGGCGATTTCGGCCTCCACGCCGCGGCGCTCGCGACGTGCGGCGTCGCGGCGGTCGAGGTCCGCAAGCCGGCCGAGCTGGCCGACGTGGACGGCCTGCTCATTCCGGGTGGCGAGTCGACGACGCTGCTCAAGCTCATGGACGAGTGGGGATTCGTCCCCGCGATCGAGAAGTTCCACGCCGAGGGCAGACCCATCTTCGGCACCTGCGCGGGTCTCATCGTGCTCGCGCGGGAGGTCGAGAACCCCCGGCAGTTCTCTCTCGGCCTGATCGACGTCACCGTCGAGCGAAACGCCTACGGGCGCCAGCGGGAGTCGTTCGAGAGCCGGGGGACGGCGATGCTCGACGGGCGGCCGACACCCATCGACATGATGTTCATCCGCGCCCCGCGCATCCGGCGGGTCGGCGCGGGCGTCGACGTGCTCGCGCGTCAGGGCGACGATCCCGTCATGGCCCGGCAGGGCGGGGTGCTCGTGGCGACCTTCCACCCGGAGGTGACGGGCGAGCAGGCCGTGCACCGCTACTTTCGCGACATGGTCCGGCGAGCGGCCAAAGGAGCGCGCGCGTGATCTTCCACGACTACTACGCGGACGTGCCGCGGGACGAGGTGGACCGGTTCGTCCGCTCCCAGGAGATGGGGCGTCTCGTCACCGCCGACGCCGGGGGGACGCCCCACATCGGGCTCTACCCCTTCGTGTACGACGGTGACGCATTCGAGATTCACCTGGTCCGCAAGGACGAGCAGATCGAAGACCTCCGGGCGCGGCCGCGCTGCCTCTTCGAGGTCGACGAAGTGCTCGCGGTTATCCCCTCGTACTGGGTGCATCCGGAGAACGCGGTCATGGCGACGGCGTATCACCGGACGGTCATCTTCGACTGCCAGGCCACGGTGTCCGACGACGCGGGGGCGCTGGCCGCGCAGCAGACGAAGCTGCTCGGCCGGTACCAGCCGGAGGGGGGCTTCCGGCCGGTGACCCCGGACGACCCGCTCTATCGGGGCGCGATCGCCCACATCGCGGCGGTCCGGCTCGACATCCGGGCCCGTCGTCCGAAATTCAAGCTCGCGCAGAACCGCACGCCGGACGCGCGCGCGAAGATCGTGGACGAGCTGCGCCGCCGCGCGCGGCCGAACGACCACCGGGCGGCCGACGCGGTCCAGTGGACGATCGACGCGCACCGGACCCAAGGAGGAGCGTCATGAAGGTCACGGTCAACGGGATCTCCGTCAACTACTCGCTCGAGGGCCCCGCCGGGGCCCCGGTGGTCACGCTGAGTCATTCGCTTGCGACCACGCTCGCCATGTGGGAGCCGCAGCTCACGGCGCTGGCGAGGCGGTACCGGGTGCTCCAGTACGAGACGCGGGGCCACGGCGCGACCGACGCGCCCCGGGGGGCGTACACGCTCGACCAGCTCGCGGAGGACGCCCGCGCGCTCCTCGGGGCGCTCGGGATCGCGAAGACGCACTGGGTCGGGCTCTCGATGGGCGGCATGATCGGCCAGACCCTCGCGCTCAAGGCGCCCGGCCTCTTCGCAAGCCTCGCCCTCTGCGACACGTCCAGCCGCGTGCCTCCCGAGATGCGCGCGGCGTGGGATGACCGGATCCGCACCGCGGAGACCCAGGGCATGGAGCCGCTCGTCGAGCCCACGCTGGGCCGCTGGTTCACGCCGCCCTTCAGGGAGAAGCGTCCGGAGGTCGTCCAGCGCGTGGCCGCGATGATCCGAGGAACGAACCCCGCGGGCTACGCCGGCTGCTGTCACGCGATCTCGAAGCTCGACCTCACGGATCGGCTCGGCGTCATCAAGATCCCGACGCTCGTCATCGTCGGCGAGGATGATCTGGGGACGCCGGTCGCGGCCGCTCGGGTGATCCACGAGCATATCGCCGGATCTGAGCTGACGATAATCAAGTCCGCGTCACATCTGTCGAATATCGAGCAGCCTGAGGCCTTTACGCGGGCTCTCGAGGGGTTCCTGTCGAGGGCCCCTTGACAGCTCAGTCCCCGCCCGGGGTATTCTCCGGTCAGACCATTCGACCAGTAGCCAAGTCCCGGGGGCCGGCGCCCCGGTGAGGAGACGCGCATGGCAGCCCTGATCTGCGAGATCGTCTATCGCGGCATCTTCCAGAAGAACCTCGCCGCCCGCATCGCGCGCGGCATCGTGCTGTCGGCGCGCAAGTCCGGCCGCTGGGGCATCGCGTTCGGCCGCTACGGCGACAGCCCGCAGCGCAACGGCATCCCGGCGAAGGACTTCGCGATCGTCGCGGACAGCAAGGAAGAGCTCGAGCAGAACATGGCCCGCTACGAGCCCAAGCACGTGGACGTCACGATCTGCGTGGACGACACGCTCTCCAAGGGCGTCGAGTCGTGGGCCTGGTACGGGCTCCAGCCGATCAACCGGCTCACCGTGCCGAACGGCACGGTGCTGATGACCTCGCTGCAGAGGTTCGACGACCTGCTCGAGGACATCCACAAGAAGGATGCTCCGTACAAGCTCTCGCTGATCCGCGCCAAGGCCTCGTTCTCGGGCCTCTGGGTCTACAAGGAGGACCACACCGAGGTGCGCATCCTGGGCGCGCTCGCCAGGATCGCCCCGTCGTTCCTGAGCCTCGACGGGGTCAGTCAGGCGATCCGCGAGATGGAGTGGGGCTCCGACATCAAGGTCGAGTCCGCGAAGAAGGCCTACGACCGGATCGAGACCCGCGAGGTGAAGCTCACCGAGGGCAACGACGAGGTGCCGTTCTCGTTCGAGATGCCCAAGTGGTGGGAGATGCGTGAGGGTGTGACGATCCCGGCGATCCCGCTCGGCAAGCCGAAGGAGGCGGGGAAGGGCTACGTCCCGGAGCGCAACCCGTACTTCAAGAAGTACACGACGCGCACGATGCGCCCGGTGATCAACTTCGACACCTGCGTCAAGTGCACGCTCTGCTGGATCCAGTGCCCCGACTCCTGCTTCGACGTGATGCCCGACGGCACCTATGACGCCAACATGGACTCGTGCTGCGGCTGCGGCGTCTGCGAGGCGGTCTGTCCCGTCGAGAAGTGCATCACGATGGTGAACGAGTCGGTGTTCGACGACAACGCCAGCCAGTGGGAGATGTGGCGGAAGGACAAGGACGCGTACCGGACCTGGATGACCGGAAAGATCGACGACAAGCAGGCGACGGTCCGCTCGCACGGCTTCCGGTTCCGCGGCCAGTACGAGGAAGAGCTGAAGACGGAGCTGGACACGGGCGGTGTCGAGATCACGGCGGGCATCCCGGGCGAGAACGCGCAGCACAAGACCTCGTAGGGCTGGAGGACGACGATGGCGGTGGTGACGAAGGCGGCGCCGGCCGCGAGCGAAGACAAAGAGCTCCTGATCTCGGGCAGCGAGGCCGTGGCCGAGGCCCTGACCCTGGCCGACATCGACGTGGTGACGGCGTACCCGATCCGGCCGTACGACACGGTGATGCAGGCGATCGCGAAGAAGATCGCCAACGGCAATCTGGTCGCCGAGTACATCGTGGCGGAGGGCGAGCACAGCCAGTTCGAGATCGTCAAGCACGCCTCGACGGTGGGCGCCCGCGTCTTCTGCGGCTCGTCGGGCGTGGGCTGGATGTACGCGATGGAGTGCCTGGTCGTGACGCCGCCGCTGCGGGTGCCGATGGTCGCGCTCGTCGGCAACCGCGCGCTCGACGATCCCGGGGCGTTCGGCGTCGAGCACAACGACGCGCTGGTCGTCCGCGACCTCGGCTGGCTCCTCTGCTGGATCGATACCTCGCAGGAGGCGCTCGACACGACGCTGATCGCCTACCGCGTGGCCGAGGATCGGCGGATCTTCCTGCCAATCGCGATCTCGGCCGACGGCGCGTTCCTGACGCACTCGCAGGCGCTCACGATGGTGCCGCCCAAGGCGAAGGTGGACGCCTTCCTGCCGCGATACAACCGGGGCGATCTGCTGCTCCATCCGGACAACCCGATCACCGTCGCGCCGCAGGCGAACGAGGACTGGGTCATCGAGATCCGCCGCCAGAACGACGAGGCGATGAAGCGTGCCTACACGGTCATCGAGGAAGCGTACGCCGATTTCCGGCGCGTGTTCGGCCGCGGGCCCGAGAACCCCTGGTTCGAGGAGTACATGACGGACGACGCGGAGGTGATCCTCGTCGGGATGGGGACCATCTCGCTCCCCATCAAGGTCGCGATCCGCGAGATGCGCGCCAAGGGCAAGAAGGTCGGCCTCGTGCGGCTCCGCTGGTTCCGGCCGTTCCCGACCGACCGGCTGGTGGCGGCCCTGTCCAAGGCGCAGGCGATCGGTGTCATCGACCGGAACTACTCGTTCGGCTCGCCGTTCGCCTCGGGCGTGGTCGCCAACGAGATCCGCGCGGCCATGTACAACGCCGCGCGGCGCCCGCCGCTCCTCTCGTTCATCTGCGGCCTCGGCGGGCGCGAGGTCACGCTGGAGGACGTCAACAAGGCGACCGACATGTGCTACGGTGCCGCGCAGTCGGGCAAGTCGGACTCGAAGACGCACTGGCTCGGCGTTCGAGAATAGGAGAGCACGGCCATGGCTGAGACCACGACGTTCACCAACGCCACGCAGATCCTGGAGCCGTTCCGGGGCGTCAAGAAGGTCACGATCGAGGAGTACTTCACGTCGGGCCACCGGACCTGCCAGGGCTGCGAGTCCGCCCTCGTCATGAAGCTCATGGTGAAGGCGTCCGGCCCCCGCACGATCGTGCTGGGCTCGACGGGCTGCATGTACGTCGCCAACACGACCTATTACACAACGCCGTGGGTGGTGCCGTGGATGCACACGCAGCTCGGCTCCTCGGGCTCCGCCGCGCTCGGCACCGCCGCGGGCCTCAAGGCGCTCATGAAGAAGGGCAAGATGAAGTCCGAGCCGATCAATGTTATAGCGTTCTGCGGCGACGGCGGCGGGGCGGACATGGGGCTCGGCGCGATCTCCGCGACGCTGACCCACAAGGAGTACAACAGCCTCATCCTGCTCTACGACAACGAGTCGTACGCGAACACCGACATCCAGCTCTCGGGCTCGACGCCCTACGGCGCCAACACGACGTTCAGCCCGCCGGGCACGGTCAAGCGCCTCATCCACACGCGCTGGAAGAAGAACACGGCGGGCATGCTGGCGGCGGGCCACACGGAGTGCCGGTACGTCGCGACCGTCTGCCCGTCCTACGCGGTCGAGATGATGAACAAGGTCCGCCGCGCCCTCTCGATCGGCGGCCCGACCTTCATCCACTCGCTCGACCCGTGCCCGAAGGGCTGGGACTACGACCCGATGCTCTCCCACGAGCTCGGCGAGCTGGCGATCGAGACCGGGATCTTCCCCCTCTACGAGGTGGAGGACGGCCAGGTGAAGTACTACGGCAAGACCAAGGCGATCGTCGAGGGGCGCGCGCGCAAGCCGGTGCGCGAGTACCTCCTGAAACAGGGCCGCTTCGCCCACTTCCTCGAAGAGGATCTTCACTACTTCCAGAAGAAGGTGGACGAGATGTGGGAGCAGTGGGAAATCCCTGCGGTCGTCCCGTTCCGGCGGCTCGACGCGACCAAGGCCGCGCTCGAGACCAAGTAGCGCACCCGATGGACGCGACCGGCCGGTTCGACGTCGCGTAACCGCGGCGCGGGCCGGGCCCCGGCGTCCCGGGGCCCGGCCCGCCGTTCATAACCCGCCCGAGGAGCCAACCGACACCGACGCGTCACGCACCATCGAGATTCGACCGTCACGGGAGACAACCGCGGCGCCGGTCCGCAAGGAGTCGAGCGATGAGGCTCATCACCGTACTCGCGCTGATCGCGATCCTGATCGTGTCCCTGGGCGCGCCCGCCGCGGCCTGGGAGCCGACCAAACCCATCGAGCTCGTCGTACCCGCCGGCACGGGAGGCGGCGCCGACCAGATGGCGCGCCTGATCTCGGGCATCGCCGAGAAGCACAAGCTCTCCCCCCGGCCGATCATCGTGGTGAACAAAGCGGGCGGCGCCGGTGCCGAGGGCTTCCTCGACGTCAAGGGCCGGAAGGGCGACGCCCACACGATGATCATCACCCTCTCGAACCTGTTCACGACCCCGCTGCATACCGGCATTCCGTTCAACTGGCGCGACCTCAGCCCGATCGCCCGCATGGCGCTCGACCAGTTCATCCTCTGGGTGAACGCCGAGATGCCCTACAAGACGGCCAAGGACTACATCGCCGCCGTGAAGGAGAAGCCCTTGGGCAAGAAGATGGGTGGCACCGGCTCCGCGCAGGAGGATCAGATCCTCACGATCCAGCTGGAGCAGGCGCTCGGCCTCAAGTTCATCTACGTGCCGTTCAAGGGCGGCGGCGAGGTGTGCGTGAACCTCGTGGGCAAGCACGTCGACTCGACCGTGAACAACCCGATCGAGTGCGCGAGCCACTGGAAGGGCGGGCGGGTCCGGCCGCTCGCGGTCTTCGACACCGCGCGCATTCCCGTCGCGGAGTGGAAGGACATCCCGACGGTCAAGGAGGCGCTGGGCGTCGACGTCCACTACCTCATGCTGCGCGGCATGTTCGGGCCTCCGAACATGCCCAAGGAGGCCGTGGACTGGTACGTCGCCCTGCTGAAGAAGGTCTACGACACGCCCGACTTTCAGAAATACCTGACCGAGGGCGCGCTCAAGCCGGCGTTCGCCGAGGGCGCCGAGTACGTGGCCTGGGTCGAGGAGAACGAGAAGCTCCACAAGGAGCTGATGGCCAAGGGGGGGCTGCTCAAGAAGTAGCGCGCCCCACGCCATGCGTATCGCGGATCTCGTCACCGCGTCGTTCCTGATGCTGCTGGCCGGCGTCGTCGTTTTCGACTCGGCCCGGCTCGGCATCGGCTGGGGGACCGACGGCCCGCAGAGCGGCTTCTTCCCGTTCTGGCTCGGTGTGTTCATGATCGCGGCCTGCGCCGTCATCGTCCTCCAGGCGGCGCGCGGCCCGGCCGGACGGCCCTTCGTGACGCAGGCGCAGCTCGGGCCGGTGCTGAAAGTCCTCTGGCCGGCGGTGGCGCTGGTCGTCCTCACGCAGTGGCTCGGGCTCTACGTCGCGGCCGCGCTCTACACGGGGTTCTACATGCGCTGGATCGGCCGCCACGGGTGGCTGGCCGTCCTGGCGATGGCGATCCTGTTCCCGCTCGCGACGTTCCTGGTCTTCGAGAAGTGGTTTCTGGTCCCGATGCCGAAGGGTCCGCTCGAAGCGTGGCTCGGTTTCTAGACGATGGGCATCGAAAACCTCGTCCTCGGCTTCCACGTCGCGATCACGCCCTACAACCTGTTCGTCGCCGTCGTCGGCATCACCCTCGGCACCATCATCGGCGTCCTGCCGGGGCTGGGTGGGGCCAACGGTGTCGCGATCCTGCTGCCGCTCACGTTCACCATGCCGCCGACCTCCGCGATCATCTTGCTGACGTCGCTCTACTGGGGCGCGCTCTTCGGCGGGGCCATCACGTCTATCCTCTTCAACATCCCCGGTGAGCCGTGGTCGGTCGCAACGACGTTCGACGGCTACCCGCTGGCGCGCCAGGGGAAGGGGGGCCAGGCGCTGACCGCCGCGTTCACCTCGTCGTTCGTCGGCGCCTTCTTCTCGATCGTCCTGATCACCTTCTTCGCGCCGGTCCTGGCGGAGATCGCCCTCAAGTTCGGGCCGCCCGAGTTCTTCGCGATCCAGCTCCTGACCTTCTCGAGCTTCGTCGGCCTCGGCGGCGGTAACCCGCTCAAGTCGCTCGTCTCGATCCTGCTCGGCTTCATCCTCGCCGCGGTGGGGCTCGACATCGTCACCGGCCAGCTCCGGATGACCTTCGGCTTCGTGGATCTGATGAAAGGCTTCGACTTCATCGTCGCCGTCATCGGCCTGTTCGGGGTCGGCGAGATCCTCCTGTCGGTCGAGGAGGGGCTCTCGTTCCGCAGCGCGCCCACGGGCATGAAGCTCGGGGTCGTCCTCGAGACCTGGAAGATCCTGCCGCGCTACTGGCGCACGTTCGTGCGCGGCTCGTTCATCGGCTTCTGGATGGGCTTCAAACCGGGAGGCGCCACGCCCGCCTCGTTCATGAGCTACGCCTTCGCCAAGCGCTTCTCACGGCATCCGGAACGGTTCGGGCAGGGCGAGCTGGAGGGGGTCGTGGCGCCCGAGACCGCCGCCCACGCGGCGGGCGTCGCCGCGATGCTGCCGATGCTCACGCTGGGCATCCCGGGCTCACCGACCGCGGCCGTGATGCTCGGCGGGCTCATCATCTGGGGTCTCCAGCCCGGGCCGCTCCTCTTCAAGGAACGCCCCGAGTTCGTCTGGGGACTCATCGCGAGCATGTACACCGGGAACATCATCGGCGTGCTGATGGTCCTGGCGTTCGTGCCGTTCTTCGCCATGATCCTCCGCATCCCGTTTGCGATCCTGACGCCCGTGATCGTGGTCGTGTGCGCCGTCGGCTCCTACGCCGTGCACAACAGCATGATCGACATCTGGTACATGGTGATCTTCGGCGTGGTGGGCTACGTGTTCAAGAAGCTCGACTACCCGCTGGCGCCGCTGGTCCTGGCCCTCGTGCTGGGCGACCTCGCCGAGAACGCGCTCCGCCAGAGCCTCATCATGTCGCAGGGCTCGGTCGCGATCTTCGTCACGCGACCGATCGCGGGCGCGATCACCGGCGTCGCCCTTCTCTTCTTCGCCCTCCCCGTGCTGACGCCGTGGTGGCGCCGGATGCGCGGGGCGCCGGCGCCGGGCGCCTGATGGCCGTCCTCCTCGACCCCGAGTTCTGGGTGCGTCTCCTCGGGATTGGCTTCCTGAATCTCATCCTGTCCGGCGACAACGCGCTGGTCATCGCGCTCGCCGTGCGCGCGCTGCCCAAACGCAAGCGCGTGCTGGGGCAGATCTGGGGTGCGGTCGGCGCGGTGGTGCTGCGGCTCGTCTTCGTCGCGATCGTGAGCGTGCTCCTCAGGGTGCCGCTGCTCCAGCTCGCGGGCGGGCTGCTGCTCATCTGGATCGCCGCCCGGCTCGTGCGACCGGGCGCGGACGCGGACGGCGGCGTGCGGCACGGGACGTCCCTCTGGGAGGCCGTCTGGATCATCATCGTCGCCGACGTGACGATGAGCCTGGACAACGTGCTGGCGATCGCGGCGGCGGCGCACGGCGATCTCCTCCTCGTCATGTTCGGGATCGGGCTCTCGCTGCCCATCGTGGTCTGGGGCGCGGGGCTTCTCGCCTACCTGATGAATCGCTACGCGTGGATCGTCTGGCTGGGGGGCGGGCTCCTGGGCTACGTCGCGGGCGAGATGGTCCTGGAGGACCGGCTCGTGACGCGCTGGCTCGGCGACGCGGCGGGAACGCTTCACCGCGTGACGCCTCCGGCCATCGGCGCGCTCATCGCGGCGCTCGGCTGGTGGTTCGCGCGCGCGCGGCGCCACGGCCACGCGCACGCGCGGAGGAGCCCCTGATGCCCGCCCGTGGGCGCGCGCGGCGCCCCGACCGTACCGTGAGCCTCTCGCCGATCAAGTCCACGCGCATCTACGAGGAGATCGTCCGCCAGGTCAAGCAGATGATCGCCGAGGGGCGACTCAAGAGCGGCGATCAGCTCCCGCCCGAGCGCGACCTGGCCGAGAAGTTCGTCGTGAGCCGCACCTCGGTCCGCGAGGCGCTGCGCGCGCTCGAAAGTCTGGGGCTCCTCGAGATCCGCGCCGGGGAGGGGACGTTCGTCCGCGAGGTGTCGATCGAGGCGCTGGTCGAGCCGCTCGCGCTGGTGATGACGTCGCAGCGCGAGGCGATCGGCGAGCTCTTCGAGGCGCGCCGGCTCCTCGAGCCGGCGCTCGCGGAGCTCGCCGCGGCGCGCGCCACCCGGGAGGAGATCCAGGAGATGGAGCGGATCCTCGCGGAGCAGGCGCGCGAGATCGCGGACGGCAAGACCGGCCTGACCCAGGACGCGGCCTTCCACGCGGCCATCGGCGCGGCGGCGCACAACCGCGCGATCACGCGGATCGCGCACGCGGTCATGGACCTTCTCACCCAGAGCCGGGAGGAATCGCTCAACACGCCCGGCCGGCCGACGCGTTCGCACCAGGATCACCAGCGCATCCTGGCCGCGATCGCCGCGCGCGACGAGCGTGAGGCGCGACGGGCCATGGTCGACCACCTCGAGGCTGTCGAGGAGCTCGTGCTCGGCAGGGACGACGAGGGGGGGCGGGGACGGGGCAAGCGATCTTGACAGGCGGTCGCGTCAACGCGTATGCTGCCTTCACCATGACGTCAATGACCTCGCGGGTACCATCGCTAGGCATTATTCTGCTGGCGCTGCCGGGCCTGCCCGGAGCATCCGCGAAGTAACGCGAGATCGGATGCCACGGGCAGGAGATGGGCCCGTGGCGATGGAAACTCTGGGGGCCACGGGTGAAGCGACCCGTGGCCCTTTCGCTTTTCAGGGACCGAGGCTTCTTTCGAACGGAGAAGGCGTGAGAAAGATTGACGCGAATGCTCTCCATCCTGTAGTCTTACAAGACTTTTTTGTCTGTCGTGAGGGAGACACGCGCTCATGATCAAGTACGTCTACTCCTTCGGTTCGGGCAAGGCTGAAGGCTCGTCCGTGATGCGCAACCTCCTGGGCGGCAAGGGATGCGAGCTCGCCGAGATGACGAACCTCGGCATTCCGGTGCCGCCCGGCTTCACGATCACCACGCAGGCCTGGGCGCACTACAACCGGACGAAGCGGCAGGTTCCGGACGACCTGTGGGAGCAGGTTGCCGGCGCCCTCGAGAAGCTCGAGCACGACGCCGGCCTCGGCCTCGGCGACCCCAAGCGCCCTCTCCTGGTCTCCGTCCGCTCGGGGGCGCGCGTCTCCATGCCCGGCATGATGGAGACGGTCCTCAACCTCGGTCTCAACGACGCGACGGTCGAGGGGCTCGCCGCGTGGACGCACAACGAACGGTTCGCCTGGGACTGCTACCGTCGGTTCGTCACGATGTTCGGCGACGTGGTTCTGGGCATCCGGCGTGAGGTGTTCGACGAGCACCTGAGCGCGCTCAAGGCGCGCCTCGGCATCAAAACCGATCCCGAGGTGCCGGCCGCCGAGCTGCGCAAGCTGACGGAGACGTACAAGGATCTCGTCAGCTCGCGCACGGGCGCGCCGTTCCCGCAGGATCCCAAGGAACAGCTGCATCTCGCGGTCAAGGCCGTGTTCGACTCCTGGTTCGGCAAGAAGGCGACGGAGTACCGGCGGATCAACAACATCCCGGCGGACTGGGGGACGGCCGTCAGCGTGATGGCGATGGTCTTCGGGAACCTCGGCGAGACCTCCGGCACCGGCGTCGGGTTCACGCGCGACCCGCGCACGGGCGAGCAGCGCTTCTACGCGGAGTTCCTCGCCAACGCTCAGGGCGAGGACGTGGTGGCGGGCATCCGGACGCCCGAGCACATCGACGACCTCAAGCGGCGGATGCCGGAGATCTACGACGACCTGCTCGCCATCGCCGGGCGGCTCGAGCGTCACTACAAGGACATGCAGGACATCGAGTTCACGATCCAGGAGGGCAGGCTCTACCTGCTCCAGACTCGCGCCGGCAAGCGGTCGGCGGCGGCCGCGGTGAAGGTGGCCGTCGACCTCGTGCACGAGGCGGTCATCGACCAGCACACGGCGCTCCTGCGCGTCCGACCTCAAGATCTGCACCAGGTGCTTCATCCGGGCTTCGACGCCGCCGACAAGGAGCAGGCGATCGCGCGCGGACGGTTGCTCGCCCGGGGGCTCCCCGCGGCGCCCGGCGCGGCGGTGGGCGAGGTCGTCTTCGACGCCGACCGCGCGGTGGAGTGGGGCAAGGAGGGCCGCGCCGTGATCCTCGTCCGGCCGGAGACCTCGCCGGAGGACGTCGCGGGCATGTACGCGTCGCGCGGGATCGTGACCGCGCGCGGCGGGCGGACGTCGCACGCCGCCGTCGTGGCCGTGGGGATGGGGAAGTCCTGCATCGTGGGCGCCGGGGAGATCGTCGTCGACGAGACGCGGCGGATCTTCACGGCCGCGGGCCGGAAGGTGCGCGAGGGCGATATCGTCTCGATCGACGGCGGGAGCGGCGAAGTGATCCTCGATGCGGTGAAGACCATCGAGGGCGGCCTCGCCCCGGAGTTCAAGGAGTTCCTGGCGTGGGCGGACCGGTATCGCACGCTCGGCGTCCGCGCCAACGCCGACACGCCGGAGGACGCGCGGAAGGCGCGCGACTTCGGCGCCGAGGGCATCGGGCTCGTGCGTACGGAGCACATGTTCTTCGCCGCCGACCGTATCCCGATCATGCGCGAGATGATCATGGCCGGCGACCATGTCAAGCGCCGCGCGGCCGTGCAGAAGCTGCTGCCGTTCCAGCGCGACGACTTCGTCGGAATCTTCGAGGCGATGGATGGTCTGCCCGTGACGATCCGGCTCCTCGATCCGCCGCTGCACGAGTTCCTCGCGAATCCCAAGGAGTACCGCGACATGCTCGAGGAGCGGGCGCGCCTCGAGGCGCTCAACATCAACCCGGCGCTCCAGGCCGAGCTCGACGAGAAGATCGGCAAGATCGATTCGCTGCGCGAGGCCAACCCGATGCTCGGCCACCGCGGTTGCCGGCTCGGCATCACCTCGCCCGAGATCTACGCGATGCAGGTGCGCGCCATCATGGAGGCGGCCTGTACCGTGGCCGAGCGCGGCGTGAAGGTCGAGCCCGAGATCATGATCCCGCTCACCGGCACCGTCGGTGAGATGCGGCTCACGCACGACAACACCAAGAAGGTCGCCGACGCCGTCCTCGTGGAGATGGGCGTGCCGGTCAAGTACCTGATCGGCACCATGATCGAGGTCCCGCGCGCGGCGCTCATCGCCGACAAGATCGCGCAGGACGCCGAATTCTTCTCCTTCGGCACCAACGACCTCACCCAGATGACGTTCGGGTACAGCCGGGACGACGTCGCGAAGTTCTTGCCGGACTACCTGCAGAAGGGGGTGCTGGCGCACGATCCCTTCTCGGTTCTCGACCAGGAGGGTGTCGGCGAGCTGATCAAGATCGGCATCGAGCGCGGCCGCCGCACGCGGCCGGACCTCAAGATCGGCATCTGCGGCGAGCACGCCGGCGAGCCGTCGTCCGTGGAGTTCTGCCACCGGGTGAACATGAGCTACGTGTCGTGCTCGCCGTTCATGATCCCGATCGCGCGGCTCAGCGCGGCGCAGGCCCGGCTCAAGGTGCGCGAGGCGTCGGCCGAAGGGGCCCCGAATGCGTAGCGCCGACTCAGCGAGGAAGTCCCGGCCACGGCCGGACTGCTCTGGGAGGACCTGTCAGTGAAGATGCCGGGTGCACGAATCGTCCTGGAGTGTCTCAAGCGGGAGGGCGTCGACCTCATCTTCGGTCTCCCCGGCGGCGCGGTGCTGCCGATCTACGACGCGCTCTACGACTTCCAGGGGCTTCGCCACATCCTGGTGCGCCAGGAGGCGGCCGCGGGCCACGCGGCCGAAGGATACGCGCGGACGAGCGGCCGGGTCGGCGTCTGCCTGGTGACGTCGGGACCGGCGGCGACGAATCTCGTCACCGCGCTCCAGGACGCCATGATGGACTCGATCCCGATCGTCGCCTTCACGGGCCAGGTGCCGACGCACCTGATCGGCAACGACGCGTTCCAGGAGGCGGACAACGTCGGGATCACGCGGTCGTGCACCAAGCACAACTTCCTCGTGAAGGACGGGAAGGACCTCGGCCCGATCATCCGCGAGGCGTTTCACATCGCCTCGACGGGACGCCCGGGGCCGGTCCACGTGGACCTGCCGAAGGACATCCTCGTGAAGGAGTGGGAACTGATCTGGCCCGAGAAGGTCCAGATGCGGTCGTACAACCCGAACTACGACGGCCACCCGGGCCAGATCAAGCGCGCCGCGAAGCTTCTCGTGCGCGCCCGGAAGCCCGTGCTCTACGTGGGCGGCGGCGTGATCTCGTCCGACGCGAGCGCGGAGCTGCACGCGCTCGCCGAGCTCACGCAGATCCCGGTGACCCAGACGCTCATGGGCCTGGGGTCATTTCCGATGGCGCACCCGCTGTCGCTCGACATGCTCGGCATGCACGGGAGCTACTACGCCAACATGGCGGTCCACCACTCCGACGTGCTCGTCGCCGTGGGCGCGCGCTTCGACGACCGGGTGACCGGACGCGTCGACGCGTTCGCGCCGCACGCGGAGATCATCCACATCGACATCGACCCGTCGTCGATCTCGAAGAACATCAAGGTCGACGTGCCGATCGTGGGTGACTGCAGGCGCGTGCTCGCCAAGCTCCTGGAGGCCGTGCGCGAGGAGCTGCGGGAGGAGCCGCCCGCCGCCATCCGCGACGCGCGCCGCCAGTGGGCCGCCCAGATCGCGGAGTGGAAGGAGAACTTCCCCTTCCGTTACGAGTGGAGCGACGACGTCGTCAAGCCGCAGTACGTCGTCCAGGAGATCTCCAACGCCACCAACGGCGAGGCGTTCATCGTCACCGGCGTCGGGCAGCATCAGATGTGGACCGCGCAGTACTACCGGTTCAAGCACCCGCGGATGTGGTGCACGTCCGGCGGGCTCGGCACGATGGGCTACGGGCTGCCCACGGCGATGGGCGTCCAGGCCGCGAACCCGGGGAAACTCGTGATCAACATCGACGGCGACGGCTCGTTCGCGATGAACAGCCAGGAGCTCGCCACCTGCTTCACCGAGGGGCTGCCGGTCAAGACGGTGATCATCAACAACAGCGGCCACGGCATGGTCCGGCAATGGCAGCGGATCATCTACAAGGAGCGCTACTGCGCGATCGACCTGCCGGGCATCCCGGACTGGGTGCGGCTCGCCGAAGCCTACGGGTGCGTGGGGCTCCGGGTGACGAAGCCGAGCGAGGTGGTCCCGGCCATCGAGAAGATGATCAGCACGCCCGCGCCGGTCATCCTCGACGTGTGCGTGGACAAGGACGAGTGCGTCTTCCCGATGGTGCCGGCGGGCGGCGCCAATATCGACATGATCCTCGCGCCGCCCTCCCGCGACGTGCGGGAGAAGGCTGCGAAGTCGCAGACGGGATTCTGATGCAGAACGGCAGCGAGCCCCGGAAGCACACGATCGCGGTCCAGGTCGAGAACAAGTTCGGCGTCCTCTCGCGGGTCGCCGGGCTGTTCTCGGCGCGCGGTTACAACATCGAGAGCCTGTCGGTGGGCGAGACGCTCGACCCGTCGGTCTCCCGGATGACCCTCGTCGTGCGCGGCGACGAGTTCGTCATCGAGCAGGTGACGAAGCAGCTGCACAAGCTCATCGACGTGATCAAGGTGACCGATCTCACCGACGAGAGTCACGTCGAGCGCGAGCTCGTCCTCATCCGGGTGAACGCGGAACCGTCGAACCGGGCGGAGATCCTCCGGACGGCCGACATCTTCCGGGCGCGCGTGATCGATGTCACCCAGAGCTCGTTCGTCCTCGAAGCCACGGGCGACGAGGGCAAGCTCGAGGCCCTGGTCGAGCTGCTGCGCCCCATGGGGATCCAGGAGGTCGTGCGGACGGGCAAGGTCGTGATCGCGCGCGGCCCGAAGACGCGCGCGCGGCGCGCCGAGGCGCCCCGGAAGCCGCGCGTCACCGACGATCCGAAGGTGGTCGGCTTCGCCGACTAACACTCACAGACGAAAGGACACACGAGATGCCCGCGAAGATCTACTACGACCAGGACGCCGATCTCGGCCTGCTCAAGGGCAAGAAGATCGCGATCATCGGCTACGGCAGCCAGGGGCACGCCCACGCGCTGAACCTGAAGGACTCGGGCCTGGACGTCGTCGTCGGCCTCTACAAGGGCTCGAAGAGCTGGGCGAAGGCCGAGAAGGAAGGGCTCCGGGTGGCGACCGTGAACGAGGCCGCCCAGATGGCGGAGGCGATCATGGTGCTGCTGCCCGACCAGAGCCAGCGCCAGGTCTTCGAGTCGGAGATCAAGGGCGGACTCGGGAAGGGCAAGATGCTGATGTTCGCCCACGGCTTCAACATCCACTTCAACCAGGTGGTGCCGCCGCCCGACGTGGACGTCACGATGATCGCGCCCAAGGCACCGGGCCACGTGATGCGCGACCTGTTCACGCAGGGGCCGGGTGTCCCCGCGCTGCTCGCCGTCTACCAGGACGTCAGCGGCAAGGCGCGCGACATGGCGCTCGCGTACGGCAAGGGCGTGGGGTGCACCCGCGCGGGCGTGCTCGAGACGACGTTCAAGGAAGAAACGGAGACGGATCTCTTCGGCGAACAAGCGGCGCTCTGTGGCGGTATCTCGCACCTGATCAAGGCGGCGTTCGAGACGCTCGTCGAGGCCGGCTACCAGCCCGAGGTCGCGTACTTCGAGTGCATGCACGAGATGAAGCTGATCGTCGACCTGTTCTACCAGGGCGGGCTCGCCTACATGCGCTACTCGGTCTCGGACACCGCGGAGTACGGCGACTACACGCGCGGCCCGCGCATCGTGAGCCCCGAGACGAAGGCCGAGATGAAGAAGATCCTCGGCGAGATCCAGTCGGGGCAGTTCGCGCGCGAGTGGGTGCTCGAGAACCAGGCCAACCGCGCCGGGTTCCTCGCGATGCGCCGGCGCGACGCCGAGCATCCGATCGAGGACGTCGGCAAGCGGCTCCGGGCGATGATGTCCTGGATCAAGCCGCCGAGAATGTGACGTGACGAAGCTCCCCGTCGCGCGCGAAGGCTGGCCCTTTATCCTGGTCCCGGGCATCGTGGCCGCGGGGCTCGCGCTGACGGGCCGCCGCGCGCTCGCCGCGCCGTTCGCCGCCGCGTCGCTCGCCGCGCTCGGCTTCTTCCGTGACCCCGAGCGCGACGTGCCGTCGGTGCCGGGCGGCGTCCTCGCGCCCGCCGACGGGCGCGTGCTCTCGGTGGACGAGATCGAGGAGCGGTTCGTGGGGCCGGCCGTGCGCGTGGCGATCTTCCTGTCGCCGCTCGACGTCCACGTCAACCGTTCGCCGATCGCGGGCCTCGTCGTGGGTACCGTGTATGCGCGCGGACGGTACCTCGCCGCCTACCGGCGGGAGGCGGAGGCGGCGAACGAGCGCTGCACCGTGCACCTGCAGGGCGAGAGCCTCCGCGTGACGGTCGTGCAGATCGCGGGCGTCGTCGCGCGCCGGATCGTGTGCCGCGTCGGGCCCGGCGACAAGCTCGAGGCGGGCGAGCGTTTTGGGATGATCCGCTTCGGCTCGCGGACGGACTGCGTCATGCCGCGCGGGACGGACGTGCGCGTGCGGGCCGGCGATCGCGTCGTCGGCGGCGTGACGGTGCTCGGAGTGGCGGCGTGATCCGGCGGCACAACAGGGGACCCAGGCGGCGGCGCTGGCACGACCTTCGGGAGAAGCGGAGCCGCGGGATCTTCCTGCTCCCGAGTCTGCTCACGACGGGCAACCTGTTCTGCGGCTTTTTCGCGCTGCTCCTGACGGTCGAGAATCGCTACACGGAGGCGGCGCTCGCGATCTTCGTGGCGATGATCATGGATCTTCTGGACGGGCGCGTGGCGCGACTCATGAAGGCGACCAGCCAGTTCGGCGTGGAGTTCGACTCGCTCGCCGACGTCGTCTCGTTCTGCGTGGCGCCGGCGTTTCTCGTCTACTCGTTCGCGCTCTCGGCGCTGGGGCGCCCGGCGTGGTTCGGCGCCTTCCTGTTCGTGATCTGCGGCGCGCTGCGCCTGGCGCGCTTCAACATCCACACGGGCACGGTGGACCGCCGGTACTTCGTCGGCCTCTCGACGCCGGCGGCCGCGGGCGTGGTGGGCTCCGCCGTGATCCTGCTCCAGGGCGCGCCCGCCTCGCGCTCGCTGCTCGTCTCGATCGCCGTCGGCACCTACCTCGTCGCGCTGCTGATGGTGTCGACCTTTCGCTACTGGAGCTTCAAGGAGCTCGACTTCGCGCGCCGCCGGCCGCTGCAGACGCTGCTGGTGGTCGTGCTGGGCGTCATGATCGTGGCCACGAGCCACGAGCTCTTCCTGTTTCTTATCTTCGTCGGGTACGCGCTCTCGGGCCCGGTCCGGCGGCTGATCGTGGGACGCGCGCCGGCGCCCGCTGCCGTACCGATCGAGCACGTCAAGGAGCATCCGTGAGTCGGGGGGGGCACATGGATCGCGTCATCATCTTCGACACGACGTTGCGGGACGGCGAGCAGGCGCCCGGCTTCTCGATGAACACGATGGAGAAGCTCGAGATGGCCCGCCAGCTGGCCCGGCTCCAGGTGGACGTGATCGAGGCCGGGTTCCCGATCTCGTCGGACGAGGATTTCGAGGCCACACGCGAGGTCGCCAAGCAGGTCGGGACGCTGGAGGGCGCGCCGGCCATCTGCGGCCTCTCACGCGTCGGGCTCGGCGACATCGACCGCTGCTGGGAGGCGGTGAAGTACGCGACCAAGCCGCGCATCCACACCTTCGTCGCGACCTCGGACATCCACCTGAAGTACAAGCTCCGCAAGTCGCGCGCCGAGATCCTGAAGGCCTCCGTCGAGGCCGTCCGGCACGCGCGGGGGTACTGCGGGGACGTCGAGTTCTCGCCCGAGGACGCCTCGCGCTCCGACTTCGACTACATGTGCGACGTGCTCTCGGCGGTCATCGAGGCGGGCGCCGGGACGATCAACATTCCGGACACGGTGGGCTACGCGGTCCCGCGCGAATGGGGCGAGCGGATCGCGCGGATCCGCGAGCGGGTGCAGGGGATCGACCGCGTCGTCCTCTCGGTGCACTGCCACAACGACCTCGGCCAGGCGGTCGCCAACTCCCTCACGGCGCTCATGAGCGGCGCGCGCCAGATCGAGTGCACGATCAACGGGATCGGCGAGCGCGCGGGCAACGCCTCGCTGGAGGAGATCGTGATGGCGCTCAAGACGCGCAAGGACTTCTTCGGCGTCGACACGCGCGTGCGGACCGAGCAGATCTTCAAGACGTCGCGCCTTCTCTCCCACATCACGGGCGTGCACGTCCAGCCCAACAAGGCGATCGTCGGCGAGAATGCGTTCGCGCACGAGGCGGGGATCCATCAAGACGGCGTGCTGAAGGAGAAGCTCACGTACGAGATCATGCGGCCGGAGGACATCGGACGGCCGTCGAACAAGCTCGTGCTCGGCAAGCACTCGGGACGCCACGCGCTGGCGGCGCGGCTGAAGGATCTCGGCTTCGACCTGCCGGCCGTGGACCTCGACCGCGCCTTCAAGTCCTTCAAGGGCCTCGCCGACCGCAAGAAGGAGGTCTACGACGAGGACCTGATGGCGATCGTCACCGACGAGGTGACCCAGCAGGTGGCCGGGTACGAGATCGAGTACCTCCACGTCATCAGCGGCACGGGCGTGGTGCCGTCGGCCACGGTGAAGCTCAAGAAGGACGGACAGGTGTTCCAGGACTCGGGGGTCGGCGACGGCCCGGTCGACGCCGTGCTCGCCGCGATCGACGCGATCACGGGGCTCAAGGGCCGGCTCCAGGACTACTCGCTGCGCGCGGCGACCTCGGGCAAGGACGCGATCGGCGAGGTGGCGATGAAGGTCGATTTCGACGGGACGATCGTCTCGGGCAAGGGCTCCTCGACCGACGTGATCGAGGCGAGCGCCCGCGCCTACCTGTCGGCGGTCAACCGCATCGCGCAGCCGGCCGTCCAGCGCGTCAAGGAAGTCGGGCCATGACGATCGTGGGCGCCTGATGCCCACCTACAAGATCGCGCTCCTGCCCGGCGACGGCATCGGTCAGGAGGTCACCCCGGAGGCGGTGCGCGTGCTGAAGGCGGTCGCCAGGGGCACCGGGGCGGCCTTCGAGTTCGAGGAGGCGCTCGTGGGCGGCGCCGCGATCGATGCGACGGGCCGGCCGCTCGCCCCGGGGGCGCTCGAGCTGTGCCGCGCCTCCCACGCCATCCTCTTCGGCGCGGTCGGCGGCCCGAAGTGGGACAACGTCCCGCATGAGACGCGCCCCGAACGCGGGCTTCTCGCGCTGCGCAAGGAGCTCGACCTCTACGCGAACCTGCGCCCCGCGAAGTGCTTCCCGATGCTCGTCGACGCCTCGCCGCTCAAGCGGTCGGTCGTCGAGGGCACCGACCTGATGGTCATTCGCGAGCTGACCGGCGGCCTGTACTTCGGCGAGCCGCGGGGCATCGAGCGCTCCGGCGCCGGCGGGGCGCGCGCCGTCAACACGATGGTGTACACGGAGCGGGAGATCGAGCGGATCGCACGGATGGGCTTCGAGGTCGCGCGCAAGCGCCGCAAGCGCCTCGCCTCGGTGGACAAGGCGAACGTGCTCGTCGTCTCGCAGCTCTGGCGGGAGGTCGTGACGCGCGTCGGAGGGGACTACCCGGACGTGGCGCTCGAGCACGTGCTGGTGGACAACTGCGCCATGGCGCTCGTCCACAAGCCCACCCACTTCGACACAATTGTGACCGAGAACACCTTCGGTGATATTTTGTCCGATGAGGCCGCGATTCTCGCGGGCTCGATGGGCATGTTGCCGTCGGCGTCGCTCGGCGGAACCGTGGGCCTCTACGAGCCCGTGCACGGGACGGCGCCGGACATCGCCGGCAAGGGGATCGCGAACCCGATCGCGGCGATCCTCTCGGCGGCCCTGCTCCTGCGATACTCCCTCGACATGGAGAAGGACGCCGACCGGGTCGAGCGGGCGGTGCAGGGGGTGCTCGAGCAGGGGCATCGCACCGCGGACGTCGCGGGTGCGGGGACGAAGCCGGTCGGAACGCGCGCCATGGGGGATCTGATCGTGAAGATGGTGGAGGCCCAGTACTGATGGCATCGGGCGTGACGGTCGCCCTGGTCGGCGCCACGGGCGCGGCCGGACAAATGACCCTCCGGATCCTCGAGGAGCGGAAGTTCCCGGTGCGCGAGCTCCGGGCGTTCGCCTCCGAGCGCTCGGTCGGCACGAGCGTGACCTTTCGGGGCGAGCCGGTCCGCGTCCAGCGCATCGAGCCGGCGGCCTTCGAGGGCGTCGAGATCGCGTTCTGCTCTGCGGGCTCGGCCCAGTCGAAGGAGTACGCGCCCATGATCGTGCGGGCGGGCGCGACCGTCATCGACAAGTCGAACGCGTTCCGGATGGATCCCCACGTGCCCCTCGTCGTTCCCGAGATCAACGCGCATGCGGCGAAGAGCCACCGCGGAATCCTCGCGTCACCGAACTGCACCACGATCGTCACCGTCATGCCGCTCAAGCCGCTCCACGACGCGGGCCGGCTCCGCCGCGTGGTCGCCACGAGCTACCAGGCGGTCTCCGGCGCCGGCGTGAACGGAATCGCCGAGCTGCGGGAGCAGACGCTCGCCTGGGCGCGCGGCGAGGCGATGACGCCGCGCCACTTCCCGCACCGCATCGCCTTCAACCTGATCCCCGCCATCGACACGTTCGGGCCGAACGGCTACACGGGCGAGGAGATGAAGCTTGTCCACGAGACGCGCAAGATCCTCGAGGCGCCGGACGTCCTCATCACGCCCACGACCGTGCGCGTGCCGGTCTTCACCTGCCACTCCGTCGCCGTGACCGCTGAGACCGAGACGCGGGTGACGCCCGAGCGGGCGCGCGAGCTCTTCGCGCGGTTCCCGGGGCTCCGTCTCTGGGACGACCCGGCCCGGCACCGCTACCCGATGCCCGTGGAGGTCGAGGGGCAGGACGATTGCTTCGTGGGCCGGATCCGCGAGGACCTCGGGAGCCCGACCGGCCTCTGCTTCTGGGTGGTCGGCGACCAGCTGCGGAAGGGCGCGGCCACGAACGCGGTGCAGATTGCCGAGCTGCTGCTGGGGTAGCCCCAGGCTCGACCCGCACGGAAGGAGTGGGCGCGGATGATGTCGCTCCGGCGCTACTACCACCGGCGCTTCGGCTATCAGGAGCGGTTCCACCTGGCGGTGATCCTGACGATCATCGTCGTCGCTTACGTCGCGGTGCCGGTCGTCGTGCGCTACATCGACGCGCTCCAGGGCTACGCGCCCGCCTACTACGAGCCCAAGGACTCCCAGCGCCAGGAATGGCTCAAGCAGCGCGGCATCCCCGAGCAGCTGACGCACCTGGACCTCGGCGTCATCGTGGACATCGTGCTCTTCGTCCTGGTCGCGATCGTCTGGCTGACGGTGATGCCCGTCCAGGCGGACCGCCGCCGCCCGCCGCCGCGATAGCGCCCGTCTCCACCGTCCTGCTCGTGCTGTCCTACGACGGCACCGACTACCGCGGCTGGCAGGTCCAGGCCGCGGGCGCGACGGTGCAGGGCACGCTGCTCCGCGCGGCGCAGACACTCGACGCCGACGCGCGCGTCGTCGGCGCCTCGCGAACCGACGCGGGCGTCCACGCGCTTCGCCAGGCGGCGTCGCTGACGACGTCCGCACGACTGGCACCGGAGGCCATTGCCGGCGCGCTCAACGCGCGGCTGCCGCGCGACATCCGGATCCTCTCGGCCCGCGCCGCCGCCGACGGCTTCGACGCCCGGCACGCCGCCGTCGGCAAACGCTACGCGTATCTGCTGGACACTGGGCGCGTGGCCAGCCCGCTGCTCCGCCGGTACGCCTGGCACGTGCCCGAGCGGCTCGATCTCCAGGCGATGCGGCGGGCGCTCGGCCACCTGATCGGCCGCCACGATTTCGGCGCTTTCTGCGCTGCGCCCGGACGGCAGAAGAATCCCCTCTGCCGCATCCGGGCGGTGCACGTCGTCCGTCGCGGCGACCGCGTCGCGCTGGTCTTCTCCGCGGACCGCTTTCTCCACCACATGGCGCGCAACATCGTCGGCAGCGCCGTCGCCGTCGGCCGCGGTGCCCGCGATCCGGAGTGGCTCGCGAAGGTGCTCGCCTCGGGCGACCGCCGTCTGGCGGGCGCGACGGCGCCCGCGCAAGGCCTCGCGCTGGTCCGCGTCGTCTATCCGCGCTAGAATCGCCGACGAGCCCGCCCGATGCGCACGTATCTCCGGATCCGCCACGGTCGCACCGACGAGGTCGTCGGCGAGGTCGTCCGCGAGCAGCCGCTGACCGTGTACGTCAACGGCGAGAAGTTCCTCACGCTGCTCTGCTCACCCCTGAAGCTCGAGGCGCTCGTCGTCGGTTACCTCTGGATGGAGAAGGTGATCGGCGGCCTCGACGAGATCGCGCGGGTCGACGTGTCCCCGGTCGACGGCCGCGCCGACGTGACGCTCACGCATCCCGTCACGCTTCCGACCGAGCGCATCCTGACCTCGGGCTGCGGCGGCGGGATCACGTTTCGCATCGACCACCGGCTCTTCCCGCGCCTCTCGTCGTCTCTCCGCGTCGATCCCGAGACGGTCTCGGCGCGGATGAAGGAACTGTTCGCGGCGGCCGTCCACTACCGTGAGTCGCGGGGCATCCACGGGGCCGCGCTGAGCGACGGCGAGCGGCTGCTCGTCGTCGCCGAGGACGTGGGTCGTCACAACGCGGTGGACAAGGTGAAGGGCGAGGCGCTGCTGCGCGGGATCCCGACGGAGGACCGCATCCTGCTCTCGACCGGCCGGATCTCCTCCGAGATGCTCCTGAAGGCGGCCCGCATGGGGGTGCCGGTGGTGGCCTCACGCACCTCGCCCACCGAGATGGCCGTGGCCCTGGCCGAACAGCTCAACCTCACGGTCTGCGGGTACGTCGGGCCCGACAGCCTCAATCTCTACGCCGGCGACGGCCTGCGTCTGACCCAGACAGCGGCGGCGCCGAAGGTCTGACGCCGGGACTCATCGTGGAAGAAGCCGAGGAGCGCCGGCACCGACGGGGCCTGAGGTTCAGGAAGCGGGATGATCATGCCATCGAGTTGTTTCGAGAGGCCGAGGCTCATATTACCGATATCGTTAGGGTAGATCGGATACTTCTGGAGCTGGGTCGCTTCTACAATCCACTCGTCGATGCGCCGATCGTCGACCTCGGAACCCGTCGAAGGATCCTGGAGTTGCTACAGGGCGGAGAGCTCGAAGAGGCCCGGCGCCTCCTCAACGAGCGGCTGACGCTGTACGCTCCGCCCGAGAGCAACGAGTAGGCTCCGCGTCGCCCGCTCAGGCGCGACTTTACACGCGTTGTTCCTTGACAGCGTGGTCTGACGACACTACCATTCCGGCAAGTTAGCGCCAGCCTCGACGAGGAGGAAAGGGCGATGAGCTTCACCGAATCCCTCCAGCAGTCCCGAATGATGGTCGTCTCCGTCGACAAGTCTACCGGGCATGTGCGCGTCAGGGGCGAGTCGGAAACGTGCACAGATCTGGCCTGCTCGGACGCGACGCTCGTCGTCTCCGATGAAGGGACGAGCGCAGACCTCGGCGCGCTGAGCCCCGGCGACATCGTTCGACTCGAAGGCAACCAGACAGGACCGCGGCGGATCGTCGTGCTGCGGCACGCCTGGAACGAGCTGACGAGCCCCGAGTGGTAGATCCGACGACTCCCAGTCTCCGCGAGGAGGTTGTCCATGGCTCTTTCGCGACGTGATTTCCTAAAGTTCGGAAGCGCGACGGCGGCGGGCGTCGCGGTCACCGGCAGGGGAGTCGATCTCGCCCCGGTGGAAGCCGCGGCCACCTCGCTCAAGATCAAAGAGGCCAAAGCGTTCCACGGTGTCTGTCCGTACTGCGCGGTCGGCTGCGGACAGCTCATCTACGCCAAGGGCGATCGGATCATCGACATCGAGGGCGATCCCGACACGCCGCACACGCAAGGACGCCTCTGCCCGAAGGGTGCCGCGACGATCCAGCTCTCCAACAACCCGCTCCGGCCGACGAAGGCTCTCTACCGGGCGCCGGGCTCGGACGCGTGGGAAGAGAAGCCGCTGGAGTGGATGTACGAGCAGGTGGCCAAGCGCTACTACGACGCGCGCGAGAAGTACTTCATCGAGAAGGAGAAGGACAAGGACGGCAACCTGGTCACCGTGAACCGCCTGGAGGCGATCGCCTCGCTCGGCTCGGCGTGCATCGACAACGAGGAGTGTTACCTCCTGTCGAAGCTGAACCGGACGCTCGGCATCGTCTACCACGAGCACCAGGCCCGAGTCTGACACTCCGCCACGGTCCCAGCTTTGGGGACCACGTTCGGTCGCGGGGCGATGACGACGAACCTCATCGACATGCAGCACTCGGATGTGATCATGGCCACGTCCAACATGGCCGAGAACCACCCCGTCGGCTTCCAGTGGGTGATGAAGGCCAAGGAGCGCGGCGCCAAGTTCATCCACGTCGATCCGCGGTTCACGCGCACGAGCGCCGCCGCCGACATCCACGTCCCGATCCGCTCCGGGACGAACATCGCGTTCTTCGGCGGGCTCATCAACTACGCGATCCAGAAGAATCTCTACTTCAGGGACTATGTCGTCCCCTACACGAACGCCTCGTTCCTGATCGACCCGGCATTCCAGACCGCCACCGACCTGGGTGGGCTCTTCACCGGATTCGACGAGGCCAAGCGGACCTACGACAAGGGGTCCTGGAAGTATCAGCTCGACGGCGAGGGGAATCCCAAGCGTGACCTGACGCTGCGGGACCCGAACAGCGTCTTCCAGCTCCTGCGCCGCCAGTACAGCCGCTACACGCCCGAGATGGTGGAGCGTATCTGCGGCATCCCGAAGGCCAAGTTCGAGGAGGTCGCGCAGCTCTACTGCAGCAACTCCGGTCCGGAGAAGACCGGGTCGATCACTTACGCCCTCAACCTCACGCAGCACACGAACGGCGTGGAGAATATCCGCGCCCTCTGCATGCTCCAGCTCCTGCTCGGCAACGTCGGCCGCCCGGGCGGCGGCGTCGTCGCGCTCCGCGGCCACGCCAACGTGCAGGGCGCCACGGACCTCGAGCTGCTCTACCACGAGCTGCCGGGGTACATGGCCCAGCCGCTGCGTGACGCCCATCCGGACCTCAAGACGTATCTCGAGAAGGAGACGCCCAAGGGCGGCTTCTGGACGAACAAGCCGAAGTTCTTCGTGAGCCTGCTGAAGGCCTTCTACGGCGACGCCGCCACCAAGGACAACGAGTTCGGCTATCAGTGGCTGCCGAAGCGCGCCTTGGCCGACGCCTACAGCCACCAGCACATGTTCGTGGACATGTACAACGGCGTCATCAAGGGCTTCCTGGCCGACGGGCAAAACCCGGCGGTCGGCGGCCCGAACGCGAAGCTCGCCCGCGCCGCGATGCAGCGGCTCGACTGGCTCGTGGTGAAGGACATCTTCATCACGGAGACGGCCGAAATCTGGAAGGCCCCGGGTGTCAATCCAAAGGACGTCAAGACCGAGATCTTCTTCCTGCCGGCGGCGCCGGCCGCGGAGAAGGACGGATCGCTGACGAACACGATGCGGCTGATCCAGTGGCACGAGAAGGCCGTGACGCCGCCCGGCGACGTGACGTCCGACGCCGAGTTCTTCTGCAGCCTGGCCCAGCGGCTCCAGAAGCTCTACGCGGGCTCGAAGAAGGAGCGGGACAAGGGCTTCCTCGCCGCCGGCTTCAAGTACGGCGACAACCCGAAAGAACCCGACATGCAGCTCGTGCTGAAGGAGGTCAACGGCTTCGCGACCGAGGAGATCAAAGACAAGGACGGCAAGGTCGTCTACAAGAAAGACCAGCCGCTCAACACCTTCGCGCACATGACCGACGACGGCAAGACCGCCGGCGGCTGCTGGATCTACACCGGCGTGACGGTCGAGGGGCCGGATGGCAAGCTCGTGAACCGCGCGAACGCGCGCAAGCCGGCCGATGACAAGGACTACCTCGGCCACGGCTGGGGCTTCGCGTGGCCGGCCAATCGGCGCATCCTCTACAACCGTGCCTCGGCGGACCTCCAGGGCAAGCCCTGGAGCGAAAGGAAGAAGCTCATCTGGTGGGATCCGGAGGCACCGGGCAACGAGCCCGACAAGAAAGGGAAGTGGGTGGGGCTCGACGTCCCGGACTTCAACGCCTTCCTGGCGCCCGACGCCAAGAACGGCGACAAGCCGTTCATCATGCGGACCGACCTCGTCGGCGGCTTCTTCGGACCCCTCAACGACGGGCCGTTCCCCGAGCACTACGAGCCGATCGAGTCGCCGGTGAAGAATCTGCTGTCGAAGCGACAGAACAACCCGGTGGCCAAGATCTGGCAGGTGCCGGATCAGAAGAACGACCTCGCGCCGGTGGGCTCGCCCGACTATCCGTACGTCATCACGACCTACCGGCTCACCGAGCACCACCTCTCCGGGGTCATGTCGCGCTACCTGCCCATGCTGGCCGAGCTGTTCGAGTCGCACTTCGCCGAGATCAGCCACGAGCTGGCCGGCGAGCTCGGTCTCCAGAACGGCGACATGGTCACGGTCGCGACGCCGCGGGGCAAGATCCACGTCAAGGCGATGGTGACGAACCGGCTCAAGCCGTTCACCATCGACGGCAAGAAGATCCACCAGATCGGCGTGCCATGGCACTGGGGCTACAAGGGCATCGAGGGGTTGCCTGGCAGCAAGGGCGACATCACCAACGATCTCTCGGCCACGGTGGGTGACCCCAACGTCTACATCCAAGAGACGAAAGCCTTCGTCTGTAGCGTGAAGAAGGGGGTGGTGTAGCCATGGCCCGCACGCTGGCGATGTTCACGGACACCTCCCTCTGCATCGGCTGTCGCGCGTGCCAGGTGGCGTGCAAGCAGTGGAACGAGCTCGGCATGGAGGTGCCGGAGTGGACCGGTACCTATCAGAACCACGCGCACTTCACGGATCAGACCTTCCGGCTCGTGCGCTTCATCGAGGAGCCGAAGCCGACCGGGGACATGGCGTGGCTGCTGATGTCCGACGTCTGCAAGCACTGCGCGGACGCGGGCTGTCTCGAGGCGTGCCCGACCGGCGCCATCTACCGGACCGAATTCGGCACGGTCAACATCAACCAGGACGTCTGCAACGGCTGTCGTTACTGCGTCTCCTCCTGTCCGTTCGGCGTCGTCGCGTTCAACGAGGCCACCGGCACCGCGAAGAAGTGCACCTTCTGCAACGACCGCATCCACAACGGGCTCGGGCCGGCCTGCGCCAAGGCGTGCCCGACCGAGTCGATCCAGTTCGGCTTCCGCGACGACCTGGTGGCGAAGGCGCAGAAGCGCGTCGAGAAGCTGAAGGCCATGGGATTCAAGGAGGCGCAGCTCTACGGCGCCGACACCAAGGGCTTCCTCGGCGGGCTGAACGCCTTCTTCCTGCTGCTCTCCAAGCCGTCGACCTACAACCTGCCTGAGAATCCGAAGCTCCCGCAGCGCAACGTCGTGGTCGACTCGCTCCTGTCGATCGGCTCGGCGCTGATCGTCGGGCTGGGGGCGCTCCTCGCGTTCCGCGATCGGGGCAAGGGGGGCGACGACGGTGCTTAAGACACCCGGCTGGGAGATGATGATCGTCTGGTACTTCTTTCTGGGCGGCATCGCCGGGGGGGCGTACTTCACGGCGGCGATCGCGGACAACTTCGGCGGCCCGCGCGACCGCGCCGTCGCCAAGGTCGGCTACCTGCTGTCACTGCCGCTCGTCATGGCCTGCGGCATATTGCTGATCGCCGACCTCGGGGTGCCCACGCGCTTCCTCAACATGCTCAGGGTCTTCAAGTTCTGGGACCCGATGTCCATCGGCGCCTGGGCTGTCGGCGTCTTCGGGGCCTTCTCGTTCGCCTCGTCGGTGCTGAGCTTCTCGGCGTCGGAGACGGCGGCCGCGCTGCGGCGGAAACTAGGACTCGTCGGCATCTTCTTCGGCTTCTTCCTCGCGAGTTACACGGGCGTCCTGCTCTCGAGCAGCGCCCAGCCGTTCTGGAGCGAGGCGCGTCTCATGGGCGCGCTCTTCCTCGCGTCGGGAGCCTCGACGGGCATGGCCGCGATCTCGCTCATCATGTTCCTCACCGGGGCCTCGGCGGGTGAGGGCTGGGGCAAGGTGAAGAAGGCCGACCGCTACTCGATGATCTTCGAGCTGGTCGTGCTCGCGATCTTTCTCGGACTCCTCGGCTCGGCCGCGCAGCCGCTCACGAGCGGTCACTTTGCCCCGCTCTTCTGGGGCGGCCTGGTCGGTGTCGGCCTGGTCGTTCCGTTGTTGCTCGACTTCGTCGGTCACCGCGTCAAGACCCTGGCGGCGCTGTCCGCGGTCCTCGTGCTCGCGGGCGGCTTCGTGCTCCGTTACGTGGTGCTGATGTCCATCCAGTCCTGATCGCGAGTCTCAAGGAGGAGTGGGCGGACCTCCTGTCCCGGCGCCCCGAATTCCGGGGCGCCCTCGCCGTCTACGAGGACATCCTCGACGCGTGGGGACAGTGGTCCCCCGCGCATCTGACGCCCCTGTCCTGGGGCCCTGACGAGTGCCGCCGGCGGTGGGAACGCGGTGTCCCCCTGCTCGCCGAGGCGCCGCCCTCGATTCCAGCCGACGAGCTCGAAGACCTGCTGGCCGTCGTGATGGAGCGCGTCGCCGAGGTCAGGGAGACCGCGGCCCGACAGCTCCGGGAGTTCGCCGAGGCGTGGGACCGCGGTGTCATCGTGCCCGCGGGGCTCTTCCCCGCGCGCGGCCGTATGGGCTCGACGGCGATCGAGGAGGCTTCGGGCCTGCCGGCGGAGATCGTCGCGTTCCTCGCCTCCGGATGCCTGCGGCCACCCCTGGAGCACTACTTCGCCGGCTGCCGGGCGCACCTCGACGAGCACGTGTGGAAACTCGGCGTGTGCCCGTTCTGCGGAGGGCCGGCGGGCTTCTCGGACGTGCTCGAGACCGGTCATCGGCGTCTGGCCTGCCACCTCTGCGGCGGCGGCTGGACTTTCGAGCGCGTCCGCTGCCCGTTCTGCGGCAACGAGCGGAGCCAGGACCTCGTCCGGCTCGAGGCCGAGGAACGCGACCAGGGCTACGTGATCCACGCGTGCCGGGAGTGTCAGGGCTACCTCAAGGAGCTCGACCGGCGGGTGCGCTGGAACGCCCAGTCAGCGCTCGTCGAGGACTGGGGCTCTCCACACCTCGACCTGATCGCGCGACGCGCGGGCTACTGGCGTCCTCTTCCGACGCTCCTCATGCTCGCCTGAGCCCGGCGTCGGCCGGGGTAATCCTCATCGGGAATGTGGTAAACTCTCGCTGAACTTAACTTTTTCTTCGCCATGCACCCGACTCTCTTGAACCTCGCGATCATCGCGTACGTCGTGGCGACGGGTCTGTCGCTCGCGTACCTCGTCCAGCGCGAGGAGTGGATCCACCGCGTCGCCTCGCTCGCTACCGTCGCGGGCTGGGTCCTGCACACGATCGCGCTACTGGCGCGCGGCCTCGAGCTCGGCCGTCCCCCGCTCGGGACCCTGCCGGAAGCCGTGTCCGTCGCGGTCTGGGTGATCGTGCTGCTGGCGCTCTGGGCCGAGCGGCAGTACGGCGTCAAGGTGCTCGGCGCCTTCGTGCTGCCCGTCGTCCTCATGTTCAGCGTGAAGTCGGCGAGCTCGCGCGTGCTGCCCGGCCTCGAGCCCGCGCTCTCGGGCGCGTGGCTCTGGGTGCACATCGGCCTGGCGCTCGTCGGCATCGCGGCGTTCGTCCTCAACTTCGCCGGCGCCGTGATGTATCTCCTGCAGGAGCGCCAGGTCCGCGCCAAGCGCCCGGGCAACCTGTACTACCGGTTGCCGGCGCTCGAAACGCTCGACCGGCTGACCTACCGCACGCTCGCGCTGGGCTTCCCGTTCCTGACGACGGGCATCCTGCTCGGCCTCCTCTGGGCCGGTCGCGCCTGGGGAAGCGTCTTCACCTTCGACCCGCTCGCGGTGCTCTCGTTCGTCGCCTGGGCGATTTACGCGGCGACCCTCGCGGGCCGCGCGGCCGCGGGCTGGCGTGGGCGCCGGGCCGCCTACTGCGCGATCGCCGGGTTCGCCGCGCTCCTGCTCACGCTGGGGGCCGGGCTGTTCCTCCCGGGGAGGCACGGCGGCTGATGCCGCTCTTCGTCGCGGGCCTCTCGCACAAGAACGCGCCGATCGAGCTGCGCGAGCGGCTCGCGGTGGACGAGGACAAGCTGCGCGAGCTCCTGCGCGACGTCGCCGCCACCGGCGCCGTCGGCGAGGCGCTCATCCTCTCCACGTGCAACCGCGTCGAGGTGTACGGCGTCGCGCCGGTCCCGGGCGAGGCGCGGACCGCGGCGTTCCGCCACCTCTGCCAGCACCGCGGCGTGAGCCTGGGCCTCGTCGAGCCGCTGCTCTACACGCACGTCGAGACGGAGGCCATCCGCCATGCCTTCCGCGTCACGGCGAGCCTCGACTCGATGATGATCGGCGAGCCGCAGATCCTGGGGCAGGTGAAGGATGCGTTCGCCCTCGCGCAGGCCTGCGAGACGATCGGCCCGAGCCTCCACACGCTGTTCACCCAGGCCTTCGCCGTCGCGAAGAAGGTGCGCACCGAGACCGAGATCGCCCGGCACGCGGTGTCGGTGTCGTTCGCCGCCGTCGAGCTCGCGAAGAAGATCTTCGCCGGGCTCGCGGGCAAGGCCGTGCTGCTGGTCGGCGCGGGCAAGATGGGCGAGCTCGCGGCGCGCCACCTCGTCGAGCAGGGCGCGTTCCCCGTCTACGTCGTCAACCGCACCTGGGCCCGTGCGCAGGAGATGGCGCGCGCCCTGTCCGGCACCGCGGTGCCGTGGGACGAGCTCGAGACCGCGCTCGGCGGCGTGGACATCGTCATCACGTCCACCGGGGCGCCCGAACCCGTGATCACGCGCGCGGCCGTCCAGCGCGTGACGCACGGCCGGCGCGCGCGGCCGCTCTTCTTCATCGACATCGCGGTCCCGCGCGACGTCGAGGAGGGTGTGGACGGCCTGGGGGACGTCTACCGCTACGACATCGACGACCTCAAGCAGGTCGTGGATGCGAACATCCGCGAGCGCCTGCGCGAGGCGCAGCGGGCCGAGGGGCTCGTCGAGCGCGAGACGGCGAAGTTCCTCCTCCGGTTGCGCGACGTCGAGGTGATTCCGACGATCGTGTCGCTGCGCGAACGGCTCGAGGAGATCCGCGCGGGCGAGGTCCGGAAGACGCTGGCGCGGCTCCCCGATGCGTCTATGGAGACGCGCCAGGCGATCGACGCCCTCTCCTCGGCCATCGTCAACAAGATCCTGCACGCGCCGATCTCGAAGCTCCGCGAGTCCTCGCGCGCCGGCGCCCACCGGTCGTGGCTGGAGCTCGTCCACGAGCTCTTCGGCCTGAGGCGCGGGTCGTGATCCGGCTGGGGACCCGCGGGAGCGCGCTCGCGCTGGCCCAGGCGGCCGCGGTCGCCGAGCGCCTCCGCGGGCGCGGCGAGGTCGTCGAGATCGTGAGCATGCGGACCGAGGGCGATCGGCTGGCGGACGCCCGCCTGACGGCGCTCGGCGGCAAGGGACTCTTCGTCCGGGAGATCGAGGAGGCGCTGCTCGCCGATCGCCTGGACTGCGCCGTGCACAGCCTGAAAGATCTCCCGGCGTCGACGCCCGCGGGGCTCGTGCTCGCGGCGTTCCCGCCGCGTGAGGCGCCGGGCGACGTGCTCGTGACGCGCCGGGCCGGCGGCCTCGACGATCTGCCGGCCGGCGCGGTCGTGGGCACCTCGAGCCCGCGCCGCCGGGCGCTCGTGCTGGCGCTGCGGCCCGACCTGGCGGTGGAGCCGATCCGCGGCAACGTGGACACGCGGCTCCGGAAGCTGGCGGAGGGCGCCTTCGACGCCGTGGTGCTCGCGGCCGCGGGGCTGGTCCGGCTCGGTCTCGTTCCCGCCCACGTCCGGCCGCTCGACCCGGAGATCTTCGTCCCCGCGGTGGGCCAGGGGATCCTCGCCGTCGAGGCGCGGGAGACGGACCGCCGCGCGCGGGCGCTGCTCGACGCGATCGACGACGCGCCGACACGCGTCTGCGCGGTCGCCGAGCGGGCCTACCTCGGGCGGCTCGGCGCCTCCTGCAACTCGCCCATGGCGGCCCACGCCACCCTCGCGGGCGGGCGCCTCCGGGTGACGGCGCTCGTCGCGAGTGAGGACGGGCAGCAGGTGCTCCGCGCGGAGGACGGCGGTCCCCCGGAGGACGCCGAGCGGATCGGTCGCCGGCTCGCCGAGACGCTGCTCGAGCGCGGCGCCGCCGCCGTGACGGCGCTGAGGGTGTGAGCTCGATGGCCCGGACCGCGCGCGCGACGGGAGCCGGACCGCTGGCGGGGCGGACGATCGTCGTCACCCGCGCCGCCGCGCAGGCGCAGCGGTTCGTGCAGCTCCTGGAGGACGCCGGCGCGCGGGTCGTCCAGGCGCCGACGATCGCGATCGAGCCGCCGCCGTCGTGGGAGCCGCTCGACGCGGCGCTCGCGGCGCTCGACACCTTCGCCTGGGTGATCTTCACGAGCGTCAACGGCGTGCTCATGGTGGACAAGCGGCTCTCGACCCGCGGCCTCGGCTGGGCGGGGCTGGCGCGGCGGCGCGTCGCGGCCATCGGTCCGGCGACGGCGGAGGCGCTCGCCGAGCACGGCGTGCGGGTCGAGGCGGTGCCGCGCGAGTATCGGGCGGAGGCGCTCGTCGAGCGGCTGCGGGCGACGCTCGCGCCCGGCGACCGGGTCTTGCTGCCGCGGGCCAAGGAAACCCGCGACGTCCTGGTCCTGGAGCTTCGCCGGCTCGGCGCCACGGTGACCGAGGTGCCGGCCTACCAGACCCGTCGCGTCGAGAACGGCGTGGAGCGGGTGCGCGAGGCGCTCGCCAAGGGCGCCGTGGACGCGGTCACGTTCACGAGCTCGTCCACGGCGCGCAACTTCGCCGAGCTGTTCAGTGCGGAAGAGCGCCGTGCCTGGCACGGCCGCGTGGCCGTCGCGTCCATCGGACCGATCACAGCCGCGACCGCGGCCGAGTACGGCCTCGCGACGGACGTGATGCCGAGCGAGTACACGATCCCCGCGCTGGCGCGGGCGCTCGCCGACTATTTCTCCCGGCTGCCGAAAAATCCCGCACGCCGTGGCAGGAGGGGCGACTGATGGCCCATGCGATGTTCCGTCCGAGGCGTCTACGCGAGAAGTCGCTCCTGAGAAAGCTCGTGCGCGAAACGCGGCTCGCCGCCGACGACCTGATCTACCCGCTCTTCGTCGTCCACGGCCGGGGCGTCCGCGAGCCCATCGGCTCCATGCCGGGGCAGTTCCGGCTCTCGATCGACGAGCTGGTCAAGGACGTCAAGGACGTCGCGAGCCTGGGGATACCCGCCGTGCTGCTCTTCGGCCTGCCGGCCGAGAAGGACCCGCGCGGCTCGGAGGCGTGGGCCGACGACGGCATCGTGCAGCAGGCGTCGCGCGCCGTGAAGGACGTCGTGCCCGACCTGCTCATCGTGACCGACGTCTGCCTCTGTCAGTACACGAGCCATGGCCACTGCGGGGTCGTCGAGGGCGGCAGCGTCAGGAACGATCCGACGATCGAGCTCCTGGCCCGCGTCGCCGTCTCCCACGCCGAGGCGGGCGCCGACATGGTGGCGCCCTCGGACATGATGGACGGCCGCGTGGGCGCCATCCGCGAGGCGCTCGACGAGGCCAGCTTCAGCGACACCCCGATCATGGCCTACTCGGCCAAGTACGCCTCGAGCTTCTACGGGCCGTTCCGGGATGCGGCGGAGTCCGCGCCGCAGTTCGGCGACCGGCGCTCGTATCAGATGGACCCGGCCAACAGCCTGGAGGCGATGCGCGAGATCGCGCTCGACCTCGACGAGGGCGCGGATATCGTGATGGTCAAGCCGGCGCTGCCGTACCTGGACGTGATCGCGCGGGCGAAGGCGGAGTTCGGCGTGCCGCTCGCCGCGTACTCGGTCTCGGGCGAGTACGCGATGATCCGCGCCGCGGGTCAGCTCGGCTGGCTCGACGAAGAGCGCGCGATGCTGGAGGCGCTCACCGCGATCCGACGCGCCGGCGCCGACGTCGTCATCACCTACTTCGCCAAGGAAGCGGCGCGACTCCTGGAGAGCGGCCGGGGCGAGCGGTGAGGATCTCGGCCAAAGGGGAGTACGCGATCCTGGCGGTGCTGGATCTGTCGCTCGGCGACGGGCACGGGCTCGTGCCGATCCAGGACATCGCCGCCCGCCAGAGGATCCCGCAGCGATACCTCGAGCAGGTGCTGCTCTCGCTCAAGCGTGCCGGGATCCTCGGCTCCAAGCGCGGGTCGGCCGGCGGCTACCTCCTGACGCGCCCGCCCGAGCAGATCAGCGTGGGCGACGTTCTCCGGGCGGTCGAGGGCGTCCAGTCGCCCATCGAGACGCAGCGCCGGCCGGGCGGACGAAACGGCGGCGAGACGGTCGACCTGGGCGAGCTCTGGGGCGAGATCTCGACGGCCGTCTCCGAGGTCGTGGACCGGGTCAGCTTCGGCGACCTCGCCGAACGCGCGCGGGCGCGCCGGAGCGCCGCCCGGCCGATGTACCACATATGACCCGGCCGAAGATCGCCGCGAGCGTGCTCGAGCTGATCGGCCGGACGCCGCTCGTCCGGCTGAACCGCCTGCCGAGGCCGGACGGCGCGCGTGTCGTCGCCAAGCTCGAGTCCGTCAACCCGGGCGGGAGCGTCAAGGACCGGATCGCCGTCGCGATGCTGGACGATGCGGAGGGACGCGGCCTGCTCAAGGCCGGGTCGACCATCGTCGAGCCCACGAGCGGCAACACCGGCGTCGGGCTGGCCATGGTGGCCGCGGTCAAGGGCTACCGTCTCATTCTCACGATGCCCGACGACATGAGCGTGGAGCGCCAGCGGCTCCTGGCGCGATTCGGCGCCGAGCTCCACCTGACGCCCGCGATCGAGGGGATGACGGGCGCCGTTCACGCGGCGCAGGAGCTCCTGCGCGAGCACCCCGACTACTTCATGCCGCAGCAGTTCCAGAATCCCGCGAACCCCGAGGCCCACCGGCGCACCACCGCGCTCGAGATTCTCGATGCCGTCGGCGGCCGGCTCGACGCGTTCGTGGCGGGCGTCGGCACGGGGGGCACGCTGACCGGCGTGGGCGAGGTGCTGAAGGAGAAGGTCCCGGGCGTTCGCGTGATCGCCGTCGAGCCGGCGAAGTCGCCCGTGCTGTCGGGAGGCAAGGCGCGCCCGCACGCGATCCAGGGGATCGGCGCGTCGTTCGTCCCAGGCGTTTTGAATCGCGACGTCATCGATCGCATCATCCAGGTCCGCGACGAGGACGCGCTCGCGTGGTCGCGGCGGCTGGCGCGCGAGGAGGGGCTGCTGGTCGGCGTCTCGGCGGGCGCCGCGGCGTTCGCCGCGTGCGCGGTCGCCGCCGAGCTCGCGGCCGAGCAGCTCGTCGTGACCGTGCTGCCCGATACCGGGGAGCGCTACCTCAGCCAGGGCTGAGCGTCCGAGGAGACGAGGCATGGCCGTGACCATCTATATCCCGACGCCGTTCCGCAGGGCGACGAACAACAAGGACCGCGTGCAGGCGGCCGCGACGACCGTCGGCGGCGTCCTCGACGAGCTCGAGGGCGCGTTCACCGGGCTCCGCGGGCTCGTCCGCAACGAGGGCGGCGAGGTCCATCACCACGTGAACATCTACGTGAACGACGAGGCGATCGAGGCGCTCCAGGGGCTCTCCACGCCGCTCCGGGACGGCGACGAGCTGGCGATCATTCCCGCCCTGGCGGGCGGCGGCCGGTGATCCTGACACCGGAGGAGCTGGAGGCGATCCGTGGTCAGGCGCTCGAGGAGTATCCGCACGAGTCGTGCGGGGTGGTCGTCGCGCGCGGTGCGGAGCGACGCCTCGTGCGCTGCAAGAACGCCCAGAACGAGCTCCACGCCAGGGATCCCCTCCGGCATCCGCGCGACGCGCGGACGGCGTACTACATCGACGCCGCCGATCTGCTGCGGATCGCGCGGCTCGAAGTGGAGGGCTTCGGGGTGGAGGTCATCTACCACTCCCACGTGGACGCCGGCGCCTACTTCTCCGACACCGACAAGCGTCAGGCCCTGATCGGCGGCGAGCCCGCCTATCCGGGCGCGACTTACGTGGTGACGTCGGTCGCCGGCGGGCGGGTGGAGACGGTCGCCGCGTTCCGCTGGGACGGCGCGCGACGCGATTTTCTGCCGGTGGACCTCGGCCTCGAGACGGCCGGCGGGAGGAGAGAGCGGACATGACGGACTCCAAGGGGCTGTGGGAGCGCGCGTGCAGCGTGATCCCGGGAGGGGTGAACAGCCCCGTGCGCGCCTTCCGCGGCGTCGGCGGCGAGCCCTTCTTCGTCGACCGCGGCGCGGGCGCACGGATCTGGGACGTCGACGGGCGCGAGTACGTCGACTTCCTCGGATCGTGGGGGCCGCTAATCCTCGGCCACGCGCCGAAGAGCGTCGTGGAGGCGATCACCGCGGCGGCGGCGCGGGGGACGAGCTACGGCGCGCCGACGCCCCTCGAGGTCGAGATGGCCGAGGCGATCACGGCCGCGTACCCGTCGGTCGAGCTCGTCCGCCTCGTGAGCTCCGGGACCGAGGCGGCGATGAGCGCGATCCGCGTCGCGCGGGGCGCCACGGGCCGGCCGCTGCTGCTGAAATTCGACGGCTGCTACCACGGCCACGCCGACAGCCTGCTCGTGAAGGCGGGCTCGGGCGGCGCGACCTTTTCGATCCCGGACAGCGCCGGCGTCCCGGCGCCCCTGGCCGGGCTCACGCTGACGGCGCCCTTCAACGACCTCGAGGCCGTCCGCGCCGTCTTCCGCGAGCGCGGGACGGAGATCGCGGCGGTCATCGTCGAGCCGGTGGCCGGGAACATGGGCGTGGTACCGCCGGCGCCCGGCTTTCTTGCGGGGCTCCGCGCGATCACCCGCGAGCACGGCGCGCTCCTGATCTTCGACGAGGTCATCACCGGCTTCCGGGTGACGTACGGCGGCGCCCAGGAGCTCTACGGCGTCCGGCCCGATCTCACCTGCCTCGGCAAGATCATCGGTGGCGGCATGCCCGTGGGCGCCTACGGCGGCTCGCGGGCGGTCATGAGCCACGTGGCACCGCTCGGCTCCGTGTACCAGGCGGGCACGCTGTCGGGGAACCCGCTGGCCGTCGCGGCGGGGCTCGCCACCCTCCGGGTCCTCGCGGACCGGTCGGCGTACGCGACGCTCGAGGCGCGCGGTGCGCAGCTCGAGCTCGGGCTGCGGCACGCAGCGCAGGCGGCGGGAGTCCCGCTCACCGTGAACCGGGTGGGCTCGATGCTGACGGCGTTCTTCTGCGACGGGCCGGTGACCGACTACGCCTCCGCGAAGCGGAGCGACACGAAGCGCTACGCCCGCTACTTTCACGCAATGCGGGAGCGCGGCGTGTTCCTGGCGCCCTCGCAGTTCGAGGCGGCGTTCGTGTCGCTCGCGCACACGGAGGCGGACGTCGAGCTCGCCGCACGGGCGGCCGCCGAGGCCCTGATGCGCCCCTAGGAACGGCCCTTAAGGATTGACGCAATCGCGGGGCGGGTGATAGGCTTCACAAGCACTACCCAATCCCCCGGAGGGCGATCGACTGTCGATGGGCGCAAAGGCGGGCGTTGGAGCACTGGGTGTCGTGCTCCTCGCCATTCTGATCTTCCTGGCCGTCGCGTCGTGGAGTCGCCAGCCCGCAGTCGCGAAGGCCTCCATCCAGCCGATCGAGTTCCCGCACAACACGCACGTCCAGACGTACAAGATCGACTGCCAGTACTGTCACAGCGACGCACGACGCTCGGAGTACGCCGGGTTGCCGTCGGTGACGCGCTGCCTCGGGTGTCACAGGATAACCGCCGCCGACCGCCCGGAGATCAAGAAGCTGGCCGAGTACGCCGCCAAGCAGGAGCCGATCCCGTGGGTGCGCGTGAACAAGCTCCCCGAGTTCACCTACTTTCCGCACAAGGCGCACATCCGCGCCGAGATCCCATGCCAGAAGTGCCACGGTCCGGTCGAGACGATGACGACCTTCGCGGCGGAGACCGGGCCGCGGATCGCGAACGACCTGTTGAACCTGGCCGGCTTCCGGCCGGCCGCGCCTCCGCTGTCGATGGGCTGGTGCATCGACTGCCACCGGGAGCAGAACGCGAAGGCGGGCAAGCAGGCGCCGCTCGACTGCGTCACCTGCCACCATTGAGCGCGCGATGAACCGACGCGACTTCTTCAAGATCGTGGCCGCGAGCGGTGCGAGCGCAACGGTCGCGGGCTGTCAGCAGACGACGGAGCGCATCCTCCCGCTGGTCGTGCCGAACGAGCAGCTCGTGCCGGGCGTCGCGGCGTGGTTCGCGACCGTCTGCCGCGAGTGCCCGGCCGGCTGCGGCGTCCTCGCGCGAAACCGCGACGGTCGCGTGGTGAAGCTCGAGGGGAACCCCGACCATCCGGTCAACCAGGGCGCGCTCTGCGTCCGCGGGCAGGCCGCGCTGCAGGGGCTCTACCACCCGGACCGCTTCGCCGGACCCGGTGTCCCCGAGGGGCGTGGCGTCAAGCCGGTGAGCTGGGAGGCCGGGATCAAGCAGGTGAGCGACACGATCGCCGCGCTCAGGGCCGGCGGCCAGGGGCGCGCGATCGCGGTGGTCACGCAGCTCGAGAACGGCAGCCTCGGCGCTCTCGTGGACCGCTGGGGCCAGGCGGTCGGCGCGCGGCCGCGCGTGACGCTGGAGCCCTTCGGCTACGAGGCGATCCGCGCGGCGAACCGGGTCACCTTCGGTCGCGACGCGATCCCGTACCATGCGTTCGAGGACGCCGAGGTGGTGCTCTCGTTCGGCGCCGACTTCCTCGAGACGTGGCTCTCCAACGTGGGGCACGCCACGGGGTTCGGCCGGATGCACACGTTCCGGGACGGGCGCGCCGGAACGGTCATTCACGTCGAGCCCCGGCAGTCGCTCACGGCGGCGAACGCCGACGAGTGGCTGCGCAACGCGCCCGGCACCGAGGGGATGCTGGCGCTCGCCGTGCTCCGGGTGATGGTCGAGGAGGGCCTCGCCGACCGTCGCTTCGCCGACGCGGTGGCGAAGGTGGACCTGACGCGCGTCTCCGAGCAGAGCGGCGTGCCCATCGCGCGGATCAAGCACGTCGCCGAGGTGTTCGGTCACGCCAAGCCCGGGCTCGCGGTCGGCGGCGGCGTCGCCGTGACGGGATCCAACGCCACCGACACGCTGGTGGCGATCAATCTCCTCAACGCCGCGGCCGGGAACATCGGCCGGACGGTGCGCTTCGGTCCCGACGCCGCGTACGGCAAGGTGACACCGTACGCCGAGGTGGTCGAGCTCGCGAAGGCGATGGAGCGTGGTGAGATCAAGCTCCTCCTGCTCGGCCCGGGCGTCAACCCGGCCTTCACACTTCCGGGCGGCCTCAAGGTCGGCGCCGCGATCCGCAAGGCAGGTCTCGTCGTCAGCTTCGCGAGCGTACCCGACGAGACGACCGCCCTCGCGGGCCTCGTCCTGCCCGACACGCACTGGCTCGAGTCGTGGGGCGACTACACGCCCCGCGAGGGCGTGACGGGCCTCATGCAGCCCACGATGTCGCCCGCGCGCGAGGCCAAGCCGATGGGCGACACGCTGCTGGCGATCGCGCGCGCCGTCCTCGGCACCGAGGAGGGCAAGGGGCCGCTCCCGTGGGGGTCGTTCGAGCAATACCTCAAGTCCGTGTGGGAGCCCGTCGTCAAGGGCGAGTGGGCCGCGGCGCTGCGGCAGGGCGGTCTCTGGCGGGACGTCACGGTCGCGCCGGTCACCGCGAAGCCCGTCGCGCTCGAGCCCGCGCCGGTGAAGCTCGAGGGCGATGCGGCCGGCCTGGCCCTGCTCGCGTATCCCTCGTTCCGGTTCTACGACGGGCGGGGCGCGAGCCGCGCGTGGCTCCAGGAGGCGCCCGACACGATGACGCAGGCCGTCTGGGACGCCTGGGTCGAGGTGCCGGCCGCCACGGCGGCGGCGCTCGGCGTCGTCACGGGCGACGTGCTGCGCGTCGCGTCGCCGCACGGCGCGATCGAGCTGCCCGCGTACGTCTCGACGACGCTCCACGGCCAGGCCGTCGCGATCCCGATCGGCCATCGCTACGCCGCATACCACGTGCCGCGCTACGTCGCGGCGCCGCCGACGCCGCTGAACCCGGTCGCGCTGCTGTCGGGCGCCCCGGACGCGGCGTCGGGCGGCCCCGTCTATCTCGGCGTGCGCGTGACGCTCACGAAGACGGGCGCGCGGCGCCCGCTCGCGATCCTGCAGGCCACGCACGATCAGGACGATCGCGAGCTGGTCCAGCACGTGGACCTGCGCGCGGCGCGCGAGGAGGCCCTGCGCGGCCGGCGCGAGCCGGAGCGGCCCATCAGCATGTACCCCGAGAAGGTCTATCCCGGATACCGCTGGGGGCTCGCCATCGACGTGGACGCCTGCATCGGCTGCCAGGCGTGCGTGGTCGCCTGCCACGCCGAGAACAACGTGCCGGTCGTCGGCAAGGCGCAGGCCGCCTACGGCCGGCAGCTCCACTGGATCCGCATCGAGCGCTGGGCCGAGGGCAAGGCGGAGCAATCCACGAGCGCCTTCCTGCCGATGCTCTGTCAGCATTGCGAGGTTGCGCCGTGCGAGCCCGTCTGTCCGGTCTTCGCCGCGTACCGCACGGAGGAGGGGCTGAACGGTCAGGTCTACAACCGGTGCGTCGGCACGCGCTACTGCGGGAACAACTGCCCGTACCACGTCCGGCGCTTCAACTGGTTCAACTACGAGTTCCCCACACCGCTCGACGTGCAGCTGAACCCCGACGTCACGGTCCGCCAGCTCGGCGTCATGGAGAAGTGCACGATGTGCATCCAGCGCATCGTCGCCGGCAAGGACCACGCGAAGGACGAGAAGCGCCCCGTGCGGGACGGCGACATCGTGACCGCCTGCCAGCAGACGTGCCCGACGCGGGCGATCACCTTCGGGAACCTCAAGGACGGCAAGGGCGCGCTCGCCCAGCTCGTCCACGCGCCGCGCGCCTACGACGTGCTCGACGAGCTCGGCACGCGGCCGTCCGTGACCTACCTCAAGAAGGTCGTCCGGGGGCACGCATGAGCGCCGCGGGCGACGGCCCGACCACGACACCGACGTTCGCGGACGTCAACCGCGACGTCCTCCGTACGCTCGACCCGCCGGGCCGCCTCTACTTCGCCTGGATGAGCGTCGTCGCGCTGGTCCTCGCGACGGGCTTCACCGCGTGGGCCGGGCAGATCTGGTGGGGCATGGGCATGGCGGGCAAGCGCACGCCCCAGATGTGGGCGATGTACATCACCACGTTCGTCTTCTGGATCGGCATCGGGCATGCGGGCACGCTCATCTCGGCGGTCCTGTACCTGTTCCGCGCGCGCTGGCGGACCTCGATCTACCGCGCCGCCGAGGCGATGACGATCTTCGCCGTCCTGACGGCCGGGCTCTTCCCGCTGATCCACGCGGGCCGCATGTGGTTCGCGTACTTCCTGCTGCCCTATCCGAACCAGCGCTACCTCTGGCCGAACTTCCGCTCGCCGCTCGTCTGGGACGTCTTCGCGATCTCGACCTACCTGTCGATCTCCACGGTGTTCTTCATCGTCGGGCTCGTGCCCGACATCGCGGCGCTGCGCGACGCCTCGACCGGCTGGCGGCGACGGATCTACGCGATGCTCGCGCTCGGCTGGGAGGGCGCGGACTCGCAGTGGCGGCACTACCGGCGCGCGTACGGCCTCTTGGCCGCGCTGGCGACGCCGCTCGTCCTGTCCGTCCACAGCGTCGTGTCCTGGGACTTCGCGATGGCGCTGGTCCCTGGCTGGCACTCGACCCTGTTCGCGCCGTTCTTCGTGGACGGGGCGATCTTCTCCGGCTTCGCGATGGTCGTCGTGCTGGTCCTGCCGATGCGGCACTACTTCAAGCTCCACGCGTACATCCAGGACAAGCACCTGGACGCGATGGCGCGGCTCATCCTGGTGACCGGCCTCGTGCTGACCTATTTCTACGTCTGCGAGATCTTCACCGCCGTCTACAGCGGCGACCACTTCGAGAAGGCCTCGCTCTTCTGGAAGGTGACGAAGTCCTACGCGTGGGCGCTCTGGACCATGTACTTCTGCAACTGCGTCGCGCCGCTGATTCTGTTCTGGAAGAAGGCGCGAACGAACACGACGATCCTCTACGTCGTCTCGATTCTCGTGCTCATCGGCATGTGGTTCGAGCGGTTCAACATCATCGTCCCGGGGCTCGCCCACGACTTCTACCCGTACACGTGGGGGATCTACTACCCGAGCCCGACGGACACCGCGATCGTGATCGGCAGCTTCGCGTGGTTCTTCCTGCTCTTCCTGGGCTTCATCAAGCTGATGCCGTCGCTCTCGATCGTCGAGGTCAAGGAGACGCTCCCGCCGCCGCTGCGGGACCGCGCCCATGCCAGCCACCACTGAGACGATCCTCGGCGTCTTCGCGCACGTGGACACGACGGTCCGCGCGCTGGAAGACCTCAAGGCGAAGGGGTACCACGACCTCACGGTGTACACGCCCGTGCCGATCCACGAGATCGAGGCCGTCGTCGAGCGCGACCGTCCCGTGAGTCGTGTGCGCCTCTTCACGCTCGTCGGCGCCCTGACGGGGACCGCGTCCGGGTTCCTCCTGACCATCTGGTCGGCCATGCAGTGGAGCCTCACGACGGGCGGCAAGCCGGTCGTCTCGATTCCGCCCTTCGTCGTCATCGCCTTCGAGCTGACGATCCTCTTCGGCGGCATCGCGACGCTGATCGGCATGGTCGTGCTCGCGCGGCTGCCGCGCTTCAAGCCGAGCGCGAGCTACGACCCGCGCTTCACGAGCGACCGGTTCGGGGTGGCCGTGCACGTGGCGCCGGGCCGCGGCGGCTCCGTCCGGGAAATCCTACGAGGGGCGGGCGCGGAGGACGTGCGGCCGTGAAGTGGGTCTTCATGCTCACGCTCCTGGCCGTCGCCGGCGCCGGCGGGCTGATCGGCGGAGCCGTCGTCGTACACTGGACGGACGACATGACGCAGACGGCCCGGATCGTGCCGGGCGAGCGCGTCTTCAAGATGCCCGCGGGCGTGGTGCCGCGCGGCGGCGATCTCGTGATTCCCCGGGAGCAGCGCGACGTCGCGGCGAAGCAGCCGAACCCGGTGAAGCCCTCGGCGGCGTCCGTCGCGGTGGGCCGCGCGCACTTCGCGACCTTCTGCGCGCCCTGCCACGGGCCCGAGGGCAAGGGCGGGGTGACGGGTGCGGTGGCGACGAAGTTCATCCCGCCGCCCGACCTCACGAACGCCGAGTTCCAGAAGCAGCGCACCGACGGCTACTGGCACAGCTACATCGTCGTGGGCGGCGCGGTGATGCCGTCGTACGGCGAGGCGCTCTCCTCCGAAGAGGCGTGGCACCTCGTGAACTTCCTCCGGACCCTCGCGCAGAAATGACGATCGTCTGGGGCCTCATCGTGGCGCTCGGCGCAGTAGCGTTCCTGACCGGGGCGCGCTCGACGGACGCGGCCCAGGTCTGGTCGATCTACCTGGTCAACCTCGTCTTCTGGTCGGGGCTCGCGGTCACGGGGCCCGCGATCGCGGCGATGATGCAGCTCACCGAGGCGCGCTGGTCGCCGAGCGTCCGCCGCATCGCCCTGACCACCTCGGGATTTCTGCCGGTCGCGTTCGTGCTGTTCGTGCTGCTGAGCCTCGGCGGCGTCACGCTCTACCCGTGGGTCACGACCCCCATCCCGGCCAAGGAGCCCTGGCTGACCTGGAACTTCTTCTGGGCCCGGACGTGGGTCGGGACGGTGCTGCTCTTTCTGGTCGCGATGGCGTTCGTGCGGGCGCTGCTTCGCGACGCGATGCCGCCGGACGACGCGGGCGAGCGTGCGCGCCGCAACCGGCTCGCGGTCGTTCTCCTGATGCTCTGGGTGGTCGTCGTCTCGCTCTGGGGCTTCGACCTCGTGATGTCGCTCGAGCCCATGTGGTACAGCGGGCTCTTCGGCGGCTACTTCGTCGTGAGCACGTTCTACACCACGCTCTGCCTGCTCTCGATCCTCTCGGTGCGGGCCAACGCGCGCGGCCAGGCGTCGATCCCCCCGGCCGCGATCCAGGACGTCGCCAAGCTCCAGTTCGCCCTGTCGATCATGTGGATGTACTTCTTCTGGTCGCAGTACCTGGTGATCTGGTATGGGAACGTGCCCGCCGAGACGCGCTTCTTCGTCAAACGCCTCTTCGTGCAGCCCTGGCAGACGCTCGCGTGGGTCGTGTTCGTCGTCGGCTGGCTGGTGCCGTTTGCGTACCTGCTCAAGCGGCTGACGGGGCGACCGCCGCACCGGCACGCGCCGCTGGTCGTCGTCGCGCTCTTCGGCCTGGTCGCGATCTTCCTCGAGCGCGTCTTCGTCGTCTTCCCGTCGGTCTCGGCCGCCGCCCGGCTCCCGCTCGGCGCGCGGGACATCGCGATCACGCTGGGGTTCCTCGCCCTCTTCCTGCTCTGCCGGCGGAGCTTCTTCAACCGCTACAGGCCGGTCCTGAACCTGCCGCACACGGGCCACCACTAGACCGGCGCGCCGTCCCCGCTACAATACGAGCATGCTGAGCGTCGAAGAGGCGCTGGCGCAGATTCTCTCACGCGTGCGCCCGCTCGGAACGGAGCAGGTCGAGGTGCTCGCCGCGCTGGGCCGCGTCCTGGCCGAGCCCGTCGTGGCCGGCCGGGAGCTGCCGCCCTGGCCCAACTCCTCGATGGACGGTTACGCGATCCGGGCCGACGACACGCGGGCCGGCCGCGCCGAGCTCGAGGTCGTCGGCCGCGTGGCCGCGGGCGAGCTCCCGGCGCGACGGGTCGGCGCGGGCGAGGCGATGCGGATCTTCACCGGTGCGCCGCTGCCCCAGGGTTCCGACGCCGTCGTGCCGCAGGAGGACGTGGTCGCCGAGGGCGGCCGGATCGAGCTGCGGCAGCCCGTGGCGCGCGGCGCGTTCGTGCGGCCCGCCGGTGAGGACGTGCGCGCGGGCGACGTCGTGGTGCCGGCGGGCCAGATGGTCGGCTCGGCGGAAGTCGGGCTTCTCGCCACGCTCGGATACGCCCGGGTTCGCGTCTATCGGCGTCCGCGCGTCGCGATTCTCTCGACAGGCAACGAGCTCGCCGACCTCGGCACGGCTCCCGGGCCCGGCCAGATCCCGAACACGAACACCTACTCGCTGATGGCGCAGACGCTCGAGGCGGGCGCCGAACCGGTGAGCCTGGGCGTCGCGCCCGATCGCCTCGAGGCGATCGTCGAGCGGGTGGGCTGGGCGACCGCGGCCGACGTCCTCGTCTCCTCGGCCGGCGTGTCGGTCGGCGAGCTCGATCTCGTGCGCGACGCGCTCGAGCGCAGCGGAGCGGAGCTCCATCTCTGGAAGGTCTCGATGCGCCCGGGCAAGCCGATCACGTTCGGCTCGCTCGCCGGCCGCCCCGTCTTCGGGCTGCCGGGCAATCCCGTCTCGGCGATGGTGACGTTCGAGCTCTTCGTGCGTCCGGCGCTCCGCCGGATGATGGGCTGCGTCGACGTCGAGCGGCCGCGGGTTCGGGCGCGCGCGCTCGCGCGGATCGCGAATCCCGGCCCCCGGCGAGGGTACCTGCGCGTCACGCTCGACCGCGCGGGGGACGGCGGCTGGGGCGCCCGGCTCACCGGCGACCAGGGCTCCGGCATTCTGCGGTCGATGGTCCTCGCCGACGGCCTGGCGGTCGTCGCGCCCGACACGGTCGTGGACGCAGGCGGCGCGGTCGACGTCATCCTGCTGCGCGGCCTCGAACCGCGCGCGCGCTGACGCGCCCCCCCGTTGACTTCGTTTTCGCCCGCGTGCTAGGGTCGCCGCGGATGAATCGTGCCCTCGGCGTGGTGGCCGTCACGGCTGTCCTCGCGACCGGCTGCGCGAGCCGGGGCACGGTGAATCGTCTCCAGTCCGACGTCACCAGGCTCCGCGCGGAGCTGGCCGACGCGCGTTCCGCCCAGGAGCTGTCGACCCGCGAGATCGCCCGCGCCCGATCGGAGCTCCAGGCGCTCGACGCCCGCACGCGAGAGCTGGGTTCGGGGGTGCGCACGGCCTCGGACGACCTCGCGAGGCTCGCCGCGCGCGTGAGCGCCGCCGAAGACGAGATCAAGAAGACGCGCGCGCTCGTGGAAGCGCCGCCGCCCGCGCCCGCCACCACGGCGCCGGCCGCGCCGGCGCCCGCGCCCAGGGCCCCGGTGGAGCGCCGTGCCGAGCCGCGCGAGGCGCGGGAGCGCTCGATCGCGCCCGACCAGGCCTACGCGACCGCGCTGGCCCTGTACCGGGCGCGTGAGTACGGTCAGGCGGTGCTCGACTTCACGGACCTCATCGGCAAGTACCCGAAGCATCCGCTCGCCGCGAACGCGCAGTACTGGATCGGTGAGGCCTACTACGTGCAGCGGGACTACCGGCAGGCGCTGCTCGAGTTCCAGAAGGTGATCGAGATGGGCGCGGGGAAGGTCCCCGACGCGCTCGTGAAGACCGGGCTCTGTCACTGGAGCCTGCACGACCCCGTGCGCGCGCGCGCCGCGTGGCAGGCGGTGGTGCGCGAGCATGGGGGCAGCGAGCCGGCGACCATCGCCCGGGCACTGCTCCGCCGTCACGAATCCGCCATCCGCTAGGCGGGCATCCCCACCGTATCACTCCGGACTCTCTTGCGAGCCCGGCGTGGGCGGTGTACTCAGGGGCCGCCGCGCTGCGGCCACCATGAGCCCTCTCGAACCGGGCGCACCCGGGTATCCCGCGCTCCTCGGCGCCGTGTCGTCGCCGCCCGCCCTCTGGGTGCGGGGCGCGCTCGCGGCCGAGGATGCGCTCGCGCTCGCGATCGTGGGCGCGCGCCGCGCCACCCCGTACGGCCTCGAGGTCGCGGAGCGCCTCGCCGGGGAGCTCGCCGCGCGCGGCGTCACGATCGTGAGCGGTTTCGCGCGGGGGATCGACACGGCGGCGCACCGTGGCGCACTCGCCGCAGGCGGCCGGACTATCGCCGTGCTCGGCTCGGGCCTCGACGTCATGTATCCGCCCGAGAACCACGCGCTGGCGCGCCAGATCGAGGCGCGGGGCGCGCTCGTCTCGCAATTCGCGCCCGGGGTGCCGGTACGCCCGGGCCACTTTCCGGCCAGGAACCGGACCCTCGCGGGGCTCGCGCTGGGCGTCCTCGTGGTCGAGGCCGGGGAGCGCAGCGGCGCACTCATCACCGCCGGATTCGCAGGCGATCTCGGCCGCGAAGTGTTCGCAATTCCTGGCCGAATCACCTCTGCGCAGTCGGCCGGTGCGAACCGTCTCATCCAGGACGGTGCTAAACTGATAACCGGCTGGCAGGACATCGTGTCAGAATTGCCGGAGCCGTGGAGGCGTGCGGTACGCAGTCCATCGGTGAGCGAATCCGCGCCGGCGCCGCCGGACAACGGGAGTGACGAAGCCAGAATGCTGGAGTTGTTGACGCCGGACGAGCCTCAGCAGATCGAGCGGCTGATCGCCCGCGCGGGCCTGTCGCCCGCGCGCGCGGCGGTGACGCTCGTGGCCCTCGAGCTGGGCGGGTGGGCCCGGCAGCTTTCGGGACAGCGGTGGGTCTCGGTGACGATTGGAGCGAGGAGAGCGTAGTGGCAAAGCGGTCGCTGGTCGTGGTGGAGTCGCCGACGAAGGTGAAGACGATCCAGAAGTATCTGAGCTCGGCCTTCATCGTGAAGGCCTCGATGGGTCACGTGCGCGATCTCCCGAAATCGCAGCTCGGCGTGGACCCGAAGAAGGGGTTCAAGCCGAAGTACGTCGTGTCGCCGACGAAGAAGAAGGTGCTCGACGAGCTGAAGAAGGCGGCGGAGAAGGTGGATACGCTCTACGTCGCGACCGACCCGGATCGCGAGGGCGAGGCCATCGGCTGGCACCTCGCGCAAGAGCTCGACGTCGACAAGAAGAACGTCTTCCGCATCACCTTCAACGAGATCACGGAGCGCGCGGTGAAGGCGGCGTTCCTCAAGCCCGGGAAGATCGACCTCAAGAAGGTGGATGCCCAGCAGGCGCGCCGTATCCTCGACCGTCTCGTGGGCTACAGCCTCTCGCCGCTCCTCTGGGACAAGGTCCAGCGAGGCCTCTCGGCCGGCCGCGTCCAGTCGGTGGCCGTGCGGATCATCGTCGACCGCGAGCGGGAGATCCAGGCGTTCGTGCCTGTCGAGTACTGGTCGCTCCACGCCCGGCTGGCCACCACGCTTCCGCCGGAGTTCGTGGCCACGCTCAAGGAGGTCGGGGGCGAGAAGGCGTCGCTCGCCGACGAGCAGGGAACGCGCGCGCTCATGGCGTCGCTCGAGGGCGCGCGCTACGTCGTCAAGGCGGTCACGCGCGGCGAGCGCCGCCGGAACCCCGCGCCGCCGTTCATCACCTCCACGCTCCAGCAGGAGGCGGGCCGCAAGCTCGGGTTCACCGCGAAGAAGACGATGACGGTCGCCCAGCAGCTCTACGAGGGGATCGACCTCGGCGCGGAGGGCCCCGAAGGCCTCATCACGTACATGCGAACCGATTCGGTGCGCGTCGCGCGGGAGGCGCAGGACGAGGCGCGGGAGTGGCTCACGGGCCGGCTCGGGCGTGAGTACGTTCCCGACACCGCCCCGGTCTACCGCTCGCGCGGGAGCGCTCAGGAGGCGCACGAGGCGGTGCGCCCCTCGGAAGTGCGGCACGACCCGAAGAGCATCGCCGCCTTCCTCAACAAGGATCAGCTCGCCCTCTATCGCCTCATCTGGGAGCGCTTCCTCGCCAGCCAGATGATGCCGGCGGTCTATGACACGGTGAGCGCGGATATCGAAGCCGGCCGCTGTCTCTTCCGCGCCCAGGGCTCCGTGCTCAAGTTCAAGGGCTTCACGGCGGTGTACGAGGAGAGCCGGGAGGACGAGGTTCGCAGCGACGAGGACGCCGAGGGCGCGATGCCGGAGCTCCGGGAAGGTGAAGTGCTCCGGCTGGTCGAGCTCGAGCCCAAGCAACACTTCACGCAGCCTCCGCCACGCTACACGGAGGCCTCGCTGATCAAGGCGCTCGAGGAGCTCGGGATCGGCCGACCCTCCACCTACGCGTCCATCCTCGGCACGATCATCAACGACCGGGGGTACGTGCACCGCGAGCGCCGGGCGCTCATCCCGACCGAGCTCGGCACCGAGGTCACCGACCTGCTGAAGCCCTACTTCCCCGAGATCATGGACGTCGAGTTCACCGCACAGATGGAGGACCGCCTCGACAAGATTGAGGAGGGAGACCGGAAGTGGGTGGACACGGTCCAGGAGTTCTACACGCCGTTCAAGCGGGACCTCGAGAAGGCGAAGAAGGGGATGCGCAACGTGAAGGTCGGCGCGCCGACCGACGAGAAGTGCCCGGAGTGCGGCGAGGCCCTGCTCGAGCGCCGCGGGCGCTTTGGCAAGTTCCTGGCGTGCTCGGCGTACCCCGACTGCAAATACACCCGCAACCTCGGCGGCAGCGAGCGCGCGGCGGACCAGCCGACGGATGAGATCTGTCCGACCTGCAGCAAGCCGATGGTGATCAAGCACGGGCGCTACGGCAAGTTCATCGCCTGCTCGGGCTACCCCGAGTGCAAGACCACCAAGCCGGTCACCCTCGGGATCGCGTGTCCCGAGCCGGGCTGCACGGGCCAGATCGTCGAGCGCCGCTCCAAGCGCGGCCGGACCTTCTTCGGCTGCTCGGCGTACCCCGGCTGCAAGTTCGTCGTCTGGCAGCGCCCCATCGCGGAACCCTGCCCGAAGTGTGGCGCACCGTTCACGACCGAGCGCGCGGCGCGCGGCCGCGTGGTTCGGCGCTGCGTAAAGGAAGGGTGCGACTTCGAACAGGAGGCCGAGACGACGGTCGCATGAAGGACCCGCTCGCGGCGTTCCTGCGCTACCTCGCGCTCGAGAAGGACGCGTCGCCCCACACGCTGAAGAGCTACCGGACGGACCTGCTCGAGTTCCAGACGTTCATCGGACGGGGCGAGGGGGAGCCACTGCGCACGCTCGACGCGCGCACGGTGCGGGGATTCCTGGCGCACCTGCACACGCGCGGCCTCGAAGCCAGCTCGATCGCGCGGAAGCTCGCCGCGCTGCGGAGCTGGCTCAGGTTCCTGGTCCGCCGCGGCGTGCTCGAGCGGAACGTGGCCCGCGAGGTGCGGTCACCGCGCCTGCCCACGAAGCTCGTCTCGTTCCTGCCGATCGACGAGGCGGCGATTCTCGTGGAGGCCAAGGCCCTCGGGGGCGCGTCGCGCGCGCGCGACGTCGCGATCCTCGAGCTGCTCTACGCCACCGGCCTCCGGGTCTCGGAGCTCGCCGGCCTCGACCTCGAGAACGTGGACCGGTCGGGCGCGACCGTGCGGGTCCTCGGCAAGGGACGCAAGGAGCGCATGGTGCCCTACGGCGGGAAGGCGGCGGTGGCGCTCGACGCGTACCTCGCGCCCCGCGCCGCGTCGCGCGGACCGGTCTTCACCAACCACCGGGGCGGGCGGCTCACGGCGCGGGCGATTCACGGGCTCGTGAAGCGGAGCGCCGCGGCGGCGGGGCTCACGCGCCGCGTGAGCCCACACACCCTGCGGCACACCTTCGCCACGCATCTGCTCGATGCGGGCGCCGACCTCCGGGCGATCCAGGAGTTCCTCGGCCACAGCCGCCTGTCCACGACGCAGCGGTACACGCACGTCGGCGCCGATCAGCTCATGCGTGTCTACGACGCCGCCCATCCCCGCGCGCGCGCGCAAGCCTGATCGCCCGCATGCAGCCGGTGCACGCGACGACGATCCTCGCCGTCCGGCACCGCGGGCAGGTCGCGCTCGCGGGTGACGGGCAGGTCTCCATCGGGAGCACGATCGTGAAGGCGGGCGCGCGGAAGGTCCGCAAGCTCTACCACGACCGGATCCTCGCCGGGTTCGCGGGCACGGCAGCCGACGCCTTCACGCTCTTCGCGCGGTTCGAGGCGAAGCTGGACGAGCACCGCGGGAACCTGCCGCGCGCCGCGGTGGAGCTGGCGAAGGACTGGCGCAACGACCGCGTGCTCCGGCGCCTGGAGGCGCTCCTCGCGGTCGCCGACCGTGAGCAGTCCTTCATCCTGTCCGGCACCGGCGACGTCATCGAGCCCGACGACGGCCTCATCGGCATCGGCTCGGGCGGCCCGTACGCGCTGGCCGCGGCCCGCGCGCTCGTCGCCCACTCCGATCTCGATGCCCGTGCGATCGTGACCGAGGCGATGCGCGTCGCCGCCTCGATCTGCGTCTACACGAACGAGCGCGTCACCGTGGAGGTCCTATGAGCGAGTCGACGGCGCTCACGCCGGCGCAGATCGTCGCCGAGCTCGACCGCTACATCGTCGGCCAGGAACGGGCCAAGCGCGCCGTCGCCGTCGCCCTGCGGAACCGCTGGCGCCGCCAGAACCTGCCGCCCGAGCTCCGGGACGAGGTCGCGCCGAAGAACATCATCATGATCGGACCGACGGGCGTCGGAAAGACGGAGGTCGCACGGCGGCTGGCGAAGCTCGCCCAGGCGCCCTTCCTGAAGGTCGAGGCGTCGAAGTACACCGAGGTGGGCTACGTCGGCCGGGACGTGGAATCGATGATCCGGGACCTCACCGAGCTCGCGGTCACCATGGTCAAGGCCGAGATGATGGCGCGGGTCCGGGAGAAGGCCGAGCAGCTCGCCGAGGAGCGTCTCCTGGATCTGCTGCTCCCGTCGCCCCGCCACGAGCCGTTCTCCTCCGGGACGCTCGAGGAGGTGACCCCGGACGCCTCGCGCGAGGCCACCAAGGAGAAGCTCAGGGCGCAGCTGCGCGCGGGGAAGCTCGACGAGCGGATGGTCGAGCTCGAAACCCACCAGCAGGCGATGCCGATGATCGAGGTGCTCTCGGGACAGGGCCTCGAGGAGATGGGGATCCAGCTCAAGGACATGCTCTCGAACCTCATGCCGACGCGGACGAAGCGGCGCCGGGTGAGGATCGCGGAGGCGCGGCGGCTCCTGGCGCAGGAGGAGGCGCAGAAGCTCGTCGACATGGAGGAGGTCGTGGCGCAGGCGATCCGGCGCGCGGAGAACTCGGGCATCGTGTTCCTGGACGAGCTCGACAAGATCGCCGGCCGCGAGGGGGGGCACGGTCCCGACGTGTCGCGGGAGGGTGTCCAGCGCGACCTCCTTCCCATCGTCGAGGGCTCAGCGGTGACGACCAAGTACGGCGTCGTCCGGACCGACCACGTCCTGTTCATCGCCGCCGGCGCCTTCCACGTCGCGAAGCCCGCGGATCTGATCCCGGAGCTCCAGGGGCGCTTCCCGATCCGGGTCGAGCTCGACCCCTTGACGCGCGAGGATTTCGTCCGCATTCTGACGGAACCTCAAAACGCGCTGCTCAGGCAATACACGGAGCTCCTCGGGACGGAGCGGGTGACCCTCCGGTTCGCGCCGGAGGCGGTGGAGGCGATCGCGGAGATCGCGATGATGGTGAACGCGAGCACGGAGAACATCGGCGCGCGGCGCCTGTACACGATCATGGAGAAGCTCCTCGAGGAGGTCTCCTTCAACGCCCCCGACCTCGGCGGCAAGGAGCTCGTGATCGACGCCGGGTATGTCCAGGCGCGGCTGGGCGAGATCACGCGCGACCAGGACCTGTCGCGGTACATCCTGTGATGGCCGCGCCAGCCGCCGTCGCGGACGAGACGAGCCCGTGACCGACCCGAGGCGGGTGGAGGTCCTGCTCGAGGCGCTCCCGTACATCCGGGAGTTCCGGGGCAAGACCGTCGTCATCAAGTACGGCGGCGCCGCGATGGAGCGCGCCGACCTGAAGGAGCCCTTCGCGCTCGACGTCCTGCTCCTGGGCCTCGTCGGTATCAAGCCCGTGATCGTCCACGGCGGCGGGCCGCAGATCGGCCTGCTCATGAAGCGCCTCGGCAAGGAGCCGCGCTTCGTCGGCGGCATGCGGGTGACCGACGAGGAGACGATCGAGATCGTCGAGATGGTGCTCGTCGGGAAGATCAACAAGGAGATCGTCGGGCTCATCAACCACCACGGCGGCAAGGCGGTCGGGCTGTCGGGCAAGGACGCGGGCCTCCTGCGTGCGCGGAAACGGACGCACCGGCTCCCGACCGGCGAGGAGGTCGACCTCGGCCTGGTCGGCGAGGTCGAGGAGGTCAACACCGAGCCGATTCGGCTCCTCGAGGACAACGGGTTCATCCCGGTGATCGCGCCCGTGGGCGTGGGACGCGCGGGCGAGACCTACAACATCAACGCCGACCTGGTTGCGGGCGAGGTCGCGGCGGCGCTCGGCGCCGAGAAGCTCATCCACCTGACCGACGTCCAGGGTATCCTCGGCCAGGACGGCCGCCTCGTGAGCACGCTCTCGCGCAAGGAGGCCGAGCGCCTCATGAGCGCCGGCGTCATCGACGGAGGCATGCTGCCCAAGGTGGAGTCGTCCCTGCGCGCGCTCGAGGGCGGCACGTCGAAGGCGCACATCGTCGACGGGCGGGTGCCGCACGCGATCCTCCTGGAGCTTTTCACGCGCGAAGGCGTCGGCACCGAGATCGTTCTCTAGGGAAGGGACGGCGGGCATGGACACCAAGCAGCTGATCGAGTGGTCGGCGAAGTACCACACCCCGAACTACGGGCGGGCGCCGATCTGCCTCGTCCGCGGCGACGGCGCGCGGGTCTGGGACTCCGACGGCAAGGAGTATCTCGACTTCGGCGGCGGACTCGCCGTGGTCGCCCTCGGCCACTGCCACCCGCGCGTGACCGGCGCGATCCGCGAGGCGGCGGCGACGCTGCTGCACGTCTCGAACCTCTACCACACGGCGCCGCCGATCCACCTCGCCAAGCTCCTCTGCGAGCACTCGTTCGCCGAGCGGGTCTTTTTCTGCAACTCGGGCGCCGAGGCGAACGAGGTGGCGCTGAAACTGGCGCGCAAGCACGCGAAGGAGCGTTACGCGTCCGACCGCTACGAGATCATCTCCACCTGGAACTCGTTCCACGGGCGCACGTTCGCCACCGTGACGGCGACCGGGCAGGAAAAGTACTGGCACGGCTTCGAGCCGCTCGTGCCAGGCTTCAAGCACGTGCCCTACAACGACCTCCGGGCGATGGAGCGCGCGATCGACAACCGGACCGCGGCGATCATCGTCGAGCCGATCCAGGGCGAGGGCGGCGTCCACGTACCCGACGACGACTACCTGCCGGGGCTCCGCAAGCTCTGCGACGCGAACGGCACCCTGCTCATCCTCGACGAGATCCAGACCGGCGTCGGCCGGACGGGGAAGCTCTGGGCGTACGAGCACGCCGGGATCGAGCCGGACATCATGACGGTCGCGAAGGCGCTCGCCAACGGCGTGCCGATCGGCGCGATGCTGACGCGCGAAGAGATCGCGCGCGCCCTCGGGCCCGGCACGCACGGCTCGACCTTCGGCGGGACGCCGTTCGTCACTTCCGTGGCCCTCACGACGCTGCAGACAATCATCGGTGAGAAGATTCCCGACCGCGCGGCGGCGACGGGCCGGTACCTGATGGACGGGATCCGCCGGCTCTCCGCCGGCCCCGCCGGGATCCGCGCCGTGCGGGGCCGCGGCCTCCTCATCGGCGTGGAACTCGACCGCCCGGTCGCGCCCATCGTCGACACCTGCCGGGACGCCGGCCTCCTCGTGCTGTCCGCGGGGGAGCGCGTGCTGCGGCTCGCGCCGCCGCTCATCGTGGAGCAGCGGGACTGCGACAGCGCGCTCGCGACCATCGGCCGGGCGCTCGAGCGCCGGGCGTGATGCGGGACTTCCTCTCCGCGGCCGATCTCAGCCGTGACGCCGCGCTCCAGATGTTCGCGCTGGCGGCCGACCTCAAGCAGCGGTGGAAGGCCGGGCGACGCGGGGCGCCGCTGGCGGGGCGGACGCTCGCGCTGATCTTCGAGAAGCCCTCGCTCCGGACCCGGGTGACCTTCGAAGTCGGGATCATCCAGCTCGGCGGGCGCGCCGTCCATCTCTCGGGCCACGAGATCGGCCTCGGGACCCGCGAGTCGGTGCCCGACGTGGCGCGCAACCTCTCGCGCTGGGTGGACGGCATCGCGGCGCGCGTGTACGCGCACGAGACGGTCGAGACGCTCGCGCGTCACGCGAGCATTCCGGTGATCAACGGCCTCTCGGATCTCGAGCACCCCTGCCAGGCGCTCGCCGACTTCTTCACGCTCTGGGAGCGCGGCGTGGACTTCACGTCCATGCGCCTGGCCTGGGTGGGCGACGGCAACAACGTCTGCCACTCGGTGCTGATCCTGGGCGCGCTCCTCGGCGCTTCGCTCGTGGTCGCGTGTCCGCCCGGCTACGCGCCGGAGGAGCGCGTCCAGGCGACGGTCCGCCGGCTGGGCGGGCGGCTCGAGATCACCGACGATCCGGGGCGCGCCGCCGCCGGCGCCGACGTCGTCTACACGGACGTCTGGACCAGCATGGGGCAGGAGGCCGAGCGCGAGCAGCGGCTGGAAGCGTTCAGCCGGTACCAGGTGAACGCGGCCGTTGTCGGCGCCGCGAAGTCCACCGCGCTCGTCATGCACTGCCTGCCCGCGCACCGGGGCGAGGAGATCACCGACGCGGTCCTCGACGGCCCGCAGTCGATCGTGCTCGACCAGGCCGAGAACCGGCTTCACGCGCAGAAGGCGGTGATCCTGACCCTCCTCGGCGGCTCCCTCGATGACGCCTGAGCCCAAGCGCGTCGTCCTGGCGTACTCCGGCGGCCTCGACACCTCCGTCATCCTGCGATGGCTCGTCGAGCGCTACCGCTGCGAGGTGGTCGCGTTCTGCGCCGACCTCGGGCAGGGCGAGGAGCTGCTGCCCATCCGCGAGAAGGCCCTCCGGACCGGCGCCGCGGCCGTGCACATCCTGGACCTCCGCGAGGAGTTCGTCCGCGACTTCATCTTCCCGATGCTGCGCGCCAACGCGGTCTACGAGGGCTCGTACCTGCTCGGAACCTCGATCGCGCGCCCGCTGATCGCGCGCGCGCAGGTGCAGGTCGCGGCGAAGGAAGGCGCCGACGCGGTCGCCCACGGCGCGACCGGCAAGGGCAACGACCAGGTGCGCTTCGAGCTGACGTACGCGGCGCTCGCGCCGCACCTGCGGGTGATC
>JBGQEL010000009.1:0-83264 GCA_041496385.1 Methylomirabilia bacterium | reverse complement strand
TGGCGGTTCTGACCGCTCCGCTCGCGTTCGGCGCGCCCGCACTCGCGGGAACGTTCGTCTACGTGTCGAACGCCGAGGACGGGAACATCGGCATGTACGCCCTGCAGCCCGACGGCGCACTGCAGCCCGGCGCCCGCACCGACGCAGGCAAGATCGTGATGCCGCTGACCGTGAGCCCCGACAAGCGTTTCCTGTACGCGGCGGTGCGCTCGAAGCCCTTCACCGTGGTCACTTACGCGATCGACCGGAACACTGGCGCGCTGAAGCAGCTTTCGACCGCGCTCCTGGCGGAGAGTTTCCCCTACATCTCGGTGGACAAGACCGGGCGCTTTCTGTTCGGCGCGTCCTACGGCGGCCACCTGGTCAGCGTCAACGAGATCGGCAAGGACGGGAAGGTGTCCGATCCCAGGCAGGTGATCCCAACGGGCCGCAATGCCCACTCGATCATCACCGACCGGACCAACCGTTTTGTCTTCGTCCCGCACCTGGGCACCGACCAGATTTTCCAGTTCCGTTTCGACGCCAGGACCGGCCAGCTGACCTCGAACACGCCCGCGATCGTGCAAATGAAGGCGATGACCGGCCCGCGCCACATCATCGCCTCCGCTGACAACAAGTTCGTCTACCTCCTCAACGAGCTGGTCGCGACCGTGACAACGCTGTCGCTCGACGCCAAGACCGGGCTGCTGACCGAGGTGAGCTCGGTGTCTGCGCTGCCGCCTGACAGCAAACTCGTGCCCGGCGCGCCGCGCGGCGCCGTGGGCGCCCCGGGAGCTCCGGTGCGCAATACCGACAATGACATCTGGGCCTCCGACCTCCACCTCACGCCTGACGGCAAGCTCCTGTACGCTGCGGAGCGCACCAGCGGCTCGATCGGCGCGCTCAGCGTCGATTCGGCCACTGGTAAGCTGACCTATCTCGTTAGCACCCCGACCGAGAAGCAGCCGAGAGGCTTCGCGATCGACCCCCGGGGGAGGTATATGGTGGTCAGCGGCGAGAAATCAGAGACGATCTCGATCTACGAGATCGATTCGTCGAGCGGCGCCCTGAAGCTGCTACAGAAGTACCCGACCGGCAAGGGCTCGAACTGGGTCGAGATTGTGGGCTTCGACTAAGAGAAGATCGGGCGCACGGCGGCGCCAGAACATCGGGCGATCAAGAAGTGGATGAACGACCTTTGGCCGCTGAAGGTTGGCTCCCCGTAGTTGACACGTTTCGAACTCTTTGCCTCGCTCCGCCGCCTGAGATTAAGCGGCTTTTCGAGAATCTACAGAGTCTTCCTCAAGCCGGATAGGAATCGGGATTCGAACCCGTGTTTACAGTCCGCCACGCGCTTTCGTAAAGGCTGAAAGAAGTTAGGTGCTGTTGAGTCAACGCCCGCACCCGCAGGACTGAAATTCGCTGGTCGTTTGCGTCCCCTGTTCGTCCTGTTCCCACGAGGTCCCACGAGCTGAGACTAAATCTGAGAAGCTTAGGACGCAGCCGGGAATCCGAGCGGGAATCTCCCGGGAAACTGGGATCGGACCGCCGTTCCCCGCGATCGTGTTTTCGGTCAAGCGGCAGGCGAATCACTGAGTCGCGGGGACCGGCGCCGGGGCTAGTAATGGCTTCCTCGAGCGGCCTTTCCACGAGTCGTAGCCGGTGATGAGACCTAGGAACCCACGACTGGGCGTCCACTGAGCGTTCCGCCGCACGGCGTCACGAGCGAAATGCTGACGGGCCGGGGGCGACGGTCGGCGTTCATCGAGGCAAGGGGACCGTAGGCGGTCCTCACCGCGCCACGTCCGGCTGGAGGGAAACACCCGACGGGGTCCTCGCGAGGATCTGCCAGGCGCCCACATTTTCGTTTTGAGAGGTAAACGGACTAGGCCACAATAGCGTCACACCCGCAAGAAATGCGCTCTCGGCGGCTCCTCGCTGGTGCGGAGGGCATAATCCAGTGAGTGGGTGACGCGTGACAGAACCTCTCGAGCATGGTCCGGCTGACAAGGCTTCGCAGGGTGTTGACATCACGTTAGTTGCCAGGGCAGGAGAAGTGCTCCCAGTTCTGGCCGCGTTGGTCAGGAGAGCGTTGCGGTGAGAGAACGAATCGCCAAGTCGGTGTTCTGGATGACTTGGTCGCGGGTCACCCTCCAGGGCATCTCGTTTGTCGCGACCATCATGGTCGTGCGGCTCTTGAGTCCAACCGACTACGGGCTGATGGCGCTGGCCGGCATCTGGACCGGCATCATTGCGCTGCTCGCCGAACTTGGCCTGGGTGCGGCGATCGTTCAATTTCATGATCTCAGCGACCGCGAGCTCAATACGTGCTTCTGGCTGACCATGAGCGTGGCGGCTCTGGGGTACGGGGCTCTGTACGTCGCCGCGCCGGTCATCGCTGTGTGGTTTGGCAGTCCGAGGCTTTTGATGGTCTTGCGCGTGCTGGGATTGGCCTTGCCTCTTGTCGCCGTGCGAATTGTTCCGGACGGCTTGCTGAGGCGGCGGATCGAGTTCGACCGGGTGTCTCGTGCCGAGGTGGCCGCGGCGCTGATGACTATTCCCGTCGTGGTCGGCATGGCGTGGGCGGGCTTCGGGGTCTGGGCGCTCGTAACGGGAGCGCTGACTACTCCCCTGGTGCAAAGTGCGGTCACCTTTACGCTTGTGCGGTGGAGGCCGGGTCTCCAGCTGGGCGGGCGAAGAGTCCGCGAGGTCCTCCACTATAGCGGAGCGATGCTGGGCACGAGAGTCTGCTGGGCCGTCTATGAACAGGCTGATGCGTTTATCTTGGGGAAGGCCTCCGGCGACGCCGTGCTGGGCCTTTACTCCATGGCCAAGCAGTTGGCGCTCTTACCTGTCGAGAAGCTGTCGGGAATGATCAATCAGCTCGCGACTCCTGTGATGGCTGAGCTGCAGGCCGATCGCGAGGGCTTGCGCGCGGCGTTCCTGAAGGCAGTTCGATTGGTCGCTTGGGCTGCGTTTCCGCTCTGTATCGGATTGACGTTGGTCGCGCGTGACCTCGTGGAGGTCGTGCTCACCGAAAAGTGGATCAGCGCGGTGCCGGTGATTCAAGTGCTGTCCATGTACGCTCTGATTCGATCGGTGGCGGTCCTGCTGCCGCCAGTGTTGATGGCTCGCTACCGTGCCAAGTTTCTGTTTGGCTACACCGCCGTGCAGTTGGTCATCATGCCTGTGGCCTTCTGCGGCGGCGCGATCTGGTGGGGAGCCATCGGCGTCGCGCTCGCATGGGTGACGGTCTATCCCATCGCGCTGACCAGACTGGCAAGGGAGGCCTTCCGAACTATCGACGTGTCACTCGAAATGATTTGGGCGCAGCTTCGGCCACCAATCGGAGCCGCCGTTGTGATGGCCGCAAGTGTGTTGGTGGTCAACTGGGGCATTTCCTCGTGGCGTCATGACCTGGCGCTGGCTCGCCTCTCGTTGATGACATCGGTCGGCGCAGCAACCTATGGTGCGACGCTGCTTGCGTGTGGCGGGTCCGTCCGAGGCGAGATTCAGGAGGCGGCGGGCTGGCTGTTCCGCCGCGGACAGACGCCAACGGCGGCGAAATGACGACACCGTTCAATACACCACTCGGCGTGCATCGTAAGGACGTGAGCACGAGCGATAGATATCGGAGCGTCATCGAGTATCTCGGCGAACAGCGGAGCCATGACCTGTCGCCGCTCGAGCTGCAGAGGATCGCGGCGACGATCGGCATGATACCGTCGGACGTGGGCTCGGTTCTCGACGTTGGCTGTGGCGACGGGCGAATGTTCGAACGGCTGCCGGCGGGTGTCAACGCCGTTGGAGCGGACTACTCATACCGCTCGCTGGAGCGCTTGGGCGGGAAAGCGGTGTGTGCGAGTTCAGAGCGCCTTCCGTTTTCGGATAGCTCATTCGACCTTGTTTTGTGCTGTGAGGTTCTCGAGCATCTGCCTGACGAGATGTTTCGGCACACGCTCGACGAGCTGAGAAGGGTCGCGCGTAAATACATACTCATTTCCGTTCCCTACAAGGAGAACTTGCGGCTCGGCCGTACGCAATGCCCGGACTGTGGGACTGTATTTCATGTATGGGGGCACGTTCGACGGTTTTCGAACCGAGGGCTCGATAGAATCTTTGAGGATTTCTTCTCCACTTCAACTAGATACGTGGGAAAGCGCGACCCGTATCATCTTGAACTCGTTCTCCACGTGAACCAGACATACGGGGGGAGATGGGCCGACTGGGACAGTACGTCAATGTGCCCGCATTGCGGCAATATTGCCTTCCGTAGGGTCCCGCGCAACCTCGTCACTATCGGCTGCGGCATCATCAATCTGCTCACCTCACGGATCATCCCGGTGTCCCAGCGGAACTGGGCTCTGAAGCTCTACAGTCGCCGCGGATAAGTCGAGACATAACGGGCGGATCGAGGGGCCGATGGCTGCCGTGAACGTGGATCCAGCACGAGGCGTCGCGGCGTTGCCACCTGGTCAGACAAGTCATGTGGTGTTCGTCACGGCCTGGACTTGCTCCGGCACTCTCAACCGGTCGATGCAACAGCGCGGCTGAACATCTCGGAGGGTTTCATCCATCCCAGCGCTTGTCGAGGACGAGCGTTGAGCTGCCTGTCGCCATTTCTCGCTATTTCGAAGAGCGGAATGCCACCTTCCTAACGGCACCCCGCAGGGCAGGCCGAGCGATTTGAGGCAAGGAGCGTGTGCCGAGCACTTTTCCCGACTCTAATAACTGTAAGGATCCACTTGCTGGCCGCCGGGAGCCGGCTGTCGACATCCTCGAGGCCGCGCACGCAGACGACGAGCGGCGACCACGCACTCGCAGACCGGTGAACGAGTGGTGCGGTCACGGCCTCTCCGTGCTCACGAGTCGGCTGGCTCGTCCCGACCCTCTTGATCCCGCGTGTCTCACCCATCCGTGTCTATCAGCCGGTGATCGCCATGCCGATCAGCCGGCCGAGGCCGAACGTCACGCCGGCCGCCGCCAGGCCCAGCAGGAGCTGGCGGCCGCCCGATCGCCACACCGGTGCCCCCGTGAAGATCGTGATCGCGGCGCCGATGCCGAAGAGGCCCAGCGCGCTGACGACGGCGCTCGCGGCCACGGCGAGGTTGCCGCGCGCGACGAGGAACGGCAGGATCGGCACCAGCGCGCCCATGGCAAAGAGCACGAACGAGGTGAGCGCCGCTTCCCACGCCGAGCCGCCGAGCTGAGCGGGGTCGATGCCCAGCTCCTCGCGGGCCAGTGCGTCGATGGCGCTGCTTCGATCGGCGAGCAGGTGCTTGACCATCGTGTCGGCCTCGCTCGGGCTCAGGCCCTTGGCCTCGTAGATCAGCTTCAGCTCGTCGCCCTCGCCCTCGGGGTCCTCGGTGAGCTCGCCGGTCTCGATCCGGATCTCGCGCTGCGCCAGCTCGCGTGAGCTCGTCACCGACACCCACTCGCCCAGGGCCATCGAGCAGGCGCCGGCCACGAGCCCCGCCACGCCGGTGACGAGCAGGCCGTGGCTGTCGACCGAGGCGCCCGCCACACCCATGACGAGGCTGAGGTTCGAGCACAGCCCGTCGTTGGCCCCCAGCACCGCCGCCCGCAGGGCGTTGCCGCCCACCGATCGATGCCGGCCCTCGAGGCGCGCCAGGAAGCTGCCCTCGACGCCGCGCGGCTGGCTCGTGACGAGCTGCTTGAGAACCTTCGCATGCCAGCGCTCCTGGGCCGGCATGCGGGTACCGGCAGTTTCCGGCTGGTTAACGTAGACGTTTTGGTCGACCTCTTCCTTCGCCGCGATGGTGGCCAGCACCAGGTCCGGCCCCAGCCGCCGCGCGATCGCCCCGAGCACGCGGCTGCGCCAGGACGCACGACGGGGCGGGACCAACGCGCCGGCGTCGCGCAAGCGTGTCTCCCAGAACGCGATGTGCGCTTCCTCCATCGCCGCGAGGTTGGCGTAGACCTTGGCCAGCCGGGGATCCGGCTCGGCGGCCGCCATCGCCCGGTATTCGGCGGCGCTGTCGACTTCGTCCTGCCAGTTCTCGAGGTAGCGCGCCGCCGGGTCACGATCATCCGTCATGTCCCGGCCTCCTCCAGTGCCGTCCAGAGCTAGATGTTCGAGACACTCTAGCAGTCTGGGAATGCTGCTCCAGGGGTAACGTCAGCAGGTGGAAATCGAGTGGGTGACCTGCCGGGGTTCTTCGGACCACTGATTACTGGAGAACCGCGCCCATCGGACGCTCCGTGAGCGTGTGTTGTGGTGCGTTTGATCCCTCGGTGAGGCGGGCCCCGCCGCGCGCCTTGAATTCCATCGGCGTCAGGTACCCGAGACTCGAATGGGGTCGCACCTCGTTGTAGTGACGCCGCCATTGCTCGATGCCCACCCTGGCTTCGACGCGGTTGCGGAACCATTGCAGGCTGAGATACTCGTCGCGGAGCTTGCCGTTGAACGATTCGTCGGCGCCATTCTGCCACGGCTTCCCCGGATCGATGAGCGCGGTTTCGATCTGCGCCGTCTGCAGCCAGCGCAGGATGGCGCCCGCCACGAACTCGGGGCCGTTGTCGGAGCGCAAGTGCCGCGGGGCGCCGTGGAGGTCACGAGCTGCGCGAGCACCTCGATCACCCGGCCGGAGCGAATGCCGCCGGCCACGTCGATGGCCAAGCACTCGCGGGTGAACTCGTCGATGATCGTCAGGCATTTCAACGTCTGGCCATTCGCACACGTATCGAAGACGAAATCGTACGCCCACACGTGCTGGGCGGCCGAGGCCGGGAGCGGCCGCGGCCGCGCCGTTGCCACACGTCGGCGCGGGCGTCGGCGCGGCACTTGGAGCTCGGCCTGCCGCCAGAGCCGGTGGGTCCGATCGATCCCCAGCACATGGCCGGCGCGCTGCAAGAAGATCCGGATGCGGCGGTACCCGTACCGCGGATATTGCCCGGCCAAGGCCCGCATCGCCTGGAGCACCGGCGCGTCACGCACCGCCCGCCGCGACCGATACCCCAAGGTCGACCGGGCGACCGACAGCACGGCGCACGCGCGGCGGCTCGACAGGCCGCGCGCCCGCGCGAAGGCGACCTGCTCCCGGCGCCCGCGTGCGCCTACCATTTTTTTCGCGTGATCTCCTTGAGCACGTCGATCTCGAGGTCCCGGTCGGCCACCATTTTCTTCAGCCGCCCGTTCTCGAGCTCGAGCTGCCGCAGGCGCTTCACGTCGGCGGGCTCCAACGTCCCGAATCGTTTGCGCCAGGCATAGATGGTTTGCTCGCTAACCCGGTGCTTCTTCGCCACCTCGGCGATCGGCTGCTGATCGGCCTCGCGCAGGATGGTCACCATCTGCTCTTCGGTGAATCGGCCCTTCTTCATGACCCCCTCGTTTCTCCGAGGGCGCCATTCTCTCAGGCTTCAGCTGGTCCGAAAATCCCCGGGCAGGTCACATGAACCCCGCCTTCGGGGCCGGGCGCAAGCGCGGCAAGAGGGCGGAGACGATGACGCAGGCCGAGCGGTTCCAAAAGATCCGCCCGATGTCGTGGGAGCACCGGGATAACTTTCTCGCGAAAGCTGCCTCCGATCGCCGCCACCATGCCCTGTTCGCCACGCTGGTCAAGGCGGGACTCAGGCCCGGCGAGGGCTTCGCGCTGAGACCGATGGACATCGACTTCAAGAACCAGACGCTCCGGGTCGAGAGAGCCGCGACGGACGACGGGCACGTCAAGGACACCAAGACCCACGAAACTCGCACCGTGGATCTCACGTCGGATCTCACTCTTACCCTTAAGCGCCACCTGACGTGGCTGAAGGCCGAGGCCCTCCGCGCCGGGTCCGGCGAGCCGGAGTGGCTGTTTCCGAAAGACGACGGGGCCTTGATGGACAAGGATCACGCGGCCGCTGTCTTCCGGCGCACCCTTAAGCAGGCCGGGCTACCTCACTATCGGGTCTACGACCTACGGCACACGTTCGCCAGCCTGCTGCTCGCTGAGGGTGCGCCGATTACCTACGTCGCGGCGCAACTGGGTCACGCAAGCCCGGCGACGACCCTTCGGTACTACGCAAAGTGGATCCCGAGCAAAGGCAAGCGGTGGGTCAACAGCCTCGACCGGAAGTCGGCCAGCGATTCGGTGAAGAGGGAGACTGGCTCGAAGTTGGAACCAGAAAGTGGAACCAGAACCGTGCGCGGCGGATGGAGTGGTCCGAAGTGATTGAAGATGTTGGCTCCCCGGGCTGGACTCGAACCAGCGACATCCTGATTAACAGGCCGTTCAGACGCGATTTCGCCGGTCACGGTCGGTCGCAGCCGGTCGCGCCTCGTCGCATCTATCTCCTCGCCAGTCCACGCGGTTCGCCTTGCGAGGTTAGTCGCTGGACGATGACGGCATGAGCTAGACGATGATGGGCGAGTCGCACCGGGAGTAGCACCGGGATTCGCACTGAACCGAACCCACCCCCAAGGCCCAACATCCCCCCACGTCGCGGGGCCGAGCTATACACGGCACCACCCTGTCGCTCACCCCAGGGCGATCACAAAACCCACAGGAGAGAGACGACGGGATTCGCTGCTGGCTACCACAAGCATATGAAGCGACAATGGGCCCATGAAAAGGAAGAAGGGCACCACGAAGGCGGCGGACGAGAGATTTTCTCTCTATCCCCTTGATCCTCGCATAGCCCGCAAACATCACCCGAATACACCTTCGCCAGCAAAGCGCCCGAGAGCGGGGAAGAAGTCGAAGAAGCGATCCTAGTCGGCGTCTTCAGCCGGGCCCATGCCTTCAACAACGGCTCCCCGGCTCACGCGGGACACCCCCGAAGCCGCTCGGTTCGCAAGGTCGCTGAGTCCCCTCACCGTGGCGCGCAGCGAGTACGCCGCGCGAGGGCGCAACTAGTTCTTCCCACGGAGGTGGGTTGAGCGGGTTCCCTCACAGAGGGCATTGCTCTTGCCAAGCATCACCTCAAGGTGGGACTCTCTCGGCATAGCAGGGCGAAGCACCGACGGGGGGACGGCGTGGCGCTTACAGATATCCGGAAATTCTCGCCTTTGGGCCTAAGCCGTCTCGTGCCCGCTTGCTCATTGAGCGTGCTGGTTCTGGCTTCTGCCTGCGCGACCGTACCGATCACCGGCCGGTCCCAACTGAACATGATCTCCGACCAGCAATTGGTGACTGCCGCGAATCAGAGTTTTTCCCAATTCATGGGACTCGTTCAGCAAAAGAGCGCGATGTTGTCTGCATCGGAATCGCCACAAGCGGCCGCGACACTGACAACCGTGAACAGGGTAAGCGATCGGATCATCGACGCTGCTGGGCTTCGCGGCCGGTATACCTGGGAAACTGTCGTCGTCAAGTCGCGCGAGGTGAATGCCTTCGTCCTTCCGAACGGAAAGATTGTGGTCTTTACGGGCCTCCTGCCCGTGGCCAAGACAGAAGGGGCGTTGGCGGCAGTCATAGGGCACGAAGTGGCTCACGTTGTTGCAAGGCACCAAGCTGAACGGGTAAGCCAGGTGCTTTTGGCGCAAATAGCTCTGGCCGCAGTAGACGTCGCCCTCGCCACAACGAATTCGAAGTATCGCCCGGCTGTCGGCGCGGCGCTTGGGCTCGGTGCCCAATTTGGCGTTCTCCTACCGTTCAGCCGCGATCATGAATCCGAGGCCGATCACATCGGGTTGTTCTATATGGCGAAGGCCGGATACGATCCTTCGGAGGCGATCGGCCTTTGGGAACGCATGGAGAAGGCGGCAGGATCTGGACCTTGGGAACTGCTTTCAACCCACCCTAGTCCGGAGACACGGCAGGACCAGATTCGCAAATGGTTACCCGAAGCGTCTTTGTACTATGCGGACGCGAATCGACCCCTTCCGGCCAACCTGAGTGAAGTCACGGCTGCGCGGGCCACCTCGGCGGCGAGGGCAGCGACGGCACCAATTGCTTCTCGCCCGTCGCTGCAGCCCGGATTCTGGTACCGCTTCAAAGCGAGTAATCGGCCGGGCCCGGACACGTATCACGTGACCCGAAAGGAGCCCTGCCCCACGGGTGAGTGCCTCGTCGTCGAGGCGGAAAGCGGGGCCGTCGGCACGTTCACGAACAACTATGAAATCGTCGAAACACGCAACGCCGATGGCTCCTGGGTCCGATTCTCACCACCCCTTCAAAACGTAAAGTGGCCCCTGCGAGTCGGGGACACGTGGTCAGAGACTCTTACAGTCGAGGACTCTTCAGGCCGGAAAGTCACTGGCCAGTTGAAGGTAGACGTCGTCGCTTACGAAGCCGTGACGGTCAGCGCGGGCTCGTTCATGGCCTTCAAGACTGTGATGTCGCTGGGTGGTCGCCGCTACCGTGAGGCGTGGTATGCCCCGGAGACGCGTACATTTCTGCGTAGCATTACGCACGATGCAAAGGGTGGCAAAATCGTCAGTGAACTCCAAGACTATCAGCGGAGCGATGAGCCTGCTGGCAACCTTGTGACCGGAAGGTGAAGGACGTCGCCGAGTGGGCAGTCGTTTTCGTCTGATGCGCGCTGCGGTAGGCTTCCTGCGACTCCAGGGCCAGCAGGCGCCAGTCCTCCACGCTCTCCACCGCTGCCTCGACTCGTGGCCGGGCATCGGTGCCGTCACCGTCGGCATGGCGCGTCAGGGCTACGACCTCCAACTTACCCGCTACGACGAGCAGCGCTGGCGGGCGACGTTCTACGCGAGCGGGATGGAGCACTCGCTGACGAGGGCAACAGGCTCCCGCAGTCGGTGCTGGGGCGGGCGGATGAGGTGATCCAGTGACCACGCGGCGCGCGTTCATCGGCACTTTGGCCGGCGGTCTTGTCGCCGCCCCGCTCACTGCCGATGCGCAGCAGGCGGGAAAGGTGCCTCGGATAGGTTTTCTTGGGACGAGGACCCTTTCCGATACGTCGCCCTTCCTCGACGCGTTCCGGCAAGGGCTGCGCGAGCTCGGGTGGGTTGAGGGTCAGAATATTGTCATCGACTATCGATTTGCGGAGGGTCGGTTCGACCGGCTGCCCGACCTCGCGGCCGAGCTGGTCCGGCTCAAGGTGGCCATCATCGTAGCGGCGCCGACGCCAGCAGCGGTGGCCGCCAAGAAGGCCACCGAGACGATCCCCATCGTCGCGATTGCCGTTGGCGATCCTGTTGGCATCGGGCTCATCGCGAGCCTCGCACACCCAGGCGGGAACGTCACAGGGTTGTCCTTCAGCGTCGGCCTGGAAATAGCCGGCAAAGGGCTGGAGCTGCTCAAGGAGACCGTCCCCAAGGTCCGCCGTGTGGCGATCCTCTCGAACCCGGGTAATCCGGGCCAGCCGCTCTCGATAAGGGAACTGAATGTCGGGGCCCGGTCGTTGGGCGTGCAGCTTCAACTCCTGGAGGTCCGAGGTCCCAACGAGTTCGACGGCGCATTCGCGGCGATGGCCACAGAGCGCGTGGGAGCACTCCTCGTAGTGGCAGACTCGATGTTCAATCTCCACCGAACACAGCTCGCAGACCTCGCAGCAAGGAGCCGCCTGCCGGCAGCATACGGCCTGAGGGAGAATGTGGAGGCCGGGGGCCTCATGTCTTACGGGCCGAGCCTGCGCGATCTCTTCCGACGCAGCGCCACCTATGTGGACAAGATCCTGAAGGGCGCGAAGCCCGGCGACCTGCCCGTCGAGCAGCCGACGAAGTTCGAGCTGGTGATCAACCTCAAGACCGCGAAAGCACTCGGGCTGACGATCCCGCAGTCGGTGCTGAGCCGGGCGGATCAGGTGATCGAGTGACGCTCCTCCACGACCTTGAGGAGTTCGTCCACGCCCACCGACCCCACGGCACCCTGACCGGCGATGCGACCGAGCCCGCATGGAACGGCTACCTGCTCACCGTGTCCTGTCCGTGCGGCGTGGTGTTCGAGCGGTGGGTGACGCCCCGGGATGCAGCGGCGGACTTGCTGCTGGCCGACCTCCGTGCGGGGTGGAATTGAAGACGGGATGGCTGTCCGCGATGCTGGTGGATTCCCCGATGGAGACATTGGCAATGAGGCAAATGACGGTTGCTGGGACAGTGATTCTGGTGCTCACCCTGTTTGGCACGGCAGCATCAGCGGACCAACCACAGCTTGTGCGGACATCGCAAATGTGGGGCACAGAAGTCCGCGAGGGGAAGATTCAAGCCCATATCGGAATCGCCGCCGAGTGTGTGCAGGACACGGATCGGCGTTTGACCTGTCAGTTCGTCTCCATCACGACGGGCAGTAGCGGCGACTGTGCGGTGGTGACTTGGTCGCTGCACTTGACGTTGGTCCGCCAGACAGCCGACGTGGTGACATGGGCCGGTTCAGCGGGGCCAAGTGGACTCGTGGGCGTGCTGACGGCAGCGACTCTGACTGCACAACGCTCGCCAAACGCAAGTGCGGAAGCCTTCAAGCGTGATGGCCCAGGCTCGCTCGATACTTGGCACTTCCGCTCCACCCAGACGCACTCCGCGCCGATAGCCCCTGGCAGGAAGATACTGCCTCCCGTAACTACCGACACAATGACGGGTGGCTCGACTCCCCGTGACACCGTCTGCCCGCTTGGCCTTGGACGGACGATGATTTTTGCCAACTCGCCGCTGGTGAGCTATTGAGTACCCGGGAGACCGGAACCTCACGATCGGCTCGCAGACTCTGGCTCGCGGTCGTACTGCTTCTGCTCGCCTCAGCCGCGCCCGCCTACGCCGAGTGCGCGTGGGTGTTGTGGTCGTATCTTTTCGATACACGCTCGGGCCTAGAACACTACGATGTCGATTCAGCGCACGCCACCCGCGAGGAATGTGATCACGCTGTAGGGAGCAAGGCAACACTCCTGAAGACGAAGGGCTACAACGTGGCTGGCGGATTTCCAGGAAGCTACGAGGTTCTGGGGACTCAAGGGACAAGGACGTGGAGATACGTCTGCCTCCCCGACACCGTGGACCCGCGTGGAGCGAAGAAATGACGAGTCTCCCCGGCGAACCAGTGGAGCATGAGGTGCCAGAGCCGGGGCGATGCCGCCTCTGCGGCGTGGCGGGGGACGATCACGTTAGTGACGCCGAGTGCCAAGCCGCACAGCTGGCGTTCGAGACCGAACAGGTGGCGCAAGAAGAGACCGAGTTGCGCCGAGAACTGCTGGCAGCCCTGAGAGACGGCCGCTTCTCCCGGCCAGCGTCGTTATCCGCCGCCTCGTCGTTTTGGCTTACCGTGGCAGCGATCCTCGTGGCGCTCTTGGCGTTCCCGCCTATCAAGGCCCTGCTCGGGTTGGTGTTCGACACGATTGGTAGCGTCGTAGCGTTCGTCATTCACGCGGGCCAGGGCGGCAAGTGACGAGCGGCGCTCGAATAGCCGGACCTGGAGGCGTGGACCCATCCGGGCCCATGAGAGGCGGACGTTGAGGGACCATAGGGAGCGCTCGCGGGCTTGGTGGCATCAACGCGGACAGTGGCTTCGCACCTACAGCGATAACTATTCAGTCGCCTGTCTCTTCCCGTCCGGCTGCGAAGGCTGGTTTGTCCTCACGCGTACCGGAGTCCTGATCCTCTTGATAGGGTTGTCGCTCCGGTGCCCTGACGTTGTCGTGAGCATCGCGGTGGCGGGAGCGGCTGCTTATTTCATCCTCGACGCCCTCGTGGTCAACACTGCGTATGTCTTCGAAAGCAGACCGCCGATCAGTCCGTTACGGTCAGCACTCTTGACCATCGTCGCTTATTTGGATTTGGCCCTCGGCTTTTCGGTGGGCTGGCTATGGCTCGGACCTGCTGACGGGTCTCAATGGAATCGTGGGATCACCGCTGTTTATCAGAGTCTTCGGACATTGGCGACGGTGGGGCCCGAAGGCAATCAGGCATCGATCTGGGGGAAACTGCTCGCGATTGCCGAACTGTTTGTTGGGCTTTATTTTGTCGTGATAGTCGTTGCCATCTACGTAACGTGGGCACGGACAGGCGCGGCGGAACCATCTTCGTCAAGTCCCCAACAACAGGCGCAGCCGAACGCTGCTGTCTCTACGCTGCGATCGCCCGACTGGTGGGCAAGGGCTGTCGGTGCTCTTTCGCTATGCGTGCTCATTGTCTACACGATTTTTGCGGGTGCTCAGTGGCTCACGATGCAGCGAGCCCTGGACGCCACCGAGCGAGGCCTGGATGCTACCGAGCGAGCATGGTTGCTCAGCAAGGTGGATCACTTCGAGATCAGCAATGAGCACTTGCCGACCGTCATCTTTGAGTTACGCAATGTCGGTAAGAGTCCAGCGTTCAATATCAAGTACGGTGTGGCTTGCTGGCCCGAGGCCAAGTATCCGCCTGGGGAGGACAATCCATGGCCGAGCGACATTACGATCGCGCCCGGCGGAGAACCACAGAAAGACCTGAAGGCGAAGTGCTGGAATGCTTCTCCCGCATACGCAGACGCTATGAGCATCGGGGCGAAGGATTTCTACATTTGGATTCGCGCTGTGTATCGAGACCCGTTCAGCGGCGGTAAAGTTAGACTGACCTGGGAATGCTGGCACAAGCCCGTGGGGGCAAAGCCGAGCTTTAAGGCTTGCGAAATCCCTGGCGTGAACAACATCTACAAGTGACGGAGTCATGGCAAGGAGACGCATATGACGACCAGGCCGATCACACGCAACAAGGGTAAGATCAACGCTGAACGCGGCGTCTCACTACGACGTTAGCGCCGTGCGTCTCGCGCTGCTTCTTCTCGTACGCCTCCCGGCGGCGTTCGTTGATCCGCTCTCGATGGTGATACCGATGTGTGAACGTACGTATCTTCTGTGAACATCGGGGGGTGCAGTACTCCTGTCGTCTCTGCCTCAGAAACGGTTGGCCGCACACTTTACAAAATCGCAAGCGCTCCGCCTCGACGAACGTCTGATAGGTGAAATCCCGAAACCAATCCTTTGTCGAGGCACGCATCATGACCGACTGCCCGACAAGCCCTGGTCCAACTCGCTGAAGGCTGTAGGCCATTCCCTTTGGTGCAATGAGCCACACGTTTCGTTGCCGCTCGTCTCTACTGAGAGTGCTCAAGCCGTGACGTAACCAGCGCTGCCATCTCACAAGGGTTGCACGCGATGGCGCGGCGATTCGCCCCGTCATGAAGATTGCCCGTGCCGGTCGGTCAACGCGCACTAGGCGGCCACTCGGAGACATCGAGATCCGTCCGCCGGTCTGCGTGGCGTAGGAACTCCAGAGAAATCCCGCTAGGTCAGCATGGAGCTGTCTCGACTGGCCCTGCGTTGTGCGATTGAGATCGAGAGAAGCAAAAGTCAGGAGCCACTGCGCACGCCGATCGGCACTCCAGTCCGCGCGCTTGTAGCCCGCCGCTTCCAGCCCCAGCCCGCCATCTTGTTGTCGTGTCACGGATACAGTCTCGCATCACCAAGATTATCGTGGCAACAGAAATCATTCGTCAAATGTGACACGATCCCTTGTCGCCGATACAATGAAGAGCAGGGAAGGCCAATTTAGCGGAAAGGACAGAGAGGAATATGACGCTGGTTGACGGATTGAAGGCTTTTGAACAAACGGGAACCGACCCAGGGAACCCTCTCCCACCTCCTCCGGGTTGGCCAACGCTCGCTCCGGAGGCGCTGAGTGGTCTCGCTGGAGAGATCGTCACTGGTATCAGTCCCTATACTGAGGCCGACCCCGTGTCAGTACTGGTTCAAGTCCTCGCAGCCTTCGGGAATCTGATCGGCTCCGGTCCTCACTTCAAAGTGGAGTTCACTCAGCACCCGGCACGACTCTTCGGCGTCTTGGTTGGCGAAACGAGTAAGGGACGCAAGGGGCAGAGCTGGTCTACGCCGAAGCATGTCCTTACGAGGCTAGACCCGACCTGGGCGACGCAGATCACGTCCGGGCTCTCTTCCGGCGAGGGATTGATCTACACGGTACGGGACCCAGATCCCGTTCACGACGATCCCGGCAAGAAAGACAAGCGCCTATTCGTTTTGGAGGAGGAATTCGCGCAGCCTCTCAAAGTGATGCGCCGTGAGGGCAACATCCTGAGTATCACCATCCGGGATGCGTGGGACCACGGAGAACTGCACCCACTCACGAAAGCGAACCCAATCACGGCTACAGGAGCGCACATCAGCATCATCGGACATATTGCCCGTAACGAGCTGCTCCGCTTGCTCAACGAAACAGAACAGGCCAACGGTTTCGCGAATCGGTTCCTGTGGTTCATGGTTCGTCGATCGAAGATCATCCCGAATCCCAAGGGTGCCCCCACGGATGTCCTGGAACCGCTAGAGCGGAGGCTTACCGACGTCTTCGACTTTGCCAGGACTCTCGGAGAAGTGGCGCGAGAGACAGAGGCCGAGGCGCAATGGGTAAAGGTCTACCCTGCGCTCTCCGAGGGTAAGCCCGGTCTCCTGGGCGCGATTCTGAATCGTGCGGAAGCGCAGGTCATGCGTCTTGCGTTGGTCTATGCGCTACTCGACCGCTCGCCCGAGATCCGTCCAGTGCATCTCAAGGCAGGGCTAGCCCTGTGGGACTACTCGGAAGCCTCCGTTCGACTGATCTTCGGGGACAGACTGGGCGACCCTACAGCGGATCGCATCATGTCGGAGATGCGGCGGTGTGGCGAGTTGGACGAGACTGCTATCCGAGACTTGTTCAGCCGGAATCTGCGGGGCCAAGAGATCGACCGCGCCTTGCAGCTGATTCTGGCATTGGGGCTTGCCAAAGGATTCCCGGTTTCAACCAGTGGGCGGCCCCGGATCGTCTGGAGGCCTACGACATAACGACCGAAGTTCTTTTGTCGTTCGGTCGTTCACGGAAGGAGAAGTCATGAGCTACCTACAACTCCTCAAAGAGATCGAGAGCAATGAGGACGCCTACCGCCGGGCACTCCGCCTCTTCTGGCGACACGGCGACGAACAGGTCTATCAAAGTCTTATTCGACTCTTGGACGACCTGGGCACGGATAAAGCTCAGGCGATCCAGCGGGCGGAGTCTCTGGACAAGTGACGTGGAGCCAGCAGATTCAGAGCCCGCGCCCGGCCGCTGCGTTGGTAGTGAGCCGGGACAAGGTGGGGCTAGTCGTCGTCAGGCGTCGTCTGGGGCGCGGCCAGCACGCTCCCCGGCTCATGGTGATGACTCAGGCGGTCTTTGAAGCATTCAGTCCTATGACAGTCATTGGAGGACCGGGAATGAGTCAGTTGCTCTCGGTAGAGGAAGCAGCCAAGCGGCTCGCCGTGACCGAGGCTGCCATTCGCAAGTGGGTCTATCAGAAACGGCTCCCCGCCGTCAGGGTGGGCCGGTGCCTGAGGCTCCGCTTGGACGACGTGGAGCGGGTGGCGTCCGAGGGCTTGGAGTGACTGGTCCCATGAGCCCGGCCCCTAATCCGGTGGAACCGCGACAGGCCAAGCCATGTATGTGGCTGACTCTCTGAGCTTTGCGCTGCACAGGGTGGGAAGGGAGGGCCCGGACGTCGCCTGGAACTGGGCAATTGTCCCGCAATTCCCGCTCTGGGCCATGTAAGTCCTTGAACTCACAGCGGGACCGCCGCGTGGGTCTTGTGACTCGCCACGCTCTTTGACCCGCTCCGATGTGTGAGGGATCGGCAATGCCGCAGGAAGCCGCTGAAGGGCTCTGTGAGCGCCTGGGAGCCCCTGGGAGGCATTGATTCAGCCGGACCCATAGCCCCCTGCCCGCTGCGCTAACGGCCCCGTTGACAGTTGGTGTCTCATCTGATACCACTCAGTCGATGACAGTCCTACTCAGTCATTGGAGGGAACACAGGGGCTACTCGGTACGGGAGCTAGCCCGGCGAGCCCGGGTCGGCTACGTGACCATCGTCCGGATCGAGAACGGCCACATGAGTCCCACCGTGACGATGCTAGAGAAGCTGGCGAAGGCGTTGGGCATTGATGTCCGAGACTTCTTCCCTCCACGCAGGAAGGCCAATCGGGCGAACAGGAGGCGGCAATGAAGCTAGCGAAGTCAGGCAGCCGAGGCGTGTTCTGGCGGGTGAACGAGCGCGGGACTCAGGAGCGGCGTCTGGGCAAGGGGCACCGAGAGCGCGGCGACTGGTGGATTCGGTGGGCGTGCCCGCATGGGCATCTGCACCGTGCCCAGGTCGGCCCGAAGGCGCTGGCCCAGCGAGAGAGCGAGCGCCATCGCATCGAGCGCCCCTGTCCCTCTAGGCAGCCGAAGCCCACCCACTACCTGCTCGCTGACGTGATTCGTGAGTATCTTGCGGGCATCGAGGGGCGGAAGCGGTCCTACAAGGACGACGCGCGCTATGGGCGGGCATGGTCCGAGCGGTTCGCGGGCCGCACGTTAGAGGAAGTGACACCTAGTGAACTGGACAAGATCAGGACGGAACGGCTCAAGGTAGTCTCGCCCGCCACGGTGAACCGCGAGATGGCCCTTCTTAAACGCGTCTACAACGTCGCCGGACGGGACGAGAAGACCGCGACGAACCCCGTAGCGAAACTGCGGATGCTACGCGAGCCGAGCGGTCGGGTTCGCTATCTCTCGGACGAGGAAGAGGCGCGTCTGATGGCTGCGCTATCCACTGACGCCAACCGCGAGCGCGTGACGGTGCTCCTTCACACCGGCTTTCGGCGAGGCGAGTTTCTCGGGCTTCGGTGGCGTGATGTGGACTTCAAGGCAGCGGTGCTGACTGTCCCGAAGTCAAAGAATGGGGAGACGCGGCACGTGCCGATGACCTCGACCGTGCGGGCAATCCTGTCCCGACGCCCCCGGCCGCTCGACGCCTCGGCCCTTGTGTTTCCCAACTCGGAGAGTCACCGTGATCTTCGGTGGGCCGCGAGGACCGTTCCTGCGGCCCTACGCGCCGCCCAGATCGTCGGTTTTCGCTTCCATGACCTCCGGCACACCTTCGCCAGCCGCTTGGCCATGGAGGGCGTGGACCTCGTGACCATCAGAGAGTTGATGGGTCACAAGTCAATGGTGATGACGCTAAGGTACTCGCACCTGTCGCCCGGACACCGGCAGGCGGCAATCGAGCGACTCGTGACACGTCACGTGGCGGACGGCCGCGCGCAGGCGTCTGGGGACGAGTAGCACCGTGAGTAGCACTGGCGCACGATGCCAAAGACGGAAGGCGATGGAAGTGTCTGAAGTAGTTGGCTCCCCGGGCTGGACTCGAACCAGCGACATCCTGATTAACAGTCAGGCGCTCTACCAACTGAGCTACCGGGGAATATCGGCGCCGAGCTGCCGAACGACGATCGATTCTAGCTGATCTCGCGCCGGCCTTCCAACGCCTTGGAGAGCGTCACCTGGTCGGCGTACTCGAGGTCGCCGCCGACGGGCAGGCCGCGCGCGATCCGCGTCACGCGCATCCCGAAGGGGCGCAGGAGCTTGGCGAGGTAGAGCGCCGTCGCCTCGCCCTCCACGTTGGGGTTCGTCGCCAGGATCACCTCGTCCACCGCGCCGGCCTCGATCCGCGCCAGCAACTCCCGCACCTTGAGGTCGTCCGGACCGATGCCGTCGAGCGGCGAGAGCGCGCCGAGGAGGACGTGGTAGCAGCCGCGGTACTCGCCGGTCCGCTCCATCGCGAGCAGGTCGTTCGGCTCCTCGACGACGCAGAGGAGCCGCGTGTCGCGGCCCGGATCGGCGCAGAGGCGGCAGGGCTCCTCGTCGGTGACGTTGAAGCACGTCCGGCAGTAGACGATCCGGTCCTTCACGGCGATGAGCGACTCGGAGAGCTCGCGGACCTCGCCGGCGGGGCGCTTGAGAAGAAAGAAGGTGAGGCGCTGCGCTGTCTTCGGGCCGATGCCGGGAAGCCGCTGGAGCGCTTCGATCAGCCGCGCGACGGGTTCCGGGTAGTACGCCAACGGCGCTCCGCGCTACATCCCGAGGCCGGGGATCTTCATGCCCCCGGTCAGCTTGCCGAGCTCCTGCTGCACGAGCTCGCGCGACTTCCGGAGCGCCTCGTTGCAGGCCGCGATCACGAGGTCTTCGAGCATCTGGACGTCGTCCTTGCTGACGACCTCGGGATCGATCTTGATCGAGAGAATCTCCTGCTTGCCGTTGGCCTCGACCGTCACCATGCCGCCGCCCGCGGTGGCCTCGACCTTCCGCTTGCCGATCTCCTCCTGCATGGCGGCCATCTGCTGCTGCAGCTTCTGCGCTTCCTTCATGATGTTGCCGAATCCCTTCACTGGCCGTCTCCTTCCGGCTGGCGCGGCCGCACCGCGACCACCTCGCCCTGGAATTCCGCGATCGCCGCCTGCACCGCGGGATGCTCGGCGATGCCGCCGGGCCCGGCGCCGCCCGTCTGCACGTTGATGCGCTCGGCCCCGGCCACGTAGCGCCGCACCGCCTGCGCGATGAGCTCGCGGTTCGCGCCGTCCGCCAGCGTCTCACGGTGAAAGTGATTTCCCGTCAGAATGATCGTCAGCTCGCGGTCGCTCACGCCGGCCGGCTGGGCCTGGGTGAGCATGGCGCCGAGCATCGGCTTCTTCTTCATGACCTCGTCCACGACGCGTTCCCACGAGGACGCCAGGCCGGCGTCCACCGCTGGTGCGGCACGAGCGACGGGCGCCGGCGCGGCGGCCGGCGGCGGCCCCGGCGCGGCGGTGAGCGGCTCCGCCGGGCGCGGCGGCGGCGGTGACGCCGGGACCCGCCGCGGCTCGGCGGCCGCGCGCGCGGCCGGCGGCGCAGCCTCGGACAGGAGGCTCGCCTGCGCCGGGGCGGTCGCGGGCGCCGGGCCCGAGGCCATCGCCTGCCCGCGCAGCATGGCGTGGACCTCGTCCACGCGGCGGAGGACCTCGTTGAGCGCCTGCGGCACGGGCCGGCGCGTGGCGCGCACGGTCGCGATCTCGAGCTCGACGCGCGGGTGCGGCGACTCGCGCATGAGCGCGTCGGCCTCGAGAAACGCGCGCAGCACGTAGAGGATCTCGTCGAGCGACACCGCCTCGCCGAGCTTCCTGAGCGCGTTCCCCTCGGCGTGGGTCAGGTCCGCCAGCTTCGCCGTCTGCGCGGCCTTCAGGACCAGCGCCCGCCGCAGCAGCTCGACGACGTCGCGCGTGAAGGCCTGGAGGTCCTCGCCCTCGCGCGCCGTGCGGTCGACGGTCTCGAGCGCGGCGGATGTGTCGTGCGCGATCAGCGCCGCGCCGAACGCCGCGACGGCGGCGGGCGCGGTGGCCCCGAGGAGCTGCGCGACCGGGTCCGCCTCGAGGCGGCCCTCGCCGTAAGCGATCGCCGTGTCGAGCAGCGAGAGCGCGTCGCGGAGCGAGCCCTCCGCCGCGCGGACGATGACCGGCAGCGCGGCGGCTTCGAACGGGATCTTCTCCTCACCCAGGATGTGCTCGAGCGAGGTGAGGAGCTGGTCCGGCGCGATCGGCCGGAAGTCGAAGCGCTGCACGCGCGAGAGAACCGTCGCCGGAATGTCGCGCGGGTCCGTGGTCGCCAGCACGAAGACGACGTGCGGCGGCGGCTCCTCGAGCGTCTTCAGCAGCGCGTTGAAGGCGGCCTCGGTGAGCTGGTGGACCTCGTCGATGATGTAGACCTTGTAGCGCCCGCGCGCCGGGGCGTACTTGACGTTCTCGCGCAGCGTCCGGATCTCCTCGATCCCGCGGTTCGAGGCGCCGTCGATCTCGATCACGTCCACGAGCGTGCCCGCCTGCGCCTCGCGGCACACCGAGCAGGCGCCGCAGGGCTCGGGACCCTTCCGCTCGGGACAGAGCAGCGCCTTCGCGAGGAGGCGCGCCGTCGTGGTCTTGCCCACGCCGCGCGGGCCGGCGAAGAGATAGGCGTGGGCGATGCGGCCGGACGCGAGCGCGTTCCGGAGCGTCCGCGTGATCGCGTCCTGTCCGACGACCGCGTCGAACGTCTGCGGCCGCCACTTGCGCGCGAGAACCTGGTAGTTCAAGTGACCGTGCACCCTCCTTCGAACGACCCGTACTGCGAACTCCCCCCGACGCCAGCTCCGGTCAGGTACTCCCACGGCACACGAGAGGGTCGCCTTACCGTTGCTCCCTTCCGGGCCTGGCGGAGTTCGACGAATCTCGTTGCGTGGGGCCCAACCTTCGACGCCGCGCCGTGAGGCTCACTCAACACAGGCCGCCCTCGAAAGGGAATTCGACCCCGCTGAAGCGGGTTGCGGGTTACAGGGCACCGCTAACTCCCCGTCTAGCACGGTCACACCGGAGATCAATGGCGGAGGGGGCGGGATTTGAACCCGCGGCACAGGGGTTACCCGTGCACGGCATTTCCAGTGCCGCACCTTCGGCCGCTCGGTCACCCCTCCTCGATGTCATCGCGACTATTGTTGCATCGGCGGAGGTTGTATTGGCGGAGGGGAGAGGATTTGAACCCCCGAGGGACTTGCGCCCCTATCCGATTTCGAGTCGGACGCCTTCAACCGGGCTCGGCCACCCCTCCGCGAACCGTTCATCGTCTTTTCGTTTCAAAGAACCGCGTCAGCACCGCGCCGCACTCGTCCCCGAGCACGCCGCCCGTCGCCTCGACGCGATGGTTCAGCCGGACATCATCGAGCAGCCGGTAGAGCGACGCGGCCGCGCCCGCCTTCGTATCGGGCGCGCCGTACACCACCCGCGCGAGGCGCGCGTGCAGCGCCGCCCCGCAGCACATCGGACACGGCTCAACAGTCACGTAGAGCGTCGCGCCCGTCAACCGGTAGTTGCCGACCGCCCGACCCGCCTCGCGCAGCGCCAGGATCTCGGCGTGGGCCGTGGGATCGGCGAGCCCGACCGGCGCGTTGTGCGCCCGGCCGAGGACGACGCCGTCCCGCACCACCACGGCGCCCACCGGCACCTCGCCCCTCTCGAGCCCGCGCCGCGCCTCATCGAGCGCTTGCCGCATGAAGCCTTCGTCGACTGACAACGGACCTTAACCCTAACCGTAAGCCCTCGGAAAATCAACCGGATGGGATAATCACCCACCCCCTTGACTCGGCCCACGCTTGGCCGAATAGTAGGTCACCCGTCGTCCGTGACCGGGTCCTCGGAGGTAGCGGTTGCTCCAATACATCGCCTCACGCGTCCTGTGGCTCGTGCCGACCATCGGCGCGATGGCGCTCGTGACGTTCCTGGTCATGCACGCGACGCCGGGGAGCCCGCTCGATCCCGTGGCCGAGGGCGCCAATCCGCTCTCGCCGGAGGCGCAGAAGAACCTCGCCGCGATCTACGGCCTCGACAAGCCGCTGCCGCAGCAGTTCCTGATCTTCCTCGGCAAGGCGGTTCGCGGCGACTTCGGCAAATCGTTCGTCTACAAGACGCGCACCGTCATGGAGATCCTCGTCGAGACCTTCCCCATCTCCCTCCTCCTCGGGAGCATGGCGCTCGCGCTCGCGATCGCGGGCGGGCTCGCGCTCGGCATCCTCGCCGCCGTCTACCAGAATCGCATGTGGGACTACGTCTCGGTGAGCCTCGCGACCGTCGGCGTGGCCATCCCGAACTTCGTGCTCGCGGTGTTCTTCATCATCCTGTTCTCCTTCGTCATCCCGCTCTTTCCGACGGGCGGCTGGGACTCGCCGCGAAACTGGGTGCTGCCGACCGTCACGCTGGCGCTGGCGCCGATGGGGATCATCGCGCGCTTCACGCGGGCCTCGATGCTCGAGGTGATCCGCGCCGACTACACGCTGACCGCGCGCGCCAAGGGCCTCGGTGAGCGCCCGGTCATCTTCAAGCACGCGCTGAAGAACGCCTTCATCCCGGTGGTCACGCTGCTCGGCCCGATGTTCGCCGCCGTGGGGACGGGATCGTTCTTCGTCGAATCGATCTTCCGGGTGCCGGGGATGGGCCGGTTCTTCGTCCTGTCGATGACCGGCCGCGACTATCCGATGATCATGGCGGTCGTCCTCACCTACGGCGCGTTCCTCGCGGTCATGAACCTCGTCGTGGATCTCCTCTATGGCGCTCTCGACCCCCGCATCCGGTACTGACGCCGGCGCGCTCGCCGCGGCGGCCGCCCGGCCCACGGTCCGCGGCACGAGCCTCTGGCGCGACGGGGTCCGCCGCCTCCTCCGGAACCGGCTCGCGATGGCCGGCGGGGTCGTCATCGTCCTCCTCTGCCTGATCGCGATCTTCGCCGACGTCCTGGCGCCGCTCCCGTACACCAAGACCAACTTCGGCCGCCTCAACGAGCCCCCCTCGCACGACTACCCGCTCGGCACCGACGCGCTCGGCCGCGACATGTTCTCGCGCATGATCTACGGCGCCCGCGTTTCGATGCTCGTCGGTCTCGGCGCCCAGGTCATCGTCGTCCTGATCGGCGTCCCCATCGGCGCGCTCTCGGGCTTCCTGGGCGGCCGCGTCGACCTCGCCCTCACCCGCTTCGTCGACGTGATGTACGCCTTCCCACGCCTGCTCTTCGTCATCCTCGTCATGTCCATGCTGGGCGCGGGCCTCCTGAACATCTTCATCGCGATCGGCCTCACCGGCTGGGTGGGCATCGCGCGCCAGACGCGCGCCCAGGTCCTGGCGATCAAGGAGAAGGAGTTCGTCGACGCCGCGCGCGCGCTGGGCGTCGGCTTCGGCCGGCTCCTGACGCGCCACGTGCTGCCGAACGCGCTGACGCCGATCGTCGTGTCGGTGACCTTCGGGATCCCCGAGGCGATCTTCACCGAAGCGGCGCTCTCGTTCATCGGCGTCGGGATCAACCCGCCGACGCCCTCGTGGGGCCAGATGGTCGGCGAGGGGCAGCAGTACATCCGCTCCTACTGGCACCTCTGCGTCTTTCCGTCCATCGCGATCGCGATCACGATGCTCTCGTTCACGTTCTTCGGCGACGGCGTCCGCGACGCGCTCGACCCGAAGATGAAGTAATGGCAGTGCGAGGCGAGCCGCCCTCGGGCGGTCAGCCGAGCGGTGAAATGGCTCGAAAAGGAGGAGACAGATGAAGATTCCCCGAATTCCAGACGCGCAGCTGGACCTGCTCGCGGAGCGGCTCGCCGCCGTCGGCGTGGGCCGGCGCGACTTCCTGAAGGTCGCCGCGGGCCTCACCGCCATGGGCGCGGCCGGCTTCAATGCCCGGCCCGCCGCCGCGGCCCCGAAGCTCCGGCCCGGCGAGAAGCTCGCGAAGGACCAGCACTTCCGCTACGGCGGGGGCGGCTGGTACCAGAACGACCCGTCGAGCCACGACTTCAACAAGGACCTCTACTGTTCGGGCGTCTCGGAGCTCTGGGCCGGGCTCATGAAGTTCAACGCCGACTTCCAGCCGGTGCTGCATGTCGCCGAGAAGGTGACGGCCAACAAGGACGGCTCGCTGTGGACCTTCGCGATCCGAAAAGACTCGAAGTTCTCGGACGGCTCCCCGTGCTCGGCCCGTGACTTCGAGTGGTCCTGGAAGCGGCAGATGGACCCTGCGAGCGCCAACCCGTACTCGAGCTATTTCTACGACATCAAGGGCGCCGAGGCCTTCAACAAGAAGCAGGCGCCCGACGCCTCTCAGGTCGGCGTGGTCGCCAAGGACGACTGGACCCTCGAGGTGACGCTCGAGGGACCGCGCGGCTACTTCCCGGTCCTCTCCGCCTATCTCGCGGCGTTGCCCGCGCACAAGGGGTCGGTCGAGAAGTACGGCGACAAGTGGACGGAGGCCGGCAACCTCGTCTGCAACGGCCCCTTCGTCCTCGAGACCTGGGAGCACAACAAGGTCATGGTGCTGCGGAAGAACAAGCACTTCTTCGGCGCCAAGGACGTCACGCTCGACCGCGTGACGATTCCGATCATCCCCGGGGCGTCGGGCGCACTCCCCTACGAGAACAACGAGCTCGACATGACGTCCCTCGGGACCGGCGACCTCAAGCGCCTGCAGTCGAATCCGAAGACCGTCGAGGAGGTCTTCCGCTACCCGTTCCCGGGCACCTGGTACCTCACGCCCCAAGTGACGAAGCCGCCCTTCGACAACGTCAAGGTCCGCCGCGCCGTCGGCCACGCGATCGACCGCGCCAACGTCATCAAGGTCGCGCAGGGCTTCGCCATCCCGGCCCACTCCATGATCCCGCCGGGCTTTCCGGGCGCGACCGACGACCCGAAGATCAAGGCCATCCAGGCGTTCGACCCGAAGGCCGCGGTGGCCATGCTCAAGGGCACGCCCTACGAGGGCGGCAGGAACTGGCCGAAGATCGTGCTGTCCATGCGCGACGAGGCCTATGGCTCGAAGCCCCTCGCCGAGGCCGTCCAGGCGGTCCTCCTCGAGCACCTCAACATGAAGACCGACCTCGAGGTCCTGGAGCAGCGCGTGTTCCGGGAGCGACTCTGGAAACACGATCTCCAGTTCGTCTGGATCCGCTGGTTCATGGACTACCCCGACCCGCACAACGAGTACTTCGACACCTTCTACGGCAAGAAGACCTCCGGGAAGCGCCAGGCGTGGGTCAACGACGCGTTCGACAAGGAACTGGAGCAAGGCCGCGACACGCGCGACGTGAAGAAGCGAATGACGCACTACGCCAAGGCCGAAGAGCTCATGCAGGCGGACGGCGGCTACGTCCCGGTGGCGTGGGTCGTGCGCTACGCTGCCGCGAAGTCGAGCGTCCGGGGCCTCGAGAAGAACCGCCAGGGCGAGTACGTCGTGGACGGCAACATCTACGTGGACATGCTGCCGCACGTCTACATGGTCGACAAGGCCTGACCGCCGGAGGACCGGCGCGCGGTTCGGAGCAGCTCGAAGATCCGCGCGCCGGTCAGCGGCACCTCGCCCACCAGGACGCCCCACGGCGCGAGCGCGTCCTCGACGGCGTTGGCGATGGCCGCCGCGGGTGAGATGATCCCGCTCTCGCCGACGCCCTTGATGCCGAGCGGATTCACGGGCGACGGAAAGTTCAGGTGATCGACCTCGAGCGCGGGCACGTCCGTGGCGCGCGGTAGCGCGTACTCCATGAGGGTTCCCGTCAGGAGCTGACCGGCCTCGTCGAACACGAGCGACTCGAGGAGCGCGCTCCCGATCCCCTGGACCATGCCGCCGTGGAGCTGGCCCTCGACGATCATCGGGTTGATCGGGGTCCCGCAGTCGTGCAGCGCCACGTGCCGGAGCAATCGCACCGTGCACGCCTCGACGTCCACCTCGAGGACGACGCCCTGCACCCCGAACGCCCACGTCACGGTGTCGGGATAGAAGAACGCGCAGGCGTTGAGGCCGGGGCCGGAGGTGCGTGAGAGCGCGCGGCTCCTGACCGCGGCGCGCGCGACCTCGGCCAGCCTCAGGCTCCGATCGGGCATGCCCTTCACCTGGACGCGCCCCGCGGCCAGCAGGAGATCCTCCGCGGCACACTCGAGGAGGTCCGCCGCGACGAGCCTGGCCTTCGCGGCGACCTCGGACGCCGCCCGCGCCACGGCGGGCCCCGCGACGGCGGCCACCCGGCTGGCGATCGTCCCCATGCCGTAGCCGACGGACTGCGTGTCGCCGCCGAGAACGACGACGTCGTCCAGACCGACGCCGAGCTGGGCGGCGCAGACCTGCGCGAGGCTCGTCTCGTGTCCCTGGCCCTGCGCCGAGACGCCGATGTGGACGAAGACCGTGCCCGACGGATCGACGGTCACGTCGGCGCCCTCGAACGGCCCGAGGCCCGTGCCCTCGACGTAGGCGGACAGCCCGATGCCGAGCGGCCGGAGACCGTCGCGCCGGCGCGCCTGCTTCTTGCGCCACGCGGCGTAGCCCAATCGCTCGAGCATCCGCTCGAAGGCCGTGACGTAATCCGCCGGGTCGTAGACGATGCTCGCGCCGTCCCGGTACGTGAGGCCGGAGGCGAACGGCATCTCCTCCGGCCGGATCATGTTCCGGCGCCTCAGCTCGGCCGGATCCATGCCGAGCCGCCGCGCGGCGCGGTCGAGCAGCCGATCGAGGACGAACGCGGCCTCCGGGCGGCCGGCGCCGCGGTACGCCGCGGCGAACGTCTTGTGCGTGACCACGTTGTCGCCGACGCCTCGGTAGTTCGGGACGCGGTAGGGCCCCGGAAGATGATTGATCGTGTTGAGCGTGATCGCCTCGCCCAGCGTCGGTGCCGCGCCGTGATCCCGCGTGAACTCCGTCGCCAGGCCCACGATCGTCCCGTCGCGCCGCACCCCCAGACGCGCCCGGTGCTCCTGGTCGCGATCCGCGCCGGCCGTCATCAGGTGCTCGCGCCGGGTCTCCGTCCACTTGACGGGGCGGCCGACGTGCCGGGCCACCGCCGGCACGAGAATGTCCTCCGGGTAGACGTGGCCCTTGACGCCGAAGCCTCCGCCCACCTCGGGCACGATCACGCGCACGTGCTCCTCGGCGAGCCCGAGCACGTCCGCGACAGCGCTCCGGACGGCGAACGGCACCTGCGTGGACGTCCAGACCGTCAGGCGCGCCGTCGCCGGATCTCCGGCCGCCAGCACGCCGCGCGTCTCGATCGGCATGCCCGCGGTCCGCGGGTATCTGAAGCGCCCCTCGACGACGACCTCGGCCGACGCGAGCCCGGCGTCGACGTCGCCGCACCCGCTCACCGTCCGCGAGCAGAGGTTGCTCGGCCACGCGTCGTGAACACGCGGCGCACCCGGCCGGAGCGCTTCGGCGACGGTCGTGGCGGCCGGCAGCGGCTCGTACTCGACCCTGACGGCGTCGACCCCGTCGGCCGCCCGATACGCGGTGTCGGCGACGACCACGGCGAGCGCCTCGCCGACATGCCTCACGCGGGCGCCCGCGAGCACAGGGTGCCGGTAGGGCGGGAATTTCGCCTCGGGGATGAGCGGCGGCACGGACGCGGCGAGCGCCGGCAGATCGGCGAGCGTCAGGACGGCCAGGACTCCCGGCCGGCGCCGCGCCACCGCGGCGTCCACGCGCAGGACACGCGCGTGCGCGTGCGCGCTGCGCACGAGGCCGAGGTGCAGCATGCCCGGCACCACGAGGTCGTCGAGATAGCGGGCGCCGCCCCGGAGGAGGCGCGCGTCCTCCTTCCGCTTGAGCGAGCGGCCGACCAGGGTCACGCGGGAGACGTCCGGAGATGCTCGTCGCGTCGCGATTGGAGGCTCTGGTCCGCGTAGGTCATGAGTTCGGGCTTCGACCGGCCGAGCATGACTTGCAGGTAGGCGGGTTCGAGCCCGACGTTCTGGAAGCCGTGGATCACGTTGGCCGGGCACGAGATGCAGTCCCACGGGCCCAGCACGGTCTCCGCACGCCCACCCGCGCCGTCCTCGAGAAAGACGAGGATCTTGCCCTCCAGGACGAAGAAGGCTTCTTCCACCTCGTGGCTGTGGGCCGCGTTGCCCTGCCCGGGCGGCACGAACATGATGCTCAGCGTGAAGTGCTCGGCCGGGATCGCGCTGGCGTCGGACTTGCCCGACGCGCCGGAGCCGATGAACCGGTGCTGCGCGCGGCGATACCCCTCGACGCGCGCGTCGGCGAACGCGTCCCAGTCGGGCTTGCGGTCCACGAACCGGGCGACCCGCCGGGTGAGCAGGTCAGCGAGCTTCGGTTCCATCGTGGTCTCCCTTACGCGAGGTGCCGGCGGGCGAGGCCCGCGGCGTAGACGTCGAGCAGCCGGTGCATCTCGCGCATCGCCGCCTCGGCGGCGCGCCGGTCGTCGGCCGTGCGCAGGTGCTTGAGGATGGTCTTCTTGGTCTCTCCCGATTCTTCCTTCTCGATCGCCTCGTGCGCCGTGTAGTTCAGGCCGCCCCACTCCGGGCGCACGCCGTAGTGCCGGACGAGCGCGCCGCCCACGGTCTGCGCGATCTCGACCACTTCCTCCTCGAGGAGCGCCGTCGCGCAGAGGGACGCGCTCCACGGGGTCTCGTGGGCCAGCCGCCGGAAGAAGTCGATGATCGCGGCCATCTCGGGGACGGGCTCGATGCGGTCATACGCGTCGCGGGCGTGGCCGAGGTCGTCGCCGATCCGGCGGAAGAGCTCGTCGTGGTCCGGGGTCCCGCCCACGCGCCCCTCGAAGTACCCGAGGTCCTCGACGAGCAGGTGCCGCGCGCAGTCCTTGCGGACCTCGAGGTCCTCGCACCGCGTGTGGATCCCGCTGAAGATCCGGGGGAACCAGGCGATCAGGAGATAGTGTTGCGCGATGTGCCCCCACACCTGCTCGCGGCTCAGCGCGCCCGACGCGAAGCGCTTGAAGTACTCCGAGCGCCGAAAGGGGCTCTGCGCGAGCAGCTCCGCCGTCAGCGCGTCGTACCACTCTTCGGTCGTCATGCCGCCTCCCCCGAGCTCAGAAGTATTCGAACGTCGTGGTCCCGCGGGCCATGCGAAGCCTCAGGTCGACCATGAAGACGAGATACGGATGGGCGCCGCGGGCCACCAGGGCATCGCGGTCGGCGCGGCGCAGCGCCGCCCGATCCTCCTCGGCGAGGCCGAAGTCGCGCATGGCCGCCTCGGCGTCGGCCACGTAGCGCGCGCGGTAGGCGTCGTCCGACTTGAGGGCGAAGAGGCAGCGGTTGAGGGGGTACGCGCTCGCCGGCGGGAACCGGTAGTGCGCCGCGCCGTCCATCAGATCGGCCACTCGACCACCGCGTTGCCGTGGTGCCAGGAGGGCTCGTAGCAGTAGACGTCGGCGCGCGAATCGCCCACGGCGCCCAGCAGCGTGATCCAGGTGCGCAGCTCGATGTTCCCCGCCTTGTCGAGCTCTTCCGCGGTGACGGCGGCCAGCTCCCGTCCGCGTCCCTGCGCCAGCTGATCGAGGACGCGGCGGTCCCAGTCGAACTCGGGCGACGCGTAACGATCGGTCCCGGGGTAGTGCGACATGCCGCCCGAGGCCATGAGCACGACGCGCTCCGGGCGCGCGCGGAGGATCTCGCCGAGCGCCCGGCCCCAGGCGTGGCAGCGCTGCGGCGTCGGCTGGGGCGGCAGGTACACGTTGACGTGCAGCGGCACGATCGGCACCGCCGGCGCGGGCATGGTGAAGTGGAGCGGGACGTAGAAGGCGTAATCGAGCGGCGCGTCCTGCGTGTAGAGGAGATCGAACCCGCGCTCGATCCCCTGCTCGACGATCGCGCGGGCGAGCGGCTCGTGGATGGGGAACCGGTAGCGGTAGTGGCCGAAGGCTCCCGTACACTCGGCGCCGACGTAGACGGCCAGCGCGGGCACCGCGTTCAAGAAGAACGCCTCGACGTGGTCGCCCGCCACCATCACGATCGCGTCGGGCCGGAGCGCCTCGAGGCGCCGCCTGACGCGCGCGAACGCCGCGTGGACCCGCAGCACCAGCTCTCGATCCTCGGTATCCGGGCGCGCGAGGAGCTGCGGCGTGTGCGCGCAGGCGAAGGCGCCGATCAGCATCGCGTCATCCTATCATCCGCGCCGGGCCTTTTTGAGCTCGGCCTCGCGGCGCCGGCGCGCGAGACGCCGGAGCCGTCGAACGGCGGTCCTGGTCTTGGAGTGTGTCGCCATCGCTCATCACCCCCCTTGTGTGCATGCTCAGTTCCACTTCACGAGCTCGTTCAGCGCCGCGCGCAGGTTCCCCCGCGCGCTGTCCAGGTGCGGATGGACGGCGAGCGTCAGCCGGAAGAGGTCGGCCGCCTCGCGGTACTGGCCGAGCGCGATATGGCAGAGGCCCTGGCCCGAAAGCGCGCCGAAGTGATTCGGGTTGCGCGCGACGGTCTCGCGACAGTCGGCGATCGAGCCTTCGTAGTCCTCGGCCATGTACCGGACCGTGGCGCGCTTGTTCCAACCCTCGGCGAACTCGGGCGCCGTCTCGATCAGCCGCGTGAAGATCGACTGCGCCGCGCCCAGGTCCCGGCGCTCCAGCGCCCCGATCCCCTCACGCAGGAGCGCGTCCAGCCTCGGGTCGCCCGAGCGGTGCCACATCTCCCACAGCGCCGCCGCCGCGCGCGCGGCGCGCGCGACATCGTCACCCTGCAGGACCGACAGCGCCTCGTGCTCGGTCACCGAGTTACCTCGGGCGGGAAGTGGTGGGCCCTAGAGGATTCGAACCTCTGGCCTTCGGATTCGTAGTCCGACGCTCTGTCCACCTGAGCTAAGGGCCCGTGGCGGAGAGGCCGGGATTCGAACCCGGGACAGAGGTTTTGCCCCTGTAACCGCTTAGCAGGCGGCTGCCTTCGGCCGACTCGGCCACCTCTCCAAGGGTAAAGCCCTCGTAGTATACACGGGTCAGTAATCCCTGGGATCGAGCAGGTCCCGCAGGCCGTCGCCGGCGAGGTTGAACGAGAGCGCGAGCGAGAAGATCGCCAGCCCGGGCCAGTACGCCATCCAGGGCGCCGATTCGAGGAACTGCTGCGCGGCGTTGAGCATCGTGCCCCAGGACGGCGTGGGCGGCTGCACGCCCAGCCCCAGGAACGACAGGATCGCCTCGGCGATGATCGCCGTAGGCACCGAGACCGTCGCCTGGACGAGCAGCGCGCTGAAGATGTTCGGAAAGACGTGGCGCCGCATCAGCCGGCCATCGCCGGCGCCGAGGGCCCGCGCCGCCAGGACGTAGTCCTCCTCCTTGGTGGAGAGGGTGAGGGCCCGCGTGAGACGGATGTAGGTCGGTGTCGCGCCGAGCCCGATCGCGAGCGTGGCGTTCGTGAGCGAGGGGCCCATGATGGTGACCAGGCCGATGGCGAGGATCAGGAACGGGAAGGCCAGCCAGGCGTCGGTGAGCCGCATGACGAGCTGGTCGAGCCCGCCGCGGTAGTAGCCCGCGACGAGCCCGACCGGAACGCCGATCGCCATCGCGAGCAGGATCGAAAATACGCCCGCCTGCATCGAGATGCGGCTTCCCCAGACCACGCGCGAGAAGTTGTCCCGGCCGAGATCGTCCGTCCCGAACGGGTGCGCCAGCGTCGGCGCCTTGCGAACCTTGCTCCAGTCGGTCTGCACCGGGTCGGTGCGCGCGATCCACGGCGCGCCGACGGCGAGGGCCACGAAGACCAGGACGACGGCGAGGCCCGCGACCGACGCCGGTCGCCGCAGCATGCGCCGCCATCGCCGGCGTGCCTCAGGGCCCACCGGCGGCCCCCTTGATCCGGATGCGCGGGTTCAACAGCGAGTAGGAGGCGTCCACCGCGAGGTTGATCAGCACGTAGGAGCTCGCCGTGATCAGCACGACCCCCTGGACGAGCGGGTAGTCGCGCGTGAAGACGGCCTCGACGACGAGCCGGCCGAACCCCGGCACCACGAAGATCTGCTCGGTCACCACCGCGCCGCTCATGAGCGCGCCCATCTGCAGCCCGAGGATCGTCACGACCGGGATGAGGCCGTTGCGGATCGCGTGCCGGAAGACCACCACCCACCCGGCCAGGCCCTTCGCGCGCGCCGTGCGGATGTAGTCGGCGCTCAGCACCTCGATCATCGAGTTACGCGTCTGGCGCATGAGCACGGCCGCGAGCGCCGTGCCGAGCACGAAGGCGGGCATGAGCATGCGCCGGAGGTTGGCCAACGGATCTTCCCACACGGGCACGAACCCGGACGCGGGTAGCCAGCCGAGCCGGACCGAGAAGAAAAGGATCAGCATGATCCCGAGCCAGAAGTTGGGGATGGAGACGCCGCCGAGGGACGCGGCACTCGCGACGACGTCCCACGCGGTGTTGCGGCGCACCGCCGCCAGCACGCCCGCGGGGATCGCGATCGCGATCGCGAGGAGCACCGAGAGACAGGCGAGCTCGACGGTGATCGGCAGCTTCTGCGCGACGGTCTTGAGCACCGGGTCGCGCGTGCGGATCGAGCGGCCGAGGTCGCCCTGGAGCGCGAGCGCCGCCCAGCGCAGGTACTGGACGGGGATCGGGTCGTTCAACCCGTACTTCGCGCGGATCTCCTCGATCCCGGCGGCGTCGGCCTCGGCGCCGGCCATGACGCGCGCCGGGTCGCCCGGAATCATCCGCACCCCCGTGAAGACGATGAGGCTGATCACGACGAGGGTCACGACCGAGATCGCGGCCCGGCGGATCAGGAACTCGAGCACGGCCGGCTAGCGGGTCAGTTCCAGGACGTCCCCTTGATCCGGATCAGGCCGTCGGGGATGGCCTTGTAGCCCTTGAGGTTCTTCGGGAACGCCACGATGTAGTTCAGGTGATAGATGTAGACGATGTTGCGCCGGGCGCTGAACATGTCGCCGGCTTCGCGGTAGAGCGCCCGGCGTCGGTCCACGTCGCTGATCTCGCGCGCCTGGTTCAGCACCGTGTCGATCTTCTCGTCGCAGGCGTGCGTGGTGTTCAGGCTTCCGGAGTCGCCTCGCCGGCACGTCTGGTTCTGGTGGATGTTGCCGTCGGGATCCACGCGCCCGCTCCAGCCGATCTGGAAGGCCTGGAGCTTGCCGTCGTCGTCGTCCTTCAGCGCCGAGGCGAACTCCTGCGGCCGGAGCGAGATGTTGAAGCCGGCCTCGCGCGCCATCTGCTGGATCACTTCGCCCACGCGGCGCTCGCCCGGATTGTTGATCACCGTCATCTCGAAGGCGTAGCCCCCGGCCAGCCCGGCGTCGGCGAGGAGCTTCTTCGCCTTCGCCACGTCGCGGCCCGGGCACTTGCGCGTCTTGTCGAAGAAGACGCTGATCGGTGGAATCGGCGTGCAGCCCGGCGTGTAGAGCCCGTCCCACACGACCTGGTTCAGCGCCTCGCGGTCGATGCTGAGCTCGAACGCCTCGCGCACGCGCGGGTCGTTGGCGAGCGGCGTGCCGAGGTCGCCCGGCGGGTTCTGCTTGCCCGTCTTGTTGCGGAGGTTGATGTTGATGCCCTGGTAGCCGAGCCCGGTCACGTTGGACAGCTCGAACTTCGCCTCGCGCTTGATGGCGGTCGCGTCGCTCGGCCTGACCATGTGCATGAGATCGATGTCGCCCGAGCGGAGGTTGGCCAGACGCACGTTGTCGTCGGGGATGATGCGGAAGATCACCTTGTCGAACTTCGCCTGCGCCGGGTCGAAGTAGTGGGGCGACTTCTCCACGACGATCCGGTCCTGTGGCACGCGCTCGGCGAACTGCCAGGGCCCGACGCAGACGGGCGCGGTCCCGAAATTCTCGCCGAGCTTCTTCACCGCGGCCGGCGAGAGCGGCATGCCAGCCCGATCGGTGAGCTGGGCGAGCAGCGGCGAGAAGGGCGCCTTGAGCCGCAGCCGCACGGTCAGCGGGTCCACCACCTCGACGGCGTCGACAGGCGCCAGCTCGCTGGCGCGGTTCGAGCCCTTGAGCGTGCGGTGCCGGTCGAGCGAGAACTTGACCGCCTCGGCGTCCATCGGCGTGCCGTCGTTGAACTTCACGCCGGCGCGTAGCTTGATCGTGACGGTCTTGCCGCCGTCGCTGATCGCCGGCAGGGCCGCCGCGAGCTGGGGCGAGATGCGCAGCCCCTCGTCGATCTCGTAGAGCTTCTCGCAGATGTGGGAAAAGACGATCCGCCCGACGTACGTCCGCGCCAGCGTCGGATCGAGGATGTCGGGGTCCTGGTTCAGGGCCACGACGAGCGTCTTCTTCTGCGCGTGCGCGTCCCCGGCCTGCAGCATCAACATCAGCGCGGCCAGGGCCCCGAGGCCGAGGCACACGCTCGTCCTGATCACGCTCATGGTCGTCTCCTTCACGCTGTCCTGCCTGGATTCGCTCAATGCTTGACCCGGCCGAAGAGTCGCGCGGCCGCCGGGCCGTACTCGCGCTCGATCCCCCGAGCGTGCTCGACCACGACGTCCCAGATCCGGCGAAGCTCCGCGACGGGCTGGGCGTGGTCGTCCACGCGCAGGTTGTGGTACATGCGCGGCTCCGGGCTCGCGATCAGCAGCGCGGCCGACTGCTTGCCCCGCTTGTCGCCACCCGCCGCCTGCCCCGCCTCGAGGGCGAGCAGGAGGCGCTCGGAGAGGTCGCGCCCCGCGCCGCCGGCCGCTCGGAAGGCCCGCGCCATCGCAGCGATAACCTCGGGGCCCGCGAGCATGTTCCCGGCGACCGTGAAATCGTCGCCGTCCTCGTGGCCGCACCAGGCGACACAGCTCGTTCCGGTGTGGCAGAAGCTCCGACCCGCGTCCACGCCGTGAACCTGGCGGATCTCCCGCTCTCCGTCCTTCCACAGGAGCGCGCTCAGCGCCACGTCGACCGGCACGCCCTGGTCGACGAGGGCGAGGCCCTGCCGGCCAAGCCCGGTGTTGACGCGCGCCTGCGTGGCGACCGCGCCCCGGAGCGAGACCCAGGGCACGAGGCTCCCGACGTTCGGCCGCGCGGTGGCCACGGCCACGCCGAGCGCGCCCGTGTCGTCGTCGCGCGCCGCGATCGAGAAGGTGTTGAGATCGATCACGGGGTCAAGTTGTACCATGGGAACCTGTGGCCGCGTCCGACTACCCCGCGATTCCCGACGAGCTCCGCGCGCGCATCGAGAACGACCCCTGGGCCCGCGCGCTGGGTATCCGGTTCCTCGAGCTCCGTCGCGGCTGCTGCCGCGTCTCGATGACGCTCCAGCCCCACATGGTGAACTTCCAGGGGTACCCGCACGGCGGCGTCATCTTCTCGCTCGCCGACGTCGCGTTCGGCGCCGCCTGCAACTCCCACGGCGAGGACGCCGTCGCGTTGAGCGTCACGATCAGCTACCTCGCGGCGGTGCGACCGGACGCGCGGCTCATCGCCGAGGGCCGCGAGAAGAAGCAGGGGCGGCGCGCCGGCTTCTACGAGATCGCGGTCTCGACCGAGGCCGGCGCCGCGGTCGCCCTCGTGCACTGCGTCGCCCATCGCGTCGCCCGCTGAGCCGCGACGAGACTAGACGCCGACGCCCTCGGGAATGATCCCGTCCCAGACGGCGATGCGGGTGGCGAACGGCGGCTGCGCCGTCGGGCCCTCGCCGGCCACCGTCGTCCGCCGCATGACGCGCCGATGGCGCGCGGCGTCCCACGGGCGCCCGCGGTGCAACGCGCAGCGGTTGTCCCACATCACGAGGTCCCACTCCCGCCACAGGTGCTGGTAGACGTGCTCGGCGCGCGTCGTGTGCGCGAGGAGGTCGTCGAGGAGCCGGCGCGAGTCCTCGTAGCTCAGACCTTCGATGTACCAGGCGTGCGAGCCGATGTAGATGGTCTTCCGCCCGTTGACCGGGTTGGCGCGCACGAGGGCCTGGCGCACGGGCGGCAGACCCTTTTCGTCCTCCGGGTCGAAGAGACCCTTCGCGATCGTGCTCCGGGAGTAGAGGATGCTGTGCACGGTCACCTTGCCCTCGAGCCGTCGCCGTGTCTCCTCCGGTAGCGTCGCGTACGCGAGACGCATGCTCACGAACTCCGTCTCCCCGCCGACCGGCGGCACCTCGCGCGCGGAGAGCAGCGACGCCATCGCCGGGACCGGCTTGAACGAGCTGTCCGTGTGCCAGAGCTGGTTGCCCGACTGATAGAGCATGCGACGGTCCGTCCAGTCCATGAGCGCGCCGTTCCGCTCCGGATCCGCGTTGGAAAGGTCGACGAGGTTGGGGTGGAGGCGGTTCTCCTTCCCCGTCGCCTTGAGCGTCTCCTCCAGCGGCCCGAAGCGGCGGCTGAACGCCATCTGCTGCTCGTCGGTGAGCCGCTGGTCGCTGAAGATGAGCACCGCGTGCTCCTGGAACGCATCGAAGATCCGCTGGAACGCCGCCGCGTCGAGCGGTTGCGCGAGATCGACACCCTCGACGCGAGCACCGAGGCTCGGATGCACGGGACGGATGTTCATGGGGGGACGCCTCCCTGGTCGGGAGGATAGGCGAGACCGCCCGCACCAGGCAAGGGGCGGCGGCGGGTTACTCGAGCGCCAGGATCTTCGCGCGCAGCTCCGTGAAGTGCGCGGCCCTGACCAGCGTGGCGCCGGCGACGAGCGCCTCCGCGTACGTCTGAGCGCCCTTGGTTGCATCGAGCGCGTTGCGGAGCTCGATGAGGTGGAGGCGCTTGATGGTGATCAGGTTCGCCCCCAGTGATGCATCCGGGTCGGTCGTCCAGTCGATCGCGCTCAGGCCGGCGTTCTGGCGCATGTTGTTGATCGCGGCGCGCAAGTCGCTCAGGTGCACGAGCTTGATCACGACGCCGCCCAGCGATGTGTCGGTGAACGTCTTCGAGAACGTCACGGTGACGGCGCGGTTGCTCGTCATCGTGAGAAGGTCGCACGCCGTGGTCGCCGTCGTGTCGCAGCCGCTCCAACTCCTGAACTGCGAGCCCGTGTTGGCCGACGCCACCAGGTGCGGGGCGGTGCCGTGGGCGAACGTTCCGGCGCCCTGGCCCGTCGCGACGCCCAGGCCGGATCCGCGGATCGTCACCGTCAGCGTGTAAGTCTTCCGCGTGAAGGTCGCGGTCACGCCGCGCGCTGCCGTGACGGTGACGAGGCACTGGGTGCCCCCCGAGGACGTGGAGTCACACCCTGTCCACGTGACGGTCGAGCTGCTGTCGGGCGTGGCCGTCAGGGTCACCGTTGTTCCGTGGGGGATCGTCGCGGGGAACGGCCCGCCGCTGCAGGGGCTGGTGCACGCCGGGTCCACATTCGTGCTAGTCACAGCGCCGGTCCCAGTCCCCGCCTTGACCAGCGACAGCGTGTAGGTGTTGAGCGTGAACGTCGCGGTCGCGGTCGTCGCCCCCGAGACGGTGACCATGCAATTGGCCGGACTCACGCCGCACGTCGCGGCGGCGTTCGACCAGCCAGTGAACGTGGCGCCAGTCAGCGCCGTCGCCGTGAGGCTCACCACCGTGCCGCTGGGATAGGGCTCCGAGCAGTCGCTGCCGCAGTTGATTTCGGCGGGGTTGGCGCTTTGGACGGTCCCACTTCCGGTTCCGGCCTTGACCACGGCCAGCGACCCCGGTGGGGCGGCGGCGAGCTCGCGGACGAGGAGGACGAACGATTCGTCGCCGCTCGGGCTCGAGGTCGCCTTGGCCACGATGAGGCTCTTGAGAGCCCCGCTAAGCCCGGGGAGCATCTGGCCGTTGAAGGTCACCGTCTCGCTCGTGTTGCGGGTCAGCGAGCCGCTCAGGGTGCCGGTCGCGCCGAGCGTCGCCGAGCCGGAATTGAAGGCGACAAGCGCGCCGGTCGAGGACTGCACCGAGCCACCGGACAGCGTGCCGATCGCATTGAACACGACGGTGCCCGACCCCCAGAGGCCCGATAGGATCGCGTTGCTAAACGCGCGCAGCTCGTACCAGCGCCACGTGCTGGTCAGGTCGACCTGGCTGTAGATCGCGCTCTGGTTCTTGATCACCGCGCCCAGCTCGAAATTCGCGCCGAAGTTCACTCCGTCGCTCCACCGGGTCGTCGCCACGCCGAACGCGGCGCTCTTGTCCGCGAGGAGCTGGGCTTGAACCACATTCGTTTGATGCTGCTCGCCGAGGCCGTTGATCGTATCGATCTGGCCCGTCACGGTGCCGACGGGAGAGACGGTCAGAGTGTTGAGGCCGGCGTCGAGCGAAAACGTACCGTTCGGGTTGGTGGCCAACGAGATGGCGGTGACGGAGCCGATGTTGTCGACCGTGGCGGTCCCCGAGAACCCTCCCGTGCTGCCGTCGATGTCCTCGGCGAGCCCGAACCCGATGATCTGATGCGCGCCGATGATGCTCTGGATGTCGGTCTGGGCGAATGCGGTGCCGTCTACCTTGATCGCAATGAACAGCCCGTACGTGATCCCTGATTCTGTCGAGAACGGCCCGCCGCTCACGGACCAGGTGGTCGTGGCCACGCCGACCACGGTCTTCTTGTCCTCGAGCATCTTGCCCTGGAGGTCACGGCTGCCGATCTCCGTGCCGCACACGGGCGCGTTGCAGTCGTCGATGGGCAGCGTCCCCGTCACCGGCGAGCTGGTCGAGAACTGCCCCGTGGCGGTCAGCACGAACGCGCCGCCGGTGATCGTGCCCGTCGTCGGGAGCCGGACGGTGTTCGAATCGTCCAGCGCGCCGCTGAACGGCGGCTCGACGATGCTCGAGCTTCCCGGCATGAAGTTGCCGGAGACGTCGAACACGAGGGTGCCGTAGTGCCACCGGCCTCCGCCGTCGGCGGCCCCGCCAACGTCGATGGCGTAGAAGCGCCACGTCCCCGCGGCGTCCGCCGACGCGAACGCCGCGACGGCGGTTGCCGGACGGAGCACGGGCAGGAACAGGAGGACCGCCAGCCACCACCACTTCAGGCGCCGTCGAATGATCGACCTCCGCGTCCGGAAAATGCGAACGCCGGAGCATCACCCTAACTCCGGAGTGGACCAGTACAGCGAGTTCACGATTTTTAGTCAAGCCCGCTTTCGTCTTGTATTCCGGAAACTTCGCGGTCGGATCTGCTGCGGGGAAGGCCGCTCGCTACTTCGCCGAGCCCTGTCTCCTGATCTCGGCGATCTTACGGTCGCGGTCGTTCGCCAGCATCTCGCTGTCGCGCCGCAGGTTCTCGTTCAGCGACTCGACCTCCTCGTGAGTACGCGCTTTGCTCTGCGCGTCCCGATGGAGGATCTCGCGCTCGACAGCCTTCGCCTTGTAGAACTGGCGGACCTCGGCGATCGCGGCCTTCTGCTGGTTGGTGAGCGGGCGGTCCTCGACGTCGGCCTCCTTGTCCTTGAGGCGGAGGCGCTCCATCGCGAGCTCGTAGGCGCTCTTCGGGCGCTCGTCGGACATCGGGTTGCAGTGTAGCAGACGGCTGGAATTGAAATGGCGGAGGGCGAGGGATTCGAACCCCCATGGGGCTTGCGCCCCGGCGGATTTCAAGTCCGCTGCCTTACCAATTGAGGCTAGCCCTCCGTGCGGAGGCCGGGCCCTACTTTACCCCTGATGACGCGGGCGTGAGGGTGATCGTGCAGGTCTTCCGCTGGCTGCCGTTGAGGACGAGCGCGGGGCCGGCGAGCGCGGCGAGGTAGAGCTCCCCGGGGCGGTCGGGGACCTCGATATTCGTGGTCTGGCCGCCTGTCCGCGTGATGCTGACGAAGCGCTGCTCCGTGGCGAGGAACGCGCCCTGCTTGCCGCCCAGGGCGCCCCAGAGCAGGAGCCGCCCCTCGCGCGTGCCCTCGAGCACCGAGCCCTGCTGGACGAGAAGGATCGGGCCGGCGGCGAACGGGCACTCGGTCCCCCGCACGGCCGCGGTGTAGGCGCCGGCGACGCTGCCGGACGCCTTGCGCTCCTGGAGCGTCCGCGCGGCCAGCCGCAGGTCGCCGCGGTGGTACGTCGCCGCCACGAGCGACGGGAGCGTGAGCGTCGAGCCGTCCGGCTTGTGGACGAGGCTGCGCGTCAGCTCGATGCGCTGCTGGAAGATCGCCGGGTCCCTGAAGATCCCACGCATGACGTCGACCATGAGCGACAGACCGATGAGGCCCTCGAGGCTCCGCACGTACCGCTCGGCGAGCGCGTCGGCGTCGAGGCGCTGGATCTGGACGAGCTGCTGGGCGCGCTTGTCCTTGCCGCCGAGCGCCTCGGTCTCCTGGGTCTCGAAGTCCGGCTCGACGCTCAGGAGGTGGCCGTGGATGGTGAAGAGCGTGCCGGCCTTGACCGTGGCCGGGTCGTTGGCCGGGTGGCGGGTGACGGTGGTCGCCGGCGGCGGGGCTTGCGGCGGCGCCTGGGCGAGCGCCGGCGCCGCGGCGAGCCAGGCGGTGGCGACGATGACCCCGAGGGCGCTAGGACGTCGTCGCACGGGTGAGGCGGGCGAGCCCGTCCGCGAAGGGCCTGAGCGCCGGCGGGATCGTGACGGTTCCATCCGCTTCCTGATAGTTCTCGAGCACGGCGATGAGCGTCCGGCCGACCGCGAGCCCCGAGCCGTTGAGCGTGTGGCAGTAGTCGGCCTTGCCTCCGTCCGACGGCTTGTACCGGATGTCCACGCGGCGGCCGCCGAAGTCCGCGTAGTTGGAGCACGAGGAGATCTCCGTGTATTTCCCGAGCGCCGGACGCCACACCTCGATGTCGTAGCCCTTCGCCGCGCTGAAGCCGACGTCGCCCGCGCACCGCTCGACGACGCGGTATGGCAGCTCGAGGCGCTGCAGCACCGCCTCGGCGTCGACCACCATCGACTCCAGCTCGTCGTAGGACTGCGCGGGCGTCGTGATCTTCACGAGCTCCACCTTGTCGAACTGGTGCTGGCGGTAGATCCCCTTCATGTCCTTGCCGTACGTGCCCGCCTCGCGGCGGTAGCACGGGCTGAACGCGGTGTAGCGCCGCGGCAGCGTCGCCTCCGCCAGCACCTCGCCACCGTGCAGGGCGCTCAGCGGCACCTCCGCGGTCGGGATCAGGTAGAGCGTCCGGCTGTCGTCCGCCTCGACCGTTTTGAAGAGCCCCTCTTCGAACTTCGGCAGCTGGCCCGTGCGGAGCATCGTGTCGGGGCTCACCAGATGGGGCAGCCAGAGCTCGGTGTAGCCGTGCTCCCGCGTGTGGAGGTCGAGCATGAACTGCCCGAGCGCGCGGTCGAGGCGGGCGAGCGGGCCCCACAGCACCGCGAAGCGCGACTTCGCGATCTTGACCGCGCGCTCGACGTCGAGAAGGCCGAGCGCCTCGCCGAGCTCCTCGTGCGGCTTGGGCGCGAACGGAAACGCGCGCGGCGCGCCCCAGCGCCGGACCTCGACGTTGTCCGCGTCGCTCTTGCCGGGCGGCACGGAGGGGTGCGGGACGTTGGGGACCTCCGCCAGGAGGGTCTGCAGAGCGTCGTCGAGGGTCTTCAGCTCGACGTCGCGGGCCTTGATCCGCTCGCCGACCTCGCGCATTCGCGCCTGCTCGGCCGAGGCGTCCTCGCCGCGCTTCCTGGCCTGGCCGATCGCTTCCGAGGCGCGGTTGCGGAGCGCCTTCAGATCCTCGGCTTCGCGGACGAGCAGCCGGCGCTCACCGTCGCGCGCGACGATCGCCCGGATCAGCTCGGCGCCGCCCTTGTCGCCGAGCGCACGCTCGACCGCGTCGGGCTGCTCTCGGATCAGCCGGAGGTCCAGCACGTCGCCGGTCTACTGTGCTTCGACGGGCGCGGCGCTTTCGGCGTCGACGCGGGCCACGGAGCCGACGCGGTCGTCGGTCTCCAGATCGATGATGCGGACGCCCCAGGTGTTGCGCCCCTGGGCCGACACGTCGGCGGCGTGAAAGCGGATCATCTTGCCCTTGGTCGTCACCACGAGGATGTCGTCGCCGTCGCGCACCTGGAGCATCGCGACGACGTTGCCGTTGCGACCGCCGGTCTTGATGTCGATGATCCCCTTCCCGGCGCGCCCCTGCAGCCGGTACTCGTCGAGCGGCGTCCGCTTGCCGAAGCCGCGCTCCGTCACGGTGAGGATCGTGACGCCTTCCTGGACGACGTCGGCCGAGATGACGTCGTCGCCGTCCTCGACCTCGATGCCCCGCACCCCGGCCGCGCCGCGTCCCATCGGGCGCACCTCTTCCTCGGAGAAGCGGATGATCATGCCGAGCTTGGTGGCGATCATCACCTCGCGCTGTCCGTCGGTGCGCCGCGCGGTGATGACGCTGTCGCCGTTGTCCAGGCCGATCGCCTGGATGCCGCCCGCGCGCGGGTGCGAGAACGACTCGAGCTCGGTCTTCTTCACCTTGCCCTGCTTGGTGGCGAAGAGGATGTAGCCCGCGGCGAAGTCGCGCACGGGCACGCACGTGGCCACGCCCTCGCCCTCCCCCAGGGACAGGAGGTTGACCATCGCCTTGCCCTTCGCCTGGCGCCCACCCTCGGGGATTTCGTGCACCTTGAGCCAGTGGACCTTGCCGAGGGTCGTGAAGAACAGGAGATACGAGTGCGTGGAGGCGATGAAGAGGTCCTCGACGATGTCCTCCTCCTTCGTCTCCATACCCGTCACGCCCTTGCCGCCGCGGCGCTGGCTCCGGTACGACTCGACGTGCGTCCGCTTGATGTAGCCCGAGCGCGTGATCGTCACGACCATCTCCTCGTCCGCGAGGAGGTCTTCGATCGTGAGCTCCGTCGTCTCGGTGAGGATCTCCGTGCGGCGCGCGTCCCCGTACTCCTCCTTGACGGCGAAGAGCTCCGTCCGGATGATCGCCATGAGCTTGGCGTCGGACGCGAGGATGCCCTTCAGCTCCTCGATCATCTTCAGCGTCGCGTCGTGCTCCTCGACGATCTTCTGCCGCTCCAGCGCCGCCAGCCGGCGGAGCTGCATGTCGAGGATCGCCTTCGCCTGGACCTCGGAGAGGTCGAGCCGGTTCATGAGGGCGCCGCGGGCGGCGTCGGCGGTCTCCGCCTGCCGGATGATCCGGACGACGACGTCGAGCTGCTCGACCGCCTTCCGGAGGCCGGCCAGGATGTGGGCCCGCTCCTCGGCGCGCGCCAGGTCGTAGCGCGTCCGCCGCGTGACGATCTCGCGCCGGAAGCGCACGAAGGCGTCGAGCATCTCCTTGAGGGTGACGACCTGCGGCCGGCGGTCGACCAGCGCGAGCATGATGATCCCGAAGGTCGTCTGCATCTGGGTGTGCTTGTAGAGCTGGTTCATGATGATCTGCGGGATCTCCCCGCGACCCAGCTCGAGCACGACCCGGATCCCCTCGCGATTGGATTCGTCGCGGATCTCGGAGATTCCCTCGAGCTTCTTCTCGCGGCTGAGCTCGGAGATCTTCTCGATCAGGCTCGCCTTGTTGACCTGGTAGGGCAGTTCCGTGATGATGATCGCCTCGCGCCCGCCCCGCATCTTCTCCGCGTGCGCCTTGGCGCGCAGCGTGATCGTGCCCCGTCCCGTCGTAAAGGCGTCGGCGATGCCCGCGGTGCCGTAGATGTAGCCGCGCGTGGGGAAGTCGGGCCCCTTGATGACCTTCATCAGCTCCTGGATCGTCGTGTCTGGGTTGTCGACCAGCATGACGAGCCCGTCGATGACCTCGGACAGGTTGTGCGGCGGGATATTCGTCGCCATGCCAACGGCGATACCGGAGGAGCCGTTGACGATGAGGTTGGGGATCTTGGTGGGCAGGACCGTCGGCTCCTGCTCCGACTCGTCGAAGTTCGGGACGAAGTTCACCGTGTCCTTGTCGATGTCCGCGAGCATCTCGTGCGCGATCTTCGCCAGGCGCGCCTCCGTGTAGCGGTAGGCGGCGGGCGGATCACCGTCGATGGACCCGTAGTTGCCCTGCCCGTCGACGAGCGGATAGCGGAGCGAGAACTCCTGCACCATCCGGACGAGCGCCTCGTAGACGGGCGAGTCGCCGTGGGGGTGGTACTTGCCGAGGACTTCGCCGACGACCTTGGCCGACTTCTTGTACGCCCGGTTCCACGCGAGCCCGAGGCTCTGCATCGTGTAGAGGACCCGCCGGTGGACGGGCTTGAGGCCGTCGCGGATGTCCGGCAGCGCGCGGCCGACGATGACGGACATCGCGTAGTCGAGATACGACTTGCGCATCTCCTCTTCGATCGGAACCGGCACCTGACGCTCGTTCGGCATGACTCTCCTAACGCGTGATGATCGGGTGTGTAGAGCCCCGCGCGCCCTTCTCAGGCCACCCGCGGTTCAAGCCGGCCTCGCGCTCCGTTAAATATCCAGATTCGCGACGTCGAGGGCGTACTTCTCGATGAACACGCGGCGCGGCTCGACCGCGTCGCCCATGAGCACCGTGAACATCTCGTCGGCGCCCACCGCGTCCTCCTGGGTCACCTTGAGGAGCGTGCGCGTCTCCGGGTTCATCGTGGTCTCCCAGAGCTGCTCCGGGTTCATCTCGCCGAGGCCCTTGTAGCGCTGGAACGACGAGCCCTCGCGCGAGCGCTCGAGCGCCCCGTGCCACAGCTCGTCGAGGCTCTTCACCGGCGTCTCGCGCCCGGCCTCGTCCAGGAGGGTGGTCGGCCCTTTCGCGGCCGCCGCGACCTTCTCCCACACCTCGCCGAGCGTCGCGTAGTCGCCGGACTTGAACAGATCCGTGCTGAACGTGATGGCGGGCGGCCCGGCGATCGTCACGGTGTGGCCGTCGCCGTTGTCGCCGGGGGTCACCTGGATGTTGTAGCCGTTCACGACCGCGGCGGCGGTCTTGACCGCCTCGCCGATCTCGGCGTGGCCCACGCCCCGCTTCGTGCCGCGGAACTTCCCGCGCAGCAGCTCGGCGAGGATCGGGGACGGCACGCCGCGCTTGACGATCTTCCCGAAGAGCTGCCGGTACTCGGCGACCGCGCGCAGCAGCTCGAGGAGCGGCTCGCCCGCGATCGGCGCCTTCGTGCCCGGCACCTTCACCTTCGCCGTCTCCGCCCACGCCGCGAGGAAGAAGTCCTCGAACTCACGCTCGGACATGAGGTACTTTTCGACCTTGCCCTTCTTCACCTTGAAGAGCGGCGGCTGCGCGATGTAGAGGTGGCCCCCGCCGATGATCGCGTTCATGTGACGGAAGAAGAAGGTCAGCAGCAGCGTGCGGATGTGCGCGCCATCCACGTCGGCGTCCGTCATCAGGACGATCTTGTGATAGCGGAGCTTCGCGAGATCGAACTCCTCCGTGCCGATGCCGGTGCCCATCGCCGAGATGAGCAGCCGGATTTCATTGTGGGACAGGACCTTGTCGTAGCGCGCCTTCTCGGAGTTGATGATCTTGCCGCGCAGCGGCAGTACCGCCTGGATCTTGCGGTCCCGTCCCTGCTTGGCCGAGCCGCCGGCGGAGTCACCCTCCACGAGGAACAGCTCGCGGTACTGTGGGTCGCGCTCCGAGCAGTCGGCCAGCTTGGCGGCCAGCCCCTCGTCGTCGCGCCCGCCCTTGCGCGTGAGCTCGCGCGCCTTCCGTGCGGCCTCGCGCGCCTGCGCCGCGCGCACGCACTTGTCGGCGATCTTGCGCGCGGTGGTGGGGTCCTCCTCGAACGCCTCGGCGAGCTTGTCGTTGACGACCTGCTGCACGAGCCCCTTGATGTCGGTGTTGCCGAGCTTGGCCTTCGTCTGTCCCTCGAACTGCGGATCGGGCAGCCGGACGGAGACGACCGCCGTGAGCCCCTCGCGCACGTCGTCGCCGGTGACACCGCCCTTGAAGCTCTTCAGGAAGCCGTTCGCCTCCGCGTACGCGGTGATCCGGCTCGTCACCGCCGCGCGGAAGCCCGTGAGGTGCGTCCCGCCTTCGCGCGTGTTGATGTTGTTGGCGAAGGAGAAGACACTCTCCTGGTACCCGTCGTTGTACTGGAGCGCGACCTCGACCTCGATGTCGCCCTTCCTGCCCTCGAAGTAGAGGACCTTCGGGTGGACCGGCGTCTTGTTCTGGTGGAGATGCTTGACGAACTCGACGATGCCGCCCTTGTAGAGGAAGGTGTGGCTCCGCCCGTCGCGCTCGTCCTCGATGACGATCTTGAGGCCGCGATTCAGGAACGCGAGCTCGCGGAGGCGGTTCGACAGCGTGTCGAAGGAGAACGTGGTTTCCTCGAAGATCGTCGCGTCCGGCTTGAAGCGGATGATCGTGCCGTGCTTCGACGTCTTCTCGCCCGGCGTCAGCGGGCCGGTCGGCGTGCCGCCCTTCTCGTAGCGCTGCGTCCAGACCTTGCCGTCGCGGCGGATCTCGACGTCGAACCATTCGCTCAGCGCGTTCACGACCGAGATGCCGACGCCGTGGAGGCCGCCCGAGACCTTGTACGCCGAATGCTCGAACTTGCCGCCGGCGTGGAGCACCGTCAGGACGACCTCCGCGGCCGCCTTGCCCGTCTCCTTGTGGGTGTCCACCGGGATGCCGCGCCCGTTGTCGCCGACCGAGCAGGAGCCGTCCGAGTGCAGGATGATCTTGATCGAGTCGCAGTACCCCGCCAGCGCCTCGTCGACCGAGTTGTCCACGACCTCGTAGACGATGTGGTGGAGCCCGTACGTGCTCGTGTCCCCGATGTACATCGCGGGGCGCTTGCGGACGGCCTCCAGGCCCTCGAGGACCTTGATGTCGCTCGCCGTGTAGGTCTCGCCGCTCATGCGGCCGCCACTCCTCCTGCGTTGACGTGAAAGACGGCGGCGTCCGGGACCGCCAGCGGCTCGGGCGTCGTCAGGAAGACCTGCTCGGCGGCTCCGAGCTCGCGCAGCACCAGGTCGCGGATGCCGCGGTCGAGCTCGGACAGCGCGTCGTCGAGCAGCAGCACGGGCGCCGTTCCGGCCGCCTCGGTGACCGGCACGATCTCCGCGAGCCGCAGCGCCAGCGCGACGAGCCGCTGCTGGCCGCGCGAGCCGAACGTCCGGGCGTCCACGCCGTCGAGCTCGATTGCGAGGTCGTCCCGATGCGGTCCGACGAGCGTCTGACCGCGTCTGAGCTCCTGGCGCAGCGCTCGGTGCAACGCCTCCAGCAGCGCCGCGGGTTCCGATGCCTCACCGAGCGCGGTCCGATAGCGCACCTCGACCTTCGTGCGCGTCGTGCTGAGGATGCCGTAGACCCGCGCGAGCTCCGTCTGGAGGGCCGCGACGGCCCGACGCCGGCGCTCCACCAGCTCCATGCCCACCGTGGCGAGCTGCTCGTTCCAGGGGGCGAGCCGCGCCGCCACGTCGTCGTGCCGATGCTGTTGAAGAAGCCGGTTACGCCGCGCGAGCACCTGGCGATAGCGGACCAGGGTCGCCAGGTGCGTCGGGTAGAGCCGTCCCGCGACGCCGTCGATGAAGTTCCGGCGCGCTCCCGGAGAGCCGTTGACGATCTCGAGATCCTGCCAGCCGAACGCGATCGCCCGCGCCCACTCCACCGACTCGCCGGCATTCTGCCAGCGCCCGTCGAGTTTGGTCAGCGCGCGTCGTACGACCCGGCGGCCGGCGGCGCCGGCGCCGCGGACCAGCTCGCCCGAGATCGTGGTCGCCAGGGTGCTCCAGCGGGCCATCTCGGCCACCCGCGGCGTCCGGAACGAGCGACCGGCGAGGAGCATTCCGAGGGCCTCGAGGAGGTTCGTCTTGCCCTGGCCGTTAGGGCCCGTCAGGAGGTTCAAACGAGGCGCCGGCGTGTACTCCAGGGTGCGGTAATTCCGAAAATCTACCACCCTAATCCAAGCGATCTGCACCCTTCTAAACTCCTGTTTTGTAACGATAAAACACTATCTATATACGCATGGGCATTATAACACAGAGGTAACCCTCGTCCTCGATGCTTTTAATCACGCCGGGGCTCTGCGCGTCCTTCAGATCGAGCACGACTTGGTCCTTGTCGACGGCCGAAATCGCGTCGAGCAGATAGCGCGAGTTGAACCCGATGACGATCTCCTCACCCGAGTACTCGACGTCGAGCGTCTCCTCCGCCTCTCCGAGCTCCTGGCTCGACGCCGAGAGCCGGAGCGTGGCCGGGCCGAGCGTGAATTTCACGGGCTTGTTGCGTTCCTCCGCCATCACCGCAACACGGCGCAAGGCCGCGGTGAGGGCGGCACGCGGGATGACGAGCCGCTTGGGGTGAGATTTCGGAATGACCGCATCGTAGTTCGGGAACTGGCCCTCGATCAGCCGCGCGGTCATGACGAAGTTCGGCATCTGCAGGACGAACTGGTTCTCGGTGATCGCGATCTGAACGTCCTCCCCGGAGCCCAGCGCTCGCATGATCTCGGTCACCGCCTTGCGTGGAACGATACCCGTCGCCCCCCCGACGCCACGACCCAGGCTTCGCTTCGCGAGGGCCAACCGGTGGCCGTCGGTGGCGACCATCTGGAGATCCTTCCCCTGGAGCGCGAAGAGCACGCCATTGAGCGCGTACCGCGTCTCGTCGTGGGAAACGGCAAAGCTCGTCTGTGCGAGCATCTCGCGAAGCGTCTTGGCGTCGAGGCTCACCCACGATTCCGGAGCGGCCGGCACGACCGGAGGAAAGTCGTCCGGGCCAAGACCGACGAGCTTGTAGGTGGCGCCGGCGCACCTGAGACTCACGCTCGCGTTGTCGGTCACCTTGAGCGCGACCGCCGCCGCGGGAAGCTCCTTCACGATCTCGGCGAGCTTTCTGGCGGACACGGTGATGGCGCCCTTTGACGCCACCCTCGCCGGCACCGACACCCTGGCGCCGACCTCGAGGTCCGTCGCGGTGAGACGCACCGTCTCGCCGTCCGCTTCCAGGAGGACATTGGCCAGGATCGGGAGCGTCTGACGCGGCTCCACGATGTTCTGCACCATCTGCAGGCCCCTGAGGAACGCGTCACGGTCAAGCACTACTTCCATGCAGTTCTCCGTTGTTTGGAGGGAAAGAGAGATAGCTGCGTAGTCGTAATAGTACGTCGGCGGTGTGGGTCGGGAGGATGCGCCGCAAGTGCCCGTGAGGGCACGCCGGGATCGGGCGGGCCGTCGGGGATATCGCTGGGGAGACCCCGGGGAGACCTGTGGATCACAGGGTGATGCCCTGGATAAGGCCATCGATGGTCTTGCGTAGTTTGGGATCTTCCTGCAGCAGCGTCTGCACCTTGTCCACCGCGTGCAGGACGGTCGTGTGGTCTTTTCCCCCGAACGCCCGCCCCACCTCGGACAGCGAGGCGTGGGTCAGCTGGCGCGCGATGTACATCGCGATCTGTCGGGGGAAGGCGACGGCCTTCGTCCGGTTCTGCGCCTTGAGGTCGGAGAGCTTGATGCCGAAGAAGTCGCAGACCTTGCGCTGGATCTGATCGATCGTGATGACCTTCTCTTCCTCGCCCCAGAGCTCTCCCAGCACCTCCTGGGCGAGGTCGACGGACATCTCGCGCCCCGTGAGGGCGCAGAAGGCGATCATCCGCGTGAGCGAACCCTCGAGCTCGCGAATGTTGGACTTGATCCGGCTCGCGATCAGGTAGGCCACGTCGTCCGCGAGGAGGATGCGCTCGAGCGCCGCCTTTTTCTTGAGGATCGCGACGCGGGTCTCGAAATCCGGCGGCTGGATGTCGGCGATGAGGCCCCACTCGAACCGGGAGCGCAGGCGCTCCTCGATCTCGGGGATGTCCTTCGGCGGCGAATCGCTCGAGACGATGATCTGCTTCCGCGACTCGTAGAGGTCGTTGAAGGTGTGGAAGAACTCCTCTTGCGTCCGCTCTTTGCCGGAGATGAACTGGATGTCGTCGATGAGCAGCAGGTCGATCGTCCGGTACCGCGCGCGGAATTCGGCGGTACGGTCATAGCGGATCGCGTTGATGAGCTCGTTGGTGAAGCGCTCGGACGAGAGGTAGACGACCGACATCCCGGGAAAGATCTTCGCGCTCTGGTGACCGACGGCGTGGAGCAGATGCGTCTTGCCGAGCCCGACGCCGCCGTAGATGAAGAGCGGGTTGTAGGCGCGCGACGGGAGCTCGGCGACCGCCTGGCAGGCGGCCTGCGCGAACTGATTCGACGAGCCGACGACGAACGTGTCGAACGTGTACCGAGGGTTGAGGCCTTCGAGGGTCCCGCTGCCGGGGGGTCGTCCGGCCGGCGGCACGGGCCCGCCCTCGGCCGCGGCCTCGTCCACGGCGACCGACACGCGTGGGCTTCCGCCGAGGCACTCCTGAGCGGCGATCTGGAGCGCCTCAAGATGATGCTGGACGAGCCAGTTGCGGGAGAACGTATTCGGCGAGCCGATTCTGAGGTGATCCCCCTCGACAGCCAGGAGCCTGCACGGCCGGACCCACGTGTCCAGGACGGTTGCGGGGAGCTTGCGTGAGAGAGACTCGAGAAGGCGCGCCCAAAGGCTATCTAACACAGGCGATGACCTCACTTACGCACAGAGTTATCCACAGGTGTGGATAGCTCAGGGCCTTGTTCGATCAGGGCATCCGCGCTTGGGCGCGCGCACATCGGGACAAAACTCCTCTCGGGCCGATCAATCGCTCATTGGATGGCGGACTCTAGCACGCGCGCGGACGGGGTCGCAAGGGCTTCGCGAGTTGACTCGCTATGAGGTGCTGTCTACACTGTCTCGGTTCGACGATCGCAAGGAGGAGCGCGCGGATGAAGCGGACGTTTCAGCCGAATGTACGCCGCCGGAAGAAGACGCACGGCTTCCGCGCGCGGATGAAGACAAAAGGCGGGCGGAAGGTGTTGAAGCGACGGCGCGCGAAGGGGCGGAAACGGCTGACCGTCTGACCGGCCCCTTTCCTCGACGCGAGCGGTTGACCACAGGCGCCGATTTCCAGGCGCTCTTCCAGCGGGGCAAACGGATTGATCGACCATCCATGATCGTTCTCTGGCGCGAGAGCACCGCGCCGCGGCGCGCGGGCTTCGCGGTGAGCCGGCAGGTGCGCACGGCCGTCCAGAAGAACCGGGCGCGGCGGCGACTGCGCGAGGCGTACCGCCTGGCGCGGGATGCCGCGCCCGCGAGCATCGCCCTCGTGATCATCGCCAAGCCCGGAGCGCTCCGCGAGCGCTTCGGGGCGATCGCCGAGGAGCTACGTGGCGCCTTCGCGGCGATTCCGGGACCGCGCGCATGACGCGCGCCGCCGTCGCCCTCATCACCGCGTACCAGCGGGTGCTGTCCCCCCTGCTCCCGCGGGCGTGTCGTTTCGCGCCGACGTGCTCGGAGTACGCCAAGCTCGCGGTGGCCGAGCACGGGCCGGCGCGCGGCGCCTGGCTCGCGCTCCGGCGCGTGCTCTGCTGCCATCCTTTCCACCCCGGTGGCTATGACCCGCCGCCCGTGCGCGAGCGCCGCCGCCGATGATGGAGAAGCGCGCGATCCTTGCCGCCGTGCTGATGGCGGCGCTCCTGATCGTCTACCAGACGTTCTTTTTCCCGACGAGCCAGGAGCCTGCTCAGAAGGCGCCGCCAGGGCCAGCCGTCCCCGCCCCCGCCCCGGCCGCGCCTAGCGCCTCGGCGCCCGCGCCCGCGCCGGCGGCACCGCCGAGGACGACGACCGTCCAGCCGGTTGCACAGACCCCGCGCCCACCTCAGCGCCTCGTCGCCGTCGAGGCGCCGCTCTATCGTGCCGTCGTGAGCAGCGAGGGCGGCAAACTTCAGGAGTTCGTCCTCAAGTTCCGGGGTGAAAAACCGATGGTGCTGGTCGGAGATCTCGGCCCGGCCGGGCTCCTGGTCGCGGCCGACCCTCGACAGCCGGAAGAAGTCGTTCCGATGACGGTCAATGCCGAGCGCCTCGTCGTGAGCGCCGACCGGCCCGGCGAGCGGCTCGTCCTCGACGGGGCGGCGCACGGCGTCCGCATCCGACAGTCGCTCGGCTTTCACGCGGACGGGTACGTGATCGACGTCGAGCTGCGCGTCGAGAATCCCGGCCCGGCACCCCGCACGGTCGCGGTGAGCCTCCCCTGGCTCACTCGCCAGAAGTGGCCTCCCGGCAGCGAGAAATTCACGGGCCAGCACCCTACGGAGATCGTCTGGTCCGAGGGCGGGCATGTCCAGCGGATCGACGACCTGACGGCGGCGATCAGCAAGGCTGAGGGCGACGGTGAATGGATCGCCCTGGACAGCGTGTTCTACCTCGCCGCCTTCATGCCGAAGACGCCGGGCTTCAAGCTGATCGCGACGGCGGAAGGCAAGATCCCCGAGGTGAAGAACGGCGACAAGGTCCCCGCGGGCCGTGCCGCGCTCGTCGTCCGCGCGACCCCGACGATCGCGCCAGGTCAGGCGTGGGAGGGCCGCGTGCTGGTGTACGCCGGGCCCAAGGAGTACGAGCGCCTCCGCGCGCTCGGGCTGCAGGACACGATCAACTTCGGTGGCTTTCCGGTGCCCAGGAAGTGGGGAGGGCTGCCGATGGAGTGGCTCGGCGTCCCGATCCTCCTCCTCATGAACTGGGTGTACAGGTACGTCGGCAACTTCGGGATCGCCATCATCCTGCTCACCGTGCTGTCGAAGGTGCTCTTCTATCCCCTCACCGTGAAGAGCATGCGGTCCATGAAGGCGATGCAGACGCTCCAGCCCCAGGTCAACGCGCTGCGCAGCAAATACAAGGGCGACCCGCAGCGCCTCCAGCGAGAGACGCTCGAGCTCTACAAGAAATACAAGGTCAACCCGATGGGCGGGTGTCTGCCGATGATCGCGCAGATTCCGATCTTCTACGCCCTCTATCTCGCGCTCTCGGTGTCGGTCGATCTGCAGAACGCGAAGTTCCTCTGTTTCGGGCGACTGTTCGGCGAGGACATCTGGATCTGCGATCTCGCGGCCCACGACCCGACCTACGTTCTGCCGGTCCTGATGGGCATCACGATGTTCGTGCAGCAGAAGATGACGCCGACGACCGGTGATCCGAGGCAGCAGAAAATCATGCTCCTGATCATGCCGGCGTTCTTCACCATGATGTTCGTCAACCTGGCGTCGGGGCTCGTGCTCTATTGGACGGTGTCGAACGTTCTCCAGGTTCTTCAGCAGTGGTACATGGACCGGGCCGCCCGGGCGGCCCGCGAGGCAAAAGACGCCTGAGGTCCGGCGCGCGGGGGACACCATCGTCGCCGTCGCGACGGCGGCGGGCGAGAGCGCCGTCGGTGTCGTGCGCGTGAGCGGGCCGGCGGCCGTCCCGACCGTCGCGAGCGTTCTGAGGTCCGGCGAGCGGCTGGCGCAGGCTCCGTCCCACACCCTCCGGCGCGTGACCGTCGTGGATCCGGAGACCGGCGCGCCCGTGGACGATGCCCTCTGTGTCGTGATGCGCGCTCCGCGCTCGTATACCGGCGACGATGTGGTGGAGCTCTCGTGCCACGGCTCGCCCGCGTTGCTCGGACTCGTGACGCGCCGGCTGATCGCTGCCGGCGCCCGCCTCGCCGAGCCCGGCGAATTCACCCGCCGCGCGTTCCTGAACGGCCGGATCGATCTTGCCCAGGCCGAGGCCGTGGCCCTGCTGATCGGCGCCCGGACGGAGCGCGCGCTGATGCTCGCCGCGCGCGCGCTGGACGGCGAGATCTCGTCGGAGATCCGCGCACTCCGAGAGGACCTGCTCGACCTCGTCGCCGGCCTGGAGGTCACGCTCGACTTCCCGGAGGAGCACGTGGGTCTCGACGTGGAAAAGGCCCGGGCCGCGATCGCGCGTCTGCGTGCCGATGTCGCTCGACGGCTCGACGCGAGTCGCCGCGCGCGGCTCGTGCACGAGGGCCTGAGCGTCTCCATCGTCGGCCCGCCGAACGCGGGGAAATCCAGCCTGCTGAACGCGCTCGTGGGGCGGGACCGCGCCATCGTTTCCCCCCTTCCCGGCACCACGCGCGACGTCGTCGAGAGCGCGATCGTGCTCGCGGGTGTCCCCGTGCGCCTTCTCGACACCGCGGGTCTCGATCAACCACGCGACGCGATCGAGGCCGAGGGCATCCGGCGTAGCCGCCTCGCGATCGCGGAGAGCGACCTGCTGCTCGTCGTTCTCGACGGCAGCCTGCCGCCCGCCGCCGCCGTGCTGGAGGAGACCCGGGGCCGTGCGCGCGTCGTCGTGCGCAGCAAGAGCGATCTTTCCCCGCACCCCGCCGGCGCGACCCTGGCCGGCGCGCTCGACGTGTCGGCCGTCACGGGGTCCGGCGTGGACGCGCTCGTCGAGCGGCTCGAGACCGAGATCCGCGCTCGGACGTCGACCGCGGGCGATGAGGGCGGCGTCGTCGCATCGCTCCGGCAACTCGAGATGCTCGAGGCGCTCGGTAGGGCGCTGGCTTCGAGCGAGGCCTCGATCGGCCACGCCCCGCTGGAGGTCGCACTCGTGGACCTGCGAGATGCTCTCGAACAGGCCAGCTCGATCCTCGGTATCGACGTCGGTGATTCCGTGCTCGACCGGATCTTCGCGACGTTCTGCCTCGGCAAGTGACAGATCCGCTGGATGCTCTCGCGCGGGGAGCGGCGACGATTCTGGGCCGACCGCTGAGCCACCACGAACGAGTCTTGTTCAGCAAATATCTAATATTATTGATTAAATGGCAGAAATCCCAGCGCCTCGTGGGTTCCGACAGGCCCGGCTGGATCGTCGAAAACCTTTTCCTGGACAGTCTCCTATTTCTACGGGTCCTCCCCCCATCCTTGGGATCGATTCTCGATCTCGGCTCCGGGGCGGGGATTCCAGGAGTTCCAATCAAGATCGTGAGACCCGACCTCAGTCTGGTGCTGGTCGAGGCTCGCCGCCGCCGCGTCTCGTTTCTCACGACGGTAATCCGGGAGCTCGGCCTCGAGAATTCGCGCGTCTTGGGTGGACGCATCGAGGAATCGATGAGCGAGCTTGAGGGACGCTTCGACGCCGTCGTCATGCGATGCGCCGGCGATAGCAAAACGCTGCTTCCGATAGCTTCGAGGCTTGTCGCGAAGCCAGGACTTGTGGTCGCATCCGGCCCACCGAGGCCAACCGAGATGCCTCTTGGTGACTGGGTCAATGTCGAGGGACGCGCCCATGGAATGACGCGGCGGTTTCTCGTCTATCGTCATTCTTGACCCGGAGAGGCCATAGGCCCCAAAGTGTTGGTCGTGGAACACCAGACATGACGTCATGTGTATAGCTGTGTTTGTCGTGGAACATCCAACTGGGGCCAGATACGGGGGATAGCTACATCGGAAAGACCCTCGCGATCGTCAATCAGAAGGGTGGTGTCGGAAAGACAACGACCGCGGTAAACCTTGCCGCGGGGTTGGCTCTGGCCGAACGCGCGACATTACTCGTCGATCTGGATCCCCAAGGCAATGCCACAAGCGGATTGGGGGTACAGAAGGCCGGCCTGTACCCCACGGTCTATCACGTGCTTCTCGGTAACGAGCCGGTAGCAAAGGCCGTCCGGGAGACGGCTCTTTCCCATCTGAAGCTGCTGCCTTCTGACATCGACCTGGTGGGCGCCGAAATCGAGCTAGTTTCGATGGACCAGCGCGAGTACCGCCTGCGAGAGGCGCTCAAGCCGATTGCCGGAGCCTACGAATTCATTATCATCGATTGTCCCCCCTCGTTGGGGTTGCTGACGATCAACGCCCTGGTGGCCTCTGATAGAGTCCTCGTGCCTCTCCAGTGCGAATTCTATGCGCTCGAAGGGCTCACGCACCTTCTTACGACCGTGAAGCTCGTACGCGAGCGCCTGAATCCCCGTCTCGGCATCGAGGGCATAGTGCTGACGATGTTCGACGGCAGGACCAGTCTGGCGCTCCAGATCCGCGACGAAGTTCGTAGCTACTTTCCGGGCGAGATCTTCGACACAGTGATTCCCCGCAACATCCGACTCACCGAGGCTCCTAGCCACGGGAAGCCGATAATGCTCCACGACCTTCGCTCGAGCGGCTCGATCGCATATCTCGAGCTCACCCGGGAGGTGCTGAGGCATGAATAAGCGCGGGCTCGGTCGAGGTCTTGGCGCCCTGCTCTCGTCCACCCCGGCGGGGACTCCAACCGCTGAAGACGTTCAGATCGAAGTTCCGGTGGACCAGATCGACGCAAACCCGAATCAACCAAGAAAAGACTTTGATTCCAAGGCCTTAGAAGATCTAGCAATATCGATACGGTCGTCGGGAGTGATCCAGCCGGTGATCGTGCGTCGCCACGGGTCGGGCTATCAGCTCATCGCCGGCGAGCGGCGCTGGCGCGCCGCACGGCAGGCCGGGCTTGAACGCATCCCCGCGATCGTGCGGGAGGCCACCGACGCGCAGAGCCTGGAGCTCGCGCTCGTGGAGAATCTTCTCAGAGAGGATCTGAATCCGATCGAGGAGGCCGAGGCGTACCAGAAGCTTCTGGCACAGTTCAGTTGGACCCAGGAAGATCTCGCCCAGCGAATCGGGCGAGATCGGAGCTCGATCGCGAACTCCCTCCGGCTCCTGAGGCTCCCCGCAGAGATTCAGGGCGATCTGCGAAGCGGGCGGCTTACGATGGGGCACGCGCGGGCGCTGCTCGCGCTCGGGACCGCCGTCCAGCAGCTTCGGCTGCGCGACGAGATCCTCGAGAACGACTGGTCCGTCCGGGCCACCGAAGACTGGATCCGCGCCGTCGAGACCCTCGGAAGAGAGCCGGGCGTGGCCCCGCGGAAAGGGCGCCGGCGCTCCGTCGAGCTGGCGGCGCTCGAAGACGATCTCCAGCGCGCGCTGATGACGCGTGTGAGGATCGTGGGGAACGACCGGAAGGGCAAGATCGAGATCGTGTACGCGACCCCGGACGAACTCGAGCGTCTGTCAGAATTGCTCGGCGCGAGACACTGAAGAGGCCGATGACACAGCGCATCGTCGTGGGTATGAGCGGGGGTGTCGATTCGTCCGTCGCCGCCGCGCTGCTCGTCGAGCAGGGCTACGACGTGGTCGGTGTCACCATGCGTGTCTGGGCCTGGGCCGAGCCGACGGAAGCGACCAAACGGTTCGGAAGCTGCTGCGGGACGGAGGCCGTGGACGACGCCCGCCAGGTCGCGCGAACGCTCGGCATCCCGTACTACGTGCTCAACATGGAGGAGGAGTTCGAGCGCTCCGTCGTGGGCCGCTTCATCGAAGAGTACCGACGCGGTCGGACGCCCGTGCCGTGCGTCGCGTGCAACAGCGAGCTCAAGTTCGGCTCGCTCCTGGCGCGGGCGCGCGCGTGGGACGCCGCCGCCGTCGCCACCGGGCACTATGCGCGCGTCGCGCAGGACGGTCGCACCGCGCGCCACCGGCTCCTGCGCGCGCGCGCCGAGGACAAGGACCAGAGCGATTTTCTCTGGCCCCTCACGCAGGACCAGCTCGCCGCCGCGCGGTTTCCGGTCGGCGAGCTGACCAAGGACCAGGTGCGCGAGCATGCGCGCCGGCTCGGCCTGGTCACGGCCGACAAACCGGAGAGCCAGGAGATCTGCTTCGTCCCCGACGACGACTACCGAGCGTTTCTGCGGGGCCGGGACGCCGGCATGCTCACTCCGGGTCCGATCGTGGACGGGCAGGGGCACGTGCTCGGACGCCATGCGGGTGTCGCCGCCTATACGATCGGCCAGCGCAAAGGCCTCGGCCTGAGCGCGGGCCGGCCTCTCTACGTCGTCGGGCTCGACGCCGAGCGCAACACGGTCACCGTCGGTGACGGGGGAGCGCTCGAGCGCGACCGACTCGTGGCGCGCGCGGTGAACTTCATCGCGTGCGATCCGCCCGACGGGCCGATCCGCGTCGAGGCGAAGATCCGTCACAAGCACCGGCCGGCGCCCGCGACGGTGCGCGTGCTCGATGACGACGGCGCGGAGGTCGTCTTCGACGAGCCGCAGCGAGCGATCACGCCGGGCCAGTCGGTCGTCTTCTATCAGGACGATACGGTGGTGGGGGGCGGGGTCATCGAACACTAGCCCGGGCGATTGACACCGGGCGCGGTTGAGTGATAGTTTTCACAAACCTTCGTCGAGCATCACGAGATCGGGGAGAGCCTCCTCATGTTTCAACGGGAACGCGTGTGGATCGGCGGCATCGTGTGTGTCGTGTCGGCGCTGGCCCTGATGCTCGTGTGGCCCGGCCTGGTCCGGGCGGCCAGCGAGGGTGGCGGTCACGAGGGCGGCCTCATCAGCCTCGATAAATCGCTGATCGTCCAGGTCGTCAACTTCGTCATCCTGCTCGTGATCCTCATGAAGCTTCTCTACAAGCCGCTGCTGGCGAAGATGGAGGAGCGCAGCGAGGCCATCCGCAAGTCGCTCGAGGAGGCGCAGGCGGCCCGCGCCGAGGCGTCGCGGCAGCAGGCGGAGAACGAGACGCGGTTGCGCGCGGCGCACGCCGAGGCCGCCTCGATCCGCGCCCAGGCGCTGAAGGATGCGGCCGACGAGCAGCGGCGGCTCGTGGATGCCGCGCGGGCGGAGTCGCAACGGCTCGTGGAGACCGCGAAGGCGCAGTTGGACGCCGACGTGCGGCGGGCCCGTGAAGAGCTCCGGCGCGAGGTCGGCGACCTGGCGACGGCGGTGGCCGAGAAGCTCATCCGGAAGAGCCTCCGGGACGAGGAGCACCGCCGCATCGTCGACGAGGCCATCTCCAGGGTCGGGAACTAGGTGAGAGCCGCCGCCGGCGTCGCCCGCTCCTACGCGAAAGCGCTCTTCGAGCTCGCCCGGGAGCGCAACCAGCTCGACACGGTTGCGGCCGAAATCGAGTCGCTCGCGACGCTGCTTCGGGACGAGGCGGAGCTGCGCGCGTTCTTCGCCCGCCCCTGGATCGCCGCCGTGACCAAGCGCACGGTCGCCGCCGAGATCGCGACGCGCATGCAGCTCTCCCAGCTCACGCGCGACTTCCTGGCCCTCGTCGCCGCGCGGGGACGGACGGAGCACCTGGCCGCGATCGTCGAGGCCTTCCGGGGTCTTCAGGAGGACGCCGCGGGACGGGTGCGCGCCCGTGTACGCACCGCGGTGGCGCTGTCCGATTCTGAGCGCGCGGCGCTCACCGGTCGCCTGGGCCGCGCGCTCGGCGGCAAGCAGATCGTGCTCGAGGAGGTCGTGGACCGTGGGCTGCTCGGCGGCTTCGTGGCGGAGATCGGGAGCCTGCTCGTCGACGGCAGCCTGGACGGCCAGCTCGCGCGGATGCGCGAACGGCTGGTGAAAGGGTAGGGAATGATCAAGGCCGGAGAGATCAGCGAGATCATCAAGCGCCAGCTCGCGGGCTACGAATCCGAGGTCGACCTCCAGGAGGTCGGTCGCGTCATCGAGGTCGGCGACGGTATCGCGCGCATCTACGGGCTCGATCGGGCGATGGCCGGCGAGCTCCTCCAGTTCCCCGGCGACGTCGTGGGTATGGTGCTGAACCTGGAGCAGGACCAGGTCGGCGCCGTGCTCCTGGGTGACGACACGCTCATCAAGGAGGGCGACGTCGTCAAGCGCACCAGCCGGATCGCGCAGGTGCCGGTGGGCGAGGCACTCGTCGGGCGCGTCGTCAACGCGCTCGGGCTGCCCGTGGACGGCAAGGGCGCGATCAACACCAAGGAGTTCCGGCCGATCGAGCGGTACGCGCCGGGGGTGGTGGACCGCCGCGGCGTCAAGGAGCCGCTCCAGACAGGGCTCAAGGCGATCGACGCCATGATCCCGATCGGGCGCGGCCAGCGCGAGTTGATCATCGGCGACCGCGGCACCGGCAAGACCGCGATCGGCGTCGACACCATCATCAACCAGAAGGGCCAGGACGTCTTCTGCTTCTACGTCGCCATCGGCCAGAAGCGATCGACGGTGGCCCAGGTGGTGAAGGTGCTCGAGGATGCCGGCGCCATGAAGTACACGACCGTTGTCGTCGCCTCGGCCTCGGAGCCGGCGCCGCTACAGTACGTCGCCCCATACGCGGGCGTGACGATGGGAGAGTTCTTCCGGGACAGCAAGCGCCACGCGCTCTGCATCTACGACGACCTCTCCAAGCACGCCACGGCCTACCGCCAGCTCTCGCTCCTGCTCCGCCGGCCGCCGGGACGCGAGGCGTATCCGGGCGACGTCTTCTACCTCCACTCCCGGCTCCTCGAGCGCGCGGCCAAGCTCAACGACGAGCTCGGCGGCGGCTCGCTCACCGCGCTGCCGATCATCGAGACCCAGCTCGGCGACGTGTCGGCGTACATCCCGACCAACGTCATCTCGATCACGGATGGCCAGATCTACCTCGAGTCCGACCTCTTTTACGGCGGCATCCGGCCGGCCGTGAACGTCGGCCTCTCCGTGTCGCGCGTCGGCGGCTCCGCGCAGGTCAAGGCGATGCGGCAGGTCGCGGGCAAGCTGCGGCTCGACCTCGCGCAGTACCGCGAGCTGGCCGCCTTCGCCCAGTTCGGATCGGACCTCGACCGCGCGACGCAGGTGCAGCTCGCGCGCGGCCAGCGCATGGTCGAGCTCCTCAAGCAGGGGCAGTACCAGCCGCTGTCTGTCGAGAAACAGGTGGCGGTGATCTTCGCGGGCACGCAGGGGCTGCTGGACGACCTCCCGGTCGACGCCATCCGCGAGTTCGAGACGTTCTTCCACGGCTGGCTCGAGCGGAAGCGGCCCGAGATCCTCGGCGAGATCCGGACCAAGAAGGAAGTGGGTGACGCCCTGCGCGAAGCGCTGACGAAGGCGATCAACGACGCCAAGGTAGAATTCACGGCGGCGAAGGGCGTCCAGGCGGCCTAGCGCGCGATGGCGACGCTCCGCGACATCCAGCGGCGGATCAAGTCCGTCCAGTCGACGCAGAAGATCACGCGCGCCATGAAGCTGGTGGCGGCGGCCAAGCTCCGGCGCGCGCAGGAGCGGATCCTCGCCGCGCGGCCGTACGCCGACAAGATGGTGGAGCTCCTCGGCAATCTCGTGACCGGCGCGGATGGCGCCGCCCATCCGTTGCTCGAGCAGCGCGAGGGGCCCAGGCGGCAGATCGCCATCATCACCGCCGACAAGGGACTCGCCGGCGCCTTCAACTCGAACATCATCCGGCGCGCGCTCGAGTTCATCCGCCAGTCGAACGCCACCGAGGTGACGCTGGTCGTGGTCGGTCGCAAGGCGCGCGACTTCTACCGGCGCCGCCCCTACACGATCAAGCGGGAGATGGTCGGCTTCTGGGATCGGCTCGCCTACAGTCACGCGACCGAGCTGGCCGACGCCTTCATGACCCAGTACCTCGCGGGCGAGGTGGACGAGGTGCACCTCGTCTACAACGAGTTCAGGTCGGTGGCCGTGCAGCGGCCGACGCGCATGCAGCTCCTGCCCATCCCTCCCAGGGAAGGGGAGGGCGGTGACGCGACGGGTGCGGTCGACTACATCTACGAGCCGAGCCCCGAGTCGATCCTGGACGACCTGCTGCCGCGCCACGTGCGGACCCAGGTGTTCCGCGCCCTCATGGAATCGCTCGCCGGCGAGTATGGCGCGCGGATGACCGCCATGGAGGCCGCGACGAAGAACGCGAAGGAAATGATCGACGTGCTGACCATCCAGTACAACAAGGCGCGACAGGAAAAGATCACCAAGGAGCTGCTCGACATCGTGGGCGGCGCCGAGGCCCTCAAGCAAGGAGCCGAAGCATGAGCGATGGGAAGATCGTCCAGGTCATCGGACCGGTGGTCGACGTGGAGTTCGAGCCCGGGCGGCTGCCGGCGATCTACAACGCGCTCGAGGTCGTGGGCATCGAGAACAAGGACATCTTCTCCTACTCGCAGAAGCTCGTGCTGGAGGTCGCCCAGCACCTGGGTGAGAGCCAGGTGCGGACGGTGGCGATGGCCGCCACCGACGGCCTCACCCGGGGCATGGTGGTCAGGGATACGGGCGCGGCGATCACCGTCCCCGTCGGACGGGAAACGCTCGGCCGCATCATGAACATCGTCGGCGAGCCTGTGGACAAGGGCCCCGCGATCAACGCGAAGAAGTTCTATCCGATCCACCGGCCGGCGCCGTCGTTCGAGGATCAGTCCACGAAGGTGGAGATGTTCGAGACCGGGATCAAGGTCGTCGACCTGCTCGAGCCGTACACGAAGGGCGGCAAGACGGGTCTCTTCGGGGGCGCGGGCGTCGGCAAGACCGTGCTCATCCAGGAGCTGATCAACAACATCGCCAAGCAGCACGGCGGCATCTCGGTGTTCGCCGGAGTCGGGGAGCGCACGCGCGAGGGCAACGATCTGTACCACGAGATGAAGGAGTCGGGCGTCATCGAGAAGACAGCGCTGATCTTCGGCCAGATGACGGAACCGCCCGGGTCGCGGCTGCGCGTGGCGCTCACGGCTCTCACCGCCGCCGAGTACTTCCGCGACGAGGAAGGCCAGGACGTGCTGCTGTTCATCGACAACATCTTCCGGTTCACCCAGGCGGGCTCGGAGGTCTCGGCGCTGCTCGGCCGGATGCCGTCGGCCGTCGGCTACCAGCCGACCCTTGGGACGGAGATGGGCCAGCTCCAGGAGCGGATCACCTCGACGAAGAAGGGCTCGATCACCTCGGTGCAGGCGATCTACGTGCCGGCGGATGATATCACCGACCCGGCGCCGGCGACGGCGTTCGCCCACCTCGACGCCACGACGGTGCTGAGCCGCGCACTCACGGAGCAGGGGATCTACCCGGCCGTCGACCCCCTCGCCTCGACCTCGCGCATCCTCGACCCGAACATCCTGGGCGCCGAGCACTACAGGACGGCGCGCGCCGTCCAGGCGATCCTTCAGCGTTACCGGGACCTCCAGGACATCATCGCCATCCTGGGCATGGAGGAGCTCTCCGACGAGGACAAGCTCGCCGTGTCGCGCGCGCGAAAGATCCAGCGGTTCCTCTCGCAGCCTCTCAACGTCGCGGAGGTCTTCACGGGGCAGCCCGGGCGCTACGTGAAGGTCGCCGACACGGTGAAGAGCTTCAAGGAGGTCGTCGAGGGTAAGCACGACGATCTTCCGGAGCAGGCCTTCTACATGGTCGGCGACATCGGCGAGGCGATGGACAAGGCGAAGAAGCTCCGCGAGACCGCCTAGTGGCCGACCGGCTGACGCTCGAGATCGCGACACCGATGCGCCTCGTGGTCGCCGAGGCGGTGGACGAGGTCGTGGCGCCGGGAACTCTCGGGTATTTCGGCGTGCTCCCGGGCCATGCGCCGTTCCTGACCACGCTCGGCATCGGGGAGGTGACGTTCCGGATCGGGCGGGAGGAGCGCTATCTCGCGGTGGCGGGGGGGTTCGTCGAGGTCCGTCACGACAAGGTGATCGTCCTCGCCGATGCCGCCGAGGGTCCAGAGGAGATCGATCGGGACCGCGCGGAGCGCGCAAAAGAGCGGTCCGAGCGACGCCTGTCCGGCCGCGGCTCCGAGGAGGCGGTCGACTACGCGCGCGCGGCCGCAGCCCTGATGCGCTCGGTGACGCGCCTGCAGACCGCCGGCCGGGGTCGCTAGCTCCGTTCGTTCCTCGCAGGAGATAGCAGCCCGCGCCGGCCGCCCATCGACGCGGGCACACCGCCTGCGTCGTTGGGCAGGCACGCCGCGTCGTCGTCGCTAACGGCCCGTCGAATCACACCGCCGTGCCTGGCACCGCGCTTGCCCCTAGAGCGGGCATGCCGACGATTCTCGTAGCCGACGACGAGCCCCACATCGTCGAGCTCGTACGACTGACGCTCGAGGATGAGCGCGTGACGGTGGTCGTGGCGCACGACGGCACGTCCGCGCTCGCTCGCGCCGAGGCGCTCAACCCCGACCTGATCCTGCTCGACGTGCACCTGCCCGACGTGAGCGGTCTCGAGGTCTGCGCGCGGCTCCGGAAGCGAGGCGCGCCGGTGAAGATCGTCATGCTCACCGCCGCCGCGCAGGAGGCCGACGTCGCGCGGGGTCTGGCGGCGGGCGCCGACCACTACCTGACGAAGCCGTTCTCTCCCGTGCGCCTACTGTCGCTGGTCGAAACGCTCCTGCCGCAGGCGCCCGTTTGGCGACGCGACTAGCGCCCGTCGCCGGCGAAGACCTGGCGGCCGCATACCGTCGGCTCAACGCCGCGTATCAGCAAACGCTCCGGTACGCGGAAGACGTGCGACGCCTCTACCAGCAGGTCCAGCGCTCCATCTACCAGTCGCTCCTCGGACTCGCGAACGCGCTCGAGGCGAAAGACCCGTACACACGCGGGCACTCCGAGCGCGTCGGCGCGGCCAGCGGGAGGCTCGCGCAGGCGCTGGGTCTCTCCACGCCCGAGGCCGAGACGATCGGCCAGGCGGGGCTGCTGCACGACATCGGCAAGATCGGCGTCCCGGAATCCGTGCTCCGCAAGCCCGGCGAGCTCGAACCCGACGAGTGGACGCAGATGCGCAAGCACCCGCTCATCGGCGCCCAGATCGTCGCGCCGTTCGACTTCTTCGCCGCGGGCGCGGCGACGATCCGTCATCATCACGAGCGTTACGACGGAAGCGGCTACCCCGACGGGCTCGCGGGCGAGGTGATCCCCCTGGGCGCGAGGATCGTCGCCGTGACCGACGTCTTCGACGCGCTCACGTCCGACCGTCCGTACCGGGCGGCGCTCCCGGTCGCCGCAGCGCTCGACTACCTGCAGCGCCAGGCGGGCCGGACGCTCGACGCGCGCGTCGTTGCCGTATTCCTCGAGCTGGCGCGGGAGCTCCCGCTGGCCGGTCCGCATGTGGTCGATCGAAGAGCCGCGGCGCCCGCCCGAGCGCTCCCTCTTCGCTGACACGCCGATCGGGCTGCTGAGCGCCCTCGCGGCGGCGGCGCTCACCACCCTGGTCGCCGTCAGGGTGGGCGCGCTGCCCGAGGCGGCGATGCGCGTCGTCGGCGTGGCCACCGCCCACGGCGCGCTCCTCGCGACCGCGCTGGCATGGGCGGGCGCCGGCGCGCGCGCCGGCCTGATGGCAGTCGGGCTCCTCGCCGTCGCGGCCGCGGCCGCCTCGCTCCATCCGGCGGGCGCCCTGGTGTACGCCGGCGTGCCGCTCTGGCTAATCCGGGGTGCGCGGGCCGGCGATCTCGGTGCGCTCGGGCTCGCACGGCCGGTACCCTGGGCGGCCGTGTCGATCGGAGTGGCGATCGGCGGCTTCCTCGGCGGCCATCTGCTCGTCTCGGCGGCGCGCACGTTCGGCGTGCAGCTTCGCCTCGACGCGCTCGATGTCGTGCTCGTCGCGGCCGCCTACGATGTCGGCGCGAACGTACCCGCGGCCGAGACCTTCTTCCGCGGCGCACTGTTCAACCGCGCGCAGCGTCGATGGTCGCGCAGCGTCGCGCTCGCGATGTCGACGGCCGCGTACGGCGTGCGCTACCTGCTCGATCCGCTGTTGCCGAAGAGCGTGGAGCTGGTCGTCGGCGCGGTCTTCTACTTGACGCTCCTGAGCGCCGCGAACTGCTGGCTGTTCTGGCGCTCGGGAAGCCTCCTGCCCGGCGCGGCCGCGGCGCTCGTCTTCTTCGGCGCCTACCGGCTGCTCGGCCCGCGATGAAGAGGCCCACGCTGACGCGCGGCCGGCTCCTGCCCGCGGGGCTGGTTCTCGCGTTTGCGGCCGTGACGGCGCTGCTCGTGATCGAGGAGAGCGACGGAGTGTCGCTCTACCGGCACGCGTACCTGGTGCCGGTCCTTGCCGCGACGCTCCTGCGGGGCGCGACTGGCGGCACGGCGGCGGCGGGGACGGCGGTGCTGCTCCTGGGGCCGGTCGTGCTTCCCGAGATCGAGCGCTCGGGGCTCACGCCCGGGGCGCTCGAGGGTCTCGTGACGCTGGGGATCGTCGGCCTGGTCGGAACGCTCGGCGGCGCCCTCGCCACCCGCGTCCGCCGGATGCGCGCGCGATACGAGACGATCCTGGCGACGCAGCGGGCTCTCGCGGCGGCGGGACCGCTCGAGCTCGCGCTCGCCAGACTGCGCGCGGTCCTGGCCGCGCGGCTCGCCGTGAGCGACGTTGGGTTCGTGGTGCGCGACGGCGATCGGCTCGTCGTGTCCGGTGGCGCGAGCGTCGCGCCGGGCTCCATCGCCGCCGAGGTGCTGGCGACCGGGACGCCGGTCTTTGTGCCGGACGCGGCGGGCGGCCCGCGGCCGCGCCGGGTGTTCGTCACGCCGCTCCTCGCGGGAGGGACGGCGATCGGCGCCCTCGCCGTCGAGCGTGTGGGCGAGCTCGGCGCCGACGAGCGCACCGCGCTCGAGGGACTCGGCGCGTACATCGGCCTGGCGCTCGAGAACGCGCGGCTTACCTCGCGGCAACGGCGCTTCGCCGAGGAGCTCGAGGCGAAGGTGGCGAGCGCGACACGGCGCCTGGAAGAGCTCGATCGCGCGAAGTCCTCGTTCGTCGCCATCGCTTCGCACGAGCTCCGGACACCGCTCACGGCGCTCCAGGGATTCAGCGAGTTGCTCGTCGCGCGGCGCCTCCCGCACGAGGAGGTGACGCGGCTCGCCGGCATCATGCGCGGCGAGGCGCGCCGCCTGGGCCGGATGGTCAACGACCTGCTTGACCTGTCGCGCATCGAGCGCGGTCTCCCGCCGACGCTACGCCGCGCGCCCGTGGCGGTGGAAGCGGTCATCGCCGGCGTCGCGGACGTCTTCAGGCGCGGGAACGCGACGCATCCCATCATCGTCGGCTACGAGGCGGGACTGCCGCACGTCGACGCGGCCGCGGACGCGCTCGAGCGCATCCTGACGAACCTCGTGTCCAACGCGATGAAGTACTCGCCGCCCGGGCACCTCGTGCGGATTCGGGCGCGCGCCGCGGCGCGGGGCGGAGCGGTGGAGATCGAGGTCGAGGACCAGGGGGAGGGCATTTCGCAGAGCGAGCTCGCCCGAATCTTCGAGCCGTACTATCGCGCCCCCGAGGCGGAGGGCAGCGCACGCGGGACCGGCATCGGGCTCGCCGTCGTGAAGTCACTCGTCGAGGCTCACGGCGGATGGATCCGGGTCGAGAGTGCCCGCGGCATCGGCACGCGCGCGCTGTTCTCGCTCCCGTCGGTTTCTTGACACTCTGCGTCGTGGCAGAGTAATCTCCACGAATATGCCTCGACACGACGCGGTTGCAGAGCGCATGGCCGACGCCGTCGTGAAGCGGCTGGTGACGAGGAAGGTCGCCGACATCAAGGACGAGGCGGCGGTGCGCGCCGCGCTACGCCGCGTGGTGATCGACAATCTCGTCGCCGAGGAGAAGCTCGAGGAGGACGCGCGCAAGCTCCTGCTCGAGCACGCCAAGCAGATCAAGGATTCGGCGGCCGACTACCGGCAGCTCCTCGGCAAGGTGAAGGAGAAGCTCGCGCGCGAGCGGGGGTTCGTCATCTGATGATGCGCATGAGCCGCGAGCGGATCTTCCACCTGGCCGACCTGATCGTGAAGGAGCTCGGCGTCCTGCCGGGCGTCCACGTGAAGGCGCCGGACGATGTGCGGACCGAGGTGATGCGCGCGCTCAGCGAGGAGGCCAAGCTCGCGGAGTCGATCGACGGCGAGGTGCGGAAGACGCTGGCGTCGTATTCGCGTCCGGTGCCCGAGGGCAGCCGCGAGTGGGAGATCCTCTACCAGAAGACGCGGGACGAGGTCTTCCGGAAGCGGTTCCGGCTGTGACGCGCCTGGTCGTCGGCATCACGGGCGCCACGGGCTCGATCTACGGGATCCGCCTCCTCGAGATTCTCCGCGCCCAGGCCGAGGTGCAGACACACCTCGTGATCTCGGCTCCCGGCAAGCGGACGATCGTCGAGGAGACCGCGTACGCCCCGAAGGACGTCGAGGCGCTGGCGGGGCACCACTATGACAACCGCGACATCGGTGCCTCGATCGCCTCGGGCTCGTTCCACACGATGGGGATGGTGGTCGCGCCCTGTTCGATCAAGACGGCGGGCGCGATCGCGTCGTGCCACAGCGACTCCCTCATCGCGCGCGCGGCCGACGTCACGCTGAAAGAGGGCCGGCCGCTGATTCTGCTCCTGCGCGAGACGCCGCTGCACGTGGGCCACGTCAAGTGCATGCTGGCGCTCGCGGAGATGGGTGCGGTGCTGCTGCCGCCGATGCCCGCTTTTTACAACAGGCCGAAGGACATCGACGACATCGTGAATCACACGATCGCGAGGGTGCTCGACCGGCTCGGCCTGCCACAGACACTCGTCGCCGAGTGGCAGGGGACCACCCGAGCGGCCAAGGGCGAGCCCGATGCTTGATCTGTCCGTCGTCATCCCCGTCTACAACGAGGAGGAGAGCCTCCCGCCTCTCTGGCAGGAGCTCTCCGGTGTCCTCGACGGTCTCGGGCTCACCTGCGAGGTCGTCTTCGTCGACGACGGAAGCCGGGACCGGAGCGCGGAGATCATTCGCGCGTTCCGTGACGCGGACCCGCGCGTGCGCCTGGTGCGGCTCAAGACGAACGCGGGCGAGACCGCGGCGACCGACGCGGGTTTCAAGGCCACGCGCGGTCGCTGGGTCGTCGTGATGGACGCGGATCTCCAGAACGACCCGCGTGACATCCCCACGCTCCTCGCCCAACTCGACGCCTGGGACGCCGTGACCGGCTGGCGCGTGGAGCGGGGCGCCGGCGACGACTGGCTCCGGCGGATCTCCTCGCGGGTCGCGAACCAGGTGCGGAACCGGCTCAGCGGGGAGACGATTCAAGACAGCGGCTGCACCTTCCGCGCGTTTCGCCGCGAGTGCCTGCGCGAGCTCGTGCTCTACCGTGGGTTTCACCGCTTCATCCCCACGCTGCTCCGGACCCAGGGCTATCGCGTCATCGAGATCCCCGTGCGTCACCGCCGACGCCGTTTCGGCGCGTCGAAGTACGGCGTGATGAATCGCGCCTTCGTCGCGTTCGTCGATCTGCTCGCGGTGCGGTGGATGAAGTCGCGCCGGCTCCGCTACGAGGTGACGGAGAGCCTGGGCGCCGACCCGTGAACGTCCTCCTCGTCGGCCTCGGCCGCTGGGGCGAGAAGCACCTGCGCGTGCTGCGCGAGCTCGGCGTGACGCTCTGGGTGGCCGATCTGTCGCCGGAACGGCTCGCGTGGGCCGTCAAGCAGGGGGTGGACGGGGGACGCGCGATCACCGACTATCGTGCGGCGCTGGCGCACGTCGCCGCGGCTGACATCGTGACGCCGGCCGACAGCCACCGGACGATCGCGGGCGAATGCCTCACGGCCGGCCTCCACTGCTTCATCGAGAAGCCCATCACCGCGACGGTCGCGGAAGGCCAGGCGCTCGAGGCGGCGGCCCGCGCGGCGGCCCGCGTCGTCCAGGTCGGCCACATCTTTCGATTCCATCCGGTGACCGCGACGCTGCGCCAGGCGCTCCAGGCCGGGCGTGTCGGTCCCGTGCGCTATGCGACGGGACGCTTCTGCGGGTTCAAGCGGCCGCGCACCGACGTCGGCGTCACCCAGACCGACGCGATCCACTACTTCGACCTGTTCGCACACCTCTTCGAGCGGGAAGCGACGAGTGTCGCCGCCGTCCAGCGGGACTTTCTCGGGCGCGGCCTCGACGATATGTCGCTGGCGATCGTCCACTACGGCGACATCCCGACGGTCGTCGAGGCCAACTACTTCGCCCCGGGTACACACCGCGAGTGCGTGATCGTGGGGGAGCGTGGAAGTCTCGTCGCCGACTACGGAAGCTCGTCGGTGACGCTCTACCAGGGTGAGTTTCGGCGGAAGGGGCCGGCCTGGGAAGCCGTCGACGCAGGCAAGGAGGAGCTGCCGGTGCTCGGGGAGGAGCCGCTCAAGGTCGAGCTCGCCGCGTTTCTCGCCGCGTGCGAGGGCCGGGCGCCGAACCCGGTCCCTGCCGGTGCGGGCGTGCAAGCGCTCGCGGTCGTCGAGGCCGTCGCCCGCGCCTCGCAGCTCGGCCGGACGGTGAGCCTCTAGCCGCCGACGGGTCCCACCTCGATTTCGATCCACGCGCGGCGCTGGATGCGCCCCGCGAGCCGCGAGAAGAGATCGGTGAGCCGCATCCGCCACCTGTACTTCGCCCGCAGCCCCGTGCGCGCCCGTGCGATCAACCCAGGCTCGGTCACGATGCGCGCGGCCGCGTCACACCAGGGCCCGCGCAGCCGACCGCGCGCGTCCGAGGGGGCGACGCGCGCCCGGGCGGAATGGCGCAACCGCTTGACCTTGCCCGACTCGCCGGCCGTGAACACGTAGAGTCGGCCGTCGACCGCGGCAAACCACACCGGGGTCTTCACCTCGGCCCCGCTGCGACGGAACGTCGCGAGGCTCATGTAGTGATGCCGGTCGAGCTCTGTGATGTCGTTCATGGTGGGCTCCGCGGGCGGTGTCAGGATTTCTTACACACGATCGGCTTTTCGTTGCGAACACGCCGCACTTTGACTACAGTTTCGTTGAGGACCCAATGCCGAGACACTTGTTCCTCGTCGCCCGCGACAGTCAGGACCTGGCCGGCTACCTCCAGGCGGAATTCAAGAGCGAGCCCGAGGTCGAGGTGCTCTTGAACCGTCGATTCGGCGACCGCCGGCGGAACCCGCTCGGCGTGGACGCCGAGCGCCGTCAGACGGATCGTCGGGAGCGGCCCCACGTGGACGCGCAGCTGAAGCTCACGTCCTACGCGATAGTGACGATACCTTAGCGCGCGCGCGCGCGTCCGTTCGAAGTTTCCTTCGTTCGCGGTCGGGGATGGTGCCGAAGCGGGGACTCGAACCCCGACACCCTTGCGGGCACTAGACCCTGAATCTAGCGCGTCTGCCAATTCCGCCACTTCGGCCCGAGCAGCGTCAGTCATAATACCTTCCGGGTATGCCAAGTCAAGCGAGGGAGACCGGGGGCGATCGCACCGTCGCGACGAACCGGCGCGCGCGGCACGAGTACGAGATCCTCGAGACGGTCGAGGCGGGGCTCGTCCTGCGCGGCACCGAGGTGAAGTCGCTGCGCGCCGGGCTGGTGAACTTCAAGGACTCCTACGCGACGGTCCGGAACGACGAGGGCTGGCTCCTCGGCTGCCACATCAGCCCGTACAGCCACGGCACCGACGCCAACCACGACCCGGAACGGGACCGAAAGCTCCTGCTGCACCGGCGGGAGCTCGCCCGCCTCACGGGCAAGATCGCCGAGCGAGGTTTGACCCTGGTGCCCCTTCGTCTATACTTTACGCACGGCCGCGCGAAGATCGAGCTGGGTCTGGCGCGCGGCCGAAAGCTTCACGACAAGCGCTCGGCCATTCGCGAGCGTGAGGTGAAGCGCGAGATGGACAAGGCCGCACGCGAAGGTCGCCGAGGTCAGTGGTAGCGCGCGGCGGGTGTTCCAAAGGAGGGGGCGACAGGTTTCGACGGGGATCAGCGAGGTCCAGGCTGCGTCTCGAGGTTTCTCTCCCCTCGTTAAATAGAGAGAACGGTATAGCTGCCGACAACCAGCTAGCTCTGGCGGCTTAACACCCGCCAGTGTCGGCCAGGTCGAGCCATCAGGGCCTGGGAACCGGCATCATACTCTGGTGGCTGGCCCCGAACTTCGCCTCAGGGGAAGGGCGAGACATATGAGGCTGGCCCCGCGGCCCTCCTGCCGGATGGAGGACCGAAGGGCGAGAGAGTCGTAAGATTAACCGGATATCGACGTAGACGCCTGCGGCTGAGGGTCTTCGGACGTGGGTTCGATTCCCACCGCCTCCACCAACTTCACGCGTACTTGGACGCGCACTCCGCGGCCGTGCTGTTCGATTTCGGGGGGACCCTGGACGCCGACGGGATCCCCTGGAAGGAGCGCGTCCATCGTCTCTTCGTGGACGAAGGCATCGCCGTTGCGCCGGAGCGATTCGATCCGGCCTTCTACGCGGCCGACGACGCGCTCGTCGGCGCGGTCCCAGCGACGCTCCCGCTGGCCGAGACCGTCGGCCGCCTCGTGACCGGTGTCGCCCTCGGGATCGGCGTCACGGATCCCGCCGTCCCGCCGCGCGTCGCGCGGCGGTTTCTCGACGCGACCCTCGAGCACGCGCGCGAGCACGCCTCGCTGCTGGAGCGGCTCGCGCGGCGCTATCGGCTCGGGATCGTCTCGAATTTCTACGGCAACCTCGAGCGGGTCTGCGACGACGTGGGGCTCCGCCGCTGGTTCGGCGTCATCGTGGATTCGACGCTCGCCGGCTGCGTGAAGCCCGACCCGCGCATCTTCCGCCACGCCCTCGCCGCGCTCGGCGTCGAGGCGGCCGCGGCGATCTTCGTGGGCGACTCGCTGCCGCGTGACATGGCCGGCGCGCGCGGCGTCGGGATGCGTCACATCTGGCTCGCCGGCCCCGGCGCCCCGGACGCCCACCCCTGCTGCCGCGACGACCGCGTGATCCACTCGCTGAAAGACCTCGAAGGCATCCTCCTGTGAACGCGCCGCGCCTCGCGGGAGGCATCATCGCCGCGGGCGAGGGCAGCCGCCTGCGCGCCGCGGGCTTCCCGATGCCGAAGCCGCTCGTGCCGGTGGCCGGCGTGCCGCTGATCGAGACGGTGATCGCCAACTTCCGGGCGGCCGGCGTCGGCCCGCTGGTCGCGATCGTGAACGAGGACGAGCGGGGCGTGCCCGACTGGGTCAGCGCGCGCTTCCCCCATCTGGACGTCGAGTTCATCGTGAAGACGACGCGCTCCTCCCTCGAAAGCTTCCAGGAGGTGCTCGGCCGGGCACCGGCGGGCCGCGTCCTGGTCTCGACGGTGGACGCCTGGTGCCGCGAGGCGGACTTCGTGCGATTCGTCCGGGCCGCGCAGGGCCGGCCGCAGGACGCGACGGTGCTCGCGGTCACGCCGCTCGTCGCTGACGAGAATCCCCTCCGCGTCTGCCTGGACGCCGCCGGGCGGGTCACCTCGATCGGCGGCTCGAGGGGCGACCTCGTGACGGCCGGGATCTACCTCGTCTCGGAGCGGACGCGGAGCCTGCGCCCGCCCGTCGGGCTCGCGCGGCTCCGCGAGTTCCTCGCGTGGCTCGCGGAGACCGGCGAGCCCGTGTACGGCGAGGTGATCGAGGCGGTCGTGGACGTGGATCGGGCCGACGACGTCGCGCTCGCCGAGGCGCTGGCCTTGGCGGGACGCGTAGAATAGGCGTTTCGAGGAGGACACGCGTGAACAACTCGCTCTGCTGGGGCATCTTCCGCGAATCGGCGCACTCGCCGGGCCGTGAGTCCGACGATACCGAGATCCTGCGACTCACGGGGAAGCATCTCGAGGCGAAGGGGCTCCAGGTCATCCTGAAGACTCCGGAGGAGGTCAACGAGGCGGACGAGAGCCGGCCGCGCTTCGTCTTCCTCATGTGCGAGCGCCTCGACGTGCTCCGGAGGCTCCGCGCGCTCGAGGCGAGCGGCGTGCCGCTCGTGAACGGGTCCCAGGCGGTGCTCAACACCTATCGCGAGCAGATGATCGAGGTGCTCGCCGAGGCGAATGTCCCGTTCATCACGAGCCGTCTCGTCTCGACGGCCGAGACGGGCGCGGGTGCGGCGCTGCCCGTCTGGGTGAAGCGCGCGGACGTCCACAACACGCAGGAGGGCGACGTCGTCCAGGCGCCCACGGCGACGGCCGTCGCCGCGGCGCTCCAGGGGCTCGCGGAGCGCGGCATCCCGCGCGCCGTGCTCCAGCCGCACGTCGCCGGCGACCTCGTGAAGTTCTACGGCGTGGGCGCCGGCGGCGGACCGCACGGCGCGCCACCGTGGTTTCGCTGGTTCCATCACAAGGAGCAGACGCTCGCCGGCTACGCGTTCGACCCGCGGCGCTTCGCGCGGCTCGTGCGCGCCGCCGCCGCGGCGCTCGGGCTCGAGGTCTACGGCGGGGACGCGATCGTGACGCCCGAGGGCGAGCCCGTGCTCCTCGACGTGAACGCCTGGCCGAGCTTCGCGCTCTACCGCGACGAGGCCGCCGCGCGGATCGCCTCCCATCTGGCGCTCCGCTTCCTCGGGGGGCTGCGGTGACCCGGGAGCCGGGGCCGCGCTCGCGGGAGATCGTCGCGCGGGAGCGCCGCTTCCAGTCGCCGGGCAGCCAGTCCTTCTCGCTCCAGGCCGGCCTCGCGATGGCGCGCGGGTCCGGCTGCACGCTGATCGACGAGGACGGCAACGAGTACATCGACTTCATCGCCGGAATTGCCGTCGGCAGCATCGGGCACTGTCATCCGCACTACGTCGAGGCGTTGAAGCGTCAGGTCGAGCGGCTGACGTTCGGCAGCTTCACGACCGAGGCGCGCGCGCGCTTCTTCGAGCTGCTGGCCTCCGTGACGCCGGCCGGGCTCACGCGGATCCAGATGTTCTCCGGCGGCGCCGAGGCGGTCGAGGCGGCGCTGCGGCTCGCCAAGTCGGCGACCGGCAAGGCGGAGGTCGCGGGCTTCTGGGGAGGCTTCCACGGCAAGACGGCCGGCGTGCTGCCGCTGCTCGGGAGCGACTTCAAGCACCACCTCGGGCCGTTCACGCCCGGCCGCTATCTGTCGCCCTACGCCGACTGCTATCGCTGCCCGCTGAAGCTGCGCTACCCCGATTGCGGCATCGCGTGTGCCGAGTTCCTGCGCGACGTGATCCGCTACCAGACGGCGGGCGAGATCGGCGCGATCCTGGTCGAGCCCATCCAGGGGACGGCGGGCAACGTCGTGCCGCCCGAGGGGTTCCTCCGGGCAGTCCAGGCGATCGCGCGCGACCACGGCGCGCTGCTGATCGCGGACGAGATGATCTGCGGCTTCGGACGGACGGGCGCGATGTGGGGCACCGATCACGACGGCGTCGTCCCCGACATCATGACCCTCGGCAAGGGCGTGGGCGGCGGCTTTCCCCTCGCGGGTGTTGTCTCGACCGAGGCGATCACGGCGACGAAGCCCTGGTCGAACCCGAGCGCCAGCTCCTCGAGCTACGGGGGTAACCCGCTCGCGGCCGCCGCGGGCGTCGCCGCGCTCGAGATCATCCTCAAAGAAGACCTGGTGACGAACGCCGCGCGCGTGGGGAAGGTGATGCTCCAGCGCCTCGAGACCCTGAAGGAGAAGTATCGGTGCGTCGGCGAGGTCCGGGGCAAGGGGCTCATGCTGGGCATCGAGCTCGTCGCCGACCGCGGCACGAAGAAGCCGCTGGCCAGGGCGATCACGCAGGCGCTCTATCAGGAGTGTCTCCGGCGCGGCCTCGTCGCCATGACCTACTCGCCCACGATCCGGATCAACCCTCCGCTGGTGATCCGCGAAGAGCAGGCGCTCGCGGGCCTGGCGATCCTGGACGAGGCCCTCGGCGCCGTCGTCAAGGAGCACGGGCTCCAGTAGGATGCTCCGGGGCGCGATCATCGGCTTCGGCAACGTCGCCGTCCACGGTCACGTGCCCGGCTGGCGGCGGCGGCGCGATGTCGAGATCGTCGCGGTGACGGACACGCGGCCGGCCCAGCGCGCCCTGCTCGCCACCGAGCTGCCGGGCGCCGGCTGGCGCGACAGCGCCGACGCGGTCCTCGCGGAGCCCGGCCTCGACTTTGTCGACATCTGCACGCCACCATCGAGCCACGCGCCGCTGATCCGTGCGGCCCTCGAGCGACGCCTGCACGTCCTGTGCGAGAAGCCGCTGGTGGGCTCGCCCGGCGAGCTCGCGCCGCTCACCCGGCTCGCCGTCGCGGCGGGCCGCGCGCTGCATACCGTCCACAACTGGCACCACGCGCCGATGGTTCGGAAGACGCTCGAGCTCGTCCGCCAGGGGCGGATCGGACGCGTCACGCGGGTCGTCTGGGAGACGCTGCGCACGCGCCCGGCTGCCACCAGCAGCGACGGCAACGACAACTGGCGACTCGATCCCGCCGTCGCGGGCGGCGGCGTGCTGACCGACCACGGCTGGCACGTCTTCTACGTCGTCCAGCGCTGGATCGGCGGATCGCCGCACACGGTGAGCGCGCGGCTCGAGACGCGCCGGCACACCGCCTGGGCCGTGGAGGACACGGCCACCGTGCGGGTCGCGTTCGATCAGGCCACGGCGGAGATCCTCCTGACGTGGGCCGCCGACGAGCGCCGCAACTGGGCTCAGCTGACCGGCACGGAGGGTGTCGTCGAGCTGCTGGACGACACCGTCGTCCTGCGCCGGAACGGCGCCGAGGAGCGCTGGTCCTGTCCGCCACCGCTCTCGGACGGCTCCCAGCACCCGGACTGGTTCGACGCCGAGGCCGCCGAGTTCCTCGCCGAGGTCGCGGCGCCGGACGCCCCGCGCGGGAACCTCGCGGAGGCCTCGCTCTGTGTGGCGCTCGAGCATGGGGCGCGGGCCTCGAGTCGCGCCGGCGGCCGCGGCGTGCCCGTCGAGGTGATGGTCTGACGCCCGCGGCGGCGAGCGTCCTCGTCGTCGTTCCGCCGGCGGCCGCCGTGGCCGCGCGCGTGAGCGCGGCGACGGTTGTCGCCGGGCTACCGCTCCTTCGGCGAATCGTGCTCGCGGCGACGCGTGCCGGGTTCGACACCGTCCTCGTCCACCGGGCCGTGGGCGCGGCGGAGGTCCTGGGCGGAACGGTGGCGGTGCCGCTCGTGCCGGACTCGCTCGCGCGCCCCGGCAGGGTAGTCCTCCTGCCCGCGAACGTCGTGCCGCAGCCGCGCTGGCTCCGCACACTCCGCGAGACCAAGTTGCCGCCCGAGACGGCGTACGTGGACGCGTCGCTGACCGCCGTGATCGAGACGGCGGACGCCGGGCGAGTGCTCCGGGCGGCGGCCGCGAGCCGGGCCGCCGACGAGGTCCTGGCGGCGCTGCCGGCGGGCGGCGTCGGCCCGCCCGCGGGGTTCGACGCGCCCGGCCGGTTCCCGCTCGCCGAGCCGGCGGACGTCGCCGCGGCCGAGCGCTGGCTCCTCCGGAGCCTCATCAAGCAGAGCGAGGGATTCATGTCGCGCCACGTCGAGCGGCGGATCTCGCTCGCGGTCACGCGGCGGCTCGTCGGGACGCGGATCACGCCCGACGCGATGACGCTCGTCAGCGTCGGGGTCGGGCTCGCGGGCGCGCCGTTCTTCCTCTCCGTCGGGCCCGCCTGGCAGCTCACCGGCGCGCTCCTCTTCCTGGCCCACTCGATCCTCGACGGCTGCGACGGCGAGCTCGCCCGGCTCAAGTTCATGGAGTCGCGGCGCGGCGCCATCCTCGACTTCTGGGGCGACAATCTGGTGCACGTGGCGGTCTTCGGCTGCATCGCCGTCGGTTGGAGCCTCGCGATCCAGGCGGCGTGGCCGCTGGTCCTCGGCGCCGTGACGATCGCGAGCACGCTCGCCTCGGCCGCGTGCGTGTTCCGCCGGACGATGCTCGACGTCGTGCCGGGCGCGGGGGCCTCGGCCACGGACCGCGTGGCCGAGGCGATGGCCCACCGCGATTTCATCTACGTCGTCGTGGCGCTCTCGGCCTTCGGGCGGGTGGACTGGTTCCTCATCCTCGCGAGCGCCGGCTCGCCGATCTTCCTCGCGCTGCTGCTCTGGGTCGGCGCGCGCCGGCCCGCGTGAGCGCGTGACCGGCTTTCTCGACGTCATCCTTCGAGGCCTCGCGCTCTGCGGCCAGGCGGTCGCCGTGGGGGGCGTCGCCTTCGCGATCTGGCTCCTGCGCCCGGCGATCGGCGAGCGCCCCGCCCTCGCGCCGCTGCTCGGGCGGAGCCTGACGGTCACCGCCGCCGGCGCGGTGATCGTCGCCGTCGCCCAGGCGCTCTCGCTCGGCCTCCAGCTCGCCGCGCTCGCGGGCGAGGACGGCTGGCCCGTGCGCGCGGTGATGGCGACGACCTATTTTTGGGCGGCCGTCGCGCGGATGCTCGCGTGCGCCGTGCTGCTCACCGGGTGCGCGCTCGTCCGCCGGCGCGCGCGGCCGGGCTACGCCTGGCTCGCCCTGCCGATCGCGGCGCTCGCCCTCTGCCTGAGCGCCGCGTGGACGAGCCACGCGGCGGCGCGGGTCGGCCCGCGCGCCGTTCTCCTGGCGCTCGACGCGCTCCACCAGCTCGCCGGCGGCGTCTGGGTCGGGGGGCTCGCCCAGCTCATCGTCGCCGCGCGCGGGCGGGGCGCCACCCCGTGGCCCGCGCGGCTGCTCAAGCGCTTCTCGGGCACCGCCATCGCCGCCGTCGCCGTGCTCACGGCCGCGGGCCTCGGCCTCTCGCTGAACTACGTGGACGGGCCCCACGCGCTCCTGGGGACGGCGTACGGCCTCATGCTGCTGACCAAGGTGGCGATCCTGGGCGGGCTCCTCGTCCTGGGCGCGCTGAACTTCTTCGCGGTCCGGCGGCTCCCCGGCGGCTCCGACGTCGGTCCGCCGCGTCTGCGGCGCTTCGTCGAGGTCGAGTTCGGGCTCGGCGCGACCGTCCTGTTCGTGGCGGCCTCGCTGACCTCGCTGCCGCCCGCGGCGGACGTGGTCGCCGACCGCGCGGCGCTCGCCGAGGTTCTGCACCGGCTCACGCCCAGGGCGCCCACGCTCACGTCGCCGCGGATCGCCGACATGCCCGTGGACGACCCGAAGGCGCCGCGTACCGATGCCGACCGCGCGTGGTCGGAGTTCAACCACAACGTCGCGGGTGTCTTCGTGCTCGGCATGGGGATCCTGGCCCTCCTGCACGCCTCGGGCCGCGCGCGCTGGGCGCGCCACTGGCCCCTCATCTTCCTCGGTCTCGCGGTGATGCTCCTCGTGCGCGACGATCCCGGCGACTGGCCGCTCGGCCCGCGAGGCTTCTGGGAGGGCATGCGCGTTCCCGAGGTGCTGCAGCACCGCATGTTCGTCCTGCTCGTCTTCGTCTTCGCGGTGTTCGAGTGGATGGTGCGCGCCGGTCGGCTCACCTCGGCGCGCTGCGCCCTCGTCTTTCCGGTCCTCTGCGCGATCGGTGGCGGCCTCCTGCTCACGCACTCGCACGCGAGCGTGAACGTCAAGGAGGAGTTCCTCCAGGAAGTCACGCACGCACCGCTCGGACTGCTCGGGATGCTCGTGGGCTGGGGCCGCTGGCTCGAGCTCCGGCTGCCCGGCGCCGGCGCGCGGCTCCCCCGGTGGCTCTGGTCCGGCGCGCTCGCGGCCGTCGGGCTGTTGCTCCTCTTCTACCGGGAGCGCTGACGCTGCGCCGCCTGCGCCAGGCGCTGCTCGCGCTCGGCCTCGTCCTGCTCGTCGTGCTCGTGGCGACGAACGACCCACGGGCGATCCTCGCCTCGATCACCCAGCTCTCTTGGCGGCTCGCGATCGTGCTCTGCTTCCCCGTGACCCTCGTGATGGCTCTCGACACGCTGGGCTGGCGCTTCGCGTTCCTCCGCGACGAGGTCCCGTTTCGCACCCTGCTCTCGGCGCGTCTCGCCGGCGAGGCGTTCAATCTCGCGACACCGACGGCCGCGCTGGGCGGCGAGGCGGTCAAGGCCTGGCTCCTGCGCGACGCCGTGCCGCTCGACGTGAGCGTGTCGTCGGTCATCGTGGCGAAGACGACGATCACGATCGCGCAGGGGGTCTTCCTCCTGCTCGGGATCGGCCTCGCGTGGATGAGCGCGCCGCCGGGCTCGCCGCTGCTCCACGGCATGCTCTGGCTGCTCGCGATCGAGACGGTGGCGCTCGCGGGGTTCGTCGTCGCGCAGACGCGCGGCGTGCTCTCCTGGGGCGGGCGGCTCCTCGGCCAGCTCGGGGTGGTGGGCGTCGAGACGGCCGCGCTCGGGCGGATCGACGACGCGCTCGCCCGTTTCTACCGCACGTCACCCGCGAGGCTGACCCTGTCGCTGGGCTTCCACCTGGCGGCGTGGGTGCTCGGCTCCGTCGAAACGTGGCTGATCCTCCACTTCCTCGGCGTGCCGGTGTCGTGGACGACCGCCACGGTGATCGAGGCCTTCGGTACCGCCGTCCGCTTCGCGACGTTCGTGATTCCGGCGAGTCTCGGTGCCCTCGAGGGCGGCTATCTGATCACGTTCGCGGCGCTCGGCCTGCCCCCGACGTCGGCGGTCTCGTTCAGTCTCGTCCGGCGCATCCGCGAGGCGGCGTGGGTGGGCCTCGGGCTGATCGCCTTCGCGCTCACGCGCCGTCACGCGGGCGAGGCACGATCGGCGTGAGCGCGGGATTATAAAGGACGGGCGCGCCCGGCCGGCGTTGCTAGAATCGGCTCACCGATGACCGTCCGGCGCCTCCGTCTCGCCGCCGTCGTGCTCCTCGTCCTCTGGGCGGACGGGGCGGGCGCCGGTCTGCCCATCGTCACCCACGACGGTCGCCCGTACGTCGAGCTCACGCGCGTCGCCGCGAGCCTCCGCTCGTCCACGCTCGACGCGACCGCGGCGTCGACCCGTGCGCGTCTCAAGACGCCGGGCCACGTCGTCACCTTCACCCGCAACTGGTCGCAGATCCTCGTGAACGACACGCCCGTCGTCCTGGACGCCCCGGTGCGCGTCAGGCAGGGCGTCTGGCTCGTGCCCGAGTCGTTCGTGGGTCGCGTGCTGCCGAAGCTCGCCGCCGGTCCAAAGGTGACGGCCCAGGCCGCGCCCCGGGCGCCGGCGCCGCCGCCAGCGGTCGAGGTGACGCTCGACGATCTACGCTTCCGTTCTTACCCGTCGTTCACGCGGATCGTGCTCGAGACCTCGGGCGCGGTCACCCATCGCGTCGAGCAGAGCGGGCCCAGGGAGGCGCGGATCCGCATCGTCGGCCTCGCCGCCATCGCGCAGACGGAAGAGGTCAAGGACGGCTTCGTCGACGAGATCCGTGTCGAGCGTGCCGGCGCCGACGTTCTCGTCCGCGTCGTCTACGAGGCCGCCGCGGGCACGATCCGCGCCAGCGCGCTCGCCGACCCCCCGCGCCTCGTGCTCGATCTCCAGCGGCCGGTGGACGGCGCGCAGCGCGACAACCGCGTCGAGATCACGCCGCTCAGGACGATCGTGCTCGACGCCGGCCACGGCGGCCACGACTCCGGTGCGACGGGACCGACCGGGCTCATGGAGAAGGATCTGGTCCTCGACGTCACGAAGCGCGTGGCCAGGCTCGTTGACGACCGGCTCGGCCTCAAGGTGCTGCTCACGCGCGACACCGACGTCTTCGTCCCGCTGCGCGAGCGGACCAGCTTCGCCAACCGGCAACGCGCCGATCTCTTCGTGTCCATCCACGCGAACGCCCACCGCGAGCGCGACGCCGACGGCGTCGAGACCTATTTCCTGTCGTCCGAGGCGACCGACAACGGCGCGCGCCAGGTCGCGGCAGCCGAGAACGGCGCCGTCCAGCTCGAGCCCGGCGGGCGCGGCACGGGCAAGGTCGACATCGTCAGGACGATCCTCTGGGATCTGGCCCAGTCGGAGTTCCAGGTCGAGTCCGAGCGTCTCGCCGAGGTCGTGCACGACTCGGTCACCAAGACGCTCCGCATCGGCAACCGCGGCGTGAAGCAGGCGGGCTTCTACGTGCTGGGGGGCGCGGCGATGCCGGCGATCCTGCTCGAGATCGGCTTCGTGACGAACCCACGCGAGGAGCGCAAGCTCAGGGAGTCGCGCCACCGCGACGATCTGGCGCGGGCGATCCTGCTGGGCATCGCCGAGTACAAGCGACAGTGGGACCAGCGGCTCCGCGCGGCCGGCGATCCGGCCGGCTCGCGGACCCGGTGACGCCGATGTCGCGCCCCGACGGCCGCGCACCCGACCAGCTCCGCCCCGTCACGCTGACGCGCGAGTTCCTCCTGCATCCCGAGGGCTCCGTGCTCGTCGAATTCGGCGCGACGAAGGTGATCTGCACCGCGTCGGTCGAGGACAAGGTGCCGCCCTTCCTCAAGGGCCAGGGGCAGGGCTGGGTGACGGCCGAGTACGCGATGCTGCCGCGCTCGACGAACACGCGGACCCCGCGCGAGAACCGCGGGCCGAGCGGGCGCTCGCAGGAGATCCAGCGGCTGGTCGGACGCGCGCTGCGCGCGGTGATCGATCGCAGCAAGCTCGGTGAGCGCACGATCTGGGTGGACTGCGACGTGATCCAGGCCGACGGGGGCACCCGCACGGCGGCGATCACCGGCGCCTTCGTCGCCGTCGCCGACGCGCTCGGCCGCATCCCGGGGCTCCAGCCCTCCTCCGCGCTCCGCGACTGCGTCGCCGCGGTGAGCGTCGGTGTCGTCCAGGGGCAGCCGGCGCTCGACCTCTGCTACGTCGAGGATTCGACCGCGGAGGTCGACATGAACGTCGTCATGACCGGCGCGGGGGAGTTCGTCGAGGTGCAGGGCACGGCCGAGCAGGTGCCGTTCGGCCGCGCACGGCTCGACGCGCTCCTGGGCATCGCCGAGACGGGCATCCGCCGTCTCGTCGGTCTGCAGCGCCGCGCCCTCGAAGCACGTGCCGAGCGCGTCTTCACCCTCTAGACCGCGCCTCGTTCTCGCGACGCTCAACCCCGCCAAGGCGCGGGAGCTGGTGACGCTCCTCGGCGACGTGCCCTTCGAGCTCACGGCGCTCGTCGAATTCCCCGGCGCGGCGCTTCCGGAGGAAACCGAGGATACTTATCGCGGCAACGCGCTTCTCAAGGCGCGCGCGGTGGCGCGCCTGGCCCCGGGCTGGGTGCTCGCGGACGATTCCGGCCTCGAGGTGGACGCGCTCGGCGGCGCGCCGGGCGTCCGCTCCGCCCGCTACGGGGGCCCCGCGCTCGACGCCGCGGGCCGCTACGCGCTCCTGCTCGAGGCGCTGGCCGGCGTTCCCCCGGAGAAACGGACGGCGCGCTTCCGCTGCGTGATCGCGATCCTCGACCCCGCGGGGCGCGAGGCCTTCGCGGA
>JBGQEL010000008.1:0-86174 GCA_041496385.1 Methylomirabilia bacterium | reverse complement strand
CGGGCTGCAGACGATGTGCATCGGCTTCGGGCAGGGCATCGCGACCGTCATCGAGAGGCTCTAGGCCGTGGCCGGCTTTCGCTGCGCCAAGTGCGGCAAGGTCGCGATGGGCCAGAAAATCTGCTGCGGCCGGCCGATGAAAAAGGCCTGAGCCGCCCGGCCTTCGTCGCGCTCGTCGTCCTCCTGGCGGTTGCGGGTCTTCCGTCACGCAGCCACGCCGCCATCTTTACCCCTGACGACCTGGCCGGGACCTGGCAGATCTACGCTTTGGGTGACGACCCCGCGGCCAACAGGCCGGCATGGCGCCGGGTCCGGATCACGGTCGACGCGGTGGGGATCATCGGCGCGGGCGCGAGCGTGACGTTCAGCGACGGGACCTCCGTGACGGTTTCCGGGGGAGCCCTGGGGATCACCTCCAGCGGAGCGGTCACGGGCTCGATCTCGCTCAGCAACGGTGGAGGCACGACACTCTCTCCGTTTCCGTGGGATCCCGCTCAAATGGACGCGACCAAGACGTTCGTCTCGGGGATCGCCCTCGAGGCCGACGGCTTCCAGACGCTGTTCATCGCGATCAAGACGGGCGGGAGCTTCGTGCCGGCCGATCTGGCCGGGACCTGGCAGATCTACGTCTTCGGAGACTCCACCGTCGCCAACGATGCCCGGTGGGACCGCGGAACGATCGACGTGAACGCGAGCGGCACGGTCACCAGTGGCTCCCTGACGCGGGACGACGGGACGGCACGGACGGTCACCGGCGGCTCGCTCTCCGTCGACCCCTCCGGGCTGGTCGCCGGCTCGGTGACGCTCTCGAACGGTCACGCGCCGACGGTGTCGGCCCAACTGAACGCCTTCAAGACGCTCCTCGCGGGCGTCGGCCTGGACGGCATGACCACGCCTGGCTTGATGCTGGCGGTCAAGAGCGGCGGGAGCTTCTCGGCCCTCGATCTTGCGGGCACGTGGGAGCTCGCAGGCATCGAGGACGTGCCCGCCCCTGGGGCCAATGATCCGATCGCGGCCAGCTTCGCGGTCTTCCTCGACGCAAACGGCACGGTCACCGGCGGCTCGGCCAGTGGGGTCCCCGTGGCGCTCGCAGGCTCGTTGTCCCTCGATCCCACGACGGGCGCCATTTCCGGATCGATCACGCTCTCGGGCGACTCCATCGCCGTGTTCGCGTCGATGGACTCGTCCTGGAAGACGATCGCCGCGGGCGTGGACCGGGACACGGTCGACGGCTCCTTGAACATCCTGGCGCTGACCAAGACTGCGGCGGCGTCGGGCGTCTCCACGCTGACGGTGACGCGCACCGGAAGCGGCTCGGGCACGGTCACGAGCAACGTCCCGGGTATCAGTTGCGGCGCCTCTTGCACGGCGAGCTATCTCGACAACACTGTGGTCACGCTGACGGCGATGGCGGGGCCGGGCTCGATCTTTCTGGGTTGGGTCGTTGACGGTTGCGCCGGGATGACCTGTCAAGTGACCGTGTCCGGCCCGGTCTTCGTCACGGCCCAATTCGATCCGGGGTTCACCGTCTCGGTCATACGCACCGGAGCCGCGGCGGCATCCGGCACGATCTCGAGCAGCCCGGGCGGCATCAGCTGCGGGACTGTCTGCGCGGCCGGCTTCGCGCCTGGGCCGGCGGTGCTGCTGACGGCCACGGCGTCCCCCGGTACGATCTTCACAGGCTGGACCGGTGGGGGGTGCTCGGGTACGGGGACGTGCGCCGTGTCCGCGGCGGCCACCATCCAGGCCAACTTCGAGCCCGCGACCTTCACGCTGACGGTCGACAGGCGCGGCGCGGGCTCGGGCACCGTCACGAGCACGCAGGCCGGGATCGATTGCGGCAGCGCCTGTTCCTTCGGCTTCGCGAACGGCGCGTCCGTCACGCTCACGGCGCTGGCGGCGTCGGGCTCGGTCTTCGCGGGCTGGAGCGGCGGAGGATGCTCGGGGACGGGCACCTGTCAGGTCACGCTGACGGCGCCGACGACTGTCGCGGCCAAGTTCTCGCCCGTGTTCACGGATGCAGGGCTCGCGAGCGGCACCGTGATCAAGGCCGTGCACATTGTCGAGCTGCGGACGGCGGTCAACAATCTTCGGATGGGAAACGGGTTGTCAGCAGTCAGCAACTTCACGGACCCGGGCCTGGTAGGAGGGGGGTCAACCACGGTCAAGGCTGTCCACATCACTGAGCTGCGGAGCGCGCTCAATGCCGTCTACACCCAGCTCCACCTCACTCTACCGAGCTACACGGATGCCTCGCTGGTCGCCGGCACGACGATCACGGCCGCCCACATCACCGAGCTGCGCGTGTCCGTGACCGTTCCGTAGGCACCTCGGGCTTATCCACGTATCCACACTCATCCACAATCTGAAAATCGCACGGTCTGACGCGGCGTCTCGGGCCTGAGCCGCCGCGCGGCCCCGGAAAACGCGCGTGCGCGCGCACCGGTGCCCGCGCGAGCCCGGTTCATGCGGTGTCGGCACGTATTTCTTTGCGGCGCCCGCATTTCACGCGGCAATCCGCGCCGTTGATTCCCCTCGCACGGCCCCGTAAGGTTTCGGGACCGATGCGCGAACCTCGCACACCGAGAGTCCTCGTGGTCGACGACGAAGACCGTGTCCGTAACGTCCTGTGCGACCTTCTTGCGGCCTGCGGTTGGGAGGCCGATGGAGCGGCCAGCACCGCCCTGGGCCTCGATCTCTTCGCGCTGGGCGACTACGACGTCGTCCTGACCGACTTCCTGATGAACGGCGGCAACGGGCTCGATCTGATCGAACGGGTGCGGCGCGCTGATCCGACGGTCGGCGTGATCATGCTGACGGGCGCGGGGGCCGATCTGGAAGCTCCGAGCCGGCGGCTCGAGTTTACCGTGCTCCGGAAGCCCATTCCGCTCGACGGCCTCAGGGCCGCCGTGAGTCAGGCCCTCGGCCGGCGCTCCCGAGAATCGCCCACGGCGTTCACCCGGGGCTCCTAGGCGAGCGCGTCCTGGATGGCGGCGTCGAGGTCGGCAGGCTGGACGGGCTTGTAGAGGCAGCGGCGGATCCCGAGCACGGCGAGGCGGGTCTGGTCCTCTTCGCGCAGCCCCCAGCCGGTGATGAGGAGGAGGGGCACCGCCCGGTCGACGGCCCGCAGGCGTTCGGCGAACTGCCACCCGTTCATGCCCGCCATGCCCAGGTTCGTCAGCACGACATCGTAGCCGCCTGACGCGTAGGCGGCGAGCCCCGCGGCGCCGTCCGGCGCGGCCGTGACGGTGTGGGCGGCGCTTCGGAGCATCTCGCTGAGCGTGGCGAGCACCTTCGGCTCGTCGTCCACGACCAGGACCCGCGCCGTCCGCCGTTCCCGGGCCGGGCCCGTCGGCGCGCCTGTGGCCACCGGCTCCCGAGCGGCGGGAAAGCGCAGTGTGAAGGTGGTGCCGCGCCCGGCTTCGCTCTCGACATCGATCTCGCCCCCGTGGCGCCGAACGATCGAGTAGGCCATTGAGAGGCCGAGGCCCGAGCCGGCCTCGCCCTTGGTCGAGAAGAATGGCTCGAAGATCCGCTGCCGCACGGCCTCGGGCATGCCGATGCCCGTGTCGGCCACGGTGATCACGATCGCCTGGTCGCGGTCGGGCCGCGTCCCGATCGCCAGGTTGCCGCCTTCGGGCATCGCGTCGAGCGCGTTGAGAATGAGGTTGGTCATGACCTCGGTGAGCGCCGCGGGGCGGCCGCGGATGGCCTCGACCTTTCCGAGCTCGAGCCGGAGCTCGATCGGCCCGCGGTCGTGGGCGATCTTCTCCTCCCAGCGGGGGCGCGTGATCGCCACGGCGTCCTGCACGATCTGGTTGACGTCCACGGCGACGAATTGCTCCTCGGGGCGTAGGCGCGCGAAGGTCTGGATCCGGCGCACGGTCTCGGATCCATCGAGTGCCGCCGACTCGACCACCTTGAGCGACCGCTCCATGAAGTCCAGATCGCGCGGGTTCTGCTTCATGAGCTGCGCGTAGCCGAGGATGGCCTGGAGGAGGTTGTTGAAGTCGTGCGCGATGCCGCCGGCGAGCTGGCCGAGGGCGGTGAGCTTCTCGGACTGGTGAAGCTGCCTCTCGACGGCGCGCTGCGCGGTGATGTCGCGGACGATCGCGATCAGCCCCTCCAGCCCCCCGAGTCGCCCGTGCAGGGCCGAGAGCGTCACGGCGAGCGCCGTCGGCCGCGGGTCGCCGGGCGCGGGGGTGGTCTCGAACGTCTGCATCGCCGCGCCCTCGGCCAGCCGGTGCTTGGCGTCCCGGTACTCGCCGGCCGGCAGCAGCTCGGTGATGTTCCGCCCGAGCGCTTCGTGGGCGCCGAGTCCGAAGATGCGGTCGGCCGCGGGGTTCCAGCCGTCGATGTGATCGTCCGGTCGGACCGAGATGATCGCGTCGCCCGCCGAGGCGATGAGCTTCTCGAGCGAGCGCTTGGTGTCGGCGATCTCGCCGTAGAGCCGCGAGTTCCGCAGGGCGATCGCGAGGTACTCGGACAGCATCTCGAGCAGCTCGCCCTCGCGCGGGTCCAGCGGGCGGCCCGAGGCGCGGTTGTCGGCCACGAGATAGCCGAGTGGTCCCTGCGCGTCGCGGATGATGCAGGAGGTGACACAGGCATCCCCGCCGCCGGTGCCCGCCGGCATGTCGCCCGTGATGGCGACCCGGTCGTAGCCGAGCGCGGCGCGGAGCTGCTCGGTGATGGCGGTCGTCAGTTCGTACGGCTCGAGCTGGCCGACGATCGTGCGCGAGATCTCGCGGAGGATCGAGAGCTGCGTGACGCGCAACGACTGCTCGGCGGCTTCGCGTCGCGCGGCCTCCTCGAGCTCGCGCGTCTTGGCCGAGAGCGTTCGCATCTCCTCGACGAGCCCGGCCACCTGGCTCTTCGTCCCCAGGTCGCTCTGGCGGCGCAGGAGCGCGCGGCGGACGACGTCCTCCAGGTCCTGGCGCGAGAAGGGCTTGATGAGATATTCGAACGCCCCGTGCGTGAGGGCGTGCTTGACGGTCTCGAGCGAGGCGTAGGCGGTGATCATGATCACCTCGATCGACGGGTCGATACGCTTGACACGCTGGAGCAGCTCGAGCCCGTCCATCTCGGGCATCTTGATGTCCATGATCACGACATCGGGCCGGAACCGCGCGAGCTCCTTCAGCGCCGCGTGCCCGTTCTCCGCCGTCTGGATCTGGTACGCGGGCTTGAGGAGCATGCGGAGCGACTCGCGCGGGCCCAGCTCGTCGTCCACGACGAGGATGCGCGCGCGGGTCCCGGGCGGGGCGACGGCGCTCATGCCTCGGCCACCGGTAGCGACACGACGAAGCCGAGCTCGTTCCGCCCGTGACGGACGTCGAGCCGCCCGCCGACCGCCTCGACGAGCCGCTGGCTGACGGCCGGACCCACGTCGATGAGGCTCTCCTGGACCATCTGCACCGGGTCGAAGACGCGGTGGAGCTTGTCGGGCGACACGCTCGCCGTGCGGGAGGCGATCTGGATGCGGACGGTCTCGGCGCCCTCACGCTCGGCGTGGCGGCCGACGGTGATCGACACGCGGGCCTGATCGGGCGGCGAATTGCGGGTGAGGTACCAGATGAGGTACGAAAGCGCGCGGCGGAGCTGGGTCGCGTCGACCTTGACCAACGGCGTGTCGGCGTCGCGCTTGACGTCGAGCTGAAGCGGCTTGCCCGGCGCGTCGTCGGACAGCTCGATCGACGTGACCACGTCGTCCACGACCGCGTTCACGTCCACGGCCTCGAAGTTTAGCTCACCCTCCGTCACGAGCCCCGCTAGTTTCTCGAAGACCTCGACGAGCCGGCGGACATCCCGGCGGACGACCGACGAGAAGTGCTTGCGGAAATCCGGGTCGTCGTAGCGTTCGCCGATCAGCTCGATGAAGGTGTTGATGGAGACGAGCGGGTTCTTGATCTCGTCGGCGATGCGCGCGACCACGCGGGTGAGGAGCAACGTCTGCTCCGCCTGGCGCTTCTGCGCCGCCAGCTCCTTCTGCGCGGTGAGATCTTCGAAGACGAGCACCGCGCCGAGCGGCAGGGCGTCGTCGCCGCGCACCGGATACGTGGACACCTCCAGCCAGAGTCCGCGCAGCGCCAGCTGGACCTCGATGCGCGCGACCGCGCGCGCCGAGCGGAGCGTCTCGTAGAGCATGTCACCGAGCGGTGATGGGAGGACCCGGAGGTCCTCGTTCACCACGGAGATGGCGGGCAGGCCGAGGATCTCTTCGGCCCGGCGGTTCATCGTGCCGACCCGTTGGTCGCGCGCGATCGTGATGACCCCGCTCGACATGTGCTCGAGGATCCGCTCCGTGAACTCTTTTTCGCGCTGGAGTTGGTGGTGGAGCGCGATGTCGCGAATCGCCGTGGCGAGGTGGGCCGCGAGGTCGAACAGCGTCTCGGTCTCCCGGCGACCGTACGACGATCCGACGACGGGCTGGCCCACCACGAGAATGGCCACGAGCTCGCCGTGGGCGAGCAGGGGCACCGCGAGGACGCTTTGCAGCAGCTTCAGCTCGCGGATGATCGTGGAATCCGTCAGGTCGGGCATGCGCGCGGGCCGGCCCTGAGCCGCGAGCCAGTGTGCGAGGCCGGCGCCCGCCGGGAGGCGCACCGACTCGACGAGCTGGGGCGCCAGGCCGCGGTGCGCGGCCACGCGATAGTCGCGGCCGTCGGCCGCGGGCAGCAGGATGGCCACGCGTGTGGAGCGCACGAGCTCGGTGACCGCGTCGAGGAACATGTCGAGCACGCGCGGCAGGTCGAAGCCCGCGGCGAAGGCGCGGGTGAACTCCTTCAGGACTCGCGCGAGCGCGGCGCCGTCCCACGGATCGCCGCCGTCGGCCGCCGGCGCCCGCGGCTCGGTCGTCGCGGTGGAACGGAGCGTGGCCACCTCCCGCGTGAGACGGAGCCGCTCCTGCATCTGGCGCAGCGCGCTGTCGAGGTCACGCTGGGTGAAGGCGGGCGGCAGGCGGAAATCGGTAAGATCCCCCTCTTCCTCGGAGGCCCCCAGCGCGATCGTGAGCGCCGACGGGGTGACGTCCTTCATGCGGGCGACGAACGGCTCGAGCCCCCGCGGCAGGCCGGCGCAGTCCCGGAGCACGACGTCGATGTCGATCAGGCGCAAGATCTTGAGGGCCTCGGCATCGCTTTGGGCGATGAACGCCGAGTAGTCCTCGAGCGTGCCGAGCAGGCGGTTGCGAAGCGCGTCGTCGGGTGTGACGAGGAGGATCGTGTTCACGCGGGCACCATGACGTTGACGGCGATGGGAAAGTCCACGGTGAAAACGGCGCCACCCGTGGGACGGTTGACGACGTGGAGCCGGGCGTCGTGGCTCTGGGCGATCGCGGCGCAGATCGCCAGCCCGAGGCCGGAGCCGCGCTGTTTGGTGGTGAAGAATGGCTCGAAGACGCGCTCCAGCATCTCGGGCGGCACGCCCGGCCCCGTGTCCACCACCGCGACGACCGCGCGCCGCCCGGCGACCGCCAGCTCGACACGGAGCATCCCGCGCGGAGAGGTCGCCTCGTGCGCGTTCATCAGGAGATTCAGGAAGAGCTGCTCGATCTCTGCATGGTCTCCGAGCACCGTGCACGGCGTGCGGCCGAGCGCGACGGACACCACGACGTTCTTTTCCTCGAAGGCACCGTGCATGATCTCGAGCGCATCGATGATCGGGAGCCGCAGGTCGAGCGGGCGCCGGGGCCGGTCACTCGGACGGGCGAGGGTGCGCAGGCGCTCGACGAGCCGCTCCATGCGGCTGATCTCGTGGGTGACGATCCGGCTGAACTCCGCCATGAACCGCTCGTCCCCGTGGCGTCGCGGGAGGAGCTGCGCAAAGGTCTTGATGGCGACCAGCGGATTCTTGATCTCGTGGGCGATACCCGACGCGAGCATCTCGAAGTAGCTGAGGCGTTCTGCGCGCCGCCGGCCGGTCTCGAGCTCCTTCAAGGGCGTGAGATCGCTGAACACGGCCACGGCTCCGAGGACGGCCCCCGAAGGATCGAGCTGCGGCGACGTCGTGCAGATGATCGGGCGCGTTGCGGAGCCGTCCGACAGCTCGACCTCCGGCTGCGTCAGCGCGCGCCGTTCGGCGACGCTTCGACTGAGCGCGTCGGCGAGACAGGCGGGAAGGACGCTAGCGGGTCGGTCGAGCACCTCGGCGGACCCGAGTCCGGTGAGTTGTGTGGCAGCCCGGTTGAAGAGCGCGATCCGGCCACCGGCGTCGATCGCCACCACGCCGCTCTCGATCGTCGCAACGATGCTGTTGATGTACTCGTTCGCGAGCACGACCTGCGCGTAGAGCTGGGCGTTCTTGACCGCCACGCCGGCCTGGTTCGCGAGCGTCATGAGGAGATCGAGATCCTGCGGGTAGAAGGGATCCCCGGAGAGCTTCGGGCCGAGCGTGATCGCCCCGATTACGATTTCCTCCGAGATCAAGGGAAGCACGAGCGCCCAGTTGAGCCGCGTGAGCTCATCGTACAACGCTTGTCGATCCTCGCTAGGACCGATGCGCAGGAGCTCGTCGGTGAGAATGAGATCACGCGAGCTCGTCAGCGCTGCCAGGATGGCGCCAGGCGCCGCGTCCGGTGCCCCGAGGACGCCGCCGGCCGGATGCTGGTCATGAGCGGCCCGCCGGAGCATGCCGCGTTCGGCAAGGTAGATCGCGCCGCCCTCCGCCCGGGTCGAGGTCACCACAGTGTCGGTAAGAAAATGCAGGAGCGTCCTCAGGTCGAGTACGCGCGTCAGCGTCCCGCTGGCCGCCCGCACGGTACGGCGGAAGTTCGCCTGGGCGCGATAGACATAGCGGTCGAGGATCCGCCCCGCGCCATCGCGGATCACCGGGATCAACAGGCTCACGATGACGATCGCCACGAGGACCACGGCGAGCTCGCGCGGCTCGAGGTGCAGCGACAGGTGTGGCCACGCGAAGGTGATGAAGATCGCCACCGGCAGCAACGAGACGAGAATCGCGATCGCGAGCGTGAGCCCCCGGTGGATGACAAGGCGCAGATCCATCAACCGATGGCGAATGATCGCGTGCGCGACGAGGGCGACAAATATGAGAGCGAAATGTGGACCGATCCAATTGTATTCGGTGCGCCCCGTTAGAAGCGGAAGGAGCAAATTAGTGCTGATTCCGCCAGCGCCCCCGATAAGGAAGCCTGCCGCCAGGTAGTGCAGTTGGATTCTTGCTATGCCTCGAGTCCGACGCCATTTGACTATGAAAACCGCGAGCGCAGTCGCCCATGCAACGAGAAAATAGGCACTGAATAGCGGGTACAACGCCCCGCTCTCTCGTCTCGGCCCCAAGGACGTCATCTCGGTGGTCGCCACCACGAACGGAGTTGCCAACGACAGAAACGCGAAGAGGGCAGCGGCCAAAAAGTTGAGAATTAGCAGTGATCCCCTGAGCGAGTGGGACCGAGTTGGATAGTGACGTGCAAATGCTAAAAAAGCCACCGGCAGCAAGCTAGCGGCGCCGAATGTGATGCGTGCCGAGAAGTTTAGGTTCGTACCGCTGTGAAAGGCGGCGACGCCAAGAACCCAAAGCGCGACTAGAAGGGTGAACGCGGCAAACGAACGATTCACCTGACTTTCCGGACGTGCTCGCCAGACGAAGATTCCCAGCGCAAAGACGACCAAAGCAACCGCGAGCAGCGAGAACGTGATCATGTCAACTCCACGTCGGAAGACTCTGAACGGGAACCGACCTCAAGAGAAGCTGCTCCCGGAGCCGAACGGGAATTCTAGTCATGCCGTTGTCGCTTCTATGGGGAGGCATGGGAACTCGACCTCGGCGATCGTGCCACTGTACACACTTCGAGGGAGAAGTGCCAGGCGCGCGTGGTGAAAGTCGGCGATTTCTCGACAGATCGATAGACCGAGACCGGTTCCCGAGGGCTTAGTTGTGAAGAAGGGATCGAAGACCTTTGGCCGAACGGTCGGATCAATACCGAAACCTTCGTCGATGACGCGGACGACGACGCGGTCGAGGGCGGCGCGACTGGAAACGTGTTCTGCTTCAATGATTACAGTGCCGCCATCAGGCATGGCCTCAATTGCGTTCTTCAGGAGATTCACAAAAAGCTGAACGAGCTGACTAGGATCGCCAAGGATTTTGGGCAAGTCATCGGGGCACTGGAACGAGAGCTTTATCCGTTGCTCCCTTGCCGCAGGAGAATGGATAGCAACGATGTCATTGATGAGAGGAGTGAGCCCAACAACACTCAACTTTCCGCCTTCGCTGGGCGCCATCAGGCGAAGCCGGTCCGCGAGGCGGACGATTCGTTCTACCTCCATGGGCAGGAGTCTGGCGGCTGTGTCGCGATATTCTGGATCGTCGAAACGATCTGGGAGCATCGCGATGAAATTCGATATTGCTGCCAGCGGATTGCGAATTTCATGGGCGATTCCAGCGTAAAAGCGCGCCATTATGGCCAAGTGTTCGACGCGTCGCTGGTTTCTTTCTAGCGCCTTGATGGTCGATAGGTCAGTCACCACGACAAGAGCGCCCGCCACTTGCCCCTTGTCGTCGTGAAGTACCGCCGTCGAAAGAACGACATGGAAAAGATCTCGTGATTCGTGGTGAATCGCGACTTCGACGCCTCGGGGTTGCCAAGCGCCCGAGATTGCCATCGCGAGCGCCCATCCAATCTCGGATGGCAGAACGTCCAAGAGGGCGCCTTTTTCTGTCTCGCGTAGACCGAGAAGTTCTTTGGCTGCCGGATTAAAGCTACTAATCCTCCCAGCGACGTCCGTCGCAACCACCGCAGAATCAAGTGACTCCAGAAGTCTCTCGGAATACTCGAGCACCTGAATTCGTTGTCGATACAGAAGCGAGTTTTCAAGCGCAATTGACGCCAGCTCGGCAACTGATTCAATGAACACCAGATCGTTCTGAAAATAGGCGTCGCCGCTCCGGCGAGGCCCCAGAAGAATAGCCCCTAGTAACTGGCCGCGGCGTCCGAGAGTTACGACCACTTCCACCCCCGCGGTTCGAAGGGCCTCATGACCCACACGAACCGCTGCATTCACCTGGGCAGGATTCACAACGAAGACCGTGGGGTTGGGCTGTTCAGTCAGCAGCGCCGCGAGCGTCAGCAGATCCCCGGCCGCTCGAGTGTCAGCTGGCAGTTGCTCAAACTCATGACTGTCGAATCCTCGAACGAGCATTACGAACGACTCTGGCACAAATGCATCTGTGAGGATTTCGCGGAGGCGGGCTGAGAGCTCAGCGGGCTGCATCAACTGACTAAGTTGGCGGGTTGCCCCGCGCAGCGCGGAGGGGTAGTCGATCCGTCCTCGATACAGATACGGGTCGATGATCGTACTGAACAATTGCTGCGCGGGAGGTGACAGCAGGATAAGGACCACAACCGCGACGATGGGGATGTCTGGATGGACCAGCACCGCCTCGGCTTCCCACCCCGGAAACGCGAACCGTGTGAATGTAATGATGGTGGCCGACGTGACAGCGATTGCTAGGGCATAAGCAAATCCGCGGCTGATGAATAGGCGGAGATCCATTAACCGATGGCGGATGATGGCGTGTCCCACCATCGCGACCAGCAGAAGACTGAAATAGGGGCCAACCCAACTGTACGTGGATCGCCCAGTCATGAAAGGAAGGATCAGGTTTACGCTAATGCCACCGGCGCCCGAAAGAATGATGCCGACGCCCAAATACTCAAGTTGCGCTCGCGGAGCTCCGCGAGAGTTGCGCCACTTCGAGACGAATACCGCGATGGCTGCGATCCAGGTAGCGAGGAAATAGATCGAGAAGATCGGATAGAGGGCGCCAGTCTTTCTAGTGAGCCCCTCTGAGGTCAGGATTGTGTCGTAGACCATCAACGGCGTTGCCAGCGATAAGAAAGCAATGAGCCCACCTATGACAATCGTTCCCTTTAGGAATGGACGTGTCGGCCATGCGCCGGGGGTGGGGTAGGCGCGCATGAAGACGAGAAAGGATGCCGGAATTAGACTTGCGCTCGCGAAGGTGAAGCGGGCCCAGCCGTCGAGGTGTGTTCCACTCTGCAAGCCTCCAACGCCGAGCACCCAGCATGCAACGAATATCGAAAATGCGGCGAACCAGCGATTGACCGACGTGTCGGGGCGGGCTCTCCAGACAAAGAGTGCTAGAGCGCTCAAGATTGCGGATACCGGCAGGAGTGAGATGTGGGGCACGGAGATGCTTAGTCCGGAGCGCCTAGAATCATAGCGACGTGGGCTCCACCCAAACTATGCGCATGAATCAGAACTGTGCGGATCCGTGCAGTACGCCCCGTGTTGGCAACGTAGTCGAGGTCACACCGGGGATCCGGGACTTGGTAGTTGATGGTTGGAGGTACTACTTGGTGTTTCAGGGCGAGACACGATACGACCACCTGCATGGCGCTGCTTGCCGCCAGAGCCTGACCGCACATCGATTTTGTTGACGACACCGGGATGTTCCAGGCGTGTCTACCAAATACGCGCTTGATCCCTGCTGTTTCTGCGGCATCGTAGTCTTGCATCGAATTCCCATGCGCACAGATGAAGTCCACATCGCCTGGAGCAAGATGAGCTCGCTGGAGAGCGATCTCGAGGGCGCGAGAGACCGCTTCGCCGGTCTCATCGACCTTCCTGAGATGCGCGCCCTCGTTCGCGCTGGCGAGGCTGAGAACGCGTGCATAGATGGGCACCCCGCGCGCACGTGCCGATTCTTCTGATTCGATCGACACCACAGCGGCTCCCTCGGCGAGCACCAGTCCAGATCGGTAGAGGTCGTATGGTCGGCTAGCCTCTTCCGGAGGCCCGAGCCACTTCGACAAAACCCCGACCGAGTGAAAGACCATCATGATGAATGCCGAAAGTGGCGCCTCTGTGGCACCAGCGAGGGCCGCGTCTGCGTTTCCGCGGTTGACTTCCTCAGCAGCCCAGCCAATCGCGTCGAGACCTGCTGCGCAGGCCGTCGCAAACGTCGTCGTTTGACCTAGTGCCCGTGAATCAATCGCCACATGACTCGTCGCTGCATGAGCGGGATACTCGAGAGCGGCCCACGGCCAAATGTCATTTCCGCGCATGAAGGACGTGAAGTTTGACTGAGCGACATCGGTTTCGCCGCTTAGAGAGGTTCCGATAGCCACCTTCAATCGTTCAGGTGGGATTTCAGCTGCCTCTAACCCGCTGTCGATCCTGGCCATCTTCGCTGCAGCTACAGCGAAGTGACTGAAGCGCCCTGCCATTCTCGCTACCCGCGCCGGCATCCAGTCAAGCGAGTTGAAGTCCGGTACTTCACCGGCAATTCGGCAGTCGGTCGGCAGCTTCGACGAGTCGAACAGTGTGGGGGTGCGGATGCCAGACTTGCCGGCCTTGGCGGCCGTCCAGAACTTGTCGACTCCAATGCCAATGGGCGAGACGATGCCGAGCCCGGTGATGACGGGCTGGCGCTTCATCAGGAGGCGAGCCTCCCGGCGACGGCGGTTCGCATTTTCGCCACTAAATCCCAGCGCTTACGGTAGCAGGACCCCGGCCAAACGGCCAAGTTATCCGCGCGGAGATTGCTAGAATAGGCTCGGCCGACCCCCATGTCCAGGCAAGCGATCAGCCGGCGAGAGTTCTTGGCACTACCCCTCGGCCTTTTGCTGGCTCCGGTCGGTTTCGGCAGCACGCCGGCGCACGCCGAAACGGAGTCCCGGCGAAACGGCTACGCCGTGGACGTCGGCATCTTGTACGGGATGCTCAGCTTCCACCTGGACGGGACCCTCACGGAGGCCATCGATCGGGCTGGCGGGCGTTACGAGGCGACGCTCGCAGGAGAGGGGGATGGTATTGCCAACCGGATCCAGTCGATCGGATCCCTTCGGGAAGGGCGGTGGACGCCCAGGGAAGTGCACTCCTTCTTCAGCGTGAAGGGCCGTGAATCGCGCTCGGACGTCACCTACGACTGGGCGCGACGCCGGGTCGAGTACCATTTCCGCGGCGAGACCTTTTTCCTTCGGAAGCTCCGTGTCGTGGACGACGTGGTGGCCATTCCCGAGGGTGTGCATGTGGACGACTCGGTGACCGCCATCCTCAACTACGCCGAGGGCCGCTGGCCCCCGCAGCCCGACGGCGCCTACCAGACGCACGTCATCCGGCGCAAGCGGGCGGAGGACGAGAATCCCGACGACGTCCAGCATGACTACCGTGCCGAGCTGGCGCCCTTCGTGCTCAAGGTCGCAGCCGACCCTACGTCGGGCAAGGTGACAGGGCTCTTCGACTTGACCCGCTTCTCCTCCTGGGCGAGACGCGACCAGCCCGGACGCATCACCTTCGGCCGCGACAAGCGTCCCGAGCTCCTGAACCTCGCCATGGTCCTGGGAACCAGCGTGAAGATCGAGATGCGGTCGCCCGAACTTCGACCCTCGTAGATGCACGACCTCGTCACGCTCGGCGAGCTCATGCTGCGCCTCGCCATCCCGCCGCCTGCTCGTTTCGAGACGGCTCGTCAGCTCGACGTGCAGATGGGCGGCGCCGAGGCGAACGTGGCGGTCGCCTGCGCGCGTCTCGGGCTCCGGACCGCCTGGATCTCCTCGCTGCCCGCCAACCCGTGGGGCGAACGCGCCCAGCGCGAGCTCTCAGGGCACGGCGTGGACTGCACCTTCGTGCGGATGCGTGAGCACGCGCGTCTGGGGCTCTACTACCTCGAGTACGGCGCGCCGCCACGACCGGTACGCGTGCTCTACGATCGCCGCGACTCGGCCTTCGCACGCCTCACCGAGGCCGAGGTGGACTGGGAGCCGGTCCGCCGCGCGCGACTCGTCCACCTGACGGGCATCACGCCCGCGCTCGGGGCAAGCCCGCTCGCACTCGTCCGCCGCGCGCTGCGAGAGGCGGGCGCCTGCTCGTTCGACGTGAACTACCGCGCGAGCCTCTGGTCGCCTGAGGAGGCGCGGCGGTTCCTCGACGAGGTACTGCCATCGGTGCGCTATCTGTTCCTCGGGGAGGGGGAGGCGCGGACGATCTTCGAGCTCACGGGCCCCGCCGAGCAGATGCTCGAGTCGCTCGCGCGGCTCGCGCCGAAGGCCGTCATCAGCCTGCAACAGGCCGACGCCGGCTCGACGGTGCTCGCCGGCTCCGTGTTCTACCGGCCGCGCCGGCGGCTCACCGTGCAAATGGTGGACCCGGTCGGAGCGGGCGACGCCTACGTCGCCGGTTTCCTGTGGGCCGCGCTCGGCGAACGCGGGCTCCAGGAGGCCGTGGACGCGGGCAACGCCGTTGCTGCGCTCAAGTGCTCGATCTGGGGCGATCTCGCCCTCATCACACCGCGTGACGTCGAGGAGGTTCTGGCCGGCGGCCCTGACGTCCGCCGGTGACCGTCGAGCGCCGATCTCGGCCCTCTCCGTCTCCGTGCTGCTTCCCGGCGTCGTCTTCGACTCGCTGGCGCGCGCCGCGCTGCCGCGCGCGCTCCTCGGCCGGATGGTCCTGCACGTCATGCTCCAGGTCGCCACGGTCTGCGCGCTCACGCTCTTCGCCGCCAAGCTCGCTGGCTGGCGGGGCCCGTCGCGCAGCGCGCTGCTGTTCGCGTGCCTGTTCCCCAACACCGGCAGTCTCGGGCTCCCGCTCGCGCTCTTCGCCTTCGGGCCCTCAGGGCTCGCGATCGCGGGCGGCTGGTTTGCGCTGAGTGCGCTCCACACGCACACGCTCGGCGTGTTCATCGCGGCCCACGCGCGTGCGAGCGCCCGCGGAGCCCTCCGGCGGCTCCCGCGTCTGCCGATCACGTACGCTCTCGCCGCGGGCGTGCTCGTGAACCTCACGGGTGGGACGCTGCCCGCGCCCGTCGCCAAGGCGAGTCAGCTTCTCGCGAACGGCTCGGTGGCCGTGCTGCTGCTCCTCCTCGGCCTTCAGCTTGCCCGGCTCTCGTTCCGCGCCGAGGCGGCCGGGGCCGTCGTGGCGACGGTCATTCGCCTGCTGGTGGCGCCACCGGTCGCCTGGCTCACGGGCCGACTGGTGGGGCTCGAGGGCACGGCGCTCGCGGTGGCGGTGCTCCAGGCCAGCACGCCGACGGCCGTCGTCGCGTTCCTCTGGGCGCTGGAGTTCGACGCGCGCCCGGCGCTCGTCTCGGCGAGCGTGGTGGTCTCGACGCTCGCGAGCGTGGTCACGCTGACGATCCTGCTGGCGGCGCTGGGTCGTGTATAGTCAGGAGCGGCATGGCGGGTGACCGCATCCTCGACGGCCTGAACGACGCGCAGCGCGAGGCCGTCACCCACGACGTCGGCCCCCTCCTCATCATCGCCGGCGCGGGCACGGGCAAGACCACCGCGATCACGCGTCGCATCGCCTGGCTCATCGCACGGAAGAAGGCGCGCCCAGAGGAGATCCTCGCGCTCACGTTCACCGACAAGGCCGCGGCCGAGATGGAAGAGCGCGTCGATCAGCTCGTGCCCTACGGGTACGCGGACGTCGAGATCGCGACCTTCCACGCCTTCGGCGACCGGCTGCTCCGCGAGCACGCGCTCGAGCTCGGGCTCCAGCCCGACTTTCGCGTCCTGAACCGCGCCGAGCAGGTCATCTTCTTTCGTGACCGGCTCTTCCAGTTCCCGCTCGAGCGCTACCGGCCGCTCGGCGATCCGACGCGACACATCCAGGCGATGATCACCTTGATCAGCCGCTGCAAGGACGAGGACATCACCGCCGAGGGGTACCTGACGCAGGCCGAACGCCTGGGGGCCGGCGCCGCGGCGGCGCCGGAGGACGTCGGACTCGCCGAGCGCGCGGCGCAGCAGCTCGAGCTCGCGCGGACGTACGCGAAGTATCAGGAGCTGATGGCCGCGAGCGGCGGGATCGACTTCGGTGACCAGATCGTCCACGCGCTCCGCCTGCTGCGCGAGCGCCGCAACGTGCTCGGCAACTACCAGCGGCGCTTCAAGTACATCTTGGTGGACGAGTTCCAGGATACGAACTGGGCGCAGTTCGAGATCGTGAAGCTGCTGGCGGCCCGCCATGCGAACGTCGCGGCGGTCGGCGACGACAACCAGGCCATCTATCGCTGGCGCGGCGCCGCCGTGTCGAACTTTCGGGGCTTTCTCCAGCAATTCCCGCAGGCGCGCGTCGTGGTCCTCACGGAGAACTACCGTTCGCACCACCGCATCCTCGACGCGGCGTACCGCCTCATCCTCAACAACCCCGACCGGCTCGAGGAGAGCGAGGAGGGACGCCGATACGGGGTCAGCAAGAAGCTCGCCGCGGTACGGGAGCCCGCCGGCCCCGAGCCGCAGCATCTCCACTACGAGACGGCCAGCCAGGAAGCCGACGCGGTCGCCCAGCTCATCCGCGAGCGCGTCGAGGCGAAGGAATGGCGGTACGACGACGTCGCGGTGCTCGTACGCTCGAACGGGGACGCCGACCAGTTCCTCCGCTCCTTCAACCTCCGCGGGGTCCCGTGGACCTTCTCGGGCAATGCCGGACTCTATGGCCGGCCCGAGATCCGCCTGCTCATCGCGTTTCTTCGCGCGGTCGCGCATCCCGACGAGTCGGTGAGCCTGCACTATCTGGCGTCATCCGACATCTACCAGGTGCCCATCGTCGACCTGACCCGCTGCGCCACGTACTCCGACCGTCGCCACCGCTTGCTCTTCGACGTCTTCCGGCGGGCGGAGGAGATCCGCGAGCTGCGCGACGAGCTGGAGGAGGAGGGGCGCGAGGCGATCCGGCGGCTCGTCGCCGACCTCACGCGGTACATGGAGCTCGCGCGCGAGCTGCCGACGGGCGAGCTGCTCTACCAGTTCCTCGTGGACTCGGGCTGGCTCGCGCGCATGTCGAAGGCGGCGACGGCGCGCGACGAGGCCGAGGTTCAGAACATCTCGAAGTTCTTCGGACGTATCCGGGACGCCTCACGGGCGCTGCGCTACGACAACGTGGGTGAATTCGTGAAGCACCTCGACGCGCTGATCGACGCGGGCGAGGACCCGGCCGTCGCCGAAGCGGACGTCGAGACGCCGGCGGTGCGCGTGCTCACGGTCCACAAGGCGAAGGGGCTCGAATTCCCCGTGGTCTTCCTGGTCAACCTGGTCCAGGAGAAGTTCCCGCTGCGCCGCCGCCGGGAGGCGCTCGAGGTCCCGGCCGAGCTGATCAAGGAGACGCTGCCGACGGGTGACTTCCACCAGCAGGAAGAGCGGCGGCTCTTCTACGTCGGCATGACGCGGGCCAAGCGGGAGCTCTATTTCACGAGCGCGCGCGACTACGGCGGCGCGCGCGCGCGGAAGGTGAGCCAGTTCGTGCTGGAGGCGCTGGATCTGCCGAAGAACGCCGCGCGGCCCTTCAAGGGCAGGGCCGTCGAGGAGATCGAGCGCTTCGCGCCGCCCGTCGAGCCCGAGACGGGCCGGCTGGCGCCGATCCCGCCGGAGCAGGAGCTGCTGATCAGCCACAAGCAGGTGGACGACTATCAGACCTGTCCCCTGAAGTACCGGTACGTCCACCTGCTGCGCGTGCCGATCCTGCGTCACCATACCGTCGTGTACGGCAGCACGATCCACAAGGTCGTCGAGCACTACCTGCTCCGCCGAACGGCGGGCAACTACACGTCGCTCGAGGATCTGCTGGCGGTGTACGAGCGCGAGTGGGACAACCAGGGCTTCCTCACGTGGGAGCACGAGGAGGCGCGCAAGGCGGCGGGCACCAGAGCGATGACCCGTTTCTGGCACGAGGAAGAGGCGGGCGGCGCCAAGCCCACCTACATCGAGAAGGAATTCGGCTTCACGCTCGACGTCGATCGGGTCCGCGGTCGCTTCGACCGTGTGGACGAGGACCTCTTCGGCGCCACGATCATCGACTACAAGACGGGCGACGTCGCGACGCAGAAGGTCGCCGACCGGCGCGCGGCCGACAGCCTGCAGCTCAAGATCTACGCGCTCGCCTGGCGCGAGATGACGGGCGCGCTCCCGAAGCAGGTCGAGCTGCGCTTTCTCGAGGCCAACCTGGTCGGACGCCACACGCCGGACGAGGACGATCTCGAGGAGGCGCGCGTCGAGGTGCGGGCCGCCGCCGCCGGCATCCGGGCGCGCGCGTTCGAGGCCACGCCGTCCTACAACGCCTGCCGCTACTGCGCGTACAACCAGATCTGCCCGTTCACGGCGACGCGCGAGTAACCCGGAGACCACGATGCGGCTCGCGGGCAAGGTGGCGTTGATCAGCGGCGGCGCGCGCGGCCTGGGCGCGGCCGAGGCCCGGCTCTTCGCGCGCGAGGGCGCGCGTGTCGTCATCGGCGACATCCTCGACCCGGAGGGTCGCGCCGTGGAAGCCGACGTCCGGGCCAAGGGCGGCGAGGCCATCTACGTCCGGCTCGACGTGACGAGCGAGCGCGACTGGCAGCAGGCCGTTGCCACGGCGGTGAGCCGGTTCGGCAGGCTCGACGTCCTCGTCAACAACGCGGGCATCGGGGGCGCGGGCCGGCTGGAGGACACCAGCGTCGAGGCGTGGGATCGGGTGATGGACGTCAACGCCAAGGGCGTGTTCCTCGGCAGCGAGGCGGTCATTCCCGCCATGCGCGCGGCAGGAGGGGGCTCGATCGTGAACATCTCCTCGCAGCTCGGCCTGGTCGGCATGGACGACAGCAGCCCGCAGTACCAGGCCTCCAAGGGCGCGGTGCGGCTGCTCACGAAGCTCACGGCGGTGCAGTACGCCGGTGAGCGCATCCGGTGCAACTCGGTGCACCCCGGCCCCATCGTCACGCCGATGACGGAGCGCCGCCGTGCCGACCCCGCTGTCTACCAGCGCATGGTGTCGCGTATTCCGCTCGGGCGGTATGGCGAGCCCGACGACGTGGCGTACGGCGTCCTGTACCTGGCGTCGGACGAGTCAGCCTTCGTGACCGGCAGCGAGCTCGTGATCGACGGAGGGTGGACGGCGCAGTGAACCGCCACGCCGGACCGCCCCGGGGGAGCGACGCGCCGCCGATCCCCGAGCCCACGTACGCCGAGCGCGCGCGGACGCTCGCGCATCTCGGGCGCACGGGTGCGCTCGCGACGGTGTCGCGAAAGCGGGCGGGTCACCCGTTCGCCTCGCTCATGCCCTACGCGCTCGACGATCGCGGGCGGCCGCTCTTCCTCATCAGCACGATGGCGATGCACACGCAGAACCTCCAGGCCGACCCTCGGGCGAGCCTGCTCGTGACGCAGCCGGACGCCTCGGTCGACCCGCTCGCGGCGGCGCGGCTCACGCTCATGGGTGAGGCGCGCGTCCTGAAGGGCGACGAGGTGCCGGCGGCGCGCGCCGCCTACCTCGCGCGTCACGAGAAGGCCGGTTACTGGGTGGACTTCGACGACTTCGGCTTCCGGCGGCTCGAGGTGCTCGACGCCTACTTCGTCGGCGGCTTCGCGGCGATGGACTGGGTGACGTCCGCGGACTACGCGGCCGCGCGCCCCGATCCGCTCGCCGACGCGGCCGCGGGCATCGCCGAGCACATGAACCGCGACCACGCCGATGCGCTCGTCGCCTACGCGCGCCACTTCGCGGGCGAGGCGGCCGACGAGGCCACGATGGTGTCCGTGGACCGCCTGGGCTTCAAGCTGAGGCTTCGGCAAGGGCCGCGCCTGTCGAGCGTGCGGATCCCGTTTCCGCGCGAGGTCACGACCTCCGCGCAGAGCCGTGAGGTGCTGATCGAGATGCTGCGCGTGGCGAAGGGGAGCGGAGTCCGGACGACGTAGGATATGTCCATGTATGCGCCACACTTCGGGCTCACCGAGCGGCCGTTCTCGCTTGCGCCCGATCCACGCTACTTCTACCTGAGCGATGCTCACCGCGAGGCCCTCGCCCATCTGCTCTACGGGATCGGGGAGGGGGGCAGCTTCGTGCAGCTGACGGGCGAGGTCGGCACCGGGAAGACCACGGTCTGCCGCACCCTGCTCGAGCAACTGCCGGACGACGTGGATGTCGCCATGATTTTCAATCCGCGCCTGACGTCTGTCGAGCTGCTTGCGGCCGCGTGCGACGAGTTCCGGATCGTCTACCCCGCGGGCACCACGAGCCCCAAGATCCTGGTCGATGCGCTATCCCAGGCGCTGCTCGACGCTCACGGCCGTGGCCGTCGGACGGTGCTGATCATCGACGAGGCGCAGAACTTGAGCCCGGAAGTGCTGGAGGAGATCCGGCTGCTGACGAATCTCGAGACGACGCGGGAGAAGCTCCTTCAGGTGATTTTGATCGGCCAGCCGGAGCTGGCGGATATCCTCGCCCGGCCGGAGCTCCGTCAACTGGCGCAGCGGGTGACCGCGCGCTGTCACTTGCGGCCCTTCACCGAGGAGGAGTCGCGCGCGTACGTGCAGCATCGGCTGGAGGTCGCGGGCCGGCAGAAGCCGCTCTTCGATAGGGCGGCCCTGCGCCTTGCCCATCACCTCTCCGGCGGCGTCCCGCGGCTGCTCAACACCATTTGTGACCGGGCCCTGCTTGGCGCATACGCCGTCGGACAGGACCGTGTGACGGCGGCGATCGTACGTCGAGCGGGGAGGGAAGTGCTCGGCCGGTCGCCGCGGAGCCGCCGCCGCATCGTGGCGACGGCGACAGCCACACTGCTCGTGGCCGCAGGCGTCGCCTTCGCGGTGCTCGGGTCGGCGGGCCTCGCCCTCATCGGAATTCCGGTACCTGGAAGCCGGGCAGCCGATTCGATTCCCGCGCCACCGGTCGCGCAAACTGTCTTGGAGAAGCCGGCCGAGCCGACGCTCGCCGAGATCCTGACGACCCCCTCGGTCAACACCGACAAGACGACCGCCTTCGCGAACCTCTACGCGCTCTGGCACCTGGATGTCCGTCCCAACGTCACGAACCTCGGGTGCGAGTACGGGCACCAGGCCGGCCTTCGGTGTGTGCTCCGCGCGGGCACGTGGACGGTGCTGCGTCGCTTCAGTCTTCCGGCGATCCTCCCGCTCCGCGCACGCGGGGGCGAGGAGCAGTACGTGGTCCTGACCGATCTGGACGGCGAGCGGGCGACGCTCCAGATCGGCGAGCACCGGCTCGTGGTGACGACCGTCGAGATCGAGCGCTTGTGGGACGGTCCGTTCGTGATGATCTGGAAGCCGCCGGTTGCGGGTCCCATACCGCTCGCTCCCGGGATGCGAGGCAGGGACGTCCTCTGGCTCCGCCAGACACTCGTCGAGATCGCGGGCCAGCCGGTGTCGGCAGGCGCGAGCCAGGTCTACGACGAGGATCTGAAACGACAGGTCGCGGCCTTCCAGCAGGCCGAGTCGTTGACGCCCGACGGGATTGCGGGTGAGGAGACACTCGTCCGGCTCGCCGCAATGATGCCGGGTTCGAAGGCCCCCGCGCTCGTCTCCGGAGGTCGGCGGTAGTCATGTCGTACATTCTCGATGCGCTCACGAAGGCGGCGAAGGCCCGAGACGGACAGGCGTCGGCGCTACAGCGGCTTCTGAGGCCGGCCCCGACGCGGAGCTCGGCCTGGACTCGCTTGTCGGCCCGCCTGCTCGTCGCACTCGGGCTGAATGCCCTCCTGCTTGCCGGGGTGCTGGTGGCGTGGCTTCGTTTCGTCCCCGCCCCGGCGCCACTCACGCCGGTCGCCGTGCCCGAGCAAGCACAGCCTCCGCGGCTGAGGCCAGACCGAATACCAACCACTGCGCCGCCGCAGCCCCCACCATCAGCGCCCGCGGCTCGGCAGCCTACCTCGGCTGCCCGGAGAGCACCGGAGCCAGCGGTGCCGCCGTCCGTTGTGCCCGCGGCGCCGGCCACTCCGCAGGAGCCAGCCGTCACTCCGCCCGTCACGCCCGCTGCGCCGCCGGCTCCGCGGGAACCGGCCGAGCTGAAGGTCGAGGCATTGGTGTACTCGGACGCCCCAGCGCGGAGAATGATCTTCATCAGCGGACACAAGTATGTCGAAGGCGACCTGATCGATGGCCGGCTGCGCGTCGAGGAGATCCGGGAGGACGGTGTCACGCTGAGCGAGCAGGGACGTCGCTTCACGCTTCGGGTCGCGCGATGACGCGCGACGCTGCCGCTGCCACGCGTTCTTGACACCCTGCGCTCAGGCGCATACGGTGGCGTCACGATGGCCGCAGGGGGCGCGCAGAGTCTCGAGGGTATCCGTGGCTGGCTGATCCTCGTCGCGATCGGGCTGTGCCTGCAGCCGCTGCTCCTCCTCAGGACGCTCGTCGCCAATGCCAAGCTCTTCACGTCAGACACCTGGCGTGTCCTCACGACGCCGGGCGGCCCGGCCTATCATCCGTTCTGGGCGCCGCTCCTCGTCGGCGAGGCGCTCGTCAATCTCGTGCTGCTCGTGTGGGCCTCATGGCTGGTGCATCATTTCTTCCGGAAGCGGCGCAACTTTCCGCGCATGATCATCGCCTACATCGCGGTAGGTCTCGCGGTCGTGGTCGGCGACTTCGCCGCGACCGGCGCGATCCCCGCGGCCCGGGCGCGGATGAGCCTGCGGGAGGCCACCGACATCGGGCGCTCGCTGGCGAGCGCCGCCATCTGGATCCCGTACTTCCTGCGTTCGCGGCGAGTCGCCGCGACGTTCGTCCACTGACCGAAGGCACCGAGAAACGCCACCAGGGGAGGTTACCGATGATTCGCGTCTCCGTGATGTATCCCGCCGGCGAGGGGAAGAAGTTCGACGTGGACTATTACGTGTCGAAGCACATGGCGCTCGTCCAGCAGCGGCTCGGGAGCCTCGGCCTCCTCCGCTGGGAGGTCGACCGCGGCGTGGCCGGCGGCGCGCCGGGCGCGCCCGCGCCGTTCGCCGCGGCCGGCCACCTCTACTTCGACTCGATCGCGGACTTTCAGAAGGCGATGGCGCCGCACGGCAAGGAGCTGTTCGCCGACGTCCCGAACTTCACGAACATCACGCCCCAGGTCCAGATCAGCGAGATCGTGGCGAAGTAGGCGCGCCATGAGCACTCCCTACGACGTCATCGTGGTGGGCGGCGGCAACGCCGCGATGTGCGCCGCGCTCTCGGCGCGCGAGGTGGGCGGTCGCGTGCTCGTGCTCGAGAAGGCACCGGAGGCGTGGCGTGGCGGCAACGGCTTCTTCACGGCGGGCGGCTTCCGGTTCGCATTCAAGAGCTTCGAGGAGCTGTGCGACCTGGTGGGCGATCTCTCCGACGAGGAGAAGGCCTCGATGGAGGTCGACCCCTACACCGAGGAGCAGTTCTACGACGATCTGATGCGGGTCACCGAGGAGTGCGCAGACCCCGACATGGCCATGCTGCTCGTGCGCGAATCGCAGGCCACCGTGCGCTGGATGCGGAACCGCGGTGTTCGCTGGATCCCGATGTTCGGCCGGCAAGCGTACAAGGTCGACGGCCGCTTCCGCTTCTGGGGCGGCCTCGTGCTGGAAGCGGTCGGCGGCGGGCCCGGGCTCATCGACATGGAGTACACCTCTGCGGCCAAGGCGGGCATCGACGTGCGGTTCGAATCGAAGGTGACGCGGCTCGTGACCGACGACCGCGGCGCGGTCACCGGCGTCGTCGTGCGCACGCCGGCGGGAACCGAGACGCTCTCGACGCGCGCCGTCGTGCTCGCCGCCGGCGGCTTCGAGGCGAACCCGGAGATGCGCACGCGCTATCTGGGCCGCAACTGGGAGCTCGCGCGCGTGCGCGGTACGCCGTACAACACGGGCGACGGCATCCGCATGGCGCTCGAGATCGGCGCCTTGCCGTGGGGGCACTGGAGCGGGTGTCACTCCGTTCAGTGGGACCTGAACGCGCCGTGGCACGGCGACCGGAAGGTGGGTGACAACTTTCAGAAGCACTCCTACCCGGTCGGCATCATCGTGAATATCCGAGGTGAACGCTTCGTGGACGAGGGGGCCGACTTCCGCAACTACACCTACGTGAAATACGGCCGCGCCGTCATCGAGCAGCCGCGGCGCACCGCGTTCCAGATCTTCGACCAGAAGGTGCTCCACCTGCTGCGTGAGGAATACCGGATCCGCGAGGTCACGAAGGCCGAGGACGCCACCTTCGAGGGACTCGCGCGCAAGCTCGAGATCGACGTCGACGGCTTCGTGCGCACGGTGACGGCGTACAACGCCGCCGTCCAGGCGGGGACCTACAACCCGGCGGTGAAGGACGGCAAGGGCACGCGCGGGATCACGCCGCCCAAGTCGAACTGGGCGCTGCCGCTCGACGCGCCGCCCTACGTCGGCTTCGCGGTCACGACGGGCATCACGTTCACCTTCGGCGGGCTCAAGATCACGCAGGACGGCCAGGTGGTGGACTGCGAGCAGCGGCCGATTCCGGGTCTCTACGCCGCGGGCGAGCTGGTCGGAGGGCTCTTCTACCACAACTACCCGGGCGGCGCGGGGCTCATGGCGGGCGCCGTCTTCGGCCGCGTCGCCGGGCGCGCCGCCGCGACCGGAGCGCGCCGGGCCTAGCTCTCCGTCGCGTAGGACACGAAGAAGGCGCCGAACTCGATCGGCTCGAAGCAGGCCGGCAGCTCGCCGTGCTTCCACTCGCCCGGGATCTTCGTCAGGTGAAAGTCGTGGCGACGCCCGAAGCGCTCGTGCAGCTCGGCCTCGGTGAAGACGCGGCAGTGGTCCGCGTAGCCGTGGAGCGGCGTGTAGTCGGGGATCGGGCCCGTCACGCGGAACTCGTGCATGGGCACGACGAAGGCGAAGCGCCCGCCGGGCCGGAGCACGGTCTCGATCGCGCGCACCGTTTCGTCCACGTCCCGGACGTGCTCGAGCACGGCGAACGAGTAGACCAGGTCGAAGGAGGCGCGCGGGAAGTAGAGGTGCACCTCCTCGGCGAGCCCCTGACGGAAGCCGACGTTCCCGAAGCGATTGAGCTGCTTGGCGATCTTCGTGTTGGTCGGCGACACTTCGACGCCCTCGACCCGCATCTCCGGGTGCCGCGCGCCGAGCGCCATCGCAACGCCACCCTCGCCGCTGCCCGCGTCGAGCACCCGCCGCGGCCGGACGAGCGCGACCTCGCGCTCGAGCTGCACGAACTCCGCGTCGGCCGCCCGCCGCTCGATCATCCTGCGGGTCTTCCGGCCGAGCCAGATGCGGATGCGCTTCTCGAGCAGCTTGAGCCCCGCCTTCCAGCGGAGCCGCTTGTACTGGGCCTCCTGCGCCTGCACGTACGCCTCGCGGCTCACGAGATGGGTCAGCCAGGAGCGGATCCGCGTCGCCTGCTCCGTGTACCGCGGATCGGGGTGCTCGCGCTGGGCGCGCTCGAGGATCTCGAGCGCGCCGTAGACGTTTTCTCGATAGAGCTGAAAGCGGACCGTCTGGATGACGGCGTCGACGTCCCCGGTGTTCACGGCCGCCTATCCTACCATTCCTCCCAGCGGTCGGGCCGCTGCGCCCGGAGCGCCGCTGTGGCGGCGTCGACGAACCACTCCGGCAGCAGCACGCCGTAGCGCTGGAGGAAGCGCTCGAACTGCGCGTCGAGCACGTACGTGACGCCGTGGTCCTCGGCGTGCCGGCACGAGCGCCCGTAGGCCTGCACGAGGGCCTTGGCCGTCTCGAGCGCATACCAGCGCGGGTCGCGTGCCCGGCGCTCGGCGGTCCACGGGTCGCCGAGGTCGGGGAACGGCAGCTTCGTCACAATCTGGAAGCGCAGGAAGTCGTCGGGCAGGTCCACGCCCTCGCGCAGCGAAGGAGAGACCAGCACGGTCGGGAGCGGCGACGCGCGGTGCCGCTCGAGCGCGGGCGCCTTCGCCTCCGCCGACTCCACCCAGATGAGACGCCGCGCGGTCGCGGGTGAGCGCCGGGCCAGGTCGCGCACGAGGCGCTCGCCCGCGGCGTACGAGGACGCGTGGATCAATCCCTTCTCGGACGGGTGCGCGGCGAGGAGCGCCGCCACGTCGGCGAAGAGCGCGGGCTCGAGCGCCGCGAGACTGGCCCGCGAGAGCGCGCCGACGGGGCGGTAGACGATCCGGCGCTGCTCGAGCGCGAACGGCGAGGGGCTGCCGAAGACGCGCAGGCCGTCCTCCGCGAGCCCGAAGCATTCGGCGACGACGGCGCGGTGACCGAGGTAGGCCGAGGAGAGCACGGTCAGCTCCGCCGTCTCGGCGAGCAGCTCGCGCGCCATCGGCGCGACGGAGAGCGGCAGCAACTCGAGGGCCGCTGCCGGGTGCTCCGGGTAGCGCACGACCCATTCCTGGTCCTCGCTGTCCACGAAGAAGCGCAGGCGCGCGAGCGCGCCCTCGAGCTCGTCGCGCTGCGTGATCAGCTCCTGCTCGGCGCGCGAGGGGGGCATGCGGAGGAACAGATCCGCGGCGACGTCGGGCGGCCGGAGGGCCTCGAGCTCGCGCCCCACGCTCTCGAGCCGTCCCCCGAGCTGCTCGAGGTGCTCGCGCATCAGCGGCCGGTAGGCGTCGGCGGCGTCGAGGCGCGGCAACGGGCCGCCGAACCAGGCGCGCATCTGCTCGGGCGGGAATCCCACCGTGAAGACCGAGACGAGCTGGGACTCGAGGTTATGCGCCTCGTCGATGACGAGGAGGCGGCGCCGGCGGAGCTGCTCCGCGTGCCAGTAGCGGAGGGTGGCGAAGTATGCGGTGTTGGTGCAGAAGATGGGCCCGTGGAGCGCAGCGCTCTTCGCGCGCACGTACGGGCACTGGCAGAGCGGCCCGCGCGGCCGGCGGCACAGCCCGCGCGAGGTCGGGACGCGCGCCCCCGGATACCGCTCGCACGCGTAGTTGTCGCGACCCTTGACGATCTGGAGCTCGCCGCCGAACTCGCGCTCGTACTGGTCCTGGAGCGTCTTCTGCGAGGTGAGGAGGTAGGCGTCGCCGCTCCAGCGCGCGAGCGTCATCGCGACGTGGCTCTTGCCGACGCCCGGCGGGGCCTCGACGAGGAACACGCGCGGCGCCGCCGGGTCGTCGAGCGCCTCCGCGATCGCGTCGCCGAGCGCGGCGAGGAGCCGGAGCTGCTCGGGGCGAGGCGTGGCGCCCGCGGGGAAGTGGGCGAGCAGGTCGAGCGTCGGCTCACTCCTCCCGGAGCAGCTTCTCGAGCTGCGCCCGCGTCTGCCTGTGCTCCTCGAGGATCGCGGTGATCCGGCCGATCGCCTCCTGGTAGGAGGCGAGCGCCTGACGATCGCGCGCGTCGAGGAAGTCGAGCAGCGCGAGCGAGCGCTCGGCGTACGCCCGGCGCGCCTCCCGGAGCTCCGGCAGGAACACGGGCCGGAGTTCACGCCCCGCGGCGCGGTACCGCGCCTCGACCCGCTGGAGCTCGTCCATGGCCTTCTGGCGGGCGTCGCGCAGCGCAACATAGGTCTCGGCCGCGGCGGGGTCGGCGCGGCCGAGCGACTCGACGAACGCGCGCTCGCGGTCCGCGCCGTCGCGCGGCGGCTGGGCAACGGCGGGTGGCGCGGCGGCGAGGAGGAGGGCCGGCAGCATCGCGCCTAGGAGAGCGCGCCTCACGGTGCGGATGTTACCACGCGCGTCGTATGATGAGAGCGTGGCCCAGGAAGGGACGCGCACAGTGTTTCAGTATTCCGCGGGCGGGCTCGTCGTGGACGAGGACGCCCGTGTCCTCCTGATCCGCGCCCGCGACCTCCGCGAGCGGCCGGTGTGGACGCTGCCGAAGGGCACGCTGGCGCCCGGCGAGTCGAGCCTGGACGCCGCCCTGCGGGAGGTCCGCGAGGAGACCGGCTGGCGGTGCGAGGTCGTGCGCGAGCTGGAGGAAATCACGTACTGGTTCCAGCGCGAAGGGCAGCGCGTCAGGAAATCGGTGCGCTGGTTCCGCATGCGGCCACTCGAGAAGGTGGGTGAGCACGACCACGAGGTGGACGAGGTCGCGTGGGTGGAGCGCGTCGAGGCGCTCCGCCGGCTCCGCTACGAGTCGGACCGGCGCCTCGTGGAAACGCTGGCCTAGCCTAGGGCGCCGGGAAGAGCCGGTCGCCGTTCTTGAAGGCGATCTGCTCGGCCACGTCCCGGGGGAGCTGACCGAGCCAGGCCTGCACGGCGCGCATCGCCTCGCCCACGATCTCCCAGCGCGAGGTCACCCACGTGTCGGTCCCGACCAGGAAGCGATCGGGATAGCGGAGGAACACGGCGCGCCACTCCGGATCGAGCGCCCCGCCCGGCGCGACGTCGGTGCGGAGCGCCAGCTCGACCCAGAGCTTCGGGAAGCGATCGAGGAGGCGCGCCACCGTCTTCGGTCCGGCGGACATGCCCGCGTGCGCCCAGAGGAAGCGCGCCTTGGGATACCGTGTCAGCAGCTTCTCGATCGTCTCGTCGTCCACGTGCGCCTGCAGGAACAGGTCGCGCTCGGCCGCCAGCTCGGCGATCCGCTTCACGACGGGCGCGTCGACCTCGCCCGCCCCCAGGTGGAACTCGCCGATCCCGCGGTGGACGCCGCGCTTGAGCCGCTCCTCGACGTACGTCGCCACGCTCGGGTCCCGCGCCCAGCCGCCCATGTCCTCGCGGGTCCGGTAGGGGCGCAGGAACGGCACGATGCCCTTCGGGGAGCGGTCGTAGAGCTTGAGCGTTCCGTCGTCGGGCGTGCTCGACACGATGGCGCGCTGGACGCCCGCCCGCGCGAGGATCGAGAGCGCGCGCTCGGGCGTGTAGGCGTCCCAGTCCGGGCGGCTGTAGTGGATGTGCGCATCGAAGAGCGGAAACTGCTGGGCGCCGGCCGGCGCGCACCACGACAGGACCAGGACCGCGGCCAGCACGGGAAGGACGCGACGCGTGGTCATCGGCGAGATCTTAGCATCGCCGCTCGCCTCGCGCCGCGGCGGCGCTCAGCTCGCACTGCCGTTACGCGGCCGGCAGGTGCGGCAGGGCCGGTAGCCCACGCTCCGCGCGTCGCCGACCGAGGCGAAGACGACCCGGTTCGGCTCCGCGACCCGCTGCTCGTGGGCGCAGCCGCGACGGCAGACGATGCGCGTCGTGGTGCAGCCGACGAGCGCGGGCGTCGCGCGCTCGAGCGCGAGCAGACGCGTCTTCATCTCCCCGCCGAACGCGTAGTGGCCCCAGCTGCCGTCGCCCCGGATCACCCGGTGGCACGGGACGATCACGGGCACGGGATTCGCCCCGAGCGCGTTGCCCACGGCGCGCGCGGCCCGCGGGTGGCCGATGCGCCGCGCGAGCTCCGCGTACGACTCCGTGGCGCCGAACGGGATCCTCCGCGCCACGTCGAGCACCCGCGCCTGGAAGGGCGCCGTGCCCGCGAGGTCCACGTCCACCGAGAAGAACGTCCGCCGACCGGCGAGGTACTCGTGGAGCTCCTCGCGCGCCCGCTCGGCGTGCCGGCGTGCACGGCCCGACGCCGCGCCGATGCCGCGCCCCGGATAGAGCCGGACCACGCCGTGGTCCGTGGCCTCGATGCGGAAGCGCCCGGTCAGATCCTCGAGGGTGGGCGGCGCGGCCGGGCGCCGCCGCGCGAGCCGGCGGGCCAGGCCACGCGGCGCCGTCGTCTCCGCGAAGAACTCTCTGAGTGCCGTGTCCATCCGGTCCATCGTCTAGTCCTCCAGTGCCCGCCGCAGAATCGTCTTGCCGCGCGCGAGCTGGCTCTTCACGGTGTTGATCGAGATACCTCGGATCTTCGCGAGCTCGCGGTAGGAGAGCCCGTTCACGTAGTGGAGTGCCAGCAGGAGCCGCGCCTCTCGCGGCACGCGTTCGAGCGCGCGCGCCAGGTCCAGGCGCTCGACGCGGGGCGGCCGCCGCTCACCCGGATCCGGCGGGGCCTCGAGCGGGGGCCGGCGGCGGCGTAGCTCGTCGATGCAGACGTTCGAGAGCACGCGGTAGAGCCACGTGGATATCGCCCACTGCGGCGAGTACGACGCGCGCGCGGCGAACGCCTTCATGAGCGCGCGCTGGACGGCATCCTCGGCGTCGGCGCGGTTGCCCAGCAGGCGATAGGCGACGGTGTAGAGCCGGCGCGCGTACGCCTCGGCGTGGCGGGTGAACGTCGTCTCATCCATCTCACTGAGGGTATACGGTCGAGAGGGACGCCAGGGGTGGAAGAGTCGGGGCGCGTGTGCAAGACTCTCCCCATGAGCGATCCCCGGGACGGCACCCTCACGCGGCGCGGCTTCCTCATCGCCACCGGCGTCGCGGCCGTGGGCGCCGGCCTGCGGACCGGCCCCGCGACGGCCCAGCAGCCACCGGCACCCATTCCCGGCAAGGAGAAGCTGATCGTCAGGAGCGGCCGCCCCGTCAACCTCGAGGCGCGTCTCGGAGACCTGAAGGACTACTACACGCCGGAGGAGCTCTTCTTCGTCCGCAACAACTACGACGCGGCGCCGATCGATCCCGCGCAGTGGTCGCTCACGATCGAGGGCGAGGTGGACAACCCCGTGGTCCTGCGCCTCGACGACCTCCGCAAGCTCCCGATGTTCGCGCAGGACGTGACGCTCGAGTGCGCCGGCAACGGGCGCGCGTTCCACAAGCCGCGTGCCTCGGGCATCCAGTGGGAGTACGGGGCGGTCGGGACGGCGCGCTGGCGGGGCGTGCGGCTCGCCGACGTGCTCGCGCTCGCCCGGCCACGGCCGACCGCCCGCCACGTCGCCCTCGACGGCGCGGACAAGCCGCCGACGCCCCAGGCGCCCGACTTCATCCGGAGCGTGCCGATGTGGAAGGCGGTCGAGCACCACACGATGATCGCGCTCGAGATGAGCGGCAAACCGATCCCGCACCTTCACGGCGGGCCGGCTCGCGTGCTGGTCCCGGGGTTCGTGGGCTCGGCATCCATGAAGTGGCTCGAGCGGATCATGGTCCTCACGGAGGAGTTCAACGGCTTCTACATGAAGTCGAACTACACGGCGCCGCGCGCGGACGACGACAAGGAGATCTACTCGCTCCAGTCGCTCGAGGTGAAGTCGATCATCGCCGGGCCCGGCGACGGGGCCAAGCTGCAGCCCGGGCGCGTCGCTGTCTGGGGCTGGGCGTGGAGCGGGGAGGGCGACCTGACGGGCATCGACGTCTCGACCGACGGCGGCCAGACCTGGACCGCCGGGAAGTTCGCGGGCACGTGGGACCGGTACTCCTGGCGCAAGTGGGAATACGACTGGGACGCCAAGGCCGGAAGCCACACGGTCATGGCGCGCGCCACGGACAGCCTGGGGCGCGTCCAGCCGGCGAGCCGTGCCTTCAACCGGCTCGGCTACCGCTGGAACGTGATCCACGCCGTCAAGGTGGATGTGGCGTAGGGCGGTGCTCGCGGCCGGCCTGGCGCTGGCCGTCGGAACCATGGCGTCGCGGCCGGCCAGCGCCCCGGCCCAGAACCCACCGATCCCGCAGACGCCCGGCTGGGAGCTGATCATGCGCTGCGTGATCTGCCACAGCGTCGAAGTGGCCGTTCAACAGCGCTTGGGGCCCAAGGGCTGGTCGGACACGCTCGATCGGATGATCAAATACGGAGCCCCGATTCCGTCCGAGGACAAAGAGAAACTGCTCGCGTACCTCCTCCAGCACTACCGCGACCCCGACGGCCGGTGACGGCGAGCCGAACCCGGGCTGGCGCGATGCGGTAGAATTTCGACCGTGAGAGCCCGGGTTCTGGCCGTCGTCCTCGTCCTGACCCTTGGCGTCTGGCCGCCCTCCAGCGCCGCCCAGTCCGGCACCCTCGCGCTCACCTCGACCGTGGCGGGCGTCGAGGCGTGGGTCGACGAGCAACGGGTCGGCGACCTGCGCGCCGACGCCCCGCTGGTCCTTCCGAGCGTTTCCGTCGGGACGCACCGGATCGTCGCCCGCAAGGGCACGCGCACCTGGGAGCGCGCGGTCGCGGTCACGGCCGACGCGCGCACGACCGTCGAGGTCCTGATCGAGCTGGCGGGGCAGGGCCCCGTCCTCAAGCACCTCGGCGAGGTGGTCGCGCTGGCGGATTCGATGTACGTGGTCGCGCCCGACTTCGCGCAGTTCCGGCTCGGCGGGCTCCGGGCGCTCGAACGGATCCTGCCCGAGGGTGTCTTCGCGGTCGCGACCAACGGGGAGGGCACGGCCATCACCTACCGCGGCCCGCCGCCCGGCGGGAACACGCGCGTCCAGTTCGCGACGCCGACGGGGCGCGAGGACGTGCTGCGCGACCTCGTCTTCGTCGCGAGCCTCGCGCGCGAGACGGCGGCGGGAGTGGAGCTCGCGAAGATCGAGCAGGCCATGCTCCAGGGGGGTCTCGGCGCCCTCGACGCGCACTCCTCGTTCCTGGACCGGGAAACCTTCCGCGACATGCAGGTGGACATCAGCGGCACCTTCGCCGGCGTCGGCATGGAGCTCACGCGCAAGGACGACGGGCTCAGCGTGGTCGCGCCGATCGAGGACACGCCCGCCCAGCGGGCCGGAATCCAGACGGGCGACCACATCGTCACGATCGACGGCACCCCCGCCGGGGCGATGTCGCTGCCGGACGCGGTCAAGCGCATCCGCGGCCGTCCGGGGACGAAGGTGACGATCGGCATCCTGCGCGAAGGCTGGGGCGCGCCGCGCGAGTTCGAGCTGATGCGCGAGCAGATCCGTGTCCACTCGGTGCAGAGCCGCGAGATCGAGCCCGGCATCGCCTACGTGAAGATCCGCCAGTTCCAGGAGAAGACCGTGGACGATCTCGAGGCCGCGCTGGGCGCCTGGCCGAACGGCGCGCTCCAGGGGCTCGTGCTCGACCTCCGGAACAATCCCGGCGGGCTGCTCACGGCCGCGGTCGGCGTCACCGAGAAATTCCTCGACCAGGGACGACTCGTGGTCTACACGCAGGGGCGGGTCCGGAACCAGAACGCCCGTTTCCACGCGAGCGGCAAGAAGGTGCGTACGGGGTTCCCGATCGTGGTGCTCGTCAACGGGGGCAGCGCGTCGGCCTCCGAGATCGTCGCGGGCGCGCTGCAGGACTGGAGTCTCGCGGCGATCGTCGGCAACAAGACCTTCGGCAAGGGCTCCGTCCAGACCATCATCCCGCTGACGGACGGCGCGGGCCTCCGGCTCACGACAGCTCGTTACTACACCCCGAAGGGGCGTTCGATCGACGGCACCGGCCTCGAGCCCGAGACCATCGTGGCGGTGGGCGATCCCGCCGCCGCCCAGAGCCCCGCGGCCGATCTCCAGCTCCAGCGCGCCCTGGTCGAGCTGCGCGCGCGCATGGCCGCACGCGCCGGACGCTGACCGGCGGCGGCGGCCACCATCCGAGCGAGGAGGCTCATCGCATGATCTACCGACCGATCGAGGGATGGGGGCGTCTGCCCGAGGGATGGTCGTACGTCGAGGCCACGAGCGTGGCGGTCGACCAGAAGGACAACGTGTACGTCTTCAACCGCGGCGCGCATCCCGTGATCGTCTTCGATCGCGACGGGACATTTCTGCGCTCCTGGGGCGAGGGCGTTTTCCGCCGGGCCCACGGCATCACGATCGGCCCCGACGGCACGCTCTGGCTCACCGACGACCTGCATCACACGATCCGCCAGTTCACGGCGGACGGGAAGCTGCTGCTCACGATCGGTGACCCCGACCGGGCCTCCACGCTCCACGGCGGCAAGCCGTTCAACCGGCCGACCCACGTCGCGCTCTGCCCGAAGTCCGGCGACGTCTACGTCTCCGACGGCTACGGCAACTCCCGGGTCCACAAGTTCGACCCGAAGGGCCGGCACCTGGTCTCCTGGGGCGAACCCGGCACGGACCCCGGGTGCTTCAACATCCCGCACAACATCGCGACGGACGCCGACGGCCTCGTCTACGTCGCCGACCGCGAGAACCACCGCGTGCAGGTCTTCGACGGTACGGGACGGTACCTGACCCAGCTCAACAACCTGCACCGGCCCTGCGGGCTCTTCTGCGAGCGCCGGAACGGCGGCCTCATCTACGTCGGCGAGCTCCCGACGCACCTCCCCGTGAACGAGACGGTGCCGAACCTCGGGGCGCGGGTGAGTGTCCTCACGCCGAAGGGCGACCTCGTCGCGCGCGTCGGCGGCCGATTCCTCGGCGAGGCGCCGGGCGAGTTCATCGCGCCGCACGGCTGCGTCGTGGACTCGCGCGGCGACCTCTACGTGGCCGAGGTGTCATGGACGGCCCGCGGCAAGACGCTGGACCCGCCCCGCGAGATGCGCTCCCTGCAGAAGCTCGCACGCGCATGAGCGCCCTGGGCGACGAGGACGTGAAGGCCGAGCTCGCGCGGACCCCCGGCTGGGTCGTGCGTGGCAAGGCGATCGAGAAAGCCTACGGGTTCCCGGGCTTCAAGGAGGCGATGTTCTTCGTCAACGGTGTCGCGGCCCTCGCCGAGCGCGCCGGCCATCATCCCGACATCGCCATCCACTACGCGACGGTGACCCTCGCGCTCTGGACCCACTCCGAGGGCGGAATCACCGCCAGGGATTTCGCCCTCGCGCGCGAGATCGACGCGGCGCTCGCGTAGCCGCGCGTCGCCCGATGTTCACGCCCGAGCCGCTGCCCGAGGTGTTCCGCGAGCGCTTCGCCGGGCTCGAGGAGCAGCGCGCGGCGACGCGCCCCGACGACGTCTATGCGAGGTGCTTCGGCTGCGGGCCCGGCCACCCGAGCGGCCTGCGCGTGCGATGTTTCAGGGCGGATGCCGGCGTCGTCTCCCCCCTCCTGATCGAGCGGCGGTACGAGGGCCCGCCCGGCGCGACGCACGGCGGGATCGTGGCGGCGTACCTCGACGAGATTCTCGCCGGAGCCGTCGTCCGGGGCACGGGCCGTCTGGCCGTCACCGGCGAGCTGACGGTGCGCTACGTGAGGCCCGTGCCGCCCGAGACGCCGCTCCTGGGCCTCGCGCAGCTCGTCACCGACCACGGCCGCTACGCGGACGTCCAGGGACGCATCGAGACCCTGGCCACCGCGGAGGTGCTCGCGACGGCGCGGGGGCGGTTCGTGTTTATGCGCGCGTGAGCAGCGCCAGCATCGGCGGCCGCTTCGGCGTCGCCTGGAAGCGGCACCGGAGCTCCGGCCGTTCGAGCACCTCGACGTACGCGCCCATCACCATCCGGTAGTAGTGCGAGTGGCGCCCGGCCGGCCCGCCGTTGTATTCGGTGAGCGCGTCCTTGATGTTGGGCTTGCGGTTCAGGATGTCGCGCAGGTAGGCCATCGCGAAGCGGGTGCTGACGACCGGATCGGCGAGGTCGCCGAGGTCGCGCTGGCCCTTCAGCACGGGACGCTTGAACTTGCCCAGGCTCGGCTCGAAGAGCGCCGCGGTGGACGGCAGGATCTGGAAGAGACCGACCTCGCCCGCGCTGCCGACCGCGTCCTGCTTGAACTCCGACTCGACGTCGGCCTGCGCGAGGATGAGGCAGTGATCCACGCTGGCGCGCTGCGCCTCGGTGACGAGCACCTCGGGGAACCGCTGGAACGGCTTGATCGGCGCGTTGGGGTTCCGCTCCGCGACATACGAGAGAATCGCGCGGTTGAGCCGCTCGGCGTCGGCTTCTCCTGCGACGGCGATGACCTGGCGCGTGAGGAAGCTGCCGCCAACCGCGATCGCCACGATCACCGCCAGGCTCGCGAGCACTCTGCTGAGTCTGCTCATAGAGTTTCCTCCTTGCTGTGTCGGCTTCCGGAACTTGTTTTGTTTTTACTGAGATCGAAGGAAGGAAAAGATGAAGTGAGGGGAGTATCGCACGACGCGTCGTGTTACGCAACAGGATGGAGCCGAATTCCGGTTATCCACTACGGGCGGTGTCAGGACGCTGACACCCCGCCCAGAGCGCCTGATCTGGCGCGGGGTTAGCGGGCTCCTCTGCCGTGATAGGATCGGCCCCGGATGTTCCGCTCCCGCCTCGCGATCAAGATCGGACTCCTGATCGTGGCCGTCCTGATCCTCGGGTTCGGCGTCTCCACCCTCGTCACGATCCAGCGCGAGTCCGCCGCGCTCGTCGAGCAGAACAAGGTCGCCGCGCGGCGCCTCACCGCGACTCTCGTGGCCTCCATCGAGGGCGCGATGCTCCAGGGGCGCCCCGACGTGACGCGCCAGATGCTCCAGGAGCTCCGCGCCTCGTCGCCGATCCAGGGGGTCACGATTTATCGCCGGAACGGCGTCGAGGCGTTCACCGATCTCGCGACGGCGACCGAGGTCGCGAAGACGGGCAACCTCTCGCCCGAGGTCATGGAGGCGCTGTCGCGCATGCAGCGGGCGCCGGGCGCCCGGATGAGCGGGCCGCTCTTCGCGCAGGCGCTCGAGACGCAGAAGACGCAGGAGTCCGTCGAGGTCGAGGCGAACGCCTCGCTCTTCACGCTTCACTATCCGATCCCGAACCGCGACGCGTGTCAGGACTGCCACGGCAGCGACCACAAGGTGCGGGCGGTGGTCCGCGTCGCGACGTCGATGGAGCCCGTCTTCGCCGAGGTGCGCCGTCACCGCAACCGCCAGGTCTTGATCGGCATCCTGACGATCTTCTCCGCCGCCGGGGTCCTGACGGTCGCGATGCGCTCGGTCGTCGTCCGGCCGATCGCGGCGCTCGCGGCGACCGCGCGCCGGGTGGGCGAGGGCGACTTCACCGTGCGCGCGGCCGAGGGCGCGCGCGACGAGATCGGTGAGCTCGGCGCCGCCTTCAACGAGATGACGTCGCGCCTCGCCCGGGCCCACGACGACCTCGCGACCAAGAACACCGAGCTCGATGGCGCGCTGCACAACCTCCAGGAGTCGCGCAAGCGGCTCGAGCTGCTCGAGCAGCTCAAGGGCGAGCTCGCGAAGTTCGTGCCGGAGGCGGTGAAGCGCCTGCTCGAGCAGAATCCGAACGCGACGGAGCTCGAGAAGAAGACCGTCGAGGTGTCGGTGCTCTTCCTCGACATCGCCGGCTACACGAAGCTCTCCGAGCAGCTCGAGGCCCGCAAGCTCAACCAGCTCGTGCAGACGTATTTCTCGAGCTACCTGGAGATCATCCAGGGACAGCACGGCGACGTGAACGAGACCGCCGGCGACGGCCTCATGGTGATCTTCCAGTCCGATCGCGGCGGGACGGACCACGCGGTCAACGCGACGCGTGCCGCCTTCGCGATCCACCAGCAGACCCAGCGCCTGAACGAGGAGTACGGCGGCATGTTCCCGGCCGTCCAGCTCCACATGGGGATCAACACGGGCGAGGCGCTCGTCGGCGCGACGAAGCTCGGCGCGGGCGCGGCCCAGCGCTGGACCTTCACCGCCACGGGCCCGACGACCAACGTCGCCGCCCGCTTCGCGGGCTCGGCGCAGGGCGGCGAGATCATCGTGGGCCCGACGACGGCCTCGCGGATCCGCCAGCACTTCGTCCTCGAGAGCCTCGGCGAGCGGACGTTCAAGAACGTCTCGCAGCCGATCCACGTGTATCGCGTCATCCCGCCGGGCGTCTACGAGAAGATCGTCTAGCCTGCGCGAGCGCGTCCGCGTCGGGATCTGCGCGTGGGCCGACCCGGCGCTCATCGAGAGCCGCGGGTTCTATCCGACGAAGTCCATGTCGGCCGAGGCGCGCCTGCGCTTCTACGCGGGCGTCTTCGACGCGGTCGAGGTGAACAGCTCCTACTACGCCATTCCCGACGTCCGGAACACGCTCCGCTGGGTCGAGCGCACGCCGCCGGGCTTCCTCTTCCATGTCAAGGCGTACGCGCTCATGACGGGACACCATCCGCGGCGCGAGAGCCTGCCCGCCGAGGTACAGGGGCTCCTGCCGCGGCATCCCGCGCTCACGCGCCGCGGGGAGATCGACGCGTCGAGCTTCCCGCCCGAGGCCCTGGACGCGACGTTCCGGCTCTTCGGCGCGGCCGTCGAGCCGATCGCGGCCGCCGGCAAGCTCGGCTACGTCCTGTTCCAGCTCGCGCCGTGGGTCCACTTCGACGTCGCGCGCCTCGAGTACCTCGCCTCGTTGCCCGCGCGGCTCCCCGGCCGGGCGATCGCGGTCGAGTTTCGCCATCGCTCCTGGTATCCCGAGCACGCGGCCGAGACGCTCGGGGCGCTCCGGGCCGCGCGCCTGGCCCACGTGATCGTAGACGCGCCGGCGACGCGCAACGCGATGCCGAGGGTGACGACGGCCACGGCGCCGACGGCGGTCTTCCGCCTGCACGGGCGTAACGCCGAGGGGTGGCTCAGCCAGCTCCGGGGCGAGGCGCCCGCGGTGAGAGAGAAGTACGACTATCTCTACAGCGAGGCCGAGCTGGCGGAGCTGGTCCCCGAGGTCGAGCGGGTGGCCGACGAGGCGGCGCAGGTCTTCATCTCCTTCAACAACAACAACCGTGACTACCCGGTACGCAACGCCCTGATGATGAAGCGGCTCCTCGGCCTGCCCTCTGATTCCTTGCCTCCCGACCTGTTCGCCTGAGATAGTGAAAACATGGTGACGGGCGCCCCGCCGATCCCCCGCGTCGAGCTCGCCAATGCGCCCACGCCGCTCCTCAAGCTCGAGCGCCTGTCCGCGGAGCTCGGCGTCGAGCTGTGGGTGAAGCGCGACGACCTGACGGGCCTGCTCGAGACGGGCAACAAGATCCGGAAGCTCGAGTTCCTTCTCGGCGAGGCCTTCGCCCAGCGGGCCGACACGCTGATCACCTGCGGCACGCTGCAGTCGAACTGCTGCCGCACCGTCGCCGCGGTCGCCGCGCGCCTCGGACTCAAGGCGATCCTCGCGCTCAAGGGCGCCCCGCCCGAGGAGCTCGACGGCAACCTGCTCCTGGGCCGCCTGCTTGGCGCCGACGTCCGCTACTGCTCCGACGCCGAGTGGGCACGGATCGACGAGGTGCTGGAGGGGCTCGCGGCGCGTGTCCGGACGCGCGGCGGCACGCCCTACGTGATCCCGGAGAGCGGCGCGACGGTCGCCGGCGCCCTCGGCTACGTCGCGTGCGGGGAGGAGATCGCCCAGCAGATTCGCCACGGCGCGCCCGACTTCGACACGATCGTGATCACCGCGTTCAGCGGTGGGAGCCAGGCCGGCCTCCTGATGGCGAAGCAGCTCTACGGTCTCCGCGCCGAGATCGTGAGCATTCCGATCGCGTGGGAGGCCGCGCGCGTCCGCGAGTACGTGGCGCGCATCATCGGCGAGGCGCGGCGGCGCTATGCGCTTCCCGTCGAGGTGCCGGAGACGATCGCGCTGCTCGACGGCTACCAGGGCGTCGGGCGCGCGGAGGTGCGCGACGCGGAGCTCGACACGGTGGTGCGCGTCGCGCGCACGGAAGGCATCATCCTCGATCCCGTCTACACCGCCAAGGCGTTCGCCGGGCTCCTCGACCGGCTCCGCCGCGACCCACGCGCCCTGGGCACGCGCATCTGCTTCGTCCACACGGGTGGTGTCTTCAGCATCTTCCCGTTCCGCCAGTCCCTGAGCCGGCGTCTCGGCGGAGGTGGTCTGGTAGAATCATAGCCCCATGCCAGAGATCCGGCTCCGAGGCGGCGAGGTGGACGGCCTCGCGCTCCACTACGTCGTCGAGGGTCGCGGCCCCGCCGTCGTGCTCGTGCACGGTCTCGGCGGATTTGCGGAATCGTGGCGGCACAACATGGCGCCTCTCGCGCGCCGCGCGACCGTGTACGCGCTCGACCTGCCCGGCTTCGGGACCTCGGCCAAGCCCCGCGTCCAGTACCGGCTCGCCTTCTTCGCCCGCGCGCTCCACGGTTTCCTCGAGGCCCTCGGTCTCCGGCAGGCTTCGCTCGTGGGCCACTCGCTCGGCGGCGCCGTCGTCGTCACCTACGCGCTGACGCATCCCGCGCGCGTGGACCGGCTCGCGCTGGTCGGCGGCGTCGTTCCAGGCTTCTCGTTCCGCCCCTCGTGGATCTATCGGCTCGTCGCGCTCCCCGGCGTCGGCGAGGCGCTCGCGCTCGCCGCGTCGGCCGCGCTCTACAAGGCGGCCCTCGCGCGCTGCTTCCACCGGCCCGTGCGCGCCGAGGTGGACTTCTTCGTGGATCACGAGTACGCGGCGCGGACGTCCCCCGAGGCGCGGCAGGCGTATCTCGCGACGCTGCGCCACGTGCGGCCCGAGTTCGAGGCGCACCGCGAGGACTATCGGCGCGCGCTCGCCACGCTCGACCTGCCCGTCCTGGTGATCCACGGCCGGCAGGACCGCGTGGCGCCGCCGGCCCACGGCGCCGAGATCGCCGAGGCCCTGCCCAACGCCGCCGTGCGCTGGGTGGACGAGTGCGGCCACTTTCCCCACCTCGAGCACGCCGGCCGGGTGAACGGCTGGCTCGCCGAGTTCCTCGTGGCGCGCCCGGCGCCACGCTAGGGAGCCGAGATGGACGAGATCACGCCCCAGGACCTCAAGGCGCGGCTCGACCGCAGCGAGCGCCCGCTGCTGCTCGACGTGCGGCAGGACTGGGAGACGAAGCTCTGCCGTCTCGAGAATGCGGTCCACATCCCGATCGAGGAGATCGAGGTCCGGACCGACGAGCTGAACCCCGAGGACGACATCGTCGTCTACTGCCACCAGGGTGTGCGCAGCGCGGCGGTCGCCGAGTACCTCCGGTCCCTCGGGTTCAAGACCGTGCGGAACCTGGCCGGCGGCCTCGACCACTGGGCGCGGGTCATCGACCCCCGGATGCGCCGGTACTAAGATGGGCGGTCCGCTCGCCGTCCACCGGGCGGGCGGGACGGTCTGGTGCACGCTCGATCGGTCGCCGCTCAACCTCCTCGAGCCCGGGCTGATTCGTGAGATCCGCGGGACGTTCGAGACGCTGGCGTCGGACCGCGCGGTCCGTGTCGTCGTCGTCACGGGCCACGGTCGGGCGTTCACGGCGGGCATGGACGTCCGCGTGCTGCGCGAGCTGGACGCCGCGGGCGCCCGCGAGCTGATCGCCGGCCTCCACGACGCGATCGCCGCGGTCCACCGGGCGCCGTTCCCCGTGATCGCCGCGATCAACGGCCCGTGCCTCGGCGCCGGCTTCGAGCTGGCGCTCGCGTGCGACCTGCGCATCGCCGCCGCCGGCGCGCCGCTCGGCCTCCCCGAGGTGCGCGTCGGTATCCCGTCCGTGATCCAGGCGGCGCTCCTGCCGCCGCTCGTCGGGCCCGGCCGGGCCGCCGAGCTGCTCCTCACCGGGGCGCCGGTCACGGCGGAGCGGGCGCTGGACTGGGGGCTCGTGAACGAGGTCGTTCCCCTCGAGCGCCTCCGCGCGGCGGCCGAGGCGCTCGCGGCGAGGATCCTCGCGTGCGGGCCCGACGCCGTGCGCCTGCAGAAGGAGCTGATCGTCCGCTGGCGCGCGACCGATCTCGGCAGCGCCGTGCGCTGCGGGATCGACGCCTTCGTCGCGGCCTACGCGACGGGCGAGCCGCGCGAGGGGATGAGCGCCTACCTCGAGAAACGCGCGCCCCGGTGGGAGGACCGGCCCTGAAGTTCCGCACGATCACGCTCGACTTCTGGGGCACGCTCCTGGTCGACGGCCCCGCGAGCGACAATCGCTACAAGAAGCGCCGCATGGCCGATTTCGCGAAGATCCTGGCCGCCGCGGGAGAGCGCGTCTCGTCGGGCCAGCTCGATCGCGCCTACGACGAGTCGGGGGTGTTCCTCGCGCTGGTCTGGAGCCGCCAGCGCGACGTGCCCGTCGGCGACCACGTTCGCGCGATCCTCACGGCGCTCGACCGGCAGCTCCCGGCGCGGGTCACCGCGGAGGTCATGACGATGCTCGTGGACGCCTATTCGCGTCCCGCGTTGCTGGTCCCGCCGGCGGTGGACGAGGGCGCGCTCGCGGCGCTCGAGACGCTCGCGGCGCGCGGCTACACGCTCGCGCTCGTGTCGAACACCATGCGCACGCCTGGCGCCACGCTCCGGAAGGTCCTCGAACGCTACCGGCTCCTCGGGTGCTTCAAGCACACGACGTTCTCCGACGAGGTGGGGGTGCGGAAACCCGATCCGGAGATCTTCGCGCTCACGCTCCGCGCCGTGGGGGGCGAGGCCGCCTCGGCCGTGCACGTCGGCGACGACGACATCCTCGACGTGAAGGGCGCGCGCGGAGCCGGGATGCGCACGATCCAGGTGACGAGCCACTCGCTCGAAGCGCTCGGTGCGCAGCGTCCCGACGCGGCGATCCCGCGCCTAGCCGATCTGCCCCGGGCCATCGCGCGGCTCGAGGCGTGACGGCGGCGCCCCGCCGGCGCGGAGCGGGCTAGGCGTACCTCAGGCGCGACCCGATTCTGGGCCGCGGGGGCGGTGAGGCGAACTCCGAGGGTGGAAGGATCCCGATCTCCTCGAAATAGCGACGGATCGGATCGACGATGCGATCAGCGTACGCCTCCAGCACTCGATAGGAGATACCGCGGTAGTAGGCGGCGTGCGGGATCTGGCCGGTCCGCCGTCCGAGGATCTTGACGCGGCCCGTGGTGCGGCTTCTCAGGATGAGGCCGAACGTCCCGAGCCCGGACACCCAATGTTCCGGGTTGTGCAGGGACAGCTCCGTGACGGCGCCGGAGACTTCCCAGTCGGGCGCGAACTCGACCAGTGCCAGGTGAAACAGCCGCTGCACTTGTTCCGGGAGCAGCATGCAGCCCTCCTACGCGACGTGTTCCGTGCGATGCTCGGACAGCAACTTGAATGCCACGCGGCTCACGGCCGAGCCGGCGCACTGTGAAATTACCGGGTTGGCAGCCGGCCGGGAGAACGTCCGAGTGTCAGCGGACTGACGAACCGCAGGCACGCCCGTGTCAGCTTGGTTCGCTGATGGACACTCTGACGTCCATACGCCTTCTTGCGCGGTGCGGCAACGCGCTTGTAAGATGGGCCCGCGATGGACGTCGCCGAGCTCAGGGCGAAGATCCGGGACATCAAGGACTTCCCGACGGCGGGGATCCTCTTCAAGGACATCACCACACTCCTCAAGGAAGGTCCGGCGTTCCGCCGCGTCATCGACCTGCTGGCCGAGCGATACCGGACCCAGCGCGTGGACGTCGTCGTGGGGGTCGAATCGCGCGGCTTCATTCTCGGCGGCGCGCTCGCCCACCAGCTCAACGCGGGCTTCGTGCCGGTGCGCAAGCTCGGCAAGCTGCCCGGCAAGACGGTCGCGGTCGAGTACGAGCTCGAGTACGGGCGGGACGCGCTCGCCATCCACGAGGATGCCATCAGCCCCGGGCAGCGCGTGCTCGCGGCGGACGATCTGCTGGCGACCGGCGGCACGATGGCCGCGACGCTTCGCCTGATTCAGTTGCTCGGGGGCCAGGTCGTCGGCGCCACCTTCATGATCGAGCTCGCGTTCCTGCGCGGCCGCGAGAAGCTCAAGAATGTTCCGCTGCACGCCCTCATCGTATACGAGTAAGGAGCCATCCGGGCAATGATGGTAGAGTCGATCCATGGTTAAGCTGCGGATCCTCGCCGGCGTCGTGTTCGGGCTCCTGGCACTCGGCTCGGCCGCCTCGGCCGAGGAGGTCAAGGCGCAGATCAGCGCGTCGATGCTCCTCAGCATCATGGCGCAGCCGAGCGCGCCGCGCGTCTCCGCCCTCGACGAGTCGCTCCGCGATCCGGGTCCGGCGCCCCGCTCACCCTCCGCCTCGGGCATCACCATCGTCGTCCGGAACCCGTGCCCGCCGGGCGACGTGCACTACGAGCCGCCGTCGCTGCCGGGCCGTCGCGCCCGCTACTAGGGCGTCGCGTGGCCATCAAGCAGGTCGGGGTCATCGGCTGTGGCCTCATGGGCGGCGGCATCGTGCAGGTGGCCGCGCAGGCAGGCTTCCCGGTGCTCTTCGTCGAGGCGACCGACGAGCTGGTCAAGCGGGGGCTCACCCGGCTCCGCGAGACGCTCGAGGGCCTTGCCGCCAAGGGCAAGCTCGACCCCGCGGTGAAGGACGAGACGCTGGCGCGCATCGCCGGCACGACGCGGCTCGACGATCTCAAGTCGTGCGACCTCGTGGTCGAGGCCATGACCGAGAACCAGCAGCTCAAGAACGAGACCTTCGCCAAGCTCGACCGGATCTGTCCGCCCGACGCCCTCCTGGCGACGAATACCTCGTCGTGCAACGTGACCGCGATGGCGGCCGCCACGAAGCGTCCGGGTCAGGTGCTCGGCCTCCACTTCTTCAATCCCGTGCCGCTCATGAAGCTCGTCGAGGTCGCGCGGACGATCCTCACCCAGGAGGCCGCCCTGAAGGCGGCCACGGACTGGGTGCGGACCGTGGGCAAGACGCCCGTCCAGACGAAGGATTCGACGGCGTTCATCGTCAACCGGCTGCTGGTGCCGTACCTGCTCGACGCGATCCGCGTCTACGAGGGTGGGCTCGCGACGCGCGAGGACATCGACCAGGCCATGAAGCTCGGCTGCGGCTACCCGATGGGGCCGTTCACGCTCCTCGACCTCGTCGGCCTCGACACGACGATGTACGTCGCCGAGGTGATGTTCGAGGAGTTCCGCGAGCCCCGCTACGCGCCGCCGCCGCTGCTCAAGCGGATGGTCATGGCCGGACACCTCGGACGGAAGACGGGCCGGGGGTTCTACACCTACGAGGCGAGATGACGCCGCTCAGTAGTGCGAGACGTATCGGGCGTTCTTCTTCAGAAAGCTGATCCAGTCGTACTTCCGCGCATAGACGTCAGCGAGCGGACCGTCGTCGACGATGGCCGCCGCGGCCGCGCCGGCTCGCGCCATCCCCCGCCGGACCTCGCCGAGCCAGAGCATCCGTCCGGAGGGATCGCGGAACGTCGCGATCCAGTCGACCTGGGGATCGTCGCGGAGCCGCTGGTAGAACGGCACGGCCGGTGACCCGCTCGACAGCAGGTCCGACGACAGGACGAGCCAGTCGGCCTCGATGGTGCCGCGCGACTCGTAGGCGTCCAGGAAGTCCGTCAGGACCGAAACCTTCGAGCCCCGCGACATCGAGCCCCGCTCCGCGGGGAAATCCGTGGGCATGATGATCCGCTCGTTGCGACCCCTCGCGTACTGCCCGACGTTGGCGGGCTCGTTCCACGGCAAGAACGCGGTCCTGTCCGCCGCGAGAAGATCGGGTCGCCGCTCGTTGAGGAACGCCGCCGCCGCGAGGACGCGTCGATCCATCCGGGTCTCGGCGGGGGGTACGCTGCTCCACACGTTCACCAGCTGCCAGCCGACCATCACGAGGAGCACGACGGCCCACCAGGGGCCGCTTAGCCGCGCGAGCCAGACCGCCGCGAGAGCGGCGAAGGGAACGGCCTCGACGAAGGCGTACGTCACGTGCCTGGAGAGCTTGAGCAACGGCAGGAGGCCCACGACCGCCCACGCCCCCATCGCCAGCAGCCACGCGCGCCGCACGCCCGCGACCCGGTCGTCGCCGTTGCCCGCGGGACGCCACGGGCGCTGCGTCGCGAGGACCCAGGCGGCGGCGGGCAGCGCGAGTCCAAGGGTCTCCAGAGCGTAGACGACCATCGCGCCCGGCGGGGGCCAGCCGACGGCGCCGCCGACCTTGACGAACGGGTACACGAGGAACGAATGCTGCCAGAGGTCGGCGTGGCTCGGCTCCACGAGCCTGCCGTACACGAACAGGGCCGCCGTCCACACCGCGTAGACCCCGACGACGGCGCCGGGCAGCAGCATCGCCCGGCTCCGGAGCGCGTCGCCGAGGCGGCCGGCGAGAGACAGGAACAGGCCGAGCGCGACGAAGAACGCCGGCCAGTCGAGGCCCGTCAGCAGGTAGGCGGCGAGCGCCGCCGGCGCGCCCACGCGGTAGAGGCGGCGCGTGGGCTCGAGCACGAAGCCGACGTACAGGTAGAGCGTCAGGAGCTGGAGCAGGCAGCTCGCCGTGTGGTACACCCACGACACGCGGATCGACACCCCGAGCCAGGGCGCGAGCGCGAACGCCAGCCCGAACGCGAGGCCGAAGCGCCGTCCGTCGAGCCGCCGCCCCAGCCGGTACGCGAGCAGCGCTCCCGCGAAGGCGAGGACGGTGTTCGGGAACTGGGTCGTGCGCTGAGTCAGCGGCAGCAGGTCGCCGATGGCGTGGTAGTAGGCGTTCAAGAACACGAACTGGAACGGGCCCTCGATGTGCGCGAGCACGGCCGTCGGCAGGAAGTGTCGCGCATCCCCGGGGTGCCAGGTCAGTGACGTCCAGACCGTCCCGGTGTCGCGGATCGCGACGTCGTCGAAATACGCGTGGACGGCGGGCTGCGCGGCGGCGCCGACTACGACCAGATAGGCCGCGAGCGCACAGAACGCCACCACGATCCCTGTCGCGGCGGGACCATGTCGGTCGGACGGGGACGGCGGCGCGTGGGAGGCGAACAAGATTCTCTTCCCGCGATGCTGCCCTACCGGCCCCTCTGTCGTCAAGACCCGGGAGACCCGCGCCGACGCGCTCGGGCCAGGACGAGGGCGCCCGCCAGGCCCACGGTCGCGAGCGGCGCGCCGAGCAGCCAGCGCTGGCGCTCGCGCGCCTTTCCGCGTAGCGCGCCCAGCACGACGCGGTCGCCGGCGACGATCTCGGCGCGGCCCGCCAGGAACTGCCTGAGGCGGTCCTGCGTCTCGGCGTCCATCCGACGCGTGCCCCACTGGACTTCCTGCTGCACCGCGCGCAGCCGCTCCAGCTCGGCGCTGCCGCGGGCCAGCGCCTCGGAGGCGTCGCGCCAGGTCTCCCGCTCGCGCGGGGTCAGGAAGGCGAGCTCGAGCGCCGGGACGGCGTCCTCGATCCCGTCGAGCCAGAGGTGGTCGCCACGCGGCGCGAGGGCCAGGAAGATCCCGGCGAGCCCCACGGCGGCGCAGAGCACGGCGCCGGGAACGCGCAGGGCATCGGCGCCGCGCGCACGGAGCGCGGCGGCGAGTGCGCGGCCCGCCAGGACCAGGGCGACGGCGGCGAGGAATGCGCCGAAGGTCACGACGACCGTCGCGCCCGTCGGGAGGTCCCACGCATACGACGCCGCGAGGCCGGCCGCGCTCACCGCGAGGCCGAGGGCCCAGCCCACGGCGAGCCGGCCGGCGACCGAGCGCGCGACGAGCGCCCCGGCGGTCGCGGGGACGATGAGGTAGGAGAAGACGAGCAGCACGCCCGCCACGCGCACGGAGCTCGTGACGACCAGGCCGAACGACGCGTAGAAGACGAAGTCCCACCAGCGCACGGCGCGCGCCGCCGCGAGCTCCGGGGCGAACGAGATCTCGAGGAGCGGCCGCCGGATGAACCAGTGCAGCACGCCGATCACGCCGTAGAGCGCGGCCAGCGCGCCCACCTCGCGGGGCGCGACGGTGAGGATGCTCCCGACGAGGAGCTGCTTGATGTGCTCGCTGCCCTGGGGCGCGCGGTCCACGACGAGCACCGCGGCCGCCGCGGAGACCGCGTACACGATCCCGATGACCGCCTCCTGCGGCACCCGCGCGCGCCGCATCCGGGAGAGCGCGAAGAGCGCGGCGCCGCCGAGCGTGAAGACGAGCGCGTACCAGTAGGCGGCGTCGCTCTGGATCGGATGCCCCGCGAGGAACGCGAGCGTGATGCCGAGCGCGGCCACCTGGGCCAGTGCCAGGTCCACGAAGATCACGCCGCGCGCGAGCACGTGGAGCCCGAGATACGCGTGGATCCCGGTGAGCACCAGGCAGGCGAGGAAGGGGACGGCGAGGAGGTCGAGCATCGCGCGGCCGCTACCGCGCGCCGCCGAGCGCCCGCGCGAGCCGGCCGACGTTGACCTCGAAGAGCTCGAGGTAGTCGCGCGCCTCAGGGTCGCCGCCGACCGACGGGATGAGCGTGACCACGCGGGCGCCGCCGCGCTCGGCAACCTGGGCGACCAGCGCCGCGCTCGAGCTGGGCTCGGCGATCAGCAGTGGAATGCCGGCCGCGCGCATGCGCGCGGTCAGCGCGACGAGGGAGGCAGGCGCGGGCGGGACGCCGGGGGCCGGCTCCACCGCCGCCACGATCACGAGGCCGAAGCGCCGGGCGAAGTAGGGCCAGCTGTCGTGGACGACGACCGCACGGGCGCCCCGGTAGGGGGCCAGGGCCGTGGTCCAGCGCGCGAGTGACGCGTCGAGCCGGTCGAGGAAGCGTGCGCGGTTCGTCGCGAAGGTCTCGCGTTCCGCGGGCGCCAAACGGGTGAGCGCGGCGGCGATCGCGGCGGTGATCGGGCGCGCGTTCACGGGGTCGAGCCAGTAGTGGGGGTTGCCGAACCCGTGCACGTGCACGCCGCGCTCGCTCCTGACGCGCGCGGTCTCCGCCTGCAGGAGCTCGATGCCCTTCGAGGCGTCGAGGTCGTGCGGCCCTCCGGGCGCGAAGCGCGGGGCGTTCACGGTCGCGAGCGCGCGCGCGAGCCAGGGCTCGTGGTCGAGGCCGATGCGGACGAGGAGCTGCGCGTCCTTCAGGTGGCGGAGCCGCCCCGGCGTGACCTCGACCGCGTGCGGGTCGTGGACGGCGGGCGCCAGGCTCTCGACGGCGACGCGGTCGCCGCCGACCACCTCGACGAGCGCCCTGAGATCGGTGGACGTGGTGACGACCCGCAGCGCGCCGGCGGCCGGCCCCGAGAGGGGGGCCCCGCCCCCCTCCCGGCTCCCCCACGCGGGGGCGGCCGCCAGCAGCACGAGCAGGAGCGCCGCGCGCACTCCTACTTCTTGGCGAAGATCGCCTTCGGAATCATGCAGTGGACGCCCTTGCGCACGTCGACGACCTGGCTCACACGGCAGTCGCCCACCATCGAGACCAGCGAGTAGGCCTCGTAGCGCGTGAGCGGCACGGCCTTCTGCGCCGCGAGCATGTCCACCGCCTCGCGCACGGCGTTGACCATCGCCTTGTTCAGGTCCTCGTCGAAGCCGGTCGCGATCCAGTGCGTCTTCGTCTCGATGCGCGGCCACTCGAGCTTCATGTCCTTGCGGACGATCAGCTGCATGACGATCTCGCGGTAGGAGCACTCGAGCGCGGTGAGGTTGACCTCACCGTTGCCCTGGCGGCAGTGGGAGTCGCCGGTCCAGACGAGGCCGCCCTTGAGGAACACGGGGATGAAGATCGTCGTGCCCTCCTGCAGCTCGTTGATGTCCATGTTCGACCCGTTCTTCCAGGGCCGGAGCGTGGAGACGGGCGCCATCGCGTCGGTCGAGCCGCCCTTGCGGGGCGACGGGTCCTTCGGGTCGATGCCGACGGCGAGGGTGCCGGGGAAGGGCTGCAGGTCGACCATGATGCCTGGCTTGAACTCCGCCTGACGCTTCTCCCAGTCGAGGTAGAAATACTTCAGGAACCCGTCGGGCATCTCGGGGGCCAGCGCGCCGATCGTCGGGAACTCCTTGCCCGGTAGGCTGAAGTTCGTGCCGAACGCCTTCGGCACGATCTTGAGGATACGGATCTCCATCACATCGCCGGGCTCGGCACCGTCGACGTAGATCGGCCCGGTCAGCGAGTGCGGCCCGCCCCCCGGGTTCGCCTTCCGGAGCGCGACGATCTCCTCCATCGTCGTGCCCGGCTGGATCTTGTTGTGCGCGTGCATCATCGTCTCGACGGCGACGACGTCGCCGGACTTCACGAGGAGCTTGGGCGGCTCCTTCGGATCGAGCCAGCCCCACTGCGTCGTCTCGAGCGTCGCGGGAAGGACGTGGACGCGGGCGCCGCCGGCGAGCATCGTCCGGTCGCGCTTCACTTCGTCCATCGGCTGCTGGGCCACGGCGTAGAGCCCTGCGGCGAACACCAGGGCCAGCGCCGCGACGCCCGCCAGCATGCGCTTCTTCGTTCTGAGTCGTGCCATGTGCGCGTCTCCTTTCGCGTTCGGGCGATCCGTGTCTCGGGGCGTCGTTGCCGCTCTCCGACGACCACGCTGTCGGGCGGGAGACGCAATGATAGCAGAAGGGCCGGGGCGGGGGTTCTTAGCCGCCGCGCGGCGCGAGCGGACTCCGGGTCCTAGCGGACCGGGACCGGAGCCGACTCGCGCCGCGCGGCGGTGTCGTTCAGCGAAGCGTCGGGCGTGCCCGCGAGCCGCGCGTAGCGGCCGCGGAGGCTGTCGAAGGAGCGCGAGCGCCGCACGCCCTTGGCGTGGAGGGCGTAGCGCGCGAGAACCGACAGGATGCGGAGGCCGTAGACCGTGGACGCCCAGAAGCTCGCCGACGACGCCTCGGGGAAGTAGCGCGTCGGCACCGCGATCTCGGCGATCCGGAAGCGCCCGGTCGCGACGACCTGTGCGACGATCTCCTGGTCGAAGACGAACCCGTCCGAGTTCAGCTGGAGATTCACCGTCTCGAGGACCTCGCGGCGGAACGCGCGGTAGCCCGTGTGGTACTCCGAGAGGCGGAGCCCGAAGGCGCGGTTCTCGAGCCCGGTGAGAAAGCGGTTCGCGACGAACTTCCACCAGGGCATGCCCTGCCGGAGCGCCGACCCGGTCTTGAGCCGCGAGCCCAGCACGACGTCGGCCTCGCCCCTGATGATCGGCTCGACGATCTGCGGCACGAGGCGCGGATCGTACTGGTAGTCGGGATGCACCATCACGACGATCTCGGCGCCGGCGCGCAGGGCCTCCGCGTAGCAGGTCTTCTGATTCGCGCCGTAGCCGTAGTTGCGGTTGTGGACGAAGATCTCGAGGCCCAGCTGGCGGGCGACGTCGAGCGTCGCGTCGGTGGAGCCGTCGTCCACCAGGATCACGAGGTTCACCGCGTCCTTCGGCAGCTCCTCGTAGGTCATCCGGAGCGTCCGCCCGGCGTTGTATGCCGGCATCACCACCACGACCTTGGGATCTCTGTGCATGGCCGGGTCGTCGGATTCGCAAAGCCGGTGCCAGGACCGCAGGCGCGGAATGTCGGGCACTTCCACCGCAACTTCGATCCGGAAAGCCCCGCGTGGGACGAGACTGTGCGGCACGAGGTGACCAGAATTGTCAGGCGGAAGGGAGTGGCGGATAATGCCGGCGATGCGCGACCTCTTCTATCTCTCCGACGAGCAGCGCCAGATGCGCGACCTCGTCCGCGCCGTCGCCCGCGGGCGCATCGCGCCCAAGGCGGCGGAGGTGGACGAGACGGAGGCGTACCCGGCCGAGCAGCTGCGGCGGCTCGCCGAGCAGGGGGTCATGGGACTCTACGTTCCCGAGGCCTACGGCGGCACCGAGATGGGCGCGCTCGCCTTCTGCCTCGCCGTCGAGGAGATCGCCTGGGCCTGCGCCTCCACCGCGGTCATCTATCTCGTCCAGTACGCGGGCGGGTTCCCCATCGTGCTCGCGGGCAGCGAGGATCAGAAGCGCCGCTACCTGCCGCGCCTCGCGTCGGGCGAGATCACCGCGGCGTTCTCGCTCTCGGAGCCGGGCTCGGGCTCGGACGCGGCGTCGATCTCGACCACGGCCGTGCGGCGCGGCGCCCGCTACGTCCTGAACGGGACGAAGATGTGGGTGACGAACGGCAGCCACGCCGGCGTCATCACCCTCTTCGCCTCGGTGGACCGCGGCCGGGGCCGGCACGGCGTCACCGCGTTCCTGATCGAGCCCGGGTTCCCGGGCTTCGCCCTGGGCAAGCTGGAGCGCAAGCTCGGCGTCCGCGGGTCGCCGACGGTGGCGATCCACCTCACCGACTGCGAGGTGCCCGTCGAGAATCGCCTGGGGGACGAAGGCGAGGGCTTCACGCTCGCCCTCCGCCTGCTCGACGGTTCACGCCCCGCGGTCGGCGCCCAGGCGGTCGGCATCGCCCAGGCCGCGCTGGACGCCGCGGTCGGGTACGCGCGCGAGCGGCAGCAGTTCGGCCAGCCGATCGCGAGCTTCCAGGGGATTCAGTTCATGCTCGCCGACATGGCCATGCAGGTCCACGGCGCGCGGCTCATGGTGCACCACGCCGCCGCCCTCGTGGACCGGGGCGCCCCGCGCAGCGCGCTCGAGTCGTCCATGGCGAAGTGCTTCGCCGGCGACGCGGCCATGAAGGTCGCGACGGACGCCGTACAGATCTTCGGCGGCTACGGCTACACGCGCGACTATCCGGTCGAGCGCATGATGCGGGACGCCAAGATCACGCAGATCTACGAGGGGACCAACCAGATCCAACGCGTCGTCGTCGCCCGCGAGCTCCTGCGGGCGTGACGCCGCGTTAGGTGACCACCTTCGGATAGAGCCGCGCTCCGAGCATGACCAGCGCCGTCGTGGCGAGCGTCATGACGCCGAAGTCGAGGGGCAAGCCAGAGCCGTGCCCCCAGCCAGCATCAGCGCCCGCCGGGCGTCGACCTCCTAGGTCAGCGGATTGAGGTGCGCCCCCACCCGGAGCCACGTCGGCATGATACCCGGCGACCCTCCGGCGAGGCGGCGCCGCCATCCCGCGTGGGACGCGGGTTCCCGGGCTGGAGACCACGTCAAATAGCTCACTCGATCGTGGTGGTTGCGCGTCCGCCGCCTCAGTGAGGCGTCGCCGCCCCAGACGGAGCCGGGCGCGCTTCCAGGAAAGCCAAAGAATTCAGCGCTTCTCGCGCGGCGCCGCGTGGCACTCGGGTTGCTCCGTTCTCAGCGTGGCGCAACGGCGCCGAAAGGAGGTGTGTGTCGATGAGCCAGGCGACCCTGTTCGCCGCTCTCCTCATGGGCGGCGCGCTGATCCTCAGCGCCGGGGCCGCCGCGGCCGCCGATCACGAAGCAGACCATCGCGGTGAGTCCGACGGCGCAGTTCGTGGCGTCGCGGCGCACCAAGGAACCCGGGCCGACCGGGTGGCCCGGCGACTTCGTGGAAGTGAGGCTCGATCCGTGGGCGGTGAAGGAAGGTGACTTCGTCACGGTGCACGTCGAGAAGGACGGGAAGCGAGCGACCGCGACCAAGATCACCGTGACATTGATGGAAGGGGGATAAGTGTGATGCGTGCGCTGGCTCCGTTCAGAGGCATGGAGAACCTGAGGCAGGAGATGGAGCGGATGTTCGACCGCTTCTTCGAGCCGCGCTGGGACGAGTTCGAGACGGTCGGGGAGTGGGCGCCGAAGCTCGACTTCTCCGAGACCAAGGACGCCTATCTCATGAAGATGGAGGTCCCGGGCGTCGAGCAGAAGAACCTCAGCGTCACGATCCAGGACCAGATGCTGACCCTCAAGGGAGAGAAGCACAAGGAGAAGGAGGAGAAGGAGGAGAAGTACCACCGCGTCGAGCGGTCCTGGGGCGCGTTCACCCGGACGCTCGCGCTGCCGACGGGCGTGGACACCGAGAAGGTGGCCGCGAGCTTCAAGGACGGCGTGCTGACCGTCAAGCTGCCGAAGGCGCCGAGCGCGAAGGGCACGACGATTCCGGTGAAGGCCGAGTAGGGAGCCAGGGGGGGGCCGTGGGCCGACACGAGTTCCTCGAGTCGGTCGCAGTCGCCGACTGCGCCGTCGAGATCGAGGGGGACGACCTCGACGATCTCTTCGCGACGGCCGCACGGGCCCTGGCCGAGGTCATGGTCGACCCGGCCACCGTCCGGACGAGCATCGGGCGCAGCGTCGAGCTCACGGCCCCCTCCCTCGACCTCCTGCTCTACGACTGGCTCTCCGAGTTGATCTACATGAAGGACAGCGAACAGCTCGTGTTCCCGCTGACCGAGCCGCGCGTGACCGAGGGCACGCCGTGCCGGCTCGAGGCGCGTCTTACCGGCGGCCCGATCGACCGCGCCACGACGGAGCTTCGCGCCGACCCCAAGGCCGTCACGTTCCACCAGTTCACGCTGGAGCCGCACGGGCGCGGGTGGCGCGCGCGGCTCGTCATCGACATCTGACGTCCATGACCACGATGAAGACGCTGCCCGTCGCCGACTGCATCTGGGAGATCCCGACCAGCGAGAAGCCCGGGATGCTGGTGCCGGCGCGCCTCTACGCCTCCGAGGCGCTGCTCGCGCGGATGGACGAGGGCGTGTTCGAGCAGGTGACCAACGTCGCGTGCCTGCCGGGGATCGTGCGGGCGGCGCTCTGCATGCCGGACGGTCACTGGGGCTACGGCTTCCCGATCGGCGGCGTCGCCGCCTTCCGGGCCGACACGGGCATCATCTCGCCCGGCGGGATCGGCTTCGACATCAATTGCGGCATGCGCCTGCTCCGCACCAACCTGACGGAGGCCGAAGTCCGGCCGAAGCTCACCGAGCTCGTCGACGCGCTCTTCGCCGCCGTGCCGTCGGGCGTCGGCGCCAAGGGCTTCGTGCGGCTTTCGGACGACGAGTTCCGCGAGGTCATGCGCGAGGGCTCGCGCTGGTGCGTGCGCTCCGGCTACGGCTGGCCCGAGGATCTCGCCGGCACCGAGGGCGGAGGCTGCCTGCCGGGCGCCGACCCCGACGCGGTGAGCGCGCGCGCCGTCTCGCGCGGGCGCGCGCAGCTCGGCACGCTCGGCTCCGGCAACCACTATCTCGAGATCCAGGTCGTGCCGCCGGGCGGCATTCACGACCCCGACGTCGCACGGGCGTTCGGCATCGAGCGGCCCGGCCAGATCGTCGTGATGCTCCACTGTGGCTCGCGCGGCTTCGGTCACCAGATCGGCACCGACTATCTCCGCATGTTCGATCAGGTGATGAAGCGCCACGGGATCACGGTGAGGGACCGCGAGCTCGCCTGTGCGCCGTTCCGCGCGCCCGAGGGCCAGGCGTATTTCGGCGCGATGACCGCCGCGGCCAACAGCGCGTTCGCGAATCGCCAGATGATCACGCACAGGGTGCGCGAGGTGATGGAGCGCGTCTTCGGGCGCGATCCACGCGAGCTCGGGCTCTCCGTGATCTACGACGTCTGCCACAACACGGCGAAGCTCGAGCGCCACACCGTCGACGGCGAGTCGCTCGAGCTTGTCGTCCACCGCAAGGGCGCGACCCGCTCGTTCGGTCCCGGGGCGCCGGATGTTCCGGAGGCCTATCGGGCCGTCGGCCAGCCCGTGATCATCGGCGGGTCGATGGAGACAGGCTCGGCGCTCCTCGTCGGGACGGCGCACGCGATGGCGGAGACGTTCGGCTCGACGGCCCACGGCGCCGGCCGCACGATGTCGCGCGCGCAGGCCAGGCGCCAGGTCTGGGGCGAGACGCTCATGAAGGAGATGGAGGCGCGCGGGATCGTCGTGCGCGCTGCGTCCAAGTCCGGCGTCGCCGAAGAGGCGGCCTTCGCCTACAAAGATCTCGGCGAGGTCGTCGACGTCGTCGACCGCCTCGACATCTCGCGCAAGGTCGTGTCGCTGACTCCGATCGGGAACATCAAGGGATAGGCGATGGACGGGCTCTGGAACCTCGTGTGGATCTTCTTCCTGGTCTCGGCGGTCATGCCGATGTTGCAGGCGCGGCTGCTCGCGATGGCGCGCCTTCGCGTCCTCCGGCGGCTCGAGCGCCAGCGCGGCACGCGGGTGATCACGCTGATCCACCGGCAGGAGTCGCGGAGCCTCCTCGGCATCCCGATCGCGCGCTACATCGACATCGACGACTCGGAGCAGGTCCTGCGCGCGATCCGCCTCACCCCGCCCGACATGCCGATCGACGTGATCCTCCATACGCCCGGTGGGCTGGTGCTCGCCACCCAGCAGATCGCGGGCGCGCTCCGCAACCACCCCGCGCGGGTGACCGTGATCGTCCCGCACCACGCGATGTCGGGCGGTACCCTCCTCGCACTGGCGGCCGGCGAGATCCTGATGGACGAGAACGCGGTCCTCGGACCGATCGATCCGCAGATCGGCGCGTATCCCGCGGTCTCGCTCATCCGCGTGATCGGTGAGGACAAGAACGAGCTCGACGACGAGACCTTGATCCTGGCCGACGTCGCGCGCACGGCTCTCGGGCAGATCCAGCAGTGCATCGCCGACCTCGTCGGGGACCGCATGCCACCGGCGCAGTCGAAGGAGCTGATCGCCGCGCTGACGGAGGGCCGCTGGACCCACGACTATCCGATCACGGTGACGCAGGCAGGCGCGCTCGGGCTCGCGGTCCGGGCCGGGATCCCGCCGGACGTCTACGCGCTCATGGATCTCTATCCGCAGCCGCGGCAGGGTCAGCCCGCCGTCCAGTTCGTTCCCGTCCCGTACCGACGGGAGCCGGCGCCGGTGCGCCACGCGAGGCTCGGGGCGTCGCCGACGGCGAGGAGGCGATGATGGTGATGCGGGTGAAGGACGTGATGAGCCGGGATCCGATCACGATCGATCCGGAGGCGCCGATCGCGACCGCGGTCGCCGTGATGCGCGACAAGGCCATCCGCCACCTTCCGGTCGTGGACGACGCCGGCCGGCTCGGGGGCATGATCTCGGACCGCGATCTTCGCGACGCGCTGTTCGCCCCGGCGATCGCGGAGCACCTCTCCGCGGTCGCCCGGCGACGCCTGCGCGTCCTGGGCGAAACGGTCGAGAACCTACGCGTGAAGGCCGTGATGACCTGGGACGCCGTCACGATCGCTCCCGACTCCTCGCTCGCGCAGGCCGCGGCCGTGATGTTCGAGGGGCGCTTCAGCAGCCTTCCCGTCGTGGACAAGGGCAGCCTCGTCGGCATCGTCACCGAGCGCGACGTGCTCCGGGCGCTCGGGCAGACGGTGCCGTCGGTGCGGGGTATCGATCCGGACACGTACCTCTGGTGAAGGAGGAGCGGAGATGGCGACGTATGTGATGCTGACGCGACTCACCCCCGACAGCGTGAAATCCCCGAGCGATCTCGCGCGCCTCGAGCGCGCGGTGAGCGAGCGGGTCCAGAAGGAGTGCCCGCAGGTGAAGTGGGTGGCGAACTACGCGATCCTCGGCCCGTACGACTACCTGGACCTGTTCGAGGCGCCCGACGAGACCGTGGCGGCCAAGGTCGTCATGATCGTCCGGTCCTTCGGGCACGCGCAGACGGAGACGTGGACCGCGGTGCCGTGGGCTCGCTTCAAGCAGCTCATCGCGGCCTGACGCCGATGCCACGCCCCAAGCGCTCGATCACGCGTGACATCCGCACACGCCGCCCCGTGCACCCCGGCCGCGAGGCCGACGAGCTCGAGGCGCTGTCGTGGCCGGAAGGCACCATCCGGGTCCGGGACTGCATGACGCGCTCGGCCGTGACGATTCATTCCGATACGCTCGTGCGCGGCGCCGTCGAGATGATGAAGAAGCGGAAGATCCGCCACCTGCCGGTGGTCGACCGCGGCAGCCGCCTCGTCGGCATCGTCACCGACCGGGATCTTCGGCAGGTGGTCTTCGACCCCAGGATCCAGGCGCGGTTCGGGGACCTCGGGGATGCCCTCGCGACACTGACCGTTCGCGACGTCATGACCTGGGGCGTCGTGACGGTGCGCCCGGAGACCGAGATCCGGCGGGCGGCGCACCTCATGCGCGAGCAGAAGGTGGGCGCCCTGCCGGTCGTCGAGGGGGAGCGTGTCGTCGGGATCCTCACCGAGACCGACGTGCTCCGGACGTTCCAGGACGTGCTCGCCAAGGGCTTGCTCTCCAAGCCGGACCGCTGGGCCTTCGCGGTCCGCTGAGCCGGAAGGGGCCGATGGTACAGGCGATTCGCGATCAGTGGATGATCGCGGTGGCGATCGTCGTCGTCGCGGCGATCGGCGTGTGGCTCCTGGCCGACTGGTGGGCGCGGAGGCACCAGGGGCGATGAAGAACTTCGAGATCGCCCGGCTCTTCGACCTGATGGCCGACATCCTCGAGATCAAGGAGGAGAACCCCTTCCGCATCCGCGCCTACCGCCGCGCCGCCCAGAACCTCGAGGCGCTGACCGAGGACGTCGAGACGCTCGCGCGCGAGGGGCGGCTCGAGGAGATCCCGGGGGTCGGCGCGGACCTCGCCGGCAAGATCCTCGAGTACCTCCGGACGGGGCGCGTCAAGGACGTCGAGACGGCGAAGAAGGGGGTCCCGCCGGGCGTCGTCGAGCTCATGAACGTGCCTGGCGTCGGTCCGAAGACCGCCCGGCTCCTCTACGACAAGGAGGGCGTCACCACGCTCGACCGCCTCGAGAAGCTCGCGCGCGCGGGCAAGCTCCGCGGCCTCCACGGCATCCAGGCGAAGACCGAGGCCAACATCCTGAAGGGCATCGCGCTGGTCCGTGGCGGCCAGGCACGGATGCCGCTCGGGCGCGCGCTCCCCCTCGGGCGCGAGCTCGTACACGCCCTCGACGGCCTGCCCGGTGTGAAGGCGATCGAGCTCGCCGGCTCGCTCCGGCGCATGAAGGAGACCGTCGGCGACATCGACCTCCTCGTCACCTCGACCGATCCGGCAAAGGTCATGCAGGCCTTCACGACGCTGCCCCAGGTCTCCGAGGTCCTGGAGCGAGGCGAGACCAAGGCCTCGGTCCGCCACCGGGAGGGGATCCAGGTGGATCTCCGGGTGCTCGAGCCCGAATGCTTCGGCGCCGCGCTCGTCTATTTCACCGGCTCCAAACAGCACAACATCCGCATCCGCGAGATGGCGGTGAAGAAAGGCCTCAAGATCTCCGAGTACGGCGTCTTCCGCGCCTCGAGCGGCCGGCGCATCGCCGGCGCCACGGAGGAGGAGGTCTACGCCGCGATCGGGCTCCCGTGGATCGCGCCCGAGCTGCGCGAGGATCTCGGCGAGGTCGAGGCGGCGGCGAAGGGGCAGCTGCCCAAGCTCGTGACGCTCGGAGACATCCGCGGCGATCTCCACTGCCACACCAAGGCGACCGACGGCCATCACACGATCGAGGCGCTCGTCGCCGCGGCCGAGCAACGTGGCTACGAATACCTCGTTGTCACGGACCACAGCGCCTCGGCCCGGGTCGCGGGCGGGCTCTCCGTGACGGAGTTCGCGGCTCACGTCAAGAAGATCCGGGCGGTCCAGAAGAAGCATCCGGGGATCGCGGTGCTGGCCGGCAGCGAATGCGACATCCTCGAGGACGGCTCGCTGGACTACCCGGACGCGGTCCTGGCCGGGCTCGACCTGGTGGTCGGCGCCGTCCACTCGCGCTTCGAGCAGCCGCGCCGCGAGATGACCCGGCGCCTCTGCCGGGCGCTCGAGAACCCGTACGTCAATGTCCTCGCCCACCCCACGGGCCGCCTCATCGGCGAGCGCGACCCCTACGACGTGGACCTGGAGGAGGTCCTCCGCACCGCGAAGCGGCACGGCAAGGCGGTCGAGATCAATTCGTACCCGTTGCGGCTCGACCTCAACGACGCGCACGCGCGCCGAGCGCGCGACCTGGGCGTCCTGATCGCCGTGAGCACCGACGCTCACGTGCTGGACCACCTGACCATGATGGAGCTCGGCGTCGCCACGGCGCGGCGCGCGTGGCTCGCGAAGGACGAAGTCGTGAACACGTGGCCGGCGAAGAAGCTCCTCGCCTGGGCGCGCCCCGCGCGCTCAGAGGAGGGCCGGCGCGCGGGTGCGGGAGGAGCGAGGCGATGAAAACGGACCTGGTGGCGGAGTTCACTCGGCGACTCCGGGAAGCGCGCGAGCGGCTCTTCCGGACCGTGGCGCAGACGGACGTGGAGCTGGCGACGCTCGAGGCCCACCAGCCCGGCGCGCCGGGCGAGGACGCCGACCGCGAGCGCGTCACGGCACTGCTCTCGCGGCTCGAGGGTCAGGAGAAGCACGAGCTCGACGAGATCAGAGAGGCTCAGGCGCGGCTCGCCTCCGACACCTTCGGCGTCTGCGGGGGCTGCGGCCAGCCGATCCCGCTCACGCGGCTCCGGGCGATGCCCACGGCGCGGTACTGTATGCCCTGCCAGCTGCGGCAGGAGAGGTAGCAGAGGAGGGGAGACCCATGGCGTACAAACAGGTTCTGTTCCGGTCCGAGGCGCGCGAGAAGGTCCTGCGCGGGGCGGCGACGCTCGCCGACGCGGTGCGCGTGACGCTCGGACCCAAGTCGAAGTGCGTGCTGATCCAGAAGCGCTTCGGCCTCCCGATCGTCTGCAACGACGGCGTCACCATCGCGAAGGAGATGGAGCTCAAGGATGCCGCGGAAAACCTCGGCGCCCAGATGATCCGCCAGGCGGCGGAGCGAACGGGCGACGCGGTCGGCGACGGGACGAGCACGGCGACGATCCTGGCCCACGCGATCCTGGCCGAGGGCGTGCGCAACGTCACCGCCGGCGCCTCCGCGATCGACCTCAAGCGCGGGCTCGACCGCGGCGCGCGTGCCGCGGTCAGGGCGCTCGCCGCGCTGTCCCGGCCGGTCGAGACGCGGCTCGAGAAGGCGCAGGTCGCGACCATCTCCGCGCACAACGACCCGACGATCGGCGAGCTCGTCGCCGACGCCATGGAGAAGGTCGGCGACGAGGGCGTGATCACGGTCGAGGAAGCGAAGACCACCGAGACCCAGCTCGAGATCGTCGAGGGGATGCAGTTCGACCGTGGATACCTGTCGCCGTACTTCGTCACCGACACGGAGAAGATGGAGGCGGTCCTCGAGGACGCGCTGATCCTCCTCACCGACCGGAAGCTCGCCACCATGAAGGAGCTGCTGCCGCTCCTCGAGCAGGTGGCGCGGGCGGCGCGGCCGCTCCTCATCATCGCCGAGGACGTGGAGGGGGACGCCCTCGCCACGCTCGTGGTCAACCGGCTGCGCGGCTCGCTCCGCTGCGTGGCGGTCAAGGCCCCCGGCTTCGGCGACCGGCGCCGGGAGATCCTCGAGGACATCGCGGTCCTCACCGGCGGCCGAGTGGTGACCGAAACGCTCGGGATCAAGCTCGAGAACGTCGAGATGGACCAGCTCGGCCGCGCCCGGCGCATCGTCGCCGATCGAGAGAACACCACGATCATCGGCGGCGGCGGTGACAAGCCTCTCATCGAGGGGCGCCGGCAACAGGTCCGCCAGCAGATCGAGAAGACGACGAGCGACTACGACAAGGAGAAGCTCGAGGAGCGCCTGGCGAAGCTGTCCGGGGGCGTGGCGGTGATCCGCGTCGGCGCGCCGTCCGAGGCCGAGATGAAAAGCAAGAAGGAGGCGCTCGACGACGCGATCGCCGCGACGAAGGCGGCGGTGGCGGAGGGCATCGTTCCCGGCGGCGGCCTCGCCCTCCTGCGCGTGGTCGAGACGGTCGAGCGCGAGGCGGCGGCCGCATCGGGCGACGAGCGCACCGGCCTCGGCATTCTCGCGCGCGCGCTCGAGACGCCCACGCGGCAGATCGCCGAGAACTCCGGCGTGGATGGCGGAGTCGTCGTCAACGAGATGCGGAAGGGGACCGGCAACCGCGGCTTCGACGCCGCGCGGAAGGAGTACGTGGATCTGGTCGAGGCGGGGATCATCGACCCGACCAAGGTCGTGCGCATCGCGCTGGAGAACGCGGTGTCGGCGGCGAGCCTGCTCCTGCTGGCCGAGGCGACCCTCACCGAGGTGCCCGACGAGAAGGAGCCGAAGGCCCCGCAGTTCGAGTGAACCGATGGCCTGGGCCACGATCGCCAAGCACCCGAGGGACGCGGCCGTCGAGCCCAATCTCGCCGACTACGCCCGCGCGCGCGCGACGTTCTCCTGGGGCGCCGCGCGGCGCCAGCTCGACGGGCTCCCGGCCGGCCGCGGACTCAACATCGCCCACGAGGCCGTGGACCGTCACGCGGCGGGCCCGCGCCGCGACCACCTCGCGCTCCGCTGGCTCGGCAAGGGCGGGGAGGGGCGGGACTGCACCTACGGCGAGCTCCGCCGGCTCACGAACCGCTTCGCCAACGTGCTGCAGGGGCTCGGGGTCGAACGCGGCGACCGTGTCTACGTCCTCGCGGGCCGGATTCCCGAGCTCTACGTCGCCGCGCTCGGGGCGCTCAAGAACCGGAGCGTGTTCTGCCCCCTCTTCTCCGCGTTCGGGCCCGAGCCGATCCGCGCGCGCCTCGGCATCGGCCGGGCACGGGTGCTGGTCACGACCGAGCCGCTCTATCGCCGGAAGGTCGCCGACCTGCGCGCCACGCTTCCCGACCTGGAGCACGTGCTGCTCGTCGGCGACCGCGAGCACCCCACGGACGTGAGCGGCACCCGCGACTACCACGCGCTGATGGCTGCGGCCGGTGACGCCTTCGAGATCGGCCCCACCGATCCCGAGGACGTCGCGCTCCTGCACTTCACCAGCGGGACCACGGGCAAGCCGAAGGGCGCGGTCCACGTCCACGAGGCGGTGGTGGCCCACCACGTCACCGGCAAGTACGCGCTCGACCTCCACCCGGACGACGTCTTCTGGTGTACGGCCGATCCGGGCTGGGTCACCGGCACGTCCTACGGCATCATCGCGCCGCTGACGAACGGAGTCACGAGCCTCATCGACGAGGCCGAGTTCGACGCCGAGCGCTGGTACGCGGTGGTCGAATCCCAGAAGGTCTCCGTCTGGTACACGGCGCCCACCGCGATTCGGATGATGATGAAGGCCGGGACCGTCCTGGCCCGGAAGCACGACTTCGGCGCGCTCAGATTCCTCTCGAGCGTCGGCGAGCCGCTCAATCCCGAGGCGGTGGTGTGGGGACAGGAGGCGTTCGGGCGCCCCTTCCACGACAACTGGTGGCAGACGGAGACCGGCGGCATCATGATCGCCAACTTCGCCTCGATGGACATCCGGCCGGGCTCGATGGGCCGGCCGTTACCGGGTATCGACGCGGCGATCGTCCGCAAGGTCGGCGACGACCGCGTCGAGATCCTCGAGGCGCCCGACGTCCAGGGCGAACTGGCCCTCCGTCCCGGGTGGCCGTCCATGTTCCGCGGCTACTGGGGCGAGGAGGCGCGCTACCGAGAGTGCTTCGTCGGCGGCTGGTATCTCACGGGCGATCTCGCCCGGCGGGACCGCGACGGCTATTTCTGGTTCGTCGGACGCGCGGACGACGTGATCAAGACCTCCGGCCACCTCGTCGGTCCCTTCGAGGTCGAGAGCGTTCTCATGGAGCACAAGGCCGTCGCCGAGGCCGGCGTGATCGGCAAGCCCGACCCCGTCGCGATGGAGGTCGTGAAGGCCTTCGTCTCGCTCAAGGACGGCTGGGCCGCGACGCCCGAGCTCAAGCGGGAGCTTCTCGCGTTCGCGCGGACGCGCCTGGGCGCGGTCGTCGCGCCGAAGGAGATCGACTTCAAGCCCTCGCTTCCCAAGACGCGGAGCGGCAAGATCATGCGCCGGCTCCTCAAGGCGCGCGAGCTCGGACTCCCCGAGGGGGACATCTCGGCGCTCGAAGAGCCGACATGACGGCGCCCATCGATCGGGACCACGCGCTCGCGCTCCTACGCCAGATGGTCCTGATCCGGCGCTTCGAGGAGAAAGCGGGGGAGTTGTACACGCGCGGGAAGATCCGAGGATTCCTGCACCTCTACATCGGCGAGGAGGCGGTGGCGGTGGGCGCCATGCAGGCGTTCACGGCCGACGACGCGATCGTCGCCACGTACCGCGAGCACGGCCAGGCCCTGGCGCGCGGCATTCCGGCGGGCGCGCTCATGGCCGAGATGTACGGCAAGGCGAACGGGTGCAGCCGCGGCCGCGGCGGCTCCATGCACTTCTTCGACGTCTCGCGGCGCTTCTACGGCGGCCACGCGATCGTCGGCGGCGGACTGCCGGTCGCCGTGGGACTGGCCCTCGCCGACACTCTCCAGGCGCGCCGGCGCGTGACGGCCTGCTTCTTCGGCGACGGCGCGGTCGCCGAGGGCGAGTTCCACGAGTCGCTGAATCTCGCCGCGCTCTGGAGGCTCCCGGTGCTCTTCCTCTGCGAAAACAACCTCTACGCGATGGGCACGGCGCTCGCGCGGCACCAGTCGCAGACCGACGTCCGGCTGAAGGCCCAGGCCTACGCCATGCCCGCGGACGTGGCGGACGGCATGGACGTCCTCGCGGTCGAGGCGGCCGTCCGCGGGGCCGCGGAGCAGGTGCGGGGCGGCGCGGGCCCGTTCCTCCTCGAGCTGCGCACCTACCGCTACCGCGCCCACTCGACCGCCGACCCCGAGCTCTACCGGGGCAAGGACGAGGTCGAGCAGTGGAAAGCGCGCGATCCGATCGCGCTCTTCACCGCGCGCCTCAGGGAGTGGGGATTCGTCGCCGACCCCGATCTCGCCGCCCTCGAGACGTCGGTGGCCGCCGACGTCGACGCCGCGGTCGCCGTCGCCGAGGCGGGGCCGTGGGAGCCGGTGGAGGACTTGACGAAGGACGTGTACACGCAGGTGGCGTCGTGAAGAAGATGACGTACCGTGAAGCCGTGCGCGGCGCGCTGCGCGACGCGCTTCGAGGCGACCCGCGCGTCTTCCTGATGGGCGAGGACGTCGGGCGCTACGGCGGCGCCTTCGCCGTCAGCCACGGGCTCCTCGGGGAGTTCGGACCCGAACGCGTCCGCGACACGCCACTCTCGGAGAACACGTTCGTCGGCGCCGGGATCGGTGCGGCCCTGGGCGGTATGAGGCCGATCGTCGAGGTGATGACGGTCAACTTCAGCCTGCTCGCGCTCGACCAGATCGTGAACAACGCGGCGACGCTCCGCCATATGTCGGGCGGCCAGCTGAGCGTGCCGCTGGTCGTGCGCATGGCGACGGGCGGCGGCCGTCAGCTCGCCGCGCAGCATTCCCACAGCCTCGAGGGCTGGTACGCGCACATCCCCGGCATCAAGGTGGTGACGCCGGCGACGCCCGCCGACGCGCGCGGCCTCCTGCTCGCGGCGCTCGCGGATCCGGATCCGGTGTTCGTCTTCGAGCACGCGACGCTCTACCCCAGCGAGGGCGAGGTGGACGAGAGCGCGGGTCCGGCCGCGATCGGCCGCGCGGCGGTCCGCCGCGTGGGCGACGCGGTCACGCTCGTCACGTACGGCGGCTCGCTCCCGAAGGTCTTCCAGGCCGCCGACCGGCTCGCCGTCGACGGCATCGAGGCCGAGGTCGTGGACCTCCGCTCGCTCCGGCCGCTCGACACGCCGACGATCCTGGCCTCGGTCGCGAAGACCCACCGGGCCGTGATCGTCGACGAGGGGTGGCGCACGGGCAGCTTCGCCGCCGAGGTGAGCGCGCGGATCATGGAGGGCGGCTTCTACGATCTCGATGGACCCGTCGCGCGCGTCTGCAGCGCCGAGGTCCCGATGCCGTACGCCAAGCACATGGAAGACGCGGCGCTGCCGCAGGCCGCCGCCATCGTGGCGACCGTCCAGGAGATGCTCCGGCGCCGTGGTTGAGTTCGTGATGCCGATCCTCGGAGCGGACATGACCGCCGGGACGCTCGTCGCGTGGCACAAGCGGCCGGGCGACGCCGTGAAGCGCGGCGACATCATTGCCGAGGTCGAGACCGACAAGGGGCTGATCGACGTCGAAGTTTTCGTGAGCGGCGTGATCGACAAGATCCTCGTCGAACGGGGCGCCACCGTCCCCACGGGGACCGTGCTCGCGCAGATCCGCGAGGAGGCGGGCGCGCCGGCGCCGCCCGGTCCGGAGGCGCCGCGCCGTGTGCGGATCTCGCCGGCCGCGCGGAGGCTCGCCGCCGAGCTCGCCGTGGATCCGGCCGCCGTGCGCGCCACCGGACCCGGCGACGCCATCACGCGCGAGGACATCGAGCACGCCGCGGCGGCGGCGCCCGCGCGGGCGCGGATCGATCTCGGGCGCATGCGCCAGACGATCGGGGCCGCGATGGCGCGCTCCAAGCGCGAGATCCCTCACTACTACCTCGCGACGGCCATCGACCTGCACCGCGCGATGACGTGGCTCGGCGAGGAGAACGGCAAGCGCCCCGTCACCGAACGTCTGCTCGCCGGGATCCTGCTCATCAAGGCCGTCGCGCTCGCGCTCCGCGAGGTGCCCGAGCTGAATGCGGTGTGGAGGAGCGGCGAGGTCGTGCCGAGCGAGGCCATCCACATCGGCGTGGCCGTCTCGCTCAGGCACGGGGGACTCGTGGCCCCCGCGCTGCACGACGCCGACCGGCGGGGCCTTTTCGATCTCATGCAGGGCTTCCGCGACCTGGTGCAGCGGGCGCGCACCGGAGGCCTCAGGAGCTCCGAGCTCTCGGACCCGACGATCACGGTCACGAGCCTCGGCGAGCAGGGCGTGGAGACGGTCTTCGGCATCATCTATCCGCCCCAGGTGGCGATCGTGGGGTTCGGCAAGATCGTCGAGCGCCCGTGGTCCGTCGAGCGGGCGATCGTCTCCCGTCCGGTCGTGACCGCCACGCTCGCCGCCGACCACCGTGTCACCGACGGCCATCGCGGGGGCCGCTTTCTCGCCGCGCTCGACCGCCTCCTGCAGGCGCCGGAGCGGCTGTGACGCGCGACGAGCTCCGCGCCACGCTGCTCCGCGTGCTCGGCGACATCGCACCGGAGGCCGATCCGGCGTCGCTGAAGCCGGGCGTCGAACTCCGCGATCAGCTGGATCTCGACTCGATGGACATCCTGAACTTCGTCGTCGGGCTGCACGCCGCGCTCGGGGTGGAGATTCCCGAGGCGGACTATCCGAAGTTCGCGACGCTGGACGGGGGCGTCGCGTACCTGGCGTCACGCCTGGACAGCGAGGCGCCGCGCAGTGCACGGTGAGCGGGCTCGTACGGGGAGACCGATGTTCACGCACATCCTGGTCCCGATCGACCTCAGCGACAGGAACGCGCGCGCGCTCAGGACCGCGCTGGCGCTGGCGCGGCAGAGCGGTGCGCGTGTCACGCTTCTCCACGTGATCCATAGCGTCAAGGATCTCCCGGGCGGCGCGCTCCGGGCCTTCTACCGACGACTCTGGAAGAGCTCGACGCAGAAGCTCGAGCGGGCCGCGGCGCCGCTCGCGCGCAAGGGCGTGCCCGTGCGCACGGTGGTGTGCATCGGCGAGCCGGCCCGCGAGATCATCCGGGTCGCGCTCCGGATCGGCGTCGACCTGATTGTCATGGGCTCGCACAAGGTCCGTCCCGGGCGTCGCGAGGCGCGGTGGGGCACGACCAGCTACAAGGTCGGCATCTTCTGCCAGTGCCCGATCCTGCTGGTGAAGTGACTCGCGCATGGAGGCATCGATGAAGCCCTTACCGCATATCTACGACGTGCGTCTCACCGGTGGGTCCGAGGGCTATGCGACGGCGTCCGTCTCCGGCGCTCCCGACCTGCGCGCGGCGCCGCCGCTGGACTTCGACGGCCCCGGCGACGCGTGGAGCCCGGAGCACTTGCTCCTTGCGGCCGTGGAGACCTGTCTGCTCTTCACGCTGCGCGCCGTCGCGCGGGCGTCGAGGATCGAGTTCACACGTCTCGAGCTCACCGCATCGGGCACGGTGGACAAGCAGGACGGGGTCGTGCGCTTCACCGAGATCGTCCTCCGGCCGAAGCTCACGCTCAGTCCCGGCGCCGATCGAGAGCGGGCGCTCCGGGCGCTCGAGAAGAGCGAGAAGGCGTGTCTCGTGTCCGCATCGCTCTCGACGTCGATCCGGCTGGAGCCCGAGATCGTCGCGGGCTGAGGCCCGATCGTCGGCCTGCCGGGGCCGTCAGCAGACCGGATGCTCGCCGCGCAGGAGCTCCGCGCGGAATACGGGCAGACGCGCGAGCTCGGTCTCCACGACCTCTCGCACGCCGGCCGTGATGTCCGACAGGACCATGCCGGCGGGCAGGATCAGCTGCACACCCGTCCAGGGCCGGTCCACCGGCTCTCCGATCCGCGCCGCCAGGTGGACGTAGACCTGGCGTAGCTCCGGGTGGCGGGCGTGGATCAACGCGGCGAAGCGATGGCTCAGCACGCTGTAGATCTTGCCGGCATGGGCCATCGCGTTCTTGCCGGCCGCCGCCTCGCCCCCGCTCGGGCGCGAAAACGCGATCAGGCCATTGGCTCCGTTCCCACGGCCGACCTCGCCCGAGTCGGCATCCTCGGCCGAGGTGCCGGTGAGAGTGAGGTAGACGCCATCCGCGCCCGCGCCCGGCGCGTCGAGGTTGTTGAGCCGGAACTCGAGCTGGAAGGGGGCGCCTTGAAAGCGCTCGACGAGCGCGGCCAGGATCTCCTGCTTGCGCCGGAAGTAGGCGTCCTCCGACGCGACGGCGCGGCACTGGATGGGCATGGCCACGGTCACGGTGAGGCGATCGTCCTCGCGGAGCCCGAAGACCTTCACATCCTGACCCGTGTCGGGGAAGCGGCGCTTGAAGTCCACCCCGTTCAGGAAGCGCTCCACGGCGAGCACGGTCTCCTCGGTCGGGCTCAAGGGCGCATAACCCGAGGCGCCGGAGGTGTCGTTGGACGCGATCGGGCCCGAACCGGCTGCGAAGATGCTGCGGAGCTCGGCGGACCCAGGGGCGAGGGCGATGCGAACCTGGAAATCGCTGCCGGGCCGGACGTGGGGCAGGTGCGCGGTGATCCAGGCCTCCACCGCGCCATTCACCGTCGCCTCGATCGGCAACCGACGTCCGCCGACCTCGAACGTCGCCCGGTCGCCCAGGATGATCTCCATGGAGCGGGTAAGTTTGCCCCAGCCGAAGCCCTTGGCGCACTGGCCGGCGACGAGCAGCGCCTTGTCGACGTTGTAGTGCGGGATCGCTCCCAGCTCGGCGAGGTACATGCGGTTGAGGGCGATGGCCACCGCCTCGGCGAGGGAATCGCAAATGGTGTCTGGATGGCCGAGCCCTTTCCGCTCCACCAGCTCCATCCGGTGCTGCGCCACCGGCACCTGGGCGAGCGCCTCGATCACGGTCCTCATTCCCGTGGCTCGCCGGGATGCCAGCCCTCCTCGCCGACCAACGGGACGAAGGCGACCTCCTCGAGCCCCTCGTGGTGGTAGGTGTCCTCGCCGGTCCGGATGACGCGAATCAGACGCTGCCCGGCCCGCAAGCTCCCCACCGGCATCACGAGGCGCCCACCCAGGGCGAGCTGAGCGAGAAGGGGCGAAGGCACCCTGGGACCTCCCGCGGTGACGATGATCACGTCGTAGGGCGCGTGCTCGGGCCAGCCCAGCGTCCCGTTGGCCCGGCGCACGTGGACGTTCGCGTAGCCGAGCTCGGCGAGCCGCCGGCCGGCGGACTCTGCCAGACGGGGAAGGCGCTCGACCGTGTAGACCGCGGCGACGATCGTCGCGAGCACCGCCGCCGAGTAGCCGGAGCCGGTCCCGATCTCGAGAGCCCGGTCTCCGGGCCGGGGCTGCGCCGCTTCGATCATTGCCGCGACGATGTACGGCTGCGAGATCGTCTGGTCCTCGCCGATGGCAAGCGGCTCATCCGCGTACGCGAGCCGGGCGAGGTGGGCCGGGACGAACTGCTCCCGCGGCACGCGGCGCATCGCCTCCAGCACGGCGGGGCTCGAGACCCCCCGGGCGGCGATCTGCGTCTGTACCATGCGATCGCGTTCCTTCGAGAAGCTGATCATCGGAAGCGGCATCACGCGTTTGCTTCGCGCAAGCCGGGTGCCAAGAGAGAAGCACTTCACTTCAACAGGTTGTGCGGACAGGCACCCCGCAATCGGGCAGAGCGCCGACTCTTAGGGGCGCTATCGCCTCACCGAGGCGCGAGTGTCGCATTCAGGTCCCCGTCTTTTGAACTAGTGAAGCCGACGTTGATCGACACCGTCGCTGCTTCCTAACTCCCCACCCCGCCTCTGGAAAGGCCGCTTCCGGCCTCGGCGCGAGGTTGGATTCGATCTGCGGTACACAAATTGCTGTGCGGGATCTGCCAATAGCCGTCGCAGCACGTCGCGTCCTTGCCGATCAGGAGTGGAGTTGAGCGCCGAGAGAAAGGCACAGCGGGCCGTGCACGAGCTGTCCATCTGTCAGGGCATCGTCGAGGTGGCAGGTCTGGCGCTTGCCGACCTCCCACGCCCGATGCCGCGCCTTTCGACGGTGACCGTCCGGATCGGTCGCCTCACCGGAATCGTCCCCGAGTCCCTCCGGTACTACTTCGACCTCCTCACGCCCGATACCCCGCTCGCCGGCGCTGCGCTCGTGATCGAGGAGGTCCCCATCCGAGGACGGTGCGCCGACTGCGCCGCCGACTTCACGATCGACACGCTGGTCTTCACATGCCCTGCCTGCGGCTCGGGTTTCGTCGAGCTGCTCTCGGGGCGTGAGCTCCACGTGGTCTCCCTCGACACGGCCGAGGAGGTGCTCTGTGGAAGTTAGCGTGCTCCGGAACGTCCTGGGCGCGAACGATCTCATCGCCGCGGAGAACCGTAAGGAATTCGACGCCCACGGCTGCTTCGTCGTGAATCTCATGTCCGCCCCGGGGAGCGGCAAGACGGCGATCCTCGAGCGGACGCTGCGCGCGCTGGACGGCCGCCTCAGGGCCGGCGTCATCGAGGGCGACGTGCTCGGCACCCTCGACGCCGACCGGCTGGCGCCGCTCGGCGTGCCGGTCGTGCAGATCAACACCGACCCGCACTTCGGCGCCGAGTGCCACCTCGACGCACGCATGATCCGCAACGCGCTCTGCGAGCTCAAGCTGGACGGCCTCGACCTCGTGTTCATCGAGAACGTGGGGAACCTGGTCTGCCCCGCCGAGTTCCAGGTGGGCGAGGACCGCAAGGTGATGGTGCTGAGCGTGGCCGAGGGGGACGACAAGCCCCTCAAGTACCCACTGATGTTCCGCGTCTCCCACCTCCTGCTCTTGAACAAGATCGACCTCCTGGGCCACGTGGACTTCGACCTGGCGCGCTTCCGCGCCAACGTGGCCCGCGTGAACCCCGGCCTGCCCGTCATCGAGCTGTCGGCGAAGACCGGACAGGGGCTCGACGCATGGACGCGCTGGCTCGCGACCGAGACTGCCGCCGCGAAGAGGAGAACGCCATGTGGGGTGATCTGAACGGGTCCATCATCCCGCGCCGGGCGAGGCCGAAGGGCTGGGAGGGCCGGTCGGCGACCCGCTGGGCCGAGCGCGGCGTCTCGCGGCGAAGCTTCCTGCGCTTCTGCGGCGCGATGACCGCCACGCTCGCCCTGCCCGACCGGTACTTGCCGCGGATCGCCGAGGCTCTCGAGGCGGTCAAGCGGCCGGCCCTGGTGTGGCTCGAGTTCCAGGACTGCGCGGGCTGCACCGAGTCGTTCCTGCGCGCGAGCCGACCGTCGGTCGGCGACATCGCCCTCGACATCCTGTCCGTGAACTACCACGAGACGATCATGGCGCCTTCGGGAAAGGCCGCCGAGAAGTCGCTCATGGACACCGTGAGGAACGAGAAAGGAAAGTACCTCGTCGTCGTCGAGGGCTCGATCCCGACGAAAGATGGCGGCATCTACTGCACGATCGGGGGTCGAACGGCGCTCGATATCGCGAAGGAGGTCTGCGGCAACGCGGCGGCCACGATCACGGTGGGCGCCTGCGCATTCTACGGCGGCTGGCCGGCGGCGAAGCCGAATCCCACCGGCGCCGTCGGCGTCCAGGAGGCGATGCCCGGGATCACCCTCATCAACCTTCCGGGCTGCCCGCCGAACGCCGTCAATATCACCGCGACGGTCGTCCACTTCCTCACGTTCGGCGCACTCCCGCCCACCGACCAGCAAGGCCGTCCCCTCTTCGCGTACGGCGAGCGCATCCACGACCGTTGCGAGCGGCGCGCCCACTTCGACGCCGGCCAGTTCGTCGAGGAATGGGGCGACGAGGCGCACCGCAAGGGCTGGTGCCTCTACAAGATGGGCTGCAAGGGGCCCGCGACCTTCCACAACTGCCCCGTCGTCCGCTGGAACGATGGCACGAGCTGGCCCGTGGGCGCCGGGCACGGTTGCATCGGCTGCTCGGAGCGCCACTTCTGGGACGAGATGACGCCGTTCTACCGCCGCCTGCCGACACTGCCCGGCGTCGGCGTCCAGACGACCGCGGACAAGATCGGCGCCTGGATCGTCGGCGGCACCGCCGCGGCGTTCGCCGCGCACGGGGTCGCCAGCGCGATCCGCGCCAAGGCCCGACCGCTCGACGAGAACTCGGAGACCAACGAGGAGGACCGCTGATGCCGAAGATCGCGATCGACCCCATCACGCGGATCGAGGGGCATCTGAGAATCGAGGCCCAGGTGGAAGGCGGCCGGGTCGCCGAGGCCTGGAGCTCGAGCACCATGTTCCGCGGCATGGAGCTGGTGCTGAAGGGGCGTGACCCGCGCGACGCCTGGCTCTTCGCCCAGCGCATCTGAGGGGTCTGAACGACGGTACATGCCGCCTGCTCCGTGAGAGCAGTCGAAAACGCGCTCGGCATCAAGGTCCCGGACAATGCCCGGATCATCCGGAATCTGATCTCCGGTATCCAGTACGTCCAGGACCACGTGATCCATTTCTACCATCTGCACGCGCTCGACTGGGTGGACATCACGAGCGCGTTGAAGGCCGATCCCGGCGAGACGTCGAAGCTCGCCCAGTCGATCTCGCCGTGGCCGAAGTCGAGCGCCGCCTACTTCAAGATGGTCCAGGACCGCCTAAAGAAGTTCGTCGAGTCCGGCCAGCTCGGCCTTTTCGCCAACGGCTACTGGGGCCACCCGGCGTACAAGCTGCCGCCCGCCGCCAACCTCATGGCGGTCGCCCACTACCTCGAGGCGCTCGACTGGCAGCGCGAGGTCATCAAGATCCACGCGATCCTCGGCTCGAAGAACCCCCACCCGCAGACCTACCTGGTCGGTGGCATGGCGATCCCGCTCGATCCCAACAGCGCGTCGGCGCTCAACGCCGACAAGCTCGCGCTCCAGCGCCAGCTTCTCCAGACGGCGAAGACCTTCGTGGATCAGGTGTACGTTCCCGATGTTCTCGCTGTGGCGCCGTTCTACACGGACTGGGCGGGGCTCGGCGCCGGCGTCGGCAACTACCTCGCGTACGGGGACTACCCGACCGACACGAGCGAGGACCCGGCGCGGCTCTGGCTCCCGCGCGGCGTGATCTTTCGCCGCGACCTGTCGCAGGTCCACCCGATGGACCACAAGGAGATCACCGAGTCGGTCACGCACTCCTGGTACGAGTACAGTGACGGCGACGCCAAGGCGAGGCACCCGTGGGACGGGGAGACCAACCCGAAGTATACGGGCCCGAAGCCTCCCTACGAGTTCCTCGAGACGGACAAGAAGTACTCGTGGCTCAAGGCGCCGCGCTACAACGGCCAGCCCATGGAGGTCGGCCCGCTCGCGCGCATGCTCGTCGCCTACGCCTCCGGCCACCAGGGTGTGAAGGCAGCCGTCGACGGCGTCCTCAAGGCTCTCGGCGTCGGCCCGGCGGCGCTCTTCTCGACGCTCGGGCGCATCGCCGCCCGCGCGATCGAGACGCAGCTCACCGCGGCGGAGCTGCTCGCGTGGCACGATCAGCTCGTGGCCAACATCAAGCGCGGCGATCTCCGGATCCACAACGGCGAGAAGTGGGACCCGTCCACCTGGCCGCACGAGGCGCAGGGGTGGGGGTTCCACGAGGCGCCGCGCGGCGCGCTCGGCCACTGGGTGCGCATCAAGGACGGCGCCATCTTGAACTACCAGTGCGTGGTGCCGTCGACCTGGAACGCCTCACCGCGCGATGCGCAGGGCCAGCGCGGCCCCTACGAGGCGTCGCTGGTCGGCACGCCCGTGGCGGATCCGAGCAGGCCCGTGGAGATCCTCCGCACGGTGCACTCCTTCGACCCGTGCATGGCCTGCGCGGTGCACGTGACGAGCGCGGCGCGAGAAGCAATCACGCGGATCCAGGTGGCGTAGGAGGCGAGCGATGGCCACCGAGCGCGTCTACGTCTGGGAAGTCCCGGTCCGGCTCACGCACTGGGTGAACGTGCTCGCGATCCTCGTCCTCTCCGCCACCGGTTTCTACGTCGGCACTCCGGTCCTCGGCGGCTCCGTGTCCCTGATGGCCTGGGTGCGCGGCGTCCACCGCATCACGGCCTACGTGCTCATCGCGAGTCTCGCGCTCCGGACCTACTGGGCGTTCGCGGGCAACCGATGGGCGTCGTGGCGCGAGCTCTTTCCGTATTTCTGGCGGGAGGGCCGGCGCGGAGTCGCCCGAACGCTCCTCTATTACACGTTTCTGCGCCGGGAGTCGCCGCGTACGATCGGTCACAACCCCCTGGCGGGACTCGCGTACTCCGCGGTCGTCTCCCTGATGTTTCTCGAGATCCTGACGGGCTTTGCCCTTCAATCGCTCGGCACCACCGGCTGGCGAACCGTCGCTTTCGGCTGGGTATTCTCGGTGGCCGGCCAGCAAAGCGTCCGCCTCGTTCATCACATGATCATGTGGATGCTGCTGGGTTTCATGGTGCACCACGTCTACAGCTCGCTCCTCATGGACGTCGAGGAGAAGAGCGGCCTGATGACGAGCATCTTCAGCGGCTACAAATTCGCGCGCCGGCGCCCATGATCCTGGTGCTGGGCCTCGGCAACATCATCCTCCGTGACGAGGGGGTCGGCGTCTGGGTGGCCGAGTCGCTGGGACGCCGGTTCAAGTTCCCTCCGGAAGTCACCGTGCTCGAGGGCGGCACGCTCGGGCTCGATCTCCTGCCCCACCTGGACGGCGTCGAACGTCTCCTCTTGATCGACGCCGTGAAGCTCGGGCGGGCGCCCGGTGACATCGTGAGGCTCGAGGGCGACGAGGTGCCGGCGGTGCTCGACGTCAAGGTCTCGCCCCACCAGATCGGCGTGCGGGATCTTCTCGCGGCGGCTCGGCTCATGGGCATAGCACCCCCGCACGTCGTCCTCTGGGGGATGGAGCCCGAACGGCTCGACCCCGGCACCGGCTTCTCGCCGCGTGTGGAAGCGGCGCTTCCGCTGCTCGAGGCGAAGGTGCTGGGAACGCTCGCGGACTGGGACGTCCCGGGACGCACGCTGGCGGAGGCGGCGCCGCCGCCCGTCTGGTGGAAAGCGCCGGAGGCGGGGCAGCTGCGATGACGACGATCGTGGCGTCCCGGGTGTCCGTGCGCGGCGTGGTGCAGGGGGTGGGCTTCCGCCCGTTCGTGTACAAGCTCGCCCGCCGGCTCGGTCTTGCCGGGACGGTGCGCAATACGTCGGCGGGAGTGGAAATCGACGTCGAGGGTACGACGGACGCGGTCGACGAGTTCCTCGAAAATCTCGTGGCCGACGCGCCTCCCCTGGCCCACATCGACGACGTCCAGGTCGACGAGCTCGAGCCGCGCGGCGTCCATGCCTTCGAGATCGACCCATCGTCGGACGGTGAGGGCTTCCAGCCGATCTCGCCCGACGTCGCGACCTGCCCGGCGTGCCTGCGTGAGGTCCTGGACCCGGGCGATCGGCGTTTCGGCTACCCGTTCACGAACTGCACGCACTGCGGGCCGCGCTTCACGATCATCCGTGCGATCCCGTACGACCGGCCGAACACGACGATGGCGGGCTTCACGATGTGCCCCGAGTGTCGCGCGGAGTATGAGGACCCGGCGGACCGTCGCTTCCACGCCCAGCCGAACGCGTGCGCCGCGTGCGGCCCGCGCCTGGCGCTCGTGGACCCGGCAGGTCAACCGCTCCCGGGCGACCCGCTCACGGAGATTCGGCGGCTCCTCGCCTCCGGCCGTATCGTGGCCATCAAGGGCATCGGCGGCTTCCACCTCGCGTGCGACGCGACCGACGACGCCGCGGTACGGCGGCTCAGGGAGCGGAAGGGGCGCGAGGCGAAACCGCTCGCCCTCATGGTCCCTGACGCCGCCACCGCCCGGCGTCTGTGCGTGATCTCCGAGGAGGAAGGGCGGCTCCTCGGCTCGCCGGCTCGTCCGATCGTCATCCTGACGGAGCGCCCGGGCTCGGGCATCGCGCCCTCGGTCGCCCCGGGGGTGGATACTCTCGGGCTCATGCTTCCGTACGCGCCGCTCCACCATCTGCTCTGGAGCGGCCACGAGCGCTGCCCGGAGGCGATCGTGCTGACAAGCGGGAACCGGAGCGAGGAGCCCATCGCGCCCGACAACACCGAGGCGCGCGCCCGCCTCGGGACCATCGCCGACGCCTTTCTCCTGCACGACCGTCCCATCCAGACGCGCTGTGACGACTCGGTGACGCGCGTCGCAGCGGGCGGCGAGCTTCCCATTCGCCGCTCGCGCGGCTACGCTCCGTTCCCCGTGCGGCTGCCGTTCGAGACGCGGCCGATCCTCGCGTGCGGCGCCGAGCTCAAGAGCACCGTGTGCCTGGCCCGTGGCCCCTACGCGTTCCTCTCTCCCCACATCGGCGATCTGGAGAACTACGAGACGTACGCCTCGTACGTCACCATGATCGACCACATGACGGCGCTTTTCCGGGTCCATCCCGAGGCCGTCGCTCACGACCTGCACCCGGCCTACCTGTCGACGCGCGTCGCGCGCGGGCTCGATCCGGCGTTGCCGCGCATCGCCGTTCAGCACCACCACGCGCACGTCGCCGCGTGCATGGCCGAGCACCGCCTCGCCGGTCCCGTGATCGGCGTGGCGTTTGACGGGACGGGCTACGGCACGGACGGGGCCGTCTGGGGCGGCGAGTTCCTCGTCGCCGAATATGCCGGATTCGAGCGCGTGGCCCACCTCGCGTACGTGCCGATGCCGGGCGGCGACCTCGCGGTGCGCGAGCCCTTCCGGATGGCGCTGGCCCATCTCGCGCGCGCGTTCGGCGGCTGGGACCCCGCGCTGCCCCCGGTCGCCGCCGCGACGGACGAGGAGCGCCGGATCATCGCGCGCCAGCTCGAGCGCGCCGTGAACGCGCCGCCGGCGTCCAGCATGGGCCGGCTCTTCGACGCCGTCGCCTCGCTCCTCGGCGTCCGTCACCGGGCGCGCTACGAGGCCCAGGCCGCCATCGAGCTGGAGGCGCTGGTCGCTCCCGGCGAGCACGGCGGCTATCCCGTCGAGCTCGCGGCGGGCGAGCCGGCCGTGATCGACCCGATCCCGGTGATCCGGGGCGTCGTCCACGACCTCGAGCGTGGCGTCGCCGTCCCGGTGATCGCGGCGCGCTTCCACGCGAGCGTCGTCTCGATGACCCTCCGCGTGTGCGACTGGCTCCGCGGCCGAACGGGGATCGGGCGCGTCGTGATGAGCGGAGGCGTGTTCCAGAACGTCACCCTGCTCGCCGCCACGCGCCGCGCGCTGGCGGGCGCCGGCTTCGAGGTGTTCAGCCATCATCTGGTCCCGCCCAACGACGGCGGGATAGCGCTCGGCCAGGCCGCGGTCGCCCACGCGCGGCTCGGCTAGGAAGGAGCAGGATCATGTGTCTCGGCGTGCCGGGGAAAATCGTGGAGACCTACGAGGTCGCTGGGCTCCGCATGGGGCGCGTGGACTTCGGCGGCGTCGTCAAGGAAGCGTGCCTCGAATACGTGCCGGACGCCCAGGTCGGCGAGTACACAGTCATCCACGTCGGCTTCGCCATCGGGCGTCTCGACGAGGTCGAGGCGCGCCGGTCGCTCGAGTTCCTCCGGGACGCCGGCCTCCTCGGGACCGAGCTCCGCGAGATGGAGGCGGGAGGCGCGTGAGGTACGTCAGCGAGTTCCGCGACGGCACGCTCGTCCGCCGGGTGATCGACGAGATCCGGCGCACGGTGACGCGGCCGTGGACGATCATGGAGATCTGCGGCGGCCAGACCCACGCGATCGTCAAGAACGGGCTCGACGAGATGCTCCCCGGGGAGATCCACCTCGTCCATGGGCCCGGGTGCCCCGTGTGCGTCACGCCACTCGAGATGATCGACCGGGCGATCGCCATCGCGTCACGCCCCGAGGTCACCTTCGTCTCCTTCGGCGACATGCTCCGGGTGCCCGGCTCGGCGTCCGACCTGCTGCGCGTGAAGTCGGCGGGCGGCGACGTCCGTGCGGTCTACTCGCCACTCGACGCCGTGCGGCTGGCCCAGGCGCGGCCTGATCGCGAGGTCGTCTTCTTCGGCATCGGCTTCGAGACGACCGCACCCGCCAACGCGATGGCGATCCTCCAGGCGGCGCGCCTCGGGCTGGGGAACTTCTCGATGCTGGTCTCGCATGTCCTGGTGCCGCCCGCGATCGAGGCGCTGCTGGCGTCCGCCGATAACCGGGTAGAGGCGTTCCTCGCGGCCGGGCACGTCTGCACGGTGATGGGCTGGACGGAGTACGAGCCGATCGCCGCGCGCTACGGCGTACCGCTCGTCGTCACGGGGTTCGAGCCGCTCGACATCGTCCAGGGCACGCTGCTGGCCGTGCGGCAGCTCGAGAGCGGCCGCGCCGAGGTCGAGAACCAGTACACGCGCTCGGTGCGCCGCGAGGGGAACCTGACGGCCAGGGCCGTGCTCGAGGAGGCCTTCCAGGTGTGCGACCGCAAGTGGCGAGGCATCGGCGAGATTCCCAGGAGCGGCCTCCGCGTGAGCGAGCGCTTCGCGGCCTTCGACGCCGAGCGTCGCTTCCCGGTGGGCGGCGTCACGACCGAGGAGCCGTCGGTCTGCATCGCCGGCCTCGTGCTTCGCGGGCAGAAGAAACCGAGCGACTGCCCGGCGTTCGGCGCCGTGTGCACGCCCGAGCGACCACTCGGCGCACCGATGGTGTCGTCGGAGGGGGCCTGCGCCGCCTACTACCACTACGGCCGCTACCGGGTCGCTCACGCCTGAGGGGGAGCCCGATGGATCTTTCCTGCCCGCTGCCACTGACCGAGTCCGCGCGCGTGCTCCTGGGGCACGGAAGCGGCGGGCGGATGTCGGCCGACCTCGTCCACCGCTTCTTCCTGCCGCGCTTCACGAATCCCTACCTCGATCGCCTCGACGACCAGGCGGTCGTGGAGATCGCCGGGCAGCGACTCGCCTTCACGACCGACTCGTTCGTGGTGCGCCCGCTCTTCTTTCCGGGCGGCGACATCGGCCGCCTCGCCGTGAACGGCACGGTCAACGACCTCGCGATGGCCGGGGCCCGGCCGCTGTTCCTCAGCGCCGGGTTCATCCTCGAGGAGGGGCTCCCGCTCGACGACCTTGCGGCGATCCTCGATTCGATGCAGGCTGCCTGTCGGGAGGCGGGTGTGCTCCTGGTCACCGGCGACACGAAGGTCGTCAACAAGGGGAGCGGCGATCAGTGCTTCATCAACACGGCCGGCATCGGCGCCGTCGAGCACCAGCGGCTGCTCTCGGCCAATCAGGCGCGCCCCGGCGACCGCATCATCCTGAGCGGCACCATCGGTGACCACGGGATGGCAGTCATGTCCCGCCGGGAGGGCTTCGAGTTCGAGACCGAGATCGAGAGCGACACGGCGCCGCTCAACGGCCTGGTCGCCGTCATACTCGAGCGCGCGTCGGAGGTCCGCTGTCTCCGTGACCCCACCCGGGGCGGTCTCGCCTCCACGCTGAACGAGCTCGCGCTCGCCTCGGGCGTCGGCATCGAGATCGACGAGGAGCAGATCCGGGTGCGGCCGGCGGTGCACGCGGCGTGCGAGCTCCTCGGCCTCGACCCTCTCTACGTCGCGAACGAGGGCAAACTCGTGGCGATCGTGGGTCCGGAGGAGGCCGACGCCATCGTCGAGCGAATGCGGCGGCATCCGCTCGGGGCGCAGGCGTCCGTCGTCGGCACCGTCACCGAGCAGCATCCGAAGATGGTCGTGATGCGGACGGGGATCGGGGGCACTCGAGTCGTGGATCTTCATCCCGGAGAGATCTTGCCGAGGATCTGCTGATCGGATGGCACGCCGGCCCGTAGTCCTCGTGACCGGCGCGAGCGGCGAGATGGGACACGGCCTGATCCATCGGCTCGCCGAGCTCGGCACCTTCGACGTTCTGGCGCTCGACATCCGAGCCCTGGACCCCGAGCTGGCCCGATGCTGCGCGGCGACGCGGGTCGGCGACATCCTCGACCACCGCCTGCTCGAGCGGCTGATGAGCGAGTTCGAGATCTCCGTCGTCTTCCACCTGGCGGCGCTCCTCTCGACCCGGGCGGAGTTCGTTCCGGAGACGGCCCACGAGGTCAACGTTCAGGGCACGCTGAACCTGCTCCGCGTCGCGGTCGAGGAGGCGCGGTCGCTGGGCGGCGCGGTCAAGTTCCTCTTCCCGAGCTCCGTCGCGGTCTACGGGCTTCCGGATCTGGCCGCCAAGCGCGCGGCGGGCAAGGTCGCCGAGCACGAGTGGCTGACGCCGGTCACCATGTACGGCTGCAACAAGCTCTATTGCGAGCACCTGGGGCGCTACTTCGCCCGCCACTACCGCCAGCTCGCCCCACAGGGCGGCTCCAGCGGCGTCGATTTCCGGGCGATCCGCTTCCCGGGGCTGATCTCGGCGTTCACGGTGCCCAGCGGGGGAACGAGCGACTACGCGCCGGAGATGATCCACGCTGCATCGCAGCGGCGGCCCTACGCCTGCTTCGTCCGTGAGGACACGCGCATTCCCCTGATGGCGATGCCGGACGCGATCCAAGCCCTGCTCGCGCTGATGGAGGCTCCGGCCGAGTCGCTGACGACCCTGGCATACAACGTCTCGGCCTTCAGCCCCACCGCCGGCGAGCTCGCGGGTCGGGTTCGAAGCGCATTCCCGGCGGCGCAGATCACGTTCGCGCCGGATCCGCGACGACAGGCCATCGTGGACTCGTGGCCCGAGGACGTCGACGATGCGCGGGCGCGTCGGGACTGGCAGTTCAGCCCGGCCTACGATCTGGATCGCGCCTTCAACGAGTACCTGCTGCCGAACGTCAAACGCCGCTACGCTGGGAGCTGAGCGGGCGGTCCGGCCGGCGCGCCCGGCCGAGGGAGAAGGGCATGTACGGGGACGTCAGGACGCGGCTCCGGGCCGAGCTCGACGAGATCCGCAGCGCCGGTCTCTGGAAGGGCGAGCGCGTCATCGATGGCCCGCAGGGGGCCCGGGTCGCCGTCGGCGGACGCGAAGTGCTGAACTTCTCCGCCAACAACTACCTCGGCCTGGCCAACGACCCTCGGCTGATCCGCGCGGCCCAGGAGGGACTCGCCCGCTGGGGCTTCGGCATGGCGAGCGTGCGCTTCATCTGCGGCACGCAGAGCATCCACAAGGAGCTCGAGGCCGCCATCGCCCGCTTCCTGAGCACCGAGGCCGCCATCCTCTACACCTCCTGCTTCGACGCCAACGGGGGTCTGTTCGAGACGCTCCTCGGCGAGGCCGACGTCGTCATCTCCGACGCGCTCAACCACGCGTCCATCATCGATGGCATCCGACTCTGCCGGGCCGCGCGCCGCCGCTACGCGCACGCGGACATGGCGGATCTCGAAAAGATCCTCGAGGCCACGCGGGGCGCCCGGACGCGCCTGATCGCCACCGACGGGGTCTTCTCCATGGACGGCGACGTGGCGCCGCTCGGCAGCATCTGCGACCTCGCCGACCGCCACGGCGCGCTGGTCATGGTGGACGACAGTCACGCAACCGGGTTCTTCGGCCCTACCGGCCGGGGCACGCCCGAGCATTGCGGGGTCGCCGGCCGCGTCGACATCGTCACGTCGACGCTCGGCAAGGCCCTGGGCGGCGCCAGCGGGGGCTTCACGGCCAGCCGCGGCGAGATCGTCGAGCTCCTGCGCCAGCGCTCGCGGCCCTATCTCTTCTCGAATACCCTGGCGCCCGCGCTCGTCTGCGCAGCCCTGACCTGCCTCGAGATGCTCTCGGAAACCACCGCGCGCCGAGACCGGCTCGCGGCCAACACGCGCTGGTTCTGCCGCGCCATGACCGAGGCGGGCTTCGCGATCCGCCCGGGCCAGCATCCGATCGTCCCCATCATGCTGGGCGACGCTCGGCTCGCCCACCAGATGGCGGCCGATCTGCTGGACAAGGGGATCTACGTGGTCGGCTTCTCCTACCCGGTGGTCCCGATGGGTGAGGCGCGCATCCGCGTGCAGATCAGCGCCGCGCACGAGCAGGCTCATCTCGAGCAAGCGGTGGCGGCGTTCGTGGAGGCGGGCCGCGCCAATCGCGTGATCTAGTCCTGCGCTCCTCATCCGCTCCGTGTTGCGATCGGGGTGCTCAGGGCGTCGGCGAGCAGTGGCGCGACGGGCAGCACGACGATCTGGTCGGAGATCAGGGCCCCCGGGGGTGGCGTGCTGTCGGTCGTGTAGATGCGGGTGACGCCGAGCGACCACAGGCGCTGCCAGGCGGTCCCGGTGAACAATCCGTGCGTGGCCATGACGACGATCTCGCGGACGCCGGCGCCCTGAAGGGTCTCGCACGCGGACAGGAGCGTGCCGCCGGTGTCGAGGATGTCGTCCACGAGGACGACCTGCGGGCCGACCGCGCCGTGCAGGGTCGAATGCCTCACGCCCTCGGGCGTCCGCGTCTTCGTGAGATACCCCAGCGGGCGCCGGATACCGGCCGCTCGGCGCAGCGCCTCGCATCGCTCGAGCGCGCCCTCGTCGGGCGCGACGACGACCGGTTCGCTCGGCGGGAGCTCGAGGATCGCGCCGGCGAAGAGGGCGGCAGGCGAGATCGAAAGCACCGGGATGGGGAAGAGCTCGTGGACGAGGCTCGAGTGGACGTCGATGGTGACCACGGCGTCGACCCCGGAGGCGCGCAGGACCTCGCCGAGCCACGCCGTCGCCCGGCTCTTTCTGGACTCGTCGCGGTCGTGCCGTGCGTACCCCAGGTAGGGCAGGCAGGCCGTGATCCTTCCGGCGCCCTCCTTCCTCAGGGTGTGGCTAAGAAGCAAGGTCGACAGCAGGTGCTCGTCGGGCGGCGCGACCGCGCCCAGCACGATGCAGTCGCGCCCCGCGGGCGCCGCTTCGAGCTCGACGTGCAGCTCGCCGTTCGAGAACCGGCTGATCGCCGAACCGCCAGCCTCGATGCGGGCGAGCTCCTGGAGGGTGCCGGCCAGGCGTCGGTGGATCGGGAGTGCGTACAGGACCCTCGAAGCACTGGTTGCCGTCATGTCATCGCCCCGGCGGGGCTACCGCCTGCCGCGCGCGGCCGAGGGCTGGTAATCGGGCCGTTTCGCCCCAGATGGGGCGCCAGTGCCGCATCTCTCGTCCCCGAAAAATTCCCGGCGCGACCGGTCGTCGGAGAGCCATCGATGGTCATCATCTCCTGGTGTTGGAGCCTTCTTCTCGAATTCCTTGGAGGCGCGAGCGGCTCAGCCGCCGTCGTCTCGCATCCATTGCACGTACTTAGCGGTCGCGATGTCGCCCCCGGCGATCATGATGGCAGCCGTCGTGCCAGGTTCCCGCGCTCCTGAGCATCTGTGAGCGGCGGCGGCAGCGCCGAGACGCGACCCCGCTTCGGTGCGGATCTTGACTCGGGCATGGCCTGTGCACAGCTCCCAACGTGCTGAAGACGGGGCAGCGCGAGAAGGGTAATGAGGCACGTACGCATCGATCCGGCAACGGGTCCCACCGAGGAGCCTTCGTGGATCGACGGGATGTGTGTCCACGATCGAATGTCCCGGCCCGCGATCACCGTGCCGGCGAGCGCGCGGCTTGGTGAGGCGATGCGCATGATGGCGGCGAACGAGATCCATTACCTTCCCGTCGTCGATGATCACGCGACGCTAGTCGGGATAGTGAATACGGACGACGTGCTGGGAACGCGGCGGAGAATGGGGCCGCAGGTCGATGCCGTCGCGGCAATCATGAGCATGCCGGTCGTGACTGTCGGCCCCATGGTGCCTCTAAATGAGGCAACACGCCTCATGGCCGACCGCGGCATCGGCGCGTTGCCGGTCGTCGAGGATGGACACGTCATCGGGATTCTCACCCAGAGCGACATACTCGCGTGCTTCGCCCAGGCGATGCTGGGCCGTCGGCAGAGGACCGAACCAGATTAGGGCATGGAGTTCCTCGACCGCGCGGACGCAGGCACGAAGCTGGCGGAGGCGCTCGAGCCCATCCTGAAGCCGCCGTGCGTCATCGCCGGCATCCCGCGGGGCGGCGTCGCCGTCGCCTTGCCCATCGTCGAACGATTTCGTCTGCCGCTCACGGTCGTGTACGCGCGGAAGCTCACCGCCCCGATCTCCCCGGAGTTCGCGTTCGGCGCGATCGACGAGGACGGTCACACGATCGTCGAGTCGCGGTCGGTCGCCATGCTCGGGCTCACGCCCGCCGACGTCGAGCGGGCGAAGGAACGGGTGTCGAAGGAGATCCGGCGTCGCATGACGACCTACGGTGTGCCGGCGCTCGCGCACTATCTCCCGAACGCGGCCGTGGTCCTGGTGGACGATGGCCTCGCAACCGGGCTCACGATGCGGGCGGCCCTCGAGTGCGCGCGCCGTCACGGCGCCCGCGAGATCATCGTCGCGGTGCCCTGCGCCTCCGAACCCGCCGCGCGGGAGTTCGTGCACGCCGCGGACCGTTTCGTCAGCCTCCTGGTGGACCCGGACTTCAGGGCCGTCGGCCAGTACTACGCCGATTTCTCGCCCGTCTCGGACGAGCAAGTCATCGCGATGCTCGCCGGCGCGCGGAAGGCCGCCGCGGCGGGGCCCGGCGAGGCGGCCGGAGGTGCCGTGCGTATCCTCTTCAAGAACTCGCGCGGCTTCGCCCTGGCCGGCCGCCTCCTCGTGCCGACGTCACCCGAGCCTCATCCGGTGGTCGTCTTCGCCCACGGCCGGGGCAGCGGCAAGGACAGTCCGCGTAACCTGACGGTCGCCGAGGCGCTGCGCGCTCTGGGGTTCGCCGCCTTCCTCTTCGACTTCACCGGCCACGGCGAGAGCGAGGGGACGCCGGAGGATTCGACGCAAGAGCAACAGGTGGACGACCTCGCCGCCGCGCTCGACGCGCTCGAGGCCCTCGACGACGTGGACGGCCACCGGCTCGGGGTCGTTGGCGCGAGCTCCGGCGCCGCCGTGGCAGTCCTGGCCGCGGCGCGTGACACCCGGATCCGCGCGCTGGCGCTCCGCTCTCCGAATCTGACGGGCGCCGAAGACTCGGTCTCCCGCGTCGTCGTGCCGACGCTCCTCGTCGTCGGCGAGCACGACGTGCCGATCCGGGCCGCGATCACGCCGCTGCTCGGCCGCTTCGGCGGTCCGCGCACGTTCGAGGTCGTCCCCCGCGGCGATCACCTCTTCGAGGATCCCGCGGCACTGGCACGCGCGACTGCGGCGACCGTGGCCTGGTTCAAAGATCACCTCAAGTAGATCGAGCGCCCGCCGGCCTCTCGCGGTGACGACGCCGCCCTGCGAGACCGCGTTCGGGAATCAGTTCTCGACGAAGACGTGGAGGCGGGCGGCGGGCCGCTGACGGCGGAGCTTGGCCAGAGCCTTCTGCTCGATCTGGCGGATCCGCTCCCGCGTGAGGCCGCACCGGTTCCCGATCTCTTCGAGCGTGCGCGCCTCCTCGCCGCCGATGCCGAAGCGGAGGCACAGGATCTTGCGCTCCCTCGGCTTGAGCTCCGCGAGCGCGCGCTCGACTTCGCGCGCGAGATCCCGGGTCTCGAGCTCGTCCATCGGGGCCGCGATCGATGTGTCCTCGAGGAGCTCGCTGAGCGGCGTGTCCTCGCCGACCGGCGTCTCCAGCGACACCGTCTTCGGCGACGTCTCGAGCACGAACCGCACCCGCCGCGCGGGCACACGCGTGCGCCGCGCGATCTCCTCCGGAGTCGGCTCGCGGCCCAGAATCGCGGTCAGCTCGCGGGTCGCCCGGGCGACCCGGTTCAGCGTCTCCACCACGTGGACGGGAATGCGGATCGTCCGCCCGCGGTCGGCGATGGCGCGGGTGATGGCCTGGCGGATCCACCAGGTCGCGTACGTCGAGAACTTGAAGCCGCGACGGTACTGGAACCGGTCCACCGCACGCAGCAGGCCGAGGTTGCCCTCCTGAACGAGGTCGAGCAGGGGCATGCCGCTCCGCACGTAACGCTTCGCGATCGACACCACGAGGCGGAGGTTGGCCTCGGTGAGCTCCCGCTTCGCCTGGCGGACCGTGGCGTCGCTCGCCTGGATCCGGGCCAGCAGCGCTCTGAAACGTCGCTCCGGAAGGCCCGCTTCCCTGCCCGAAAGGTCACGCAGACCGGCCACGAGGCTGTCCACGAGCGCGGGTTTGAGAGGCAGCTCCGCGACGGTCGCCTG
>JBGQEL010000007.1:0-87798 GCA_041496385.1 Methylomirabilia bacterium | reverse complement strand
TAGTTCCGCCCGACCTTCGCGAGGCGCTCCGCGGGCCAGTCGGCGCCGTCGACCCGCGGCGCGCGCGCCGGGTCGAACTCCGGGCTCTCCTCGCCCGGCGCGAATCTCAGCCGCTCCTCCGGCGCGAGGTCTCGATCGTGTTCCAGGTAGTACCCCTCGAGACCCGGCTGGCCGTCGGTCGTCTGGCCCGTGCAGACGAAGCCGAGCCGGGGGTTGCCGAGCGACACGCCGTTGTGGGCGTGCCAGGCGCGGAGCATCGCGCGCGAGACCTCGCTCGGCACCGCGCAGATCGCGGTGCCCTCCCAGATCCAGCGCGGTGGCACGTAGCGCACCCACGCCTTCCTGTCGGATTCGTACATGTATTCGACGCGGACGCCGCCGAGGAGGTTCGACAGGTAGTGATACTGGGCGCACGCCACGGCGTGCGGGAGCCCGGTCAGCCCGAGCTTGGCGAGCCCGGGGAGGAACTTCTCGAGGTGCTGGCGCCGGAAGATCCGGAAGACGAGCTCGGCCGCCGCCTGGCGGTCGCGCCGGGTCACCGTGGTGAGGATCAGCCCCGTGAGGTAGGCGTGATACAGCGCTCCGATCGCGCGATAGCCCCCCGCACTCAGGACGTCTTCACCCGCGGCAGGACCTCGCCCGCGAGCAGCTCGAGCTGCTCGAGCCCCCAGTCGAGCGGGTTCAGCACGATCGTGTCGACGCCGCTGTCGAGGGCGACGATCCTCGCGCTGATCCGCTCGGCGATCTCCTCGGCCTCGCCGAGCAGGTAGTACGTCTTCCAGTAGTCGAGATCCATGCCCGAGTAGACCGAGAACCGCGGGATCGCCGACTCGGGCTTCTCCCCTTTCTTCAGCACCCAGACGAAATTCGAATAGACCCGCCCGATCTTCCTCGGGTCGCGCCCGACACCGGCCGCAAAGCGCTGGACCTTTTCCCAGTCGCCCTTCACCATCTCGGGCGTCGCCGAGGAGTGCGGCACCCACGTGTCGGCGTACTTCGCGATGCGCCGGAGCACCGGGTCGATGTTCGTCACGGTCTGCGCGTAGACCTTCTCCGACGGCTGGGTGCCCCCGCCGATCCAGATGGGCGGGTGCGGCCGCTGCGCCGGCTTGGGGTCGATCGTCAGGTTCCGGAAGCGGTAGTATTGGCCCTCGTAGGTCACGTCGTCGCCGGCCCAGAGCGCCTTCACGGCCTCGATCGCCTCGTTCATCCGCGGGCCGCGCTCCTTGTGGGGCACGCCCATGAGCGCGAATTCCTCCTCGTGCCAGCCGACGCCGATCCCAAGGATCGAGCGCCCGCCCGAGAGCAGGTCGAGCGTCGCCCACTCCTTGGCGAAGTACACGGGATTCCGGAGCGGCAGGACGAGCACCATCGTCCCGAGCTTCATGGTGCGCGTGACGCCGGCCAGGGCCGAGAGGAGCGAGATCGGCTCGAGCCAGGTGCAGGCGTAGGCGGGCGGCGTCAGCAGGAGGTGGTCGATGGACACGGCACAGTCGAAGCCGAGGTCCTCGGCGCGACGGAGATAGCGCCCCATCGCGTCGAGCGTCGCCGTCTTGGGTCCCAGGGCGAACGAGGGAATGCGGAGCCCGTACCTCATCGCAGGCCGTCCTCCTTCTTCGCCTCGTCCTTCGTGAGCCCGCCGACCCGCGGGTGGGGCCGGCCGCCGTCGGTCACGGCGATCGCGAGCAGGATCTCGTCGGCGCGCGGCGCGTCGCCGAGGCGCACCTCCATGGCGTCGTAGTGGGTGCGGACGAACGCCGCGTCCTTGAAGTGGAGCGGCACGTCGATGGTCGTGCCCGGGCCACCGAGCTTCTTCGCCGACGGGATGATGGCCTTGCCGCCGCCGAGCGCGGCGCGCAAGGGCGCGCCGAGCTTGGGATGGAGAAGCGCGGCCGCGTGCTCGTACTCCCCGCGCTCGCCGACGATCGCGGCCTTCCCGAAGGACTCGGCGGGGGCGCCGAGCGCCTCGGTGGCCTTCTTCGCGAGCAACGCGCCGAGCTCCTCGCCCGCGTCGATCAGCGGGCCCAGATCCTCGACGAACCTCCCCGCGAAGGGGTTCTCGATGACGGCCACCGCGGCGACCTTTCGCAGGGGGCGCCTCGCCGGGCGGCCGCCATCGGTCATGATCTCTTCCACGACGGTCACGAGCTTCCGGATGTTCACAATGTGCGTCTCTCCTGTCTCGCTCAGCCCAGCACGCTCGAGAGGGCGCGGCGCGGGCTGGGCCGCGCGTCTCGAGTCGGATAGCCGAGCCTGAACGGCATGAGCGCCTGCCATCCGCCCCGGCCGACGAGCTCCGCGGCGGCGGCCCCGAAGCGTGGAGTGATCCCCAGGCTCTCCTCCCGGTCGGCGCGCTCGAGTATCTGGTTCAGCGGCTGCATCGCGAGCCCGCGGAGCGTGGCCCAGAGATGCATGCGCTCCCAGACGCGCCCGCCGGCGATCCGCTGGCCGGGGCTGCGCGCGTCGTGCACCAGGATAATCCCGAACGCCGCGGCGGTGGCAACGTGAACGTCGCGCGTCGCGCCGAGCCAGGCGCTGTCGCTCAAACGCTGCGGCAGCGCGGGCAGCAGCTTCGCGACGGTCGACGTGAGCAGCGGCATCCCCTGGGCGTCCACGGTGATGCCGTCGCGGTGGCGTTGAATGTCCCGCCACGCGGCGCGCAGCCACCGGCCGCTGTCCCGAGCCTGCGCCTCGTCACCGACGATCGCCTCGGCGGCCTGGACGACGAGCTCGCCCACGCGGCGGCGGTCCGCCGCGCTCGTGTACCAGGCGAGGGCAACCTCCGGCTCCGCGCCGGCGAGCGCCTCGAGGGCGCGCAGGACGTCGGGCGCGACCGGGCGGCCGTCGTATGGTCCCCGGTTGGTGTGGCGCCCGGGAATCGCGTCGTAGAGATCGGACCCTGCCGGCGGCGCCGGGGAGAGCAGGACGCGCGCGACGTGCGACGCGTTGGCGGCGTCGGGCAGGAGCGTCGGGCGCGCGTGATACCCCTGCGCGCGGGCGGCGAGCAGGAGATTCTCGAGCGCGCAGCCGAGCCCGACGTGCACCTCGCGGCGGTAGGGATCGATCGCGCCGATGGACCGCGTGGTGTCGTCGAAGAGGTCCACGCGGTCCTGCGCGACGCGGAAGCGCCACGGCTGGATGTTGTGGGGGTTCGCGGCCAGGATCGCCGCCCGCACCAGGCCCCGCGGTCCCTCGCCCGCCGAAGGCCGCCACACGACCCAGGGATCGTACGCCGGCCCGCGCGCCGCATCGAGGAGCCCCTGGTCCCACGCGCGCCACATCACCCCGGCGGGGGCGAGCGCGGCCACGATGCCGGCGCCCCTCAGGAGTGCCCGGCGGGTGGGCGCGCTCACGCCTCGCCGACGCAGGCGTCGGCCTCGATCTCGACGAGCAGTTCGGGCGCGACGAGACGCGTGACCGCGACGAGCGTGCAGGCGGGTCGGATCGTGCCGAAGATCTCCCCGTGGGCGCGCCCGACCTGCTCCCAGTCCGCGATGTCGGTGACGTAGATGCGCGTCCGGACCACGTCCTCGAGCCGCGCACCGGCGGCGACCAGCGCGCGCTCGATGTTCCGGAGCGCCTGGCGCGCCTGTGCGTAGGCGTCGCCGATCCCGACGAACGCGCCGCGCTCGTCCGTGGCGGTCGTGCCGGACACGTGGACGTACGGGCCGACCCGCACGGCCCGTGAGTAGCCGACCACGGGCTCCCAGGGCGCGCCGCTCGAGATGTTCCGGCGGGTCGTCATGATCGCGGGGTCCGCGCGTCGAACCGGTGGAACACGAGCCCGTCCAGGAGCTTCGGATAAAAGTGCGTCGACTTCTGCGGGAGCAGCTCGCCGCCGGCGACCACGGCCTGGAGCTCCCCGGGCGTCGTCGGCGCGATCAGGAACGCCGCCTGACACTTGCCCTCGCGCGCGGCCCGGATCGCCTCCGCCTGATCCGCCGTGTAGTCCACGTGGGTCCGCGCGTCGAGCTTCTCGCTCGTGATGCCGAGGAGGGGCCGGAGGACGCCCTCGTGAAGGATGGACACCGCGAGCTCGCGCCAGGCGCGCGAGGTCGCCTCAGGCCACTTGATCCAGTCGAATCGGTCCGGGCGCAGGCGCAGCACCGCGGCATCGGCCCCGGCGACCACGCCGATCGTCCGGTTGTCGGGACGGAAGCCGGGCGGATCGTCGAGCGGCGCGGGCTCGAACCAGCGCGTCGCGACGTCTATGAGGTCCTCGAAGTCGAAGTTCTCCACGTTCGAGACGAGTCGATGATTGGCCAGGATCGTGAGTCCCGGCGCCTCGAGCGCGAAGAACGCCATGAGCTTGTGGCGTGCCTCCTCATGGCGCCGCGCGTACTCCACGGCGGTCTCGTACCGGTGGTGGCCGTCGGCGATGATCACGGGGCGCTGCGCCATCAGCGCCTGCACGCGCGCGATCGCCGCGGCGTCGGTGAGGCGCCAGAGTCGGTGCTGCTCCCCCTTGAGGTCCCGCGCCTCGGCGATCGGCTCGCCGTCGGGCCCGGTGAGCGCGCGGAGGTCACCCGCGGGGTCGCCCACGAGCATGAAGAGGAGCCCGACGTCGGCGCCCGTCGCCTCGAGGAGCTGCATGCGGTCGCGCTTGGGCCCGGCGTGCGTGCGCTCGTGGGGGAGCACCGTGCGCTGAGCGTAGTCGCTCACCTCGCCGAGCGCGATGAACCCCGTGCGCGTCACCGTCCGGCCGTGGATCACGTACGTCTGCTGGTAGGGGTAGATCGCGGGGGCCGTCTCCGCCTCCCAGACGCCCTCGGCGAGCCAGGTGTCGAGCGTGGTCCGCGCTGTCCGATACTTGTCGGCGCCCGGTTCGTCACGCGGATACGAGATGCGGACGACGTTCCAGGGGGAGAGCTCGTAGAGCTCGGCCTGCATCGCCGCGCTGATCTGATCGTAGGGCGGCGCGACCACGCGCGACACGTCGCGTCCCGTCCCGCGTCCGAAGCGATAGCCCCGCACCGGCAGGATGTTCATGCCGGTTCCCTCCGCACGCGCTCGTGGGAGCGGCCACCACGCGGCCGGGCCGGCGGGTGTGTGCGGCTGGGGTCGACAGGACCCGTTCCCGCCGGCGCGGCGACGGGTGAGATGTGCCCGGATGGAGCCCAGCCGCAACGGGGAAGCGCACGCGTGCCGCGTGGTCTCGTCGACCCCTGCCGCGCGCGCCCGCCGGCCCCGACCACTTAGTGGCCGCTCCCGGCGGGGCCGAGGCCTTTGATCACGTCGGCGGCACGCGCCGCGGGTGGCGTGTTGCGGCTCCGGCCGATCGTGATCCGGCCGTCGATGAGGACCATCGAGATGCCGGGCAGGTCGCCCGCGACGAGCGCTCCGAGCGCGTCCCCGGCGATCGAGCCCGTCGGCGCATCGCAGACGACGAGATCCGCCGCCCGCCCCGGGGCGATCACGCCCGTGTCGAGCTTGTAGACGCGCGCCGTGTTGCCGGTGGCGCAGGCGATCGCCTCCGCGGGCGGCATGCCGCCGAGGCCGGCGAGGAGCGTCAGCGTTCGCAGCACCCCGAGCGGGATGACGCCCGTGCCCGAGGGCGCGTCGTTGCCCACGATGATCCGGTGGGTCGCGCGCGCGTCCGTCGCGACGCGCAGGGTGTGCAGCGCGGTCTTCATGTTGCCGCACTGGACGATCTCGAGCGCCATCTCCGTCGCGACGAGCTGCTCGATCTCGGCGGTCGTCATCGAGGTCGTCCCGCCGTTGATGTGGCCGACGACGTCGGGGGCGGCCTCGAGCACGACGTCGGCGCTGATCGGGCTGGAGCCCGCGATCGAGGGACCGCCGGTGTGGATCGTGACGGTCATGCCGTGCTTCTTCGCCCAGCGCACCATCGGGGCCGCGTCCTTGCCCGTCTTCACCGAGCCGAGCCCGATCTCGCCCACGAGCGTGACGCCGGCGGCCGCCATGTCGGCGAAGTCCTGCTCGACCATGCCGAGCTCGAGGATGGGCGCCCCCGCGCGGACCTTGACGCCGCCGGGCCTGAAGTTCGCCCAGGCCTTGGCGGCCACGATCGCCAGCGCCTTCAGTCCTACGACGTCCCTCGGCCGCCCCGGGAGATGCACCTCACCGGCCGAGATCGCGCTGGTCACACCGCCGTTCAGCGCGGAGTCGATGAAGTCCACCGTCCGCTGGCGTGGCGTGAAGTCGCCGAAGACGGGATGGACGTGGGAGTCGATGAGGCCGGGCATCACCGTGGTCCCCCTGGCGTCGATCACCGTCTCCGCATCCGTGTCGAGGCCGCGGCCGATGCCGGCGATCCTTCCGTCCTCGATCACGAGCGAGTCGGCGTCGAGCATCGGCCGTCGGATGTCGCCGCTCACCAGCGCTCCGATGTTGCGGACGAGTGTCTTCATACGCTGAGGTACGCCCTCCTGATCGACTCGTCCGCGTCCAGCCGCGCGAACGGGCCCTCGAACTTGATCTGTCCCTTCTCGATGATGTACGCGCGGTCCGCGAGGCGCCGCGCGAACTTCAGGTTCTGCTCGGACAAGAGAATCGTCAGTCCGTCGCGCTTGAGCGCCGCGATGTTTTCCCCGAGCGCCCTGACGACGACGGGCGCCAGCCCCTCGGAGGGCTCGTCGAGCAGCAGGAGCCGCGGCTCCGTTAGAAGCGTCCGCGCGATCGTCAGCATCTGCTGCTCACCTCCCGAGAGGCTCCCGCCGCGCCGCCGGGCGAGCTCGCGGAGCTTCGGAAACAGGCCGAAGACGCGCTCCACGCTCCACGCGCGTCCGCCCCGGCGCTCCGGCTCGCCGACGCGCAGGTTTTCGAGGACCGTCAGATCGCCAAAGATCCTCCGGTCCTCGGGGACGAACCCGACGCCGAGTCGCGCGATCGCGTGGGTCGCGAGCCCGCGCAGCGGACGTCCGTCGTACAAGACCTCGCCCCGCGTCACGTCGACCAGGCCCACGATCGCCTTCAGCGTCGTCGACTTGCCGGCGCCGTTCCGGCCGAGAAGGGAGACCACCTCGCCCTCCCGCGCCGTCAGGCCCACGCCGTGCAGCACGTGGCTCCGTCCATAGTAGGCGTGGACGTCACGAAGCTCCAGCAGGGGCGCGCTCACGCTTCCTCCCCCAGGTACACCGCCTGGACCTCGGCGTGGGCGCGCACGGCGGCGGGCGGGCCCTCGGCGATGACCCGCCCCTGGTGGAGCACCATGATGCGCTCGGCGGTCGCAAAGACGACGTCCATGTCGTGCTCGGTGAAGAGCACGGTGAGACCGCGCACGCGCGCGATCGAGGCGGTGAGCGCCATCAGCGCGCCGCGCTCCGGCGGCGCCATGCCCGCGGTCGGCTCGTCGAGCAGCAGGAGCGCCGGGTCATTGGCCAGCGCGATCGCGAGCTCGAGCTTCTTGAGATCGCCGTAGGCGAGCACGCCCGCCGGACGCCGCGCCTGGTCCGCGAGGCCGACCTGCTCGAGGAGCCCGCGCGCGGCAACAGCCTCGAGGCCCGCCGCCGGGCGCAGCAGCGTCCGGCTCCGACCCGCATGGGAGAGCCGCGCGACCTGAACGTTCTCGAGCGCGGACAGCGTGGCGAAGGTCGCGGTGATCTGGAAGGTGCGGCTCACGCCGAGCCGCCAGATCGCGTGCGGCGGCAGTCCGAGGAGCTCGCGGCCCCCGTAGCGTACCGTGCCGCCGTCGGCGCGGAGCTGGCCGGTCAGGATGTTGAAGAAGGTGGACTTGCCGGCGCCGTTCGGGCCGATGAGCGCGCGGATCTCGCCGCGAGGCAGGTCGAAGCTGACGCCGTCCACCGCGCGGACGCCCCCGAAGGCCCGGCGCACGCCGCCGACGCGGAGCAGCGGCTCGCCCGCGGCGAGCGCGGGCTCAGTCACGGCGGCGCGCCGCGAGGACGCCGAGGATGCCGCGCGGAAACGCCAGCACGAGCGCGATCAGGATCGCGCCGAGGACGAGCTGCCAGTACTCCGTGTAGCGCGTCACCGCGGTGTCGAGAACCTTGTAGACCGCGGCGCCGAGCGGCGCGCCCGCGAAGGCCTGGACGCCGCCCAGGAGCACCATGACGAGCGGCTCGACCGACATGGGCACGGCGAGCGCGTTCGGGAAGACGCTGCCCTTGAGGAACACGAAGGTCCCGCCCGCGAGCCCGCCGAAGAACCCGGCGACGACGAACGCGATCCACTGGTGCGCGCGGACGTCGACGCCGACCGCCTCGGCGCGCCGCGCGTGGTCGCGCACCGCGCGCAGCGTGAGGCCGAAGGGCGAGCGCCCCGCGAGCGACAGGAGCGCGATGCCGCCGCCGCACGCGGCGAGCGAGAAGTAGTAGTAGCGCAGCGGCGTCGCGAGCCAGCGGGCGGGCCAGACGCCGAGCAGCCCGTTGTCGCCACCCGTGACGTCGTACCACTGATGCGCGATCGCGTAGGCGATCTGGGCGAACGCGAGCGTCAGCATCGCGAAGTAGATCGACGACAGGCGGACGCAGAAGTAGCCGTAGAGCGCGGCGCCGAGCGCCGCGACGAGCGGCGCGGCGACGAAGGCCGCGAGCATCGGGGCCCGGGCCCACGTGACGAGCAGCGCCGCGCCGTACGCGCCGAGCCCGAAGGCGGCCGCGTGGCCGAACGAGACCATGCCGCCGGTGCCCATCAGGAGATGCAGGCTCGCGGCGAAGAGCGCGAACGCGAGGATCTCGACCAGCACCCAGACGTAGAACGTGGGCAGGAGCGGTGGCAGCGCGACGAGCGCCGCCGCGCCGGCGGCGAGCCAGGCTCGCGGCACGGCGAACGCCGACGCGGTCAGGGCCGCACCGCCCGCCGTCCGCTGTTGCGTCTCCGGGCGGCCGAGGAGGCCCCACGGACGGACGACGAGCACGACCGCCATCACGACGAACACCATCACGAGGGACGCCTTGGGCAGGACGAGGACGCCGAACGCGTCGATGACGCCGATCAGGATCGCCGCGAGCAGGGCCCCCGGCACGGAACCCATGCCGCCGACGACGACCACCACGAACGCCTCGGTGATGATCGCGGTATCCATCACGTTGGTGAGCGCCTGGCGGGGCACCTGGAGCGCGCCGCCCAGGCCCGCGAGGAAGGAGCCGAGAACGAACACCGAGGTGAAGAGGCGTGCCTGGTTCACGCCGAGCGCCGCGACCATCTCGCGGTCCTGCGTCGCCGCGCGGATCAGGATGCCCCACCTGGTGCGGTAGAAGAGCCACCAGAGACCGCCCGCGACCAGGGGGCCGAGCGCGATCAGCGCGAGCTCGTAGGTCGGGAAGAGCTGCCCGAGGATGGGCACCGACCCGGCGAGGCCCGGCGCCGCCGGGCCGGTCTTGTTCTCGGTGCCCCAGACGAGCCGGACGAGGTCGGCGACGACGAAGACGAGGGCGAACGTGAGCAGGAGCTGGTAGAGCTCGGGCGCGCGGTACACCCGGCGCAGGAGGCCGACCTCCACGACGAGCCCGACGAGGGCCGTCGCCGCGGCGGCGAGCGGCACGGCGACGTAGAACGCCGCCGGACCGAGCGGCAGCGTCGCGGTGAGCGTGTACGCGAGGTACGCGGCGAGCATGTAGAAGGAGCCGTGGGCGAAGTTGACGATCCGGGTCACGCCAAAGATGAGCGAGAGCCCCGCGGCGATGAGAAACAGGACCATCGCGTGCGCGAGCCCCGACAGCAGCTGGATGACGATGAGCGAGAACGACACGATCGGCTAGCCCGTCAGTCGACGGGCGGCGGGGCGGGGCGGGGGCCCTGAAACCTGATAACCACGACAGGTTTCAGAACCCACACCCCGCCCCGCCGCACCTCACGCGCGCGCTGATACGATCAGTTGCCCCCGCGCATCTTTTTGACGTCGTCGTCCGAGGGCAGCACGCGCTCGCCGGGCACGTATTCGTGATTCACCATGACGCCGACGCCGCGCTTCGCGTCGAGCTTGGTCGTCCCGACCCAGGCTCCCATCGTGGACTGGCCGTCGACGGCGCGGTAGCCGATCGGCCCGATCGGCGTCTCGACCTTGAGGCCGCGGAACGCGGCGACCAGCTTCTCGGTGTCGGTGCTGCCCGCCTTCCGGATCGCCTCGAAGATCGAGAGATAGGTCACATAGCCGACCAGCGAGCCGAGCACCGGATTCTTGTCGGTCCGCTTCGTGAAGCGTGCGACGAAGTCCTTGTGGGCCGGCGCCTGGATGTCGTACCAGGGATAGCCGGTGACCAGCATGCCCTCCGGCGCCTCGAGCTTGAGCGGGTCCATGTACTCGGGCTCGCCGAGGAGGATCCCGACGACGAACGTCTTCTTGAAGAGGCCGCGCTTGTCCCCCTCGCGGACGAACGCGATCCAGTCCGAGCCGAAGAGCGAGACGTAGAGCGCGTCGGGGTTCTGGTTCAGGATCGCGGTCACGAACGGCCCGGCCTCGAGCTTGCCAAGCGCGGGCCAATGCTCGCCCACGATCTGCACGTCGGGCTTCAGCTCCTTCAGCCGCTCACGGAAGGTCTCCCAGGCCCGCTTGCCGTACTCGTAGTTCGGTCCGATCGTCGCCCACTTCGTGTGCTTCATCTTGCCGGCCTTCTCGGCCAGCATCCGTCCCTGCTCGTACGTGTTCGGCCTCACCCTGAACACGTGGTCGTGACCCTTGGACCAGGTGAGCGCCTCGGTCAGCGGCTCGGAGGCGACGAACAGCACCTTGTTCTGCTTCGCCCAGTCCGACACGGCGAGCCCCACGTTGGACAGGAACGTGCCCGAGATGAGCGCCACCTGCTCGGAGGCGACAAGCTCCTGCGCGTGCTTCTGGGCCTCCGCGGGCTGGCCCTTGTCGTCGCGGAAGATCACCTCGACCTTGCGGCCGAGCACGCCGCCCTTGGCGTTGACCTCCTCGACGGCCATCTCGACGGCCTGCCGGTACGGTCCCGTGAAGGGCGCACCGATGCCGCTGAACGAGTTGATCTCCCCGATCTTGATGGGCGCCTGCGCGGCGGCCGGCGTGCCCGCGACGAGGACGAGGCCGGCGAACGCTGCGAGCGTGAGAGTCCGTGTCATGGCGAGCCTCCCTGTGATGCGGCAAATGTCAGACCAAAGCGGGGCGAAGTCAAGCGCGCGAGGCCCGGCGCGGAGCGCGCGCGCGCCCACATGCTAGACTGGCCGCATGACGAAACGCGAACGCGTTCTCGCGGCGCTCGCGCGCGCGCCGGTGGATCGGGCACCCGTCGCGTTCTGGCGGCACGCGCCCCACGTGGACCACACCGCCAAGGGGCTCGCCGAGGCGATGCTCGCGTTCCACCGGCGCTTCGACCTCGATTTCGTCAAGGTCATGTCGAGCGGCGTCTACTGTGTCGAGGACTGGGGCTGCCGGGTCGCCTACGCGGGCGCGCCGAGCGGCGCCAAGCAGTGCACGGAGCACGCGGTGCAGGCGCCGGCCGACTGGGCGCGCATCCGCGAGCTCGACCCGGGCGCGGGCGCGCTCGGGCGCGAGCTGGACGCGCTCCGGCTGATCCTGCGCGGCCGGCACGACGACGCGCCCGTCCTCCACACCGTCTTCTCGCCCCTGACGATCGCGCGGAAGCTCGCCGGCGATCGCCTGCACGAGGATCTCCGCGCCCGGCCCGAGGCGGTCGCGCCGGCGCTCGAGGCGATCACCCGCACGGTGACGCGCTACGCCGCGGCGGCGCTGGAGGCGGGCGCCGACGGGCTGTTCCTCGCGACGCAGACGGCGAGCCTGGACGTCGTGAGCGCCGACGAGCTCGAGCGCGTCGAGCTGCCGGCCACGCGCCGGCTCGTCGAGGCGGTCGCGACCCGGACCCCGCTCCTGATGCTCCACGTCCACGGCCGCGATATCGCGTTCGAGCGGCTGGCCGCCCTGCCCGTCCACGCGATCAACTGGCACGATCGGCTCACGACGCCCACGCTCGGCGAGGCGCGTGGGCGCTTCGGCGGCGCGCTGGTCGGCGGCCTCAGCGAGGGCGGGACGCTTCGACTGGGCCCTGCCGCCGCGATCGCCGGAGAGGTCGGTGACGCGCTCCGCCAGGCGGGCGGGCGCGGGGTGATCCTGGCACCGGGGTGCGTGCTGCCGCTCGACGTGCCGGAGGCGCACCTCGACGCGGTCATCGAGGCGGTGACGCAGAGGCGCGCGTGACCGCCGGGCTCCGGGTCGCGGCACTCGCCGTGCTCCTGGCCGTCGTGCCCGCCGGCGCCGCCGATCCCAGGGGCGAGCTGCGGGTGGCCATTCCCTGGACGCCGGAGACGCTCGACCCGACGATGAACCTGTCGTCCATCCGCGCGGCGGTCGGCGTCACCGTCTTCGATTCGCTCGTCGGGCGCGACGCGGACGGTCGGATCGTGCCCGAGCTCGCGGAATCGTGGCGGCTGCTCGACGACACGACCTGGCAGCTCCGGCTCCGCCGCAACGTCGTCTTCCATGACGGCGAGCCGTTCAACGCCGAGGCGGTGCGCTTCACCGTTCAGCGCGTGCTCGACCCGAACCAGAAATCGCCGAACCGCGCCAACATCGCCGAGATCGTCCGTGTGGATGTCCTCGACGATCTCACCCTGAATCTGGTGACGCGGCAACCCTACGCGGCGCTGCTCAACCGGCTCATCGACTTTCCGATCGTCCCGCCGCGGTACACCACCGAGAAGGGCGACCGCGGAATAGCGCTGCGGCCCGTCGGCACCGGGCCGTACCGGTTCGTCGAGCTCGTCAAGGACGAGCGCCTGGTCGTCGAGGCCTTCGACCGTCACTGGCGGGGCGCGCCGAAGATCGCGCGCATCGTCTTCCGGCCGATCCCGGAGCCCTTCACCCGCGCCGCCGCGCTCCGCGCCGGAGAGGTGGACCTGATCACGACGGTGCCGCCCACGCTCGCGCGCGAGCTCGACCGCGTCCCGGGCATTCGCGTCCATCGGGTGCCGAGCACGTGGCAGATCTACCTCGGCCTCAACGCGCTCAGGAAGCCGCTCTCGGACGTCCGCGTGCGCCAGGCGCTCAACGTCGCGACCGACGTCGACGCGATCGTCGCGAACGTCCTGGACGGCAACGGCCGGCGGACGGGCGGGCCGTTGACGCCGGCCATGTTCGGTTACGACGCGGCGGTGAAGGGCTACGCGCCCGACGCGGCGCGGGCCCGACGGCTCCTCGCGGAGGCCGGGTACCCGGACGGGCTCGAGATCGTGCTCGAGTCGCCCGCCGGGCGCTATCAGGGAGACAAGGAGATCGCCGAGGCGCTTGGCGGGCAATGGCGGAAGGCCGGCTTCAGGCCGAAGGTGCAGATGGCGGAGTGGGGCGCCTACTTCAAGCGCTACCTGGGCAGACAGTTCCAGGATGCGTACCTGCTCGGCCTCGGCGGCCCCATGCAGGATGCGGACGAGCTCTACAACCTGGTCTCGTCGAAGGGGCGCGGGCTCTACTACAAGAACGAGCGGGTGGACCAGCTCTTCGACCTCGGACGGTCCACGATGGACGGGGCGAAGCGCCGCGCGGTCTACGGCGAGCTGGCGCGCGCGATGGTCGAGGACGCGACCTGGGTCTTCCTGCTCCAGCAGGTGGACATCTACGCCACGCGCGCGCGCCTGACCTGGACGCCGCGCTCCGACCAGTGGATGCCCTTCCACCAGGCGACGCTCCAGCCGTAACCCGTCAGTCCGCCCCCCGCAGCGGCGCGCCGGGCCGGAAGTCGCTCGCGAGCGCGAGGGCGGCCTGGTCCGCGAAGGCCTGGGCCAGGCGCGTCTCCGGCTCGCCGAACGTGCGGCCGGCGAGATCGCCGACGGCGAGCGCGCCGACGACCTCGCCACGCGCGATCAGCGGCACGCCCAGGACCGCACGGACGGGGCCGCGCTCGATGCGCGCGCGGAACTCGGACGTGTAGGCCAGGCGCGGGTCGCTCAGGATGTCGGGCGAGAAGACCGCCCGCCGCTCGCGCATCGCCAGGCCGAGCAGTCCCGTCGCGGGCGGCATGAAGCGGCTCCAGTCCGGTTCGTCGCGCTCGCCGCGTCCCCGAGCCAGAACGGCCATGCCGTCGGGGTCGGGTCCCGTCCTGTGAAGCGTCGCGACCGGCGCACCGAACAGGCGGCGGACGCCGTCCGCGATCCGCCGCGCGACCACCTCCCGGTCGGGTGACTCCGCCAGCACGCGCGCGATATCGCCCAGCGCCCGGGTTCCCTCGGCGGCGAGCTTGCTCTCCGTGATGTCGACCATGACGCCGTGGAGCCAGCGTGTGCGCCCGTCCTCGTGCGGGATCACATGAACGAAGTCGCTGAACCAGATGACGCGCCCGTCGGCGGCGATCATCCGGTATTCGAGCTCGTAGTCTTCGACGGGCGTGGCCCGCTTCGTCTCGATCCGCCCCCGGTCCGCCGGGTGCAGGTGGTTGAGCCAGAAGTCGGGCTCGGTGTACCAGCGCTCGAGCGAGTAGCCGAGGATCCGTTCGGCCGCGTGGCCGACGAAGAGCGTCTGCCGGGTCGCCGCGTCCGCTTCCCACACGATCGCGGTCAGGCCGCGCACGAGGCTCTCGAATCGCTGCTCCGAGCGGACCGCGGCCGCGAGCGCCTGCGCCCGGGCCCGCTCCGTGTCGCTGAACTCCTGCGCGTTGTTGAGCGCGAGGGCGGCATGGTCGGCGAAGGCCTGCAACAGCCGCACGTCCTCGTCGTCGAAGCGGCGCCCCGTCCGGTCCCGGACCATGAGCGCGCCGGTCACGCCGTCGCGGCCGAGCAGCGGCACCGCGAGCGCCGAGCGGTACCCCGAGGACTGCAGCCCGTTGCGGAACGCGGGGAAAATGGTGATCGCCGGATCGGCAAGAAGATCGGCCGTCACCACGGGCCGCCGCGTGTGGACCGCGCGACTCGACACGCCGACCCCGGCGGGGAGGGTCAGGCCGCGCGAGACCCCGGGCAGCACCTCGCCGGCGACCGCGATCGTCAGCAGGTCGCCGAAGACCGGCTCGACGCGCAGGATCGCCGACGCCCGCGCACCGAACAGCCGCAACACGCTGTCGGCGATCCGCTGTCCGACCACGTCCGGGTCGAGTGACTGGGTGACGAGGCGGCCCACGTCCGCCAGCGCCTCCGCAGCCTGCCGGCGCCGCTCGCTCAGCTCGTACACGCGCGCGTTGCGGATCGCGACCGCGGCGTGCTCGGCCAGGCGCGCCAGCACGGCCTCGTCGCGATCGGTGAACGCGCGGGGCTCGCGGTTGTGGACGTAGAGCAGCCCTTCCACGCGCTGATCGATCTGGATCGGGACGACCAGCGCGGTCGTGATCTCGTCACCCTGCACGCTCGCCAGGTAGTCCTTCGTGAGGCGCGGATCGGCGGCGTAGTCGTCGGTGCGGAACGGCCGGCCCGTCTCGAGCACCAGTCCCCCGATCCCCTTCCCGGGCTCGATGCGGAGCCCGGCGAGGCGCGGATTCCTGAAGCCGGCCCAGTAGCGCATGACCATGGCCTCGGCGCCGGGCGCCTCGCGCAGGGCGATCATGGCGAGGGCGGCGCCGCACAGCTCCAGCGCGCCCTCGACGACGGCCTGCGGCACGGAGCCGAGGTCGAGCGACGCGTTGATCCGTCCCACCAGCTCCGCGACGACCTCCGCCTCGCGGCGCCGCCGGCGGGCCTCCTCGTACAGACGCGCGTTCTGGAGGGCGAGCGCGGCCGCGTCCGCGAATCCGGAGAGCAGGCCCAGCTCGGGTGGGGTGAACACCCGCTCCGAGTCCGACGCGAGGGCCAGCACACCGAGGATCTCGCCGCGCGAGACGAGCGGCACGGCAACGACCGAGCGGTGGCCCTCGAGCGCGCCCCGCTCGCGCAGCCACGCTGGTGCGTCGACGTTCTTCTCGACGCTGACGTCGCGGGACCACACCGGGCGCCCCTCGCGGATCGCCCGCTGCACCATGCCGCCGCCCGGCGGGACGACGCGACCCACCCACCGGTCGCGATCGCCCTCACCCGCGATCGCCACGCAGACGAGGCTCTGCGAGGCGGGGTCGAGGTGGAAGAGGCTGGTGCGACGGACGCGGAAGAGGTCGAGCACGGTGGACACCACGCGCTCGGTCGCCTCGGCGGGGTCGAGCGTGCTCGCCAGCTCGTGCCCGACGCGGGCGAGGGCGCCCGCCGCCGCCTCCGCCCGCGTGCGCTCGGTGATCTCCCGGACGATCATGAGCAGCTGGCGGGTGCTCGACGGCCGGTCGCCGAGCGGCAGGAAGCGCGTCTCGTAGCTGCGTGCCCCCAGCGCGAACTCGACCGACACGACGCCTCCGGAGGCCGCGGCCTCCCGCGCCCCGCGCTCGATGGGCAGCGCGGCCTCCGCGGGAAAGGCGTCGGCGATCCTCTTGCCGAGCATGAGATCCGGGGACACGTGCAGCTCGGAGCCTCGCCCGCCCTGCCAGGCGAGGAAGGTTCCGTCGGCGTCGAGCCAGAAGTAGAAGTCGGGGAAGGCGCGGAAGATCGCCTCGAGCTCGGCTTCGAGCCGGACGAGCCGGCTCGTGACCTCTCGCAGGCGGGTGAAGTCGATGATCTGGGCCCGCGGCGAAGCCTTCGACCCCTCCCCGCCCTCGGGCCGCGGCGAGCGCTCGGTCGCCCCGGTCCCGAACATGACCCACTCCGGCGGGACGTTCAGGTCCCGCGCGAGGCGGACGAGGTTCTCGTAGCTCGGCACCCGGTCACCGAGCCAGGCGTAAAGATACTGGGGCCGGTAAGACTTGTCGACGCAGAAGCGGGCAATGTCCGGACGGCCGCTCTTCCAGTAGCCGGTCACCTTGAGCCGCTGGCGGATCCGGCGGCCCATGCCCGGGAATCGATTCATCGCGAGCTTTCTACCACAAGATGCCACGGTTGGAACTTCTCACGTGTGACGTGACCGATAAATATCATCTTTTCCAATTACTTATACAATTTTGGACACCTATAGTAATAGCCGAGATGAGTCCCTCCGACGATGAAGCCGGCTATCGTGCCGCCGCCGAGCCCAGTACAATACGCGCGAATCCGAGGAGGGAGTTCATGGACGACGAGATCGCGCTCGCGGCGGGGACGGGAGTCGCGCAGATCTTCGATCTCCACGCTCTCAAGGTGTTCGCGCCCGACAGGCGGGTACGGAAGATGCTCTTCAAGACCGAGCAGCTGTGGTCCGAGATGGCGTGTTACGAGCCGGGCCAGTCCACGGTCATGCACACGCACCCGAACGAGGAGGAAGCGATCCTCGTTCTCGAGGGCGCCGCCAACATGAACATCGACGGCCGGGAGGTCGTCGTGCCCGCCGGGGCCGTCGTGAAGTTCCCGAAGAACGTCCAGCACGACGTGCGGAACCTGGGGTCGGAGCGCTGCGTGATCATGTTCCTCAAGGTCAACCCGAAGATCCTGAAGGGTGCGCGCGATGGGTAACGTCGATCGCTGCGACAAGACGCTTCCCACGAACGAGATGATGTTCTACGTCCGGCGCGACCCCGCGCTCCGCGCGCGCTGGCTCACCGATCTCGAGGGGATCGCACGCGACTTCGGGCTCAGCCGGGCGGAGTACGAGGCCATCCGCGACAAGGACCCGCGGCGTCTCATGGACCTCGGGGTCCACCAGTACTACGTTCCCCAGATCCTGCGCCTCTTCTTCGGCGCCGCCTACAACTCCAACTCGAGCGCCGCGCTCGAGTGCTACAAGCGCGCGTTCCCCGAGGAGACCGCGAAGGCGCTGGCGCGGACCACGCAGGAGCGCGTGTAGCCATGGCCACCATCGTCGCCGCGATGGCCATGACCCACTCCCCCGGCCTCACGGGGTGGTTCGCGCGCGCGCCCGAGGAGCATCAGCGGCTGGCCCTCGGCGCGACGGCGGAGATGCGCCGGCGGCTCGAGGCGGCGCGCCCCGACGTGATCCTGATGTTCAGCAACGATCACCTGCTGAACTGGCCGATCAACAACGTCCCCGAGTACACGGTGGGGATCGCCGAGGAGCACGTCGGCCCGGCCGACTGGTTCGACGAGTGGCTCGGGATGGAGAAGTACCGCGTGCCGGGGCACCCGGCGCTGGCGCGCTGGATCGTCGCCGAAGGCGCGCGGCGACGCCTCCAGCTCGCCTACCTGCGCGAGATGCAGTTCGACGACGGGATCTCGGTGCCGACGCACTACCTGAATCCCGACGCGAAGTTCAGGCTCGTGCCCGTCGGAATGAACTGCACCGTCCCGCCCATCCCGACGCCGGAGCGCGCCCATGAGGTGGGGACGCTCCTCGGCGAGATGCTGCATGCCTTCCCCGGCGACGATCGCATCGCCCTGGTCGCGACGGGGGGACTGTCGCACGAGCCGGGCGGGCCCCGGTACTTCTGGGTGGACGAGGAATTCGACCGCTGGTTCCTCGAGCTCCTCGCCAAGGACGATCGCGAAACGCTCCTCCGCGACTGCACGCTCGAACGCATGGAGGAGGTGGGCTCGGGCGGCACCGCCGAGCTGCTCTCGTGGTTCCTCGTGCTCGCCATGACCCGCGGCCCCGCGGACGTGCTCGCCTACGCGCCGGCGGTCGCGTGGCGCTCGGGCACGGGCATGGTCGCCTGGAGCGCGTTCGCGGGCGGCGGACGATGAGCGCCGCGCATTCGGTGGACGACCGCGCCGTCCACTACGAGTGGAACAACGCCCTCGCGCCCCGCCTCTTGATCGAGCCCGGCGACACGGTCGTCTTCGACACCCGGGACGCGGCCGACGGCTACTACACGCCGGCCTCTGTCCATGGCGACGTGCTGGCGCGGGGGCCCTTCCGCGGCCACCCGCTGACCGGCCCCGTCGCGGTCAAGGGCGCCGAGCCCGGTGACGTGCTGGTCGTCGACATTCTCGACGTGGCGCCGCGGGCACCCTTCGGCTGGACGGCGATCCGCCCCGGGCGCGGACTCCTGCCCGAGGCCGATTTCCCCAAGCCCTTTCTCCAGATCTGGGACGTCTCCGACGGCGCCACCGCCCGCATGGGACGCGACATCGCGGTACCGCTGGAGCCGTTTCCGGGCGTGATGGGCACGGCGCTCGACACACCGGGCGGCCACAGCACGATGCCTCCCAGAAAGAACGGCGGAAACATGGACGTGAAGCAGCTCGTCGCCGGCACGACGCTCTACCTCCCGGTCTGGGTGGACGGCGCGCTCTTCAGCATCGGCGACGGGCACGGCGCGCAGGGCGACGGCGAGGTGTGCGTGACGGCCGTGGAGATGATGGCGCGCGTGACGCTCCGCTTCGATCTCCAGCGCGGGCGACGCCTCCCCGAGCCGCGCCTCCGCACCTCGGGACCGCTGGCTCCGCGCACCAACCGTGGGTCGTGGTTCGGCACGACCGCGCACGGCCCCGACCTCTTCGCCGCGGCGCAGCAGGCCGTCCGCTACATGATCGATCACCTGGTGGAGGAGCGAGGACTCGCGCGGGAGCAAGCGTACATCCTCGCGAGCGTCGCCGTGGATCTCAAGATCAGCGAGGTCGTCGACGCGCCGAACTGGATCGTCTCCGCGTTCCTGCCCGAGTCCGTCTTCGTCACCTAAATTAGTCTCCATGTCTCGCTGTTCCCTGAGGGGGGAGCCATGCACCACGGCGTCTTCATCTTTCCGACCGACTACTCGATCCGGATCGACGAGCTCGCGCGGGCCGCGGAGGAACGCGGCTTCGAGTCGCTGTTCGTGACGGAGCACACGCACATTCCCGCCAGCCGGCGCACACCGTTCCCGGGCGGCGGCGAGTTGCCCCGAGAGTACTCGCACACGCTCGACCCCTTCGTGGCGCTGACGGCCGCGGCGTCCGTCACGCGTACGCTCAAGGTCGGCACCGGCATCTGTCTCCTCGTCGAGCACGATCCGATCACGACGGCCAAGGCGGCCGCCAGCCTCGACGTCCTCTCCGGCGGCCGCTTCCTCTTCGGCATCGGCGCCGGCTGGAACGCCGAGGAGATGGAGAACCACGGCACGGCGTTCAAGACCCGCTTCCGGCTGCTCCGGGAGCGCGTGCTGGCGATGAAGGCGATCTGGACGAACGATGCCGCCGAGTTCCACGGCGAGTTCGTGAATTTCGACCCGATCTGGTCCTGGCCCAAGCCGGTCCAGCGGCCCCATCCGCCGATCCTGCTGGGAGGCGAGAGCGGACACACCCTTCAGCGCGTGGTCGACTTCTGCGACGGATGGTTCCCGCGCGGGCGGGCGGCCGAGGCGATTCTCCCCGGGCTCGCGGACCTCCGCGCTCGCGCGGCCCGCGCGGAGCGTGAGATGAACACGATCTCGGTGTCGGTCTTCGGCGCAAGGGCCGAGGAGGCGACGCTGCGGACGTACGGGGACGCCGGGATCACGCGCGTGATCCTCAGGCTCCCCTCGGAGCCGCGCGACAGCGTCCTCCAGCTCCTCGACCGGTACGCCAAGCTGATCCGGTGAGCCTCGATCTGCCCCCCTGGGCGATCGACCTGCTGCGCGAGGGCCGGGTGGCGCGGCTCGGGACGGCCGACCGGTCCGGGCGGCCGCTCGTGGTGCCCGTCTGCTACGCCTTCGATGGGCGCGCCTGCTTCTCGGCCATCGACGCCAAGCCCAAGCGTGTCCCGGGGGCGCGCCTGCGGCGTGTACGCAACATCGAGGACAATCCGCGTGCTGCGCTGGTCGTGGACCGCTACGACGAGGACTGGGCGCGGCTGGCCTGGGTGATCGTCGAAGGGCGCGCCGAGGTCTTGACGGGAGGGAGCGAGCACGCGGCGGCGGTCGAGCTGCTCCTCGGGAAATACGCCCAATACCGCGCGATGGGCCTCGGTCGTGGAACGTCGATGGTGATCAGGATCGCGATGGAGCGGGCGCGCTGCTGGAGGGGGAGCTAGCGCTTCTCGATCTGGAGGCCGCTGGCGCTCACGAAGACTCCGGCCTGACCCGCCTGCCGCATCGCCTGGGCGAGCTTGTGCTTCTCGAGCCAGGGGCGGATCTCGCCGTCGCGACGGGCCTCGAAGAAGTCCGCGGAGATCGTGGTCAGCTGTGCGACCTTGCCGTGGTTGTCCTGGAGCTGGAAGACCTGCGCGTTCCGCTGGAACTCGAAGAAGTCGTAGATCGTGCACAGCGGGAACTCGCGGTGGAAATACTCCTTGACGGCGGCGATCTTCTGCTCATCGATCGAGGTCTTGTCGAGGAACTTCCGCCACTGGGGCGCGAGCTCACCGTTCTCGGGAAGCTGGACGCCGTCGAGCAACCCCCGCTTGTCGTTGGCCACGTGGGGCCCGGAGGCGCTGCCGTTGCGCCCGGCCTGCGCCGCGGGTGCCGGGTGGAGCCCGGGCGCGACCGAGGCGGCGAACGCGGCTGGCGCGGGCGCGGCTGGAGGCAGCACGACGGGTTCGGGCTGGGTCCCTTCGGCGGCTGCGGGTCCCACCTCCGCCACGGCGGAGTTCGCGAGGGTATCGAAGCCACCGGTGAGCCGCTCGAGGAACTTCCGCCACGTCGGCGCGATCTCCTTGTTCACCGGCAGATCGAGCCCGTCGAGCGCGTCGCGCTGCTTGCCGCCGTGCTCGTCGGCGGTCTTCGGCTCGGACGCGCCGATCTTGCGCCGCTCCGACGTCTCGGGAGGCGTGAGCGTCGCATCGAGCGCCGACACCGGCTTGAGGCCGGGGGTCTCCGTCGGTGTCGTGAGCAACTCGAGCCAGCGCGGTGTTGAGCCGAGCTGGTCGGCCCCGCCGCTCTGGCCGTTCGTGAGGCCCGTGACGCGCTCGTGGCGCTCCGGCCTCGCGGCGCCCACGGGGCGCTCATCTGGCATTATCGGCGCGGCGAAGGGCTGGATGAGCAGCGCCGGAGCCTGGGGCTCCTCCGATAGCGTCGTCGCGTGCGCGAGCGGCCGTTCCGGCGTCCGCGCCTGAGCGTCCTGCGGCGTCCCGTCGCTGCGATTCCAGTCCACCGCATCGAGGTAGAAGCCGGTCGCGCCATTCACCTCGACGCAGCGGAACTCGAAGCAGTCCACGGCGGGAAACTTGAGCAGTCGGACCTTCCGAAGGAAGGCCTCGAGCACGCGCTCGGCGACGAATACGATTCGGGGCGGCCAACCCACCGGCCCTTCGCCCACGAGCCGGCGTACCGACTCGGGATACTCCAGAGACCACGCGTACGCCTCGAGCATCCGGAACAGCATCTCGTCATCGGCGGTGAAGCCGAGCGCAACGAGGATGGGGGTCCGGCGAGCGTCGAATCCGGCGAGATCCACGGTGGAGCGCCCGAGGTTGACGCCTGCCGCCACGATGCGGCAGCCTGGCTCAATAGCGTCCGCATGTTCGGTGACGAGCGCCTCGAGCTGTTGCAGGTCCTTGACTTCGTGCTTCCTGAATGTCAATTTCATCACTGATGGAAATCAGCAACCCTAATGCCAATAGGCGCAATCGCCGGAGACTAGATAAATCAAATATTTCCGGAAGGATTGTGGGCTGGAACAACACCGGACTTCAGTCATAATGACATTGACGGATGGGGCGGGCTGACACGAGGATTCGAACAAGGATTGAGCGCACGCCCGCAAGGGGAGTGCTCATTCTCTTGCCGGCACGCTTCGTGGACGGGAGCCGGGGTTGACGTCTATCCTCGTGGATCAGCATCTGAACTGCCGTCGCGACGGTGCGCGCGGACAGTGGAATGGGGATTGCTCGTCTCCTGTATGTGATTGGGTGCGTTTTGACGGCGGGGAACAGGCAGGGGAGATGGCCGTAGCGGCGAACATGTCATTCTCGATCAATCTCACTGAGGCGTTCAGGGAGCTAGTGCAGATCGGGATCGCGCTCACGAACGAGCGGGACCTCTCGACCCTGCTCGAGCGCATCATCACCGAGGCCCGCCGCTTCACGCGAGCGGAGGCTGGCACTCTCTTCCTGCGCGAGAACGACGGCCTGCGCTTTGCCGTCGTCCAGAACGACCGCCTGCTGAGCCGGCTCAGCGAGCCCGAAATGAAGCGACTGCTGCAGGAGGAGCCACTCAAGATCTCGGATCTGAGCCTCGCCGGCTACGTCGCGATCATGGGCGAGGTGGTGAATATCCCGGACACCTATGCCATCCCGCCGGACCGGCCGTACAGCTTCAACGGGATGTTCGACGTGCGCTGCGACTACCGGACACGCTCGGTGCTCGTCGTGCCGCTGCAGGAGCCGGGGGGGGATGTGTTCGGCGTCCTCGAGCTGATCAACGCCCTCGACGAGACCGGCTGCGTCGTGCCGTTCGATATGGAGTACGAGACCCTCGTGCGCTCGCTCGCGTCCCAGGCGGCGGTCGCGATCCGCAACGCGCGCCTGGAGGATCTGTCGTTCAAGGACGCGCTCACGGACGTCTACAACCGCCGCTATTTCATGGTGAGGATCGAGGAGGAGTGGAGGCGTCACTCGCGGTTCGCCGAGCCGGTGTCGCTCGTCCTGCTCGACTTCGACCGCTTCAAGGACGTCAACGACCGCTTCGGCCACCGCGCGGGTGACGAGGCGCTGAAAGAGGTCGCCCGCCTCTTGATGAAGCATTCGCGCAACTTCACGGTCGTCACCCGCTTCGGCGGTGACGAGTTCGCCGTGCTGTTGGTGAACACGCCCAGGGCCGGCGCCGTCACGTATGCGCAGCGCATCCGTGAGGTGGTCGAGCAGCACGCGTTCGCGCACGGCCCTGTGACGGTGAGCCTGGGCGTCGCCAGCCTCCCGGAGGACGCGGCCAACGGTGACGATCTCGTCGCGGCGGCGGACAAGGCGATGTACCATGCGAAGCGCCTCGGGCGGAACCGGGTCGCAGTGCTTTGAGGAGGGCGCACTGAAACAGCCGGAACAGCCGTCCGTCAACCTGACCCAGGCTTTCAAGGAGCTGGTCCAGATCGGGATCACGCTGACGAGCGAGCGCGATCTCGCGACCCTGCTCGAGCGGATCCTCAGCGAGGCGCGGCGGTTCACGCGCGCGGAGGCGGGCACGCTGTTCCTCCGCGAGGGCGATCTCCTCCACTTCGCGGTCGTGCAGAACGACCGCCTGGCGGGCGAGCTCGGCTTGGAGGAGATGAAACACCGGCTACAGGAGCAGCCGCTCCACCTGCGGGAACTCTCGCTGGCGGGGCACGTGGCGCTGACTGGCGACATCCTGAACCTCCACGACACGTACATGATCCCGCCCGACCGTCCGTACCGGTTCGACGCCAGCGTCGACGCGCGGACGAACTACCGGACGCAGTCGATCCTGGTGGTGCCGCTCCAGGAGCCGAGCGGCACCATCCTCGGCGTGCTGGAGCTGATCAACGCGGTGGACCACGGGCGCATCGTGCCGTTCGACACCCAGTACGAGAGCCTGGTGCGCGCGCTCGCCTCCCAGGCGGCGGTCGCGATTCGCAACGCGCGTCTCGAGGATCTGTCGTTCAAGGACGCGCTGACCGACGTCTACAACCGGCGCTATTTCATGATCCGCATGGAGGAGGAGTACAAGCGCCACAAACGCTTCGGCGAGCCGCTCTCGCTCGCCCTCCTCGACGTCGACCGCTTCAAGGACATCAACGATCGCTTCGGCCACCGCGCGGGTGACGAGGCGCTTCGTGACATCGCACGGCTCCTGCTGAAGCACTCGCGGAGCTTCAGCGTCGTCACCCGCTATGGCGGCGACGAGTTCGCGATCATCCTCGTCAACACCGCGAAGGCCGGGGCCGTCACCTATGCCGAGCGCATCCAGTCGGTGGTCGAACAGCACGCGTTCCGGCACGGCTGGGCCACCGTGAGCGTCGGTGTCGCCTCACTCCCGGACGATGCCGCCTCCGCCGACGACCTGATCGTGGCCGCCGATCGGGCGCTCTACGACGCGAAGCGGCTCGGTCGGAACCGGGTCGCGGGATGAGCCGAGGCGGATGCCCGATCGCACCCAGCGACTGGAGGACCTCATCGAGATCGGCATCGCGCTCACGAGCGAGCGCGATCTCTACGCCCTCCTGGAACGGATCCTCGAGCAGGCCCGGCGGTTCACCCACGCCGAGGCCGGCACCCTCTTCCTCCGCGAAGGCGACCAGCTCCGCTTCGCGGTAGTCCAGAACGATTTCCTCGAGTCGCGCTTTGGCAAGCGCGACATGCAACGACGCCTTCAGGCGGCCCCCCTGCCCCTCTCCGAGCCGAGCCTCGCCGGCCACGTCGCGAAGACCGGTGAGATCATCAACGTCGCCGACGCCTACGCGATCGGGGTGCAGCAGACGCTGTCGTTCAACCAGAAGGTCGACGCCAGCAACGACTACGGGACCCGGTCGGTCTTCGTCGTGCCGTTGCAGGACCCCACCGGCAACATCGTGGGCGTCCTCGAACTCCTCAACGCGCTGAGCGAGAACGGCGCGATCGTGCCGTTCGATCTGGAGTACGAGAGGCTGATCCTCGCCCTCGCCTCCCAGGCGGCGATCGCGATCCGCAACGCGCGGCTCGAGGACCTGTCGTTCAAGGATGGGCTCACCGAGCTCTACAATCGCCGCTACTTCGCCCTGCGCGTCGACGAGGAGGCGAAGCGGAGCGCCCGCTTCGGCCATCCGCTCTCGCTCGTCTATTTCGACCTCGACGACTTCAGGCGGCTCAACGACGACAAGGGTCGTGCGGCCGGCGACGAGGTGCTGAGGGAGACGTCGCGCCTCTTGATGAAGCACTCGCGGAGCTTCACGATCCTGGCACGCCGCGAGGGCGACGACTTCGCGGCGATCCTGGCGAACACGCCGAAGGCGGGCGCCGTCACGTATGCCGAGCGCATCCGCGCGGTCATCGAGCGCCACCCCTTCGCGGAGGGCGTGGTGACCGCGTGCTTCGGCGTCGCCGCCCTGCCCGCCGACGCGGCGTCGGCCGAGGACTTGATGGCGCAGGCCGAGCGTGCGCTGAACGAGGCCAAGCGACTCGGCAAGAACCGCGTCTCGGCCCTCTGAGCCCGCGCGGACCCCGCGGTTAGTATTCCTCGAGCAGGAGCCCGAGCGCGCGCAGCACGGGCTCGTCGTTGAACTGGAAGAGGCACGCCGGCGCCGAGGACGACGCGTTCCGATGCTCGATGGGATGCCACGCTGGCGCGACGAACGTGTCGCCCTCCTCCCAGGCGAGCACCCGGTCGCCCACGCACGTCTCGCCCCGGCCCTCGATCACCTGGTAGACCGCGCTCGCGCTGCTCCGCGCCGCGCGGGCACGCTCGCCGGGTCGCAGCCACTGCGCCTCGCATCCCATCGTCGCGAGGGGCGGGGCGCCGGTGCGCGGGTTGACGTATCGGAGGACGACCGGCTGGTCGTGCGGCGCCGCGGCGGCGGCGGCCGCGAGCGCGGGCCGCACGCTGGCCCACGGCCAGCGGACCTGCGGATATCCCGTGTCGGGGTAACGTGAGCGGCGTGGCACGAGACCAGCCGCGGTGAACTCGTCCTGCGAGGGGTCGCCCGCCGTCGCGGGCGGCTGTGCCGGCCGCATCGGCGAGGCCCAGGCGCCCTCGAGGGCCCGCAGGAGCGGGATGTCGAGCCCGTCGAGCCAGACAACCGGCTCGCGTCCCTCGTGGCCGTGGTCGTGCCAGCGCATCGGCGGCGTGATGATGAGGTCGCCGGGCTCCATGGCGCACTTCACGCCCTCCACGGTCGTGAACGCGCCGCGCCCCTCGATGACGAGCCGGAGGGCCGCGGGCGTGTGGTGGTGGCTCGGCGCCGTCTCGCCGGGCAGGATGATCTGAAGTCCGGCGTAGAGCGTCGCGGTGACCGAATACGTCCCCGTGAGACCCGGGTTCTCCAGCACGAGCACCCGGCGCTCCGCCTGCTCGATCGGCACGAGGCGCGCCGCCTCGAGGAGCAGCGGCCGCGCGTCGCGCCATCGCCAGCGGTGCGGCACCGCCCGCGACAGATGCTCCTGGGGCAGGAGCACGTGCAGCGCGGTCCAGAGCGGCCCCAGCGAGAGCGCCTCGAGCGCCTGCGAGAAGGCGGGGGGCAGGCTCGCGTCGCGTGTCGGCAGCGTCGGCATCATGGGCGTCCTCACGAAGTGCCCTGATGATACCCGGGCCCTCCCGCGGGTCAATCCGCATTTCCGGTCTTGTCGATCGCCTTGACATGTATACAAGAGGTATGTAGAAGGAGCCGTGCCCCGCACGCGCCCCCACACCTACCTGGCCGATACGGTCTACGCGGCCCTGCGGCAGGCGATCCTCGACCGCGACTTCGATCCGGGCGAGCCGCTGACGGAGGGCGAGCTCTGCCGGCGCTTCCGGGTGAGCCGCACTCCCGTCCGTGAGGCACTGGCCAAGCTCGAGCGCGACCGTCTCGTTCGCGTGGTGCCGAAGAAGGGGGCGTTCGTACGGACGCTGTCGCACGACGAGATCCGCGACCTGTACGAGGTCCGCGAGGCCCTCGAGGCCCTTGCGGTTCGGCTGGCGGCGCCCCGCCTCGGCCGCGAGGAGCTCGAGGACTTCGAGGCGCGCTTCCGCGAACTCCGTGCGCGCGGACCCCTCGCGACCCATACGGAGGTGCGGCCGCTCGGCGAGGAGTTCCACGGCCTGATCGTGAAGCGCGCGGAGAATTCCACGCTCGCCCAGGTCCTGGAGCAGATGCGCGAGCAGGTACGCCCCGTCTGGACCATGTCGATCGTGGCGCCCCGGCGTGCCCAGGCGCTCCTCCGCGAGCACCTCGCGATCATCGACGCCCTCAAGCGCGGCGCGACGAGGCGCGCCGAGCGGCTCATGACGCTGCACATCCGGCGGGTCCGCGACGCGATCTTCCGGCTGGTCGACTGAGAAAGGAGGCCCGCGATGGCCGAGATGAGTCCGTTCCGAAAGCAGCTTGAGGATGCCGTCAACGCCCGGCACAGCCGCCTGAACCCCTTCACCGAGAAATGGGTCAAGGGAGAGCTGACGCGCGCGCAGCTCGGCGCCTGGGCGTCGCAGCACTACCAGTATGTCTCCCAGTTCCCCCGCTGGTGCGCGACGGTGTACGGCGAGTGTCCCGACTCCGACGCGCGTGACTTCCTGCTCGAGAACATCATCGAGGAGGAGTCGGGCACGAAGCACGTGGACCTCCTGATCCGCTTCGCGGAGGCATGTGGCGTCAGCCGTAAGGAGGTCGAGACCACGCGCCAGCTTCCGACGACGCGCGGTCTGACCGCCTGGTGTTTAGAAATGACGCGCCGGCCCTTCCACGTCGCGGCCGCCGGGCTCCTCGTCGGGCTCGAGTCGCAGGTGCCCGGCATCTACAAGCGCAACCTGCCGCCGCTCAAGACGCACTACGGCTTCGGCGACCACGAGGTGGAGTTCTTCGCGATCCACATCGAGGCCGACGAGATCCACGGCGAGCGTGGCTACCAGATCGTCGAGCGTCACTCGACGACGCCCGAGAAGCGCGGGGAGGCGGCCGAGGCGGTGCGCCAGGCGACCGAGATGCGCTGGCAGTACATGACCGGCCTCCATCGCGCGTACGTGCTCAAGGAAGAGCTGTAGGCGTGAGCGCCGTCAGGGTGGCCCGCCTCGACGACCTCGGGGCGGGCCGGACGAGGCTCGTCGAGACGAGCGGGCTCCGCATCGTCCTGGCGCGCGTGAAGGACGAGGTCTACGCGTGCGAGGACGTGTGCGCCCACCAGGGCGGGCCGCTCAACGAGGGCAGGCTGTCGGGCGTCCGTCTCGCGTGCCCGTGGCACGGCTGGATGTACGACGTGCGCACGGGCGAGTGCGTGATGCCGAAGCGCGGCGGGCGCGTCGCCAGTTACCAGGTCCGCGTCGAGGCCGGGGACGTCTGGGTGGAGGTCCCGTGAGGAGGACCGGATGGCGCTCACGCTGAAGCAGGCGCGGGAGTGCATCGAGCGTGGCTTCGCCAAGGCACGGACGCTCGGTTTCACGGTCGCGATCGCCGTTGTGGATGAGGCGGGGCACCTCGTGGCGTGCGCCCGCATGGACGGCGCGCTCTGGGTGACGCCCGAGATCGCACGCGCCAAGGCCAACGCCGCCTCGGCGTTCCGGGCAACAACGCACGATCTCGAGGAGCGCTTCAACAAGGGCCGCCAGCTGTTCGCGGACAACGTGGCCACGCTCGGCGACTACCGGTTCGTCTTCGGGCGCGGCGCGGTCCCGCTCGTGGAGGGCGGCCAGATCGTGGGGGCGGTCGGGGTGAGCGGAGCGGTGCCCGCCGACAACGATCATGCGATTGCCGACGAGGCGGCCGGACACCCGAGCATCCCGAAGAGCCACTGAGTCCCGCGATCGCCGGCCGGGCTGTGCGCGCGTCGATCTCTTAGTGCTACTCTAGCCCGCGATGCAGTTCGAGGTGGAGGTCCATCAGAACGAGGCGAAGGAGTGGGTCGCGACCGCCGTCGCCTACGGGGTGACGGTGACGGGCCGCACCGAGAAGGAAGCCCTCGCCCGGATCATGGAGGCCCTCACCCAGCACCTCAAGAAGGCGGCACGGAAATGAGGCGGATCTCGCGCGCGCTGACCGTCGGGACGTGGCTCTGCGCCCTCCTCGGTGGCGTGCCGATGGCCGACGCCGCCGACTACGCCGGGCCGCTGATCGATGCGCACTCGCACCTCCCCGACGCCAAGGCGATCGACGCATATGCCGCGGCGATGAAGCGCCACAACGTCGCCAAGGTGTTGCTCCTCGGGGTGGGCGGCGTCCAGAAAGACGACCCCGCGTTGATCGCCGCGGCGGCGCGCAAGTATCCGGACCGCGTGCTCACGGCGCTGCCGCTCCCGGACCCGAGCGACGACGGCGCGGCCGCGCGGCTCGACGGCGCGCTCGAAACGTCGCGCGCGCGCGCGATTGGCGAGGTGCACCTGCGCCAGATGGGGCGGCGCAACATCGAGCGGGATCCCGGTGATCCGGCGTTCGGCAAGGTCCTCGAGGTGGCGGCACGGCGCGGGGTCCCGGTCGTGATTCACTACGAGCTGACGGACGCCGCCGCCACCGCCCTCGACCGCGCGCTGGCCGCCCACCCGAAGGCGACGGTCGTCCTCGCCCACGCGGGCGAAGGTCCGCCCGCGCGCGTCGAGGGGCTTCTCGCGCGCAACCCGAACCTCCGCGTGGACCTCTCGGGCATGCACTTTCAGCGGAAGCCCGCCCTCGCGTCGGAGACGGGGCCCCTCGATCCGGCCTGGAAAGCCCTGATCGAGAAGCATCCCGACCGCTTCCTCATGGGGGTGGACGTCTGGGCGCCACGACTCTTCGAGCCGGCGATGCTCGACCGGCTCTTGACGTGGACGCGGCGCGTGCTCGGCGAGCTCAAGGCCGACGTCGCCGAGCGCGTAGCCTACAAGAACGCGGTCACCCTGTTCCGCGTCGAGTAGCCGCCCTGCCGCAGAACCCGTTCGCCGACGCGACCGCCGTCTCGATGCTCGACGCCGTCGCGGAGCGCCACGGCGAGCGCCTCGCGATGGTGTTCGACGACCGGCGCGTGACCTTCGCCGAGTTCCGCGCGGAGGTGGACCGACTCGCCCGTGGGCTTAAGGCACTCGGCATCGGCCGGGACGACAAGGTCGCCATCTGGCTGCCGAACCGGCCCGAGTGGTTCTTCGCCCAGCACGCGTGCGCACGACTCGGCGCGATCGTGGTGGCGCTGAACCCGCGCTACCGGGCGCACGAGCTGACCTACATCCTCGGCCAGTCGGACACGAAGGCGCTGTTGATCGCGGACCATCTCGGCGGAATCGACTACTTCGAGACGCTGCACGAGGTCCTGCCCGGGCTTCCCACGTCGACTCCCGGAGAGATCGAGAGCCCGACGCTCCCGTCCCTGCGGCACGTCATCGTGGACGCCGACGACCCCTACCCCGGCTGCCACCGATTGCGAGACGTGTCCGAGCTCGGGGCCGTGGCGGCGACGGAGGGTTCCCCGCCACTCTCGCCGCCCCCGGGTCCGGACGACGTCTTCACCATTCTGTACACGTCGGGGACGACGTCGTTTCCCAAGGGAGCGGTGATCAGCCACCGGAACTGCGTACCTCACGGCTGGAACGTCGGCGAGGTGCTGCGTCTGACGCCGGAGGATCGCGTGCTGCACGCGCTCCCGGCCGCCGGCACATGGGGCGGCGTCAACATCCCGCTCACGACGTGGAGCCATGGCGCCTGCCTGGTCCTCATGGACGTCTACGATCCGTTGCGCGCGCTTCAGCTCATCGAGCGCGAGCGCTGCACGGTCTGGAACGCCGTCGACGCGATGGTCCAGGCGATGCTCGAGCATCCCGATCTCGATCGCTACGACCGCTCGTCGCTGCGGACGGGCGCGATCGGCTCGGTCGGCGGTGGCGGCCACCGCCTCTTCGAGGCGTGGCTCGAGCGGATCGGCGTCGGCCAGGGCTACGAGCCCTACGGGATGACCGAGGTGAACGCGATGGCGCTCTACCATCATCTCGACGAGCCGGCCGAGATCCGGCGCCTCCCGGGCGTCCACGCGCCACCGGGGCTGGAGGTCCGCGTCGTCCACGCGGAAACGGGCGCGCCATGCCGGCCCGGCGAAGAGGGCGAGCTGCAGTTCCGCGGCGCGTGCGTCACACGCGGCTACTACAAGAAGCCCGACGAGACGGCGAAGGCCTTCACCGAGGACGGGTGGTTCCGCTCGGGCGATCTCGGAGTCCAGGATGAAGTCGGCCGCACGATCTTCAAGGGGCGCCTCAAGGAGACCCTCAGGATCAGCCATTTCATGGTGGCGCCCGGGGAGATCGAGGCGTTCCTGATGTCGCACCCCGACGTGGCTCAAGCGTTCGTCGTCGGCGTGCCCGATCCGAAGCTCAACGAGGCGCCCGTCGCCTATGCGATCCTGAGGGAGGGCGCGCTCCTCACGGAGGAGGGGCTTCGCGCCTTCTGCCGCGGCAAGATCGCCTCGTACAAGATCCCGATCGCTATCCGCTTCGTGAAGGACGTGCCGCGCACGCCGGGCCCGCACGGCGACAAGGTCCAGCGCGGCAAGCTCCGCGACCAGGCGATCCGGGAGCTGGGGAGAGGAGCGACGGCATGAGCGCGTTCCACACTGAGCTCTGCGACTTGCTCGGCATGGAGTACCCGATCGTCCAGTCGGGCATGGGCGGCGTCGCCGGTCCCGAGCTCGTGGCCGAGGTGTGCGAGGCCGGCGGCCTCGGGATCCTCGCCGGATTGAACCTCACGCCCGAACAGCTCCGCGAGGGGATCCGACAGGTCCGGGCGCTCACGCGCCGCCCGTTCGGCGTGAATCTGTGGCTCCATCCCGAGCTCCGTCCGCCGGCGGACGTGGCGACGATCCCCGAGGGCACCGTGCGCGCCGTCCAGTCCTCACTCAACGTCTTCCGACTCCGGCTCGGGCTCCCGGCGACGCTCGCGCGCCCACCCGCCGTGCCCGACGTGATCGACGGCGCCTTTCAGACGATCCTCGACGAGCGACCGGCGGTCTGGTCCGTGGGCCTCGGCGATCCGGGCTCTGCCATGACCCGTGAGTGCCACGCGCGCGGAATCAAGGTGATGGCGATGGTCACGACCGTCGCCGACGCGCGCGCCGTCGTCGCCAGTGGCGTCGACGTCGTGGTCGCGCAGGGAAGCGAAGCCGGCGGCCACCGCTCGACGTGGGGCAAGCCCCGCTCGGCCGAGTCGGTCAGCGTCGGCACGGTGGCGCTGGTGCCGCAGGTGGTGGACGCCGTCGGCGTGCCCGTGATCGCCAGCGGTGGGATCGCCGACGGGCGCGGGTTGGTCGCCGCCCTGGCGCTCGGCGCGAGCGGGGTGCTGCTGGGCACACGCTTCGTCGCGACGCGCGAGTCGGGCGCCCCGGAGTTCTGGAAAAAGGCGCTGCTGGAGCGCAGCGGTGAGGAAACCACCGTCACGGACACCGTCACCGGCCTCCAGGCCCGCTACCTCGGCAACACGTTCATCGCCGAGTACCGGGCGTCCGGCGCGCCCGTGTTCGCCGCGCTCGTCCAGTCGCGCGCGGCCCAGGACGTCTTCGGCAAGGCCAGGGAGCTGCAGGATCCCGAGCATTTTCCGATGCCGGCCGGCCAGTCGGTGGGCCTGATCCACGGCCTGCCGGGCGCGCGCGAGGTCGTCGCGCGCATCGTCGACGAGGCGCGCGCCACCCTCGACGCGCTCTCACGGCGGGTGCACCCGACCTAGCCGCGCCTCCCGGACGACCGCGTGGCCGGCGCGTGCCGGAGCGCGACCGCCGCGCCGCGCACGCGATCGGCGCAGTGCCGGCAGAAGTAGCGCACCTCCACCGGGTGACCGCACTCGGCGTGGACCAGCGCCGCCTGCCGGTGGACGTGACGCGAGCCCCAGGACGCCAGGGCCCCGACGACCATGCCGAGCTCCCGGCCCTTGTCCGTCAGCGCGTACTCCGCGCGCGGCGGGTGCTCCGAGTAGAAGCGGCGCGCCACGAGCCCGTGCCGTTCCATGAGCTTCAGCCGGTCCGACAGGATGTTGGGCGCGATGCCCCTGAGGCTCTGCGCAAGATCCTGAAAGCGCTTCGGCCCCTGGAGGAGGTCGCGCACGAGGAGCAGGGTCCATCGTTCGCCGACGACTTCCAGCGACTTCGCGACCGGGCACGGCTGACCGTAGCGCTTGGGCACGCATCGAGTATAGCGGGCGCTTGACAGAAAAGCTAGTCACTATAGAATAACAAGTTACATGGCCTCCATCGAGACCCCGCTCGCCCCGGCCACGCGCCGCCTCCTCGAGGGGCCCATCGCCCCCACGCTCCTCGTGCTGGCCGCGCCCAACGTGGTCATGCTCGTCGCGCAGGTGGCGATCAACGTCCTCGAGGCCTACTTCGTCGGCTGGCTCGGTGCCGACGCGCTGGCCGGCGTCTCGGTCACCTTTCCCCTGGTCATGCTCATGCAGACGATGTCCGCCGGGGGGATGGGCGGCGGCGTCTCCGCGGCGGTCGCGCGCGCGCTCGGCGCCGGCCGCCGGGCGGACGCGAGTGCGCTCGTCGCGCACGCGCTGGTGATCGCGCTCGCGATGGCCGCGGCCTTCAGCGCGGCGATCCTCGGCGGCGGGCCGGCCATCTACCGCGCCATGGGCGCGCGTGACGGCGCGCTCGCGGCGGCGCTCGCCTACTCGAACGTGATCTTCGCCGGCGCGGCGGCGGTCTGGCTCTTCAACACGCTCGCCGCGGTCGTCCGCGGCACCGGCAACATGCGTCTGCCGGCGGGGGTGGCGCTCGGCGGCAGCGTGGTGCTCCTGGCCCTCTCCCCGGCGCTCATCTTCGGCTGGGGTCCCCTGCCCGCGCTCGGCGTACGGGGCGCGGCGGTCGCCGTCGTGGCGTACTACACGCTCGGCACGCTCGTGTTCCTCGGCTACCTGCTCTCGGGCCGGAGTCTCGTCCGGCTCACGGCGTCCGCCGCGCGCCTCCGGGGCGCCCTCTTCGTCGACATCCTGAGGGTCGGGGCGCCGAGCCTCGTGAACAACGTCCAGACGAACCTCACGGTCGTCCTGCTCACGGCGCTGGTCGGCCCGTTCGGGACCTTCGCGCTCGCCGGGTACGGCATGGGCGCGCGCCTCGAATACCTCCAGATCCCGCTCGTCTTCGGCTTCGGCTCGGCTCTCGTCACGATGGTTGGCACGAACGTCGGCGCGGGCCGGCGCGAGCGCGGCCGCCGCGTGGCATGGACCGGCGCCGCGATGGCGGCCGGCGTGACCGAGGCGATCGGGCTCGCGGCCGCCCTCTTTCCACACGCGTGGCTCCGCCTCTTCAGCGCCGAGCCCGAGGTCATCGCCGCCGGCGCCGCGTACCTGCGCGTGGTCGGTCCGACGTATGGATTCTTCGGCCTCGGGCTCGCGCTCTACTTCGCCTCGCAGGGCGCCGGCCGGCTGCTCTGGCCGCTGCTCGCGGGCGCGACGCGTCTCACCGTGGCGGCGGCGGGTGGCTGGGTGGTCCTCCACTGGGCCGGCGGCGGTCTCGGCGCGCTGTTCGCCGTGATGGCGGCGGCCCTCGTGCTCTTCGGCGGCATTCTGGCGGGCGCCATCCATCTGGGCGCCTGGAATGAACGGAGAAACCCATGACGACCTTGCAGATCTTCGGCATGCAGTTCCTGCTCAGCCTGATCCTCTACGCGCTCATCGCCCGCTGGTATCTGGCGCCGGCCCTGGCGGCCCTGCCGCTCGCATCCGCGCTGACACCGCTGCTGTTTCTCCACGCGTTCCGTCATATGGGCATGGTCTTCCTCGTTCCGGCGGTCGTGGGCGGAGCCCTCGAGCCCGCATTCGCGATTCCGGCGGCGTACGGCGACCTGCTGGCGGCCCTCCTCGCGCTGCTGGCGATCGTCGCCCTCCGGGCCCGCTGGCCGGCGGCGCTCGCGCTCGTCTGGCTCTTCAACGTCGTCGGCACGCTCGACCTGCTCAACGCGGTCGCGCGGGGCGTCCGGCTCGGCGTGAGCCTGGGCGCCGCGTACTACATCCCCACGTTCGTGGTGCCGGCCCTGTTCGTGACGCACGCCATGGTCTTCGCCATGCTCGTCAAGCGCGGCCGGTGAGGAGCCCACGCCCACGATGCTCGACCTGATCCTGAAGATGCAGCGGGGGGAGCTCCCCCCGCCTCCGATCGCGACGCTGATCGGATTCGCGCCCACGCGCGTGGAGCCGGGCCGTGCCGTGCTCGAGTTCGAGGCGACGGAGCGCCACCCGAATCCGATGGGCACGCTGCACGGCGGCATCCTGTGCGACGTCGCCGACGCGCAGCAACACCTCGTGGCGCAGGCCAGCTCGACCGTGATGACGCTGCGGGGCGAGCGCGCCGAGGGGCGCTGACACCCCGCCCCCTGTCGCGGCCCCGCCGACCCCGCTACAATAGGGCACCCCCTACAAGGAGAGGCCCGTGAAACTCGATGTCGGCATGCTGACCCACGATCTCAAGTCCATCCCCGGCTACGCGCGCAGGGTAGAGGCGATGGGGTACGACTGCCTGTGGTCCTCGGAGACCCAGCACGATCCGTTCCTGCCGCTCGCCGTGGCGGCCACCGTCACCTCGACCATCAAACTCGGCACCGCGATCGCGGTGACGTTTCCGCGGAGTCCGATGGTCCTGGCGCACATCGCCTGGGACCTGCAGAAGGCGTCAGACGGGCGCTTCCTCCTGGGTCTCGGCACCCAGGTGAAGGGCCACAACGAGCGCCGATTCTCGGTGAAGTTCGAGTCGCCGGGCCCGAAGATGCGCGAGATCGTGCTGGCCCTCCGGACCATCTGGGACTGCTGGCAGAACGGGACGAAGCTCAACTTCAAGGGGCAGTTCTACCGCTTCGACCTGATGACGCCCTTCTTCAATCCCGGCCCCATCGCGCAGCCGACGATTCCCATCTACATCGCGGGCGTCAACAAGTACATGTGCCGGATCGCGGGCGAAGTCTGCGACGGTCTCCACGTGCACCCGTTCAACAGCCCGAAGTACCTGCGCGAGTATGTCCAGCCCGCCGTGAACGACGGCCTCGCGGCCTCGGGCCGGAAGCGCGAGGACTTCACCTACACGACCGCGTCCTTCGTGGTCGTCGGCGACACCGAGCAGGAGCTGGCGGCGAACAGGCAGGCGGTGAAGCAGCAGATCTCCTTCTACGCCTCGACGCGCACCTACGAGCCGGTGCTTGCGGCGCACGGCTGGCAGGACCTGACGCCCGCGCTGCACCGGAAGTCGGTCGAGGGCGACTGGAAGGGCATGGCCGACCTGATCAGCGACGAGATGGTGGACACCTTCGCCGTCACCGGCACGTACGACACGATCGGCCGCGCGCTGAGAGAGCGCTACGCCGGGCTGCTCGACCGGACCGCGCTCTATCAGCCCTACCAGCCCGGCCTCGACGACCCGCGCCTTCCGCGGCTCGTCAAAGAGTTCAACGCATGAGAGACCTCTACGACCTGGGAGACAAGCCGCCGCTCGGCGAGGTGCCGAAGCAGATGCACGCCTACCTCGTGCGCCAGAGCCGCTTCGGCCAGCCGCGCGACGCCTGGAAGCGCGAAGTGGTACCGACGCCCCCGATCGGTCCCGACGAGGCGCTGATCTACGTCATGGCTTCGGGCATCAACTACAACAACGTGTGGGCCGCGCTGGGCCAGCCGCTCGACGTGATCGCCGAGCGGCAGAAGGCGGGTGAGCCCGAGGACTTCCACCTGGGCGGCAGCGACTGCTCGGGCATCGTCTGGGCGGTCGGTCGAGACGTCACGAGCGTCAGGATCGGCGACCAGGTCGTCGTCCACAGCGGCTGGTGGCGTCCCGACGATCCCTGGGTGCGCTCGGGCAAGGACCCGATGCTGGCCGAGTCGACGCGCATCTGGGGTTACCAGACCAACTACGGCAGCTACGGCCAGTTCGCGCGCGCCCAGGCCCATCAGTGCATCCCGAAGCCGAAGCGCCTCACGTGGGAGGCGGCCGGGTGCTTCCTGCTCTGCGCCTCGACGGCGTACCGGATGCTGATGGGCTGGCCTCCGCACGTCGTCGAGCCCGGGGACGCGGTCCTGGTCTGGGGCGGCGCGGGGGGGCTGGGCAGCATGGCGCTCGAGATCACGCGGGCGATCGGCGGTCGCGCGATCGCCGTCGTCTCCGACGAGGCGAAGAAGAAGTTCTGCCTCGACCACGGCGCCGTCGGTGTCGTCGATCGCAGCCAGTTCTCCCACTGGGGGCCGATGCCCGACACGAAGGACGCCAGGGCCTACGGGGAGTGGGCGAAGGGCGCCCGCGGCTTCGGCAAGGCGGTCTGGGACGCGCTCGGCGAGCGGCTCAGCCCCAGGATCGTGTTCGAGCATCCCGGCGAGGCGACGCTGCCGACCTCGGTCTTCCTCTGCGCGACGGGCGGGATGGTCGTCATCTGCGCCGGCACGACCGGCTACAACGCGACGCTCGACCTGCGTTATCACTGGATGCGCCAGAAACGGTTCCAGGGCAGTCACCTCTCCAACGACCAGCAGGCGGCGGCCGTCACGGCGCTCGTGGCCGAGGGCCGCGTGGACCCGTGTCTGTCGAAGACCTACGACTTCGACGACATCCCCGAGTGCCACCAGCTCATGCTCGAGAACAGGCACCCGTACGGCAACATGGGCGTCCTCGTGAATTCGCGGAAGGCCGGCCAGGGCGCGGACTGACAGGGAAGTCTCCCATGCCCAGCCGTTTCCTCGTCGTCCTCGCGCTCCTCGGCGCCCTCGCGCTCGCCGTGCCCGCGGTGGCCCATCACGGCTGGAGCGGCTACGACGCGAGCAAGGAGCTCACGCTCACCGGCACGATCAAGGAGGCGGGATACGAGCACCCGCACGCCGCGCTCGCCGCGCAGGTGCTCTGGACGGGTGTGATCGCGTGCGGACGCCTTCTCGCGTACGTCTGATCGCGGATGCGATGCGGGCCGGGGCCCCTCGGCCTCGTCGGCCCCGTGGGCGTGACGGCGCCTACGGGTCGTCGTAGCCGGGTTCGCCCGGCAGCAGCACGCGACGCGCGGCCCCCTCCCCGATCACCCTGGGCATGATCGTCCGAACGGGACGGCCGGCGAGCCGCGCGAGCGCCTCGGTGGAGGCCGCGGCGCCGTCGAAGAGCAGGAGATTCTTGATCGTCGGCGCGCGCAGCGGGAGCTCACCGCGCGCGTTCGCGTCGAGCGCCTCGCGCGGCGCCAGCCAGCGCACCTCGGTGATCTCGCGCTCGTCGGCGGCGGCCTCCTGCCCGGCCGGCGCCGCGACCGCGAAGAAGCGGGTGTCGAAGCGGTAGGGATTCACGACGGGCGTGATCCAGTGAGCGAAGTACACGAGCCCGTCGGTGGCGAGCGTGAGGCGCTCGGCGCGGAGCATCGCCCAGAAGGCGCGGTTGTCGGCCTGACAGGCGCGGCGATACTCGGCGAACCGCGCACCGGTCGCGCGCACGGGCGCGCCGTCGGGCCCGTAGGCGAGCAGGATCCCGACCTCCTCGAACGTCTCGCGGATCGCGCCGATCCAGTAGCCCACGGCCGCGCCGGGCCCGAGCCCGAGCGCACGCGCCGCCGCGCCGAGGTCGAGACCCCGGCACCACGCCGGAGCGTCGTCGGGAGTGTCGTCGACCTCGAGCTTGCCTCCCGGAAAGACGAAGTCGCCGGCGGCGAACTTCGAGGCCCCGTGGCGACGAATGAGGAGGACCTCGAACGGACCCGCCGTCCGGTCGCGTAACAGCACGAGGGTGGCGGCGGGGGCCGGCCGAGCCGGCGTCGGTTTGACGGGCACGAGGTAGTGTGCCACCATTTCGCGGCCACTGTCATCCGATTCGCGAAGGAGACGTCCGCATGAGCGCGGAAACACGCCTGAAGGAGCTCGGTATCGTCCTGCCGCAACCCACCACGCCCCTCGCGAACTACGTCGGCGCCGTCCGCGTCGGCAACCTCCTCTTCCTCTCCGGGCACGGTCCCATCCGGACCGACGGCAAGCCCTCGGCCCGCGGCAAGCTCGGCCGCGAGCTGACCGTCGAGCAGGGCGCTCAGGTGGCGCGCGAGGTCGGCCTCTCGCTGCTCGCGACGACGCGAGCCAGCCTCGGGAGCCTCGACAAGGTCACGCGCGTCGTCAAGGTGCTGGGCATGGTCAACTCGGCCGACGGCTTCGGCGACCAGCCCAAGGTCATCAACGGATTCTCCGATCTCATGGTGCAGGTGTTCGGCGAGGCGGTGGGCAGGCACGCCCGCTCGGCCGTCGGCATGGCCGAGCTCCCGATGGGGATCCCCGTCGAGATCGAGATGATCCTCGAGGTGCAGTAGCCATCAACTGGCACGCGATCGTCGAGGAGGTCGGCGTCGTCGTCGTCGGCCTCCTCTTCTATTCGTACACGTACCCCTGGTGCCGGAGCGGCCGGTGGCACCACGTGCGGCGCGCCGTCCTGACCGGCTCGGCCTTCGGCACGATCGCCGCCGTGCTGATGATGCTGCGCCTTCAGATCGACGAGGGGGTCTGGCTCGACTCGCGCGTGGTCCCCGTGGCGCTCGTCGGCCTCTTCGAAGGCGGGAGCGCCGGCTTCATCGCCGCCGTGGTCGCCGTCGCCTACCGCATCTGGCTCGGCGGCGTCGGCACCGTCGCCAGCGTCCTGACGCTCCTCGCCACGGCGGGCGCGGCGGCCCTGGCCTGTGCGTGGGCACGCCGCGACAGAGACGTCGGGCCGCGCCACGCGCTGGCCCTGAGCCTCGCGGTGTACGCCCTGCTCCTCGCGGGCTTCACCCTGCTCGGCGCGCGCGGGCTCGAGATCATCGGGCGCGCCTGGCTGCACCTCCTCGGCGTCACCGTGATCGGGATCGGCGTCGTCGCCCGCCTCTTCCACGACGTCGTCGCGGAGGCGCGATTCGCCGAGGAGCACGCGCGCTTCCGCGCGATCATCGACGAGGCCTCGGACGCGATCCGCATCGTGGACCCCGACACGTTCCGGATCCTCGACGTGAACCGCCGCGATTGCGAGCTCTCGGGCTACCCGCGCTCGGCGCTCATCGGCCGCGACGTTCGTGACTTCTGGCCCGAGGAGCCGGAGCTCCGCGCGCTTCGCGAGACCTCGATCGCCGAGGCCCGCGCCCACGGGTTCGCGCGGGCCTTCGGCAACCCCTACCGCCGCGCCTCCGGCGACGTCATCCGCGTCGATTCGACGCGGCGGATCGTGGATCATGACGGCCGGCGCTATGAGATCGTCATCTACCGCGAGTCGGTCGAGCGCGAAAATGCCGAGGCCGCGCAGCGCCAGGCCGAGGACCTGCGCGCCATCACCCTCGTGGCGAGCGCCGCCGCGCACGAGATCAACAACCCGCTCACGGTCATCGTCGGCTCGCTCGAGCTGTTCTCACGCCGCGTGGCGATCGACGCCCAGGAGCGGCGCTGGCTCGATCGGGCGGCCGGCGCCGCGCAGCGTATCCGCGACATCGTCGGGCGCATGACCCGCATCACGCGCATCGAGCGCACGCCTCCCCGCCCGGGCTTGCCGCCGATGCTGGACATCCACAAGTCGAGCGACGTACACTGACGAAGGCCATGGCTCCCTTCCTCGATCTTCTGATCACGCTGATCTCGCTGGTCTTCCTCTCGATCCTGGGGCTCATCAGCGGCGTCGCCGTCCCGGGTCTCTTCATGGCCGCGGCCGCGCCCTGGCTCGAGCGGTTCCTGCCGGCGCGCAAGCGCGACTGAGCCGGCGCGCTCGCTAGCGTCGGGGCCCGTCCGCGTCGCGACCGGTCCCCGCGAGGAGCGCCGGGAGCGTGCGCAGCGCTTCGGCGAGGCGCGGCCCGTGCCAGGAGAACGGCTTGCCGTCCACCAGGTGCACCCGGCCGTCCCGCACCGCGGGGATCTCCCGGTAGGGCGCGAAGTCGTCCAGGTGCGCCCTGCGGAACCGGAACGGCTCGTCGGGCAGGAGGATCACCGCGGGCCGCCGCGCGGCGATCTCCTCGAGGGTGACCGGCGGGTATCGCTCGGGCCGGTCGCCGAAGACGTTCCGCCCGCCACAGACCGCCAGCACGTCGTGAATGTAGGTGTCCGCGCCGATCGTCATGTACGGCCCGCGCCAGATCGCGTAGAAGGTGTCCACCGGCGGGCGCGCGGCGCTGGCCGCCCTCACGCGCGCGTAGAGCGGTTCCAGCTCTCCGAGGAGCGCCGCCGCGGGCGCCCGCGCGCCCGTCACCTCTCCCAGCTCGCGGATCATGCGGAGGCTGTCCTCCGCCGTGCGGGGATAGGTCACCCAGACGGGGATGGACCACGCGCGCAGGGCGTCGACGTGCTCGCGGACATTCTCCTCGACGTTGGCGACGACCAGGTCAGGGGCGAGGGCGCGGATCCGCTCGAGGTCGGGGTTCTTCTCGCCGCCGATTCGCGTCTTGGCGCGCACGATCTCGGCCGGCTCGGAGCAATAGACCGTGACCCCGACGAGGGCGTCGGCGAGCCCGAGGGCGCAGAGTGTCTCGGTGGTGCTGGGAATCAGGGAGACGATCCGCCGCGGCGGTCGCGGCAGGACGAGCTCGACGCCCGAGGCGTCGGTGAGGGGCGTCACGCGATGCGCCGGCTCCGGAGCCGGTCGACCAGCGCGAACGTCTCACGCGTCCGCGTGGCGACCTCCTGGTCCCACTTCATGATCTCCTCGAACGGTGCCTGGCGATCCAGGGCGTCCTCGAGATTCGTCACGGCCACTCCGAACAGCTTCAGCACGCGGCGGGTCTCGTCGCTCGGCATGGAGGGCTCCTAGTCGAGAACCAGCTCGGGCGCGTCCTTCCAGCGCGGCGCGCCCTCGGGCTTGAAGTTCTTCGTGCTCACGAAGTGCATCCCGTGGTGCAGGTTCACCTTGAACTTCCCGCCTCCGTAGCGCGCGCCGATCCAGCCGCCCGGGTCTTCGAGGAATGGCTCCATTTCGGCCGGGCCGAGGCGCACGAGCCACTTGAAGCGGATGGTGCCCGCGTGCGGCTCCTGCACGCCGATCGTCGCGGTGCACCCGGGCCACACGCGCGCGAACTCCTCGAGGAGCTGCCGGCGCGTCGGGCGCTCCACGCCGCGGTTCAACAGATTGCGCGTGAGATAGGGCGCGACCAAGTCCCAGCACCACGAGGCGATCACCGCGAGCGCCAGTCTATCACGCGCGGCCCCGCGTCACGTCTGGTCGGGACGGAGCCACGCGCGCGCGAGGGCCGGCGGCCGCCACGCGGCGAGGCGGTCGAGAAGCGTACCGGGCGCCGGCTCGAAGAGGAGGAGCGCCGCGAACTCGGGACGGACAAAGCGTTCGGCGACCGCGTGGGCGAGCATCGCGCGGAGCCCGTCCCAGTAGCCCTCGACGTTGAGCGCGCCCACGGGCTTCGCGTGGATCCCGAGCTGGGACCACGTGAGCATCTCGAGCGTCTCCTCGAAGGTTCCGAGGCCGCCGGGCAGCGCGACGAAGCCGTCGGCGAGCCGGGCCATCGTCGCCTTGCGCTCGTGCATGCTCCCGACGACGCGCATCTCGCTGAGCCCCGCGTGCGCGAGCTCGCGCGTGGCGAGCGGCCCGGGAATGACACCGATGACCTCGCCGCCCCGCGCGAGCACGGTGTCGGCGAGCACGCCCATGAGGCCCACCGAGCCGCCGCCGTACACGAGGCCGAGTCCGCGCGACACGAGCTCGTCGCCGAGCGCGCGCGTGGCGCCCGCGTAGGCCGGCCGCGCTCCCTCGGAGGACCCGCAGAACACGCAGAGCCGCTTCACGACAGCGAGGCCGCGAACTCGGCCGAGAGCGTGCCCGTGCAGACCTCCTCGACGGGCCCCTCGAGCCGGAGCGACCAGTCGGGCCGCACCTCGATGACGAGCTCGCCCCCCGGCATCCTGACGCGCACGCGCCCGTGGTCGCAGAGGCCGTTCCGCACGGCGGCCGAGGCGGCCCCGCAGGACGACGACCCCGAGGCCAGCGTGAAGCCGGCCCCGCGCTCCCAGATGAGGATGTCGACCCTGTCGCGCGCGTGGACGCGGGCGAACTGCACGTTGGTCCGGTTCGGAAACGCCGGGTGGCTCTCGATGAGTGGGCCGAGCCGCCGACACTCGGCCTCGTCGAGACGGTCCACGAAGGTCACGCAGTGCGGGTTCCCCACCGAGACCGCCGTCACGCGCAGCGTGGTGCCGTCCCCGAGCTGCAGCGGTGCTGCGACCACGTCACGATCGGGGCCGTTCATCGGGATCTCCGGCGCGCGGAACGTCGCGCGTCCCATCTCGACGGTCACGAAGTTCACGCGGCCGTCCTCGACACGGCACCGGCACTCGACCACGCCGCCCTTGGTGTCCACGGTGAACGTCGCCGTCCTGGCGTGGCCCCGGTCCCAGAGATATTTGGCGAAGATGCGGAGCCCGTTCCCCGACTTCTCCGCCTCGCTCCCGTCGGGGTTGAAGATGCGCAGGCCGAAGTCCGCGCGCGTCGTCGGCACGAGGAGGAGGATGCCGTCCGAGCCGACGCCCCAGTGCCGGTCGCAGATTCTCCGGATCGCTCCGACCGAGAGGGGCGCCGTCAGGTCCGCCTGGTTGACGACGAGGTAGTCGTTGCCGAGACCGTGGCCCTTCGAGAACGGGATCATGGCCGCGGCAACTCCACACGGCGACCCGTCGCCGCCGAGAGGTAGCCAGCGTAGATCACCTCGACCACCTCACGGGCGAGCCGCGCGCCGGACAGCGGCTCGCGACGCTCCAGGATCGCGTCCGCGAAGTCCGCCAGCTCCTGCGGATAGCCGCGCATCCAGTCCTCCTCGGGGCTCGGGAACTGCCAGCCGCCCTTGGTCTCGACCTTCTCGGTGATGTACTCCTCGCCCCAAACGCCCGCGTCGGGCGCGTAGGCGGCGACGGCGTTGTTGGGGTTGATGTTCGCCTGGACGATCCCGTTGGTCAGGTACGCGGTCACGACGTTCCGGACGCCGCCCAGGGTGACGTCGTTCGAGTGGACCGTGGCCTTCGTCCCGTCCTCGAAGGTGATCAGCGCGACGGCCCAGTCCTCCACGTCCTCGGGGCGCGCCTTGATGTGCGCCGTGCGCCCCTCGACCGCGGGGAGCTTGGTGAGCTGCGCGACGTCGGCGGTGACGCTGCGCGCGCGGATCGGCCGTCCGCCACGCTTCGTGCCTTCGTAGTGCTTGAGGTGAAGGACCACGCCGACCGGGTGGGAGCCCATCCGGAGGAGTGAGCCGCCGCCGGAGCTCCGCCAGCGGCTGGCGTAGGCCGCGTGCGACCCCGAGTGACTCTCCTCCGCGCGCAATTCCAGAATGGTGCCGCCGGACGCGTCCAGCAGCCGCCGGAGCTTGGCCACGGGCGGCGCGTAGACGAAATCCTCCGCATAGCAGAGCACGACCCCTGCCCGGGCCACGGCCTCGAGCACGGCGTCGCAATTCCGGAGCGCCTGCTCGAGCATCGCCTCGCGCGGCTCGCTGCCCTCGACGAACGCGCCCGTCAGCGGCTTCTCGACGATCACGTGCTTGCCGGCACGCGCCGCGGCGATCGCGATCTCGTGGTGGCTGTCGGTCGTCGAGCAGATGTCCACCACGTCGACGTCGGACGAGGCGACCAGCTCGCGATGATCGGTGAAGACGCGCGCGATCGCGTGGTGCCGCGCGAAGGTCTCGGCGTCGGCGCGAGTCCGGGCGCACACGGCGGCGAGCTCGACCTTCGTCCCGAGGAGCGGGCGGTAGTTGACGGCGTGCAGGTCCGCGGCGAACCGGGCCCCGACGATCCCGATGCGCAGGGGCCTCATGCGCGCCTGCCCCGGAACCACGCGGCCAGGCGCTCGGGCCGCGAGCGTACGTCGCACGGCAGACGGTGACCCCACTTCGCCCGGAACCGCTCGAGCACCTCGCGGCGCGCGGCCAGGTCGAGGCGCTCGCGCTCCGGGCGCGCGCCGAAATCGCGGGTGCGCGTGCCTCCGCCGTGATGCACGAACGGCGCGAGCACCACGAAGCAGCGCCGGCCGAGCTCGCGCACCGCCAGCGAGAGGTCCCGGTCGAGGCCGTGATAGAAGCCGTAGCCCTCGTCGAGACCGCCGACCTCTTCGAGGAGCGCGCGTGACAGGCACATACAGACCGAGTCCACGACGGCGACCTCCTCCCGCGGCGCCCGGACGGTCGGCCCCGCGGCGAAGCTGTGGACGAGGGTCCGCCCGACGTAGCGTCCGTTCCGGCGGAGACGCTTGACGCCCTCGAGCCCGGCGAGCCCCGCCGCCGGCTCGGCGAGCGTCGCCAGCAGCCGCGCGAGCCACGCGGGCTCGACGAGCTCGGTGTCGTTGTGGAGAAAGCAGAGGTACTCGGTCTCCGCCAGGCGCCACGCCCGGTTGAGCGTGGCGATCACGGAACGATTCTCGGGGTTGCGCTCGAAGCGGAGCGGATACGGATACTCGAAGCCCTCGAAGAAGCGAGGGGTGTCGTCGGTCGAACCGTTGTCGATGACGACGAGCCGGAACGGCTCCGTCGTGGCCCGCAGGCTCTCCATGCACGCGCGCGTGAGCGCCAGCTGGTTGAACACGGACATCGCGATCGTGACCCGCGCGCCCACGGCGGGGGGTCGTCCCGCGCCGGCCTAGCGGCGGTCGAGCGGGACGTAGGTGGCGTGCGTCGGTCCGGTGTACTCGGCGCGCGGGCGGATCAGCCGGTTGTTGGCGTGCTGCTCCATGACGTGCGCGGCCCACCCCGCGACGCGGCTGATCGCGAAGATCGGCGTGAACTGGTCGGTCGGGATCCCCATGGACTTGTAGGCGGCGCCCGAGAACAGGTCCACGTTCGGGAAGATGTGCTTGTCCTCGGAGACGACGCGCGCGACGGTGTCGAGGATCTGGACGTAGCTCGTGTTCCCCATCTGCCGGCCCAGCTCCGTCGCGAGCCGGCGCAGGTGCTTGGCGCGCGGGTCCTCGACCCGATAGACCCGATGGCCGAACCCCATGACCCGCGCCTTGTCGGCGAGCGCCTTGCGAATCCATGCCTCCGCGCGCTCCGGCGTCTTGATCTGCTCGACCATCAGCATCACCTGCTCGTTCGCGCCGCCGTGGAGGGGGCCCTTGAGCGCGCCGATCGCCGAGGTGATCGCCGAGTGCAGGTCGGAGAGGGTCGCCGCGGTCACGCGGGCGGCAAACGTGGAGGCGTTGAACTCGTGGTCGGCGTGCAGGATGAGCGCGACGTCGAAGGTCTTGACCTCGAGCGGCGTCGGCTTCTTCCCGCTCATCATGTAAAGGAAGTTGGCGGCCAGCGAGAGCTTCGGGTTCGGCGCGACGAGCGGCCGGCCGCGACGGATCCGCTCCCACGCGGCCACCAGCGCCGGCATCTGGGCCTGGAGCCGGATCGCCTTGCGCGTCGTCGCCTCGCGCGAGTTGTCGGCGGCGTCCGGGTCGAACGCGGAGAGCGCGGACACGCCGGTGCGGAGCACCTCCATCGGCGTCGTCTTCTTGGGGAACGCGCGGAGCATGGTGACGAGCTTGGGCCGGAGCTTGCGGGTGGCGCTCGACGACAGCACCCTCAGGTGCGCCGCCAGCTCCTTCCGGCTCGGCAGGTTCCCGTGCCACAGGAGGTAGACGACCTCTTCGAAGGAGGAGTGCTCGACGAGATCGTTGACGTCGAAGCCCCGGTAGACGAGCCGCCCCTCGCGCCCGTCGATGAAGCAGATGTCCGACGTGGAGACGACGACGTCCTCGAGACCGCCTTTGCTCTCGCTGCTCATGGGCTTCCCTCGCCGAGGTGTGGTGAGAACGGATTGCTTTTATCATACGTGGCCGGGCGCTTCAAGCCGCGGCCATGCGCATGAACGACTTCTACGACCGCCATCCTATCAGCGAGCAGCAGGTGCTAGCCGCCGTCGCCCGTCGGCGCGGCGGCGACGTCTCGGGCCTCACCCCGGAGGAGCTCTTCGAGTTCGACCAGGACCACTACGGGGGGCTCGCCGCGGTGGACGCCCTGGCCCGCCGGGCCGGCATCGGCGCCACGAGCCGGGTCCTCGACGTGTGCGCCGGCCTCGCCGGGCCCGCCCGTTTCCTCGCGAGCCGCCGCAGCTGCCGGGTCGTGGCCCTGGAGCTCAACGCCGGCCGCGCCGGCGGCGCCGCCCGGCTCTCCGCCCTGGTCGGCCTGGCGCCGCGCGTCGCGGTGGTGCGGGGCGACGCGACGGCGCTGCCATTCGGCGACCGATCGTTCGACGCCTGCGTGAGCCAGGAGGCGCTGCTCCACATCGCCGACAAGCTCGCGGTGCTCGAGGGCTGTCGCCGCGTCCTCGTCCCCGGGGGGCGGCTCGCGTTCACCGACTGGGTCGCGCATCCGGGTCTCGGCGCGCGCGAACGGGAGCAGCTCCGCGAGTGGATGGCGGCGACGACGCTCCAGTCCCTCGACGGGTATCGCACGCTGCTCGGGCGCGCGGGGTTCATGGCGGTGGAGGCCGAGGACCTCTCGGCCGAGTGGCGAGCGGTGCTCCGGCGGCGGCTCGAGATGTTCCGCGCGATGCGCGACGACACGGTGGCGCGGCTCGGGGAAGTGCGCGCGCGGGAGTACGACCAGCTCTACGCCTTCTTCGTCGCCCTCGTGGAGTCGGGGAAGGTCGGCGGCGGCCGCTTCAGCGGAACCGCTTGAGAAGATCCTTGAGTCCGCTCTCGATCTTCTGGCGATCCGCGTCGCGCACCAGCGTCGACGGATCGACGCGGATGGACGGCGACGCCGCGGTGCCCGTCACCCTGGCCTTGACCTCGCCGCGGCCGTGATTCACGACCATGTCGAGGTTCATGCGGCCGGTCGCGAGCCCGTAGTCACCCGCGACCGCCACCTTCATGACGCGGCTGGCGTATACGAGGTCGCGGGTCGTGACGACGCCGTCGACGATCCGGTAGGTCCCCGTGATCGAGTCGAACTCGAGCGGCGACGCGAAGAGCGACGTCGGCAGGTCGGCGCTCAGGAGCGCGGAGAGCGCCCCGCCGATGCGGACCACGCCGCCGATCAGCGCGAGCGCCTGCGCGCCGACCACGCGCCCCGCCCCGATGCGGAGGCGCCCCGAACCCGAGAGCGTGCCCAGGGGGTCGGCCGCGTCGAACGCGAGCGCGCCGTCGAGGTCGAGGGGGCCCGTCACGGCGTAGCCCTGGCAGAGAAAGTCGACGAGCACGCGCTCCAGGGGCAGCCCCTTGATCCCGAGCTCGGCGACCTCGACGCGTACGCCGTGGTCGAGCGTCGCCGCGAGGCTCAGCGCGATCGTTCCGCCGGCGAGGCCGGCCGTGACGGGACGGCTCGTCAGGCGACCGCCGTCCCCCGACAGGCCGGCAAGCTTCAGCGCGGTGAGGGTCAGCGTTCGCCGCTTGGGCTCCGGGCACGCGGCGATCAGCTGCGTGATCCGCGGGCTCGCGAGCTCCAGAGTGCCGGCCGCCTTCGGCGAGCCGAGCGTCCCGCCGAGCGTCAGCTCACCCTTGACCGGGCCAGCGACCGAGGGGGTAGGCCCCGCCGCGACGGCGACGAGCTCGACGACGTCCTTGCCGTCGAGGCCCACGCGCGCGCTCACGGGCGCCTCGAGCACACTCCGGGCGCCGTTCAACGCGATCCGGCCCTCGGCGATCGTGACGCCGAGGTCTCCTGGCATCACGCGCGCCGCGCCTTCGAACGTGAGCGCGCCGGCGCCCGCGCCGAGCGTGAGGTCCAGACGCTCCACCCGGAAGCGCGAGAGCCCGCCCGCCCTGCCCTGGGTGACGTAGCTCACGGTGCCCTGCTCGATCCTCACGCGCCCCGGCAGCGCCACGGGTGCTCCGCCGCTCCCCGGCGCGCCGGCGCTCCGGCCGCCGCGCGCCGGGCTGCGCGACTCGGGGGCGCTCCCGAGGCTCGCCACGTTCATCACGCCGTCGGCGTTGCGGACGATCGCGATCGTCGGCCGCTGGAGCGTCAGGTCACCGAACTCGACGCGTCCCGAGAGGAGCGGGCGGACTTTCAGCGCGAGCCGGCCGGTGTCGAGTTTGAGGAAGGGGGCCGAGCCGAAGCGTGGATCCTCGGCGATCTCGAGGTCGTGCAGCTTGATCGCCGGGCGCGGGGCAAGCGCGACGGACACCGACGCGAACTTGACGGTGCGGTTGAGCATCTGCGAGGCGGTCGACGCGATGAGTCCCTGGGCACGCGACGTGTTGATCAGGAGGGGGAGTATGAGAATCGCGGCGATCGCCAGGACGGCGATCGCCGCGAAGAGACCGAAGACCCACTTCAAGGCGCGCGTCAACGCGCACCCCCGAGAACGGTTACGACGCCTGGATCGCCGATAGACGCCAGGGCTTCGGACCCACGGGCCGCGTGAAGGTCCAGTACTCCGCGATGTCCTGGGGAGTCTTCGAACCGTCCACGAGCCCGCCGGTCGAGTCGTCCACGGTGTAGTCGGCGAGCGAGGCCGTGACGTAGACCGTCGCCCAGTCCTGGCCGCTCTCCTGCCACGCCTCGGTCAGCTCGACGCGCTTGAACTGGATCTGCTCCACGCGGTTCGTCTGCCGCGCGCCGCGGAGCTGGTCGCACTGGCCCTGCAGACGCGCGTACTCCTGCGGCGTAAGCCGGTCGCCCACGAGGCCCAGGTCCCGGCGGGTGATCCCGTCCTGGACGTCCGCGAACGTGCGCTGCGCCCACTGGGCGAACGCGACCGAATCGAAGCCCGGATCCATCTGACGGAGGTAGCCGACGCCGCGCTCGAGATCGGAGGGCGCCGCCGGCGTCTCGACCGCGACACCACCGCCCGGCGAGCCCTGGCTCTCGCCGCCGTAGGCGCTTGCTCCCGCGTAGGCGGGCTGGGGCTCGCTCTGGCGCGAGCGGATCATGCGCATCAACAGGAACACGCCGCCGCCGACCAGCAGGATCTCGAGGAGGCCGATGCCGCCGCCGAGGCCTCCGCCCATCCCGCCGAACAGCATGGAACCGATGAGGCCGCCGAGGGCGAAGCCCGCGATGCCGCCCATCAGGCCGCCGAAGAAGCTCGGGCGCTGCGGCGGGGGCTGAGCGAACGTGCGCGAGGGGCTCGTCGGGTTCGAGGGGGACATCGGAGACGGCGAAGGGCTCGCGGGCGCCGAGTAGGAGCGCGAGCCGCGGCTGCCGCCGCCCGTCGCACGCGCCCAGACGCTCCCGGCATCCAGCAGAATCAAAGACGCAAGGCCCAGTCCAAGCAGGGTCAGAAGGGCTCGAGATTTCATGGGCGCACCTCCAGGGTCCATTCTAGCCTAGCTCAGCGGGCGGAACTCCCTCTTCCGGGACTCCCCGTTCACGGCACCAGGATGACTTTGCCCGTCGTCTTCCGGCCCTCGAGGGCGCGGTGCGCGTCGGCGGCATCCTTCAGCGGGAACTCGAACTCCATCCGGAGCCGGAGCTTACCCGACGTGATCCATCCGGCGAGTTCCGTCGCGCGCTGCACGAGCTCCTCGCGCGTCGCGATGTAGTGGCCGAGGCTCGGGCGCGTGAGGAAGAGCGAGCCCTTGGCGTTGAGCGTCTGGGGGTCGAAGGCACCGATGGGGCCACTGGACTGTCCGTAGAGCGCCATCAGACCACGCGGCGCGAGGCAGTTGAACCCCTTGTCGAACGTCGTCTTGCCGACCGAGTCATAGACGACCTGGCAGCCCTTGCCGCCCGTGATCCGCTTCACCTCCGCCTCGAAGTCCTGCGTGGTGTACAGGATGACCTCGTCGGCCCCCGCGTCGCGCGCGAGCTTGGCCTTCTCGTCGGTGGACACCGTGCCGATGACGCGCGCGCCCCGCATCCTGGCGATCTGGCAGAGGATGAGCCCGACGCCGCCCGCCGCTGCGTGGACGAGGCAGGTGTCGCCCTTCTTCAGCGGGTAGGTGGAGCACGCGAGGTAGTGGGCGGTCATCCCCTGGAGCATCATCGCGGCGCCCTGCTTGGTGCTGAGCCCCGCCGGCAGCACGACCAAGCGCTGCGCGGGCACCGCGGCGTACTGCGCGTACGCGCCGGGAACGCCCGTGTAGGCGACTTTGTCGCCGACCTTCACCTCGCTGACGCCCGAGCCCACGGCGGTCACGGCGCCGCCGGCCTCGAGCCCGAGCGTGATCGGCAGTTCGAGCTTGTAGAGGCCGCTACGCTGGTAGACGTCGATGTAGTTGAGCCCGGCGGCGTCGACCTTGACGACCGCCTCACCCGCCTTCGGGGTGGGCTCGGGAACATCCTCGTACTTGAGCGCCTCGGGACCGCCGGGAGCGTGCACACGAATGGCTTTCATGGGAATGACCTCCGTGGTCGGGTTTCGCGGAGCGGATTATAGCACCGGGCTCCGCCACCCCTCGCCCAGGAGGCCGCGAAGCCAGTGATACAGGGCGAAGCACTCGAGGGCGAACGGCAGGAAGCCGAGATAGCCGAGCACCGGCATCTCGAACAGCTTCACGTCGGGCGGGTACGGCACCGTGTATGTCCACCTGGTCCGCGCCCAGTAGTTCCAGAACTCCCAGAGCAGCCCGCACACGAGACCGCTGCCGAGGAGCGAGAGCAGTCGCGACGCGTCGCCCGCCCCCAGGTCAGCGAGCCAGGAGGGGCGCCCGCGCCGGCGGTTCAGCGGCTCCAGCAAGAGGGCCCAGCTCGTCCAGACGAGCGGCACGAGCCACACGGAGACGAGCAGCAGCGGAAGCGCGGCGCTCAGCGCGCCGACGGCGACGGACAGCGTCAGGAACCCGTCGGGCGGGCGCCAGGGCCTGACCCGGGCCTGCGCGAACACCGTGGCGCGCAGGGCCGCCGCAGTCAGGAAGAGCCCGGGAAAGATCGTCGCGAAGGACCAGTCGTAGCCGACCCGGCGCAGGAAGAGATCGGGCTCCAGACCGTGGTACTGCCACCAGAGGCCGGCCGCGTCGGCGCCGCCGCGCCAGAAGCGAGGGGCGTTGTACCACTCGAAGAGCCACCAGCACGCGACCGACGCCAGGGCAACCAGCACGCCCTCCAGGCGGTCGGTCGTGAGGTAGGAGCGGCCGGTGAGTCGCGCCACGACCGCGTCCATGAGGAGAACGTAGCCGGTCCACACGATCGGCGTGAACCACCGGCCGACGACGGGAGAGCCAGCGACCAGCAACGCCTCGGCGCCGACGATCACCGCCGCCCCGGCGTATCCGTGGAGGGGGAAGGCGGCCCTCGTCACCATCGCGCGCCGCATGTCCCGTCAACGCATCGTGGACAGATCGATCGTGAAGCGGCTGACGTCGCGGCCATCGGCGTCGCGAACGACCAGCAGGACGCGCGACCTCCCGGTGAGGTCCCGGGTCGGAAAGGCGTAGACGCACCGCGCGAGGTAGCCGCCCGTGTCCTGGCGCGCGGCCGTGCGCTCGTTCTGGACGAAGGCGGGCTCGATCTCGCGGTCGCCCAGAAGCAGCCGGGGCGCGTAGAAGCGCGCGAAATCCTCTCGAGGGCCGCGGAGCTGGGTCCAGATCAGGAGGCGGTCCTGCTGCTCGCGCAGGAGCCGCTCGGGCTCGTCCGGCTTCATCCGCTCGTTCCGGAACGCGGCGTGCCGCGCGGCCAGGACGAGGCGGTGGAAGGGCGTCACGACCATCGCGCTGTCGCCGGCGCCGTTCGCGACGCGCCACTCGGTGTCGAATGCGTCGTTCGTCACGGCGCGCCGCCCCACGCGGAGCGCGCTCTCCCGGTCGCCGGACGCGAGCACGAACGACGCCGCGAGGGCTGGCGCGCCGCCGAGAAGGGCCACCGCCCCGAGCGCCGCCGCCGCGAACGCGCGGGGCCTCACGGGGCCTTGCCGACCACGATGCGGTTGAAGGCCTCCGGGTCGAAGTACGTGGCGGCGACGCGCTGGATGTCGCGCGCCGTCACCTTGCCCACGCGGTCCTTGTAGCGGTCCGGGTAGTCGAGTCCGAGCCCCAGCTCCTCGACGGCGGTGATGAAGTCGGCGACCTTGCCCGACGTGTCGAGGCGGAGGGGAAAGCTGCCGATAAGGTACGACTTGGCGAGGCCCAGCTCGGCGTCGGTGACGGGCTCGCGGATCATCCGCGAGAGCTCCTCCCGGAGAAGCGTCTTGACGCGCACCACCTCGGCCGTCCGCGTCTGCGCGCTGACGATGAAGGCCGCGGCGTACCGGGAGGGCGAGACGTAGCTGTACACGGAATAGGCGAGCCCTCCCTCTTCGCGGACGCGCGAGTAGAGGCGCGAGGCCGAGCCACCGCCGAGGACGTAGGAGGCCACCACCAGCGGGAAATAGTCGGGATGCGTCTGGCGGATCGCCTGGCGCCCGAACATGATCGTGGACTGCGTGAGGTCGCGCGTGACGTTCTCTTCACGCGGCGCCGACCCCGGGACCGCGTCGGCGACCGCGACCGGCGGCGACCCCGGGCGCCGCCAGGCGCCAAAGCGTCCCATGATGGCGCGACGTGCTTCGTCCACCGTGACCGCGCCGACGACGGCGACGATCGCCGCGTCCGGGCGAAACCGCTCGGCGTGGAAGCGCACGACGTCGTCGCGCGTGAGCCGCGCCACGGACTCGCGCGTCCCCTCGACCGGCGCGCCGTACGGATGTCCGGGGAAGACGAGCCGCGCCAGCTCGCGCGCTGCGACCGTTCCGGGGTCCTCCTCGGAGCGCTTGATCCCCGCCTGGATCTCGGCGATCTTCCGCGTCACCTCGTCCTGCGGGAACGTCGGGGCGAGGACCACCTCCGAGAGCAGATCGAGACCGAGCGCCAGATCCTTTTTCAAGACGCGGAGCGAGGCGGTGAGGTGGTCGCGCGCCGCCCCCGCCTCGAGGGTCCCCCCCACGAACTCGATCGCCCCGTCGAGGTCTGGACCCGAGCGCCGGGAGGTGCCACGCGTGAGGAGGGCGCCCGTCAGGTTCGCGAGGCCGGCGCGGTCGGGCGGGTCGAAGGCCGCGCCCGCCCTGACGAGGACCCGGACGGCGACGATCGGCACGGCGGGACGCTCAGCGACGAGCAGCACGATGCCGTTCGGCAGCACCTCGCGGTGCGCGAGCGGCGCCGCCGCTGCGGGCGCCGCCGTGATGAGGAGGAACAGGAGCGCGGCGAGCCGGAGCGTGACAGGTATCACGGCGACGCCGGCAGGAGGACGCCGACGGTTCGCTTGTCCTCCGGGAACCAGGCGCCGGTCACGCGCTGCAGGTCCGCCGCGGTGACCGCGCGCACCTTCGCGAGGAATCCGTCCTTCAGCTGATGCCCGCCGATCACCTCGAAGCGCGCGAGGAGCGAGGCGCGGCGGTGGATGGAGTCCTCCTGGAACGCGAACGACGCCTCGATCTGATTCTTGGCGCGGGCCAGCTCCTCGTCGGTCACGGGCTCGGCCTTCAGCCGCGCGATCTGCGCCAGGAGCTCCTTCTCGAGCGTCTCGGGCGTCTGCCCGGGCATCGGCGTGGCCCAGAACCAGAAGAGGTTCGGATCGATGGAGAACCACGAGTAGTCGCCGCCGGCATCGAGCGCGAGCCGCCGGTAGACGAGCTCCTTGTAGAGCCGCGAGGCGCGGCCGCCGGCGAGAATCGTCGAGAGCACCTCGAGGGCCGCCGCGTCCGCCGATTGCTGGTTGGGCACGTGCCAGGCCAGGTAGACGATGGGCAGCTCCGCCTGCTTGCGGACAACGGCGCGCCGCTCGCCGTTCGGCGGCGGCTCGATTGGGAGAACGGGCGGCGGCTCGGACCCGCGTGGGATCCGCCCGAACCGCCGCGTGATCCGGTCGAGCGCGTCCGCCGCCTGGAAGTCGCCGACGGCAACGACGATCGCGTTGTTCGGGACGTAGTAGACGTTGTGAAAGGCACGGATCTCGGCCGGCGTGATCCGGCTGATGTCCTCCATCCAGCCGATGATCGGGTAGCCGTACGGGTGGGCCTTGAAGGCGAGCGAGCCGACCTCCTCGCCGAGGTATCCGCCGGGGTCGTCCTCGGTGCGCGTGCGGCGCTCCTCGATCACCACCTGCCGCTCCGACTCGATCTCCTTCGGATCGAGGAGGAGGTTCTGCATGCGATCCGCCTCGAGCTCGACGACGAGGTCCAGGCGGTCACTGGCGATGTTCACGTAGTACGAGGTGACGTCCTGCGAGGTGAAGGCGTTGTCCTGCCCGCCGTTCTGCTCGACGAGGCGCGCGAACTGGCCGCGCCCGTAGGTCGGGGTGCCCTTGAACATCATGTGCTCCAGGAAGTGCGCGATCCCGGTGGCGCCCCGCTGCTCGTTGCGCGAGCCGACGCGATACCACACCTGGAAGGAGACGATCGGGCTCCGATGGTCCTCGAGCAGCAGCACGCGGAGACCGTTGTCGAGCGTCGCGGTGACCACGCCGTCCGCGGCGCCGACGGTCGCCGGGAGCCCGAGCGACAGCGCGAGGAGGATCGCGAGGGTGCGCGTCACGCGGTTAGTGTATCATCCGGGGCGATGCGTCGCCGCGTGCTGCTCCTGATCCTGCTCGCCGTTCCCTCCGTCGCCGCGGCCCAGCAATGCAACGAACCGTTCGCGACCGTGTTCGAGCGGGTCTCGCCGGCCGTCGTCTCGATCCAGTCGACGAAGATCAACAAGGCGAAGCCGCAGCGACGCTTCGAGACGATCGTCGGCTCGGGCGTCCTCATCGAGCGCGACGGCCAGGTGCTGACGAACGCGCACGTCGTGGACGGCGCGACCTCGCTCACCGTCACGCTCGACTCGGGGACGAAGGCGCCGGCGCGCCTGATCGGTCTCGACTCGCTGCTCGATCTGGCGCTCATCCGCGTCGAGGCGGCGACGCCGCTGCCCGTCGCGCGCCTCGGGGACTCGGCCCAGCTCCGCGTGGGCGACGAGGTCGCCGCCATCGGCAACCCGATCGGGCTCGAGCAGACGATGACGCGCGGGATCGTGAGCGGTCTCAATCGGCTCCTGCCCGGCCTGTCCGAGCAGCCGCTGATCCAGACCGACGCGCCGATCAACCCGGGCAACTCCGGCGGCCCGCTGGTGGACCGCTGCGGCACCGTCATCGGCATCAACACCTTCATCTCCGAAGAGGCGCAATCGATCGGGTTCTCGGTTCCCATCAACAGCGCGAAGGCGGTCCTGCGCGAGCTGCGGGACGTCGGCCGCGTCGTGCGCCCGTGGCTCGGCATGCAGGGCCGCGAGGTGGACGCCCGGCTGTCGACGATGATCCGGCTGCCACTGGTCGAGGGCTACCTGGTCGAGCTGGTCTACGATGGAAGCCCCGCCGAGCGCGCCGGCGTGCGCGGCGGCACCACCTCGGTCATCGTGCAGGGCGAGGAGTATCTTCTCGGCGGCGACATCCTGGTCGCGATCCAGGGCTCCCCGATCCGGAGCCACCAGGACTACGTCGCGAAGGTGCGCACGCTCAAGCCCGGCCAGCGCGTGCGCGTCACGCTCACGCGCGACGGCCAGAGCCGTGAGCTGACCCTCACCGTCGCCGAGCGCCCCCGCCTGCCCTCCGATCTCGTGGACTGAGGCCCCGCGGCTCCGCCTCAACTCACGTCCGCCCGGGCACGTGGGCGACCTCGAGCTTGAGCCGGTCGGGATCCTCGAAGAACACCGCGTAGTAGCCTGGCCGGTACTCCGGGTAGTCGCGCGGCGGCCCGTAGAGGGCGGGGACGCCGCGCGTGACGAGGAACTCGCGGTGAAACGTGTCCACGTCGTGCCGCGAGCCGACGCCGAACGCGAGATGGTTCAGCCCCGGGCGCTTCCGGTGGAAGCCGCGCGCGGCGTGCTCGCCCGCGGCCGTGACGATCCAGACGTCCGTCGTGCCGTTGCTCATGCCCATGGCGTCGCGGGCCGCCACGAGCGTGCGGTATTCGAAGTACTCGAGCAGGGCCGCGTCGAAGGGTACCGAGCGCGCGGCCGCCGTCACGTTCAGCTGGACGTGATAGAGCGAGGTCTTCACCGTGTCGCCGCCAGGAGCCGCCGGGCCTTGCGGAACACGCCACGCAGCATGGGGCGCGTGAGCCTGCCTGTGAACGTGTTCTGCTGGCTCGGGTGGTACGAGGCGATCAGCGTGACGCCGTCGTCGAACATCGTCAGGGCGCCGTGGCCGAAGCGGGGTGTCCGCCGCGGCCCTGCCGCGCCGCGCGCGCGCCGGGCGCGCAGGTAGGCCTGCCAGCCGATGCGACCCAGACCGACCACGACCCGCACGCGGTCCAGGAGCCCCAGCTCCTCGAGGAGGAACGGCTCGCAGCGCCTCACCTCGCCCGGCGTCGGCTTGTTCAGGGGAGGCGCGCAGCGGATCGTCGCGGTGATGTACGCGTCGCGCAGGCGCAGGCCGTCGTCGCGATGGCGCGACGCCGGCCGGTTGGCAAAGCCCGCGTGGTGGAGCGCGTCGAAGAGCCAGTCGCCGCTGCGGTCGCCCGTGAACATGCGTCCCGTGCGGTTGCCGCCGTGCGCCGCCGGCGCCAGCCCGACGAGCAGGAGGCGCGCGCGCGGATCGCCGAACCCCGGGAGCGGCCGCGCCCAGTAGCGCTCGCCCACGTAGCGTCGCGGCGGCGCGGCGGCCGAGGCCTCCCGATGCGCCACGAGCCGCGGGCAGCGGGCGCAGCGGACGATGCGTGCATTCAGGCTCTCGAGCGCGCTTTGCAAAGCGGCGCGATTGTGACACGGTGGAGGTCATGCTTCCAGCGCGCGTCCCCTCGATCGTCGTCCACGGCGGCGCGGGCGCCGACCCCGTGGACGGACGCGAGGAGCTTCGCGGCGGCGTGCGGGCCGCCGCGCTCGCGGGATGGAGGGTGCTCGCGGCCGGCGGCAGCGCCCTCGACGCCGTCGAGGCTGCCGTGCGATCGCTCGAGGATCACCCGCGATTCAACGCGGGGCGCGGCTCGGTCCTGACTTCGGCGGGCACGGTGGAGACCGACGCGTCCATCATGGAGGGTGACCGGCTCCGCTGCGGCGCCGTCGGCGCCGTGCGCGGCATCGCGAATCCCATCACCCTCGCCCGGCGCGTGATGGACGGCACGCGGCACGTGCTTCTCGTCGGCGACGGCGCCCTCGACGTCGCGCGCGCCGGGGGCGTTCCCGAATGCGATCCGCGCGCGCTCGTGACCGAGCGCCAGCTCGCCCGCCACCAGGAGCGCGCCGCGGCGGGCGCAAAGGGCACCGTGGGCGCCGTCGCGCTCGACCGGGCGGGCACGATCGCCGCGGCGACGTCCACCGGCGGGCTCGCCGGCAAGCTTCCCGGCCGCGTCGGCGACAGCGCGCTGATCGGCTGCGGCACGTACGCCGACAGCGCGATCGGCGGCGTCTCGTGCACCGGCGACGGCGAGGCCATCATCCGGGTCGTCCTCGCGCGGCGGGCGCTGCATTTCCTGCAGGACGCCGACGATCCCGACTACGCGGCGAAGGTCGCCGTGGACCTGCTCGGCGAGGAGGGCCGGGGGCAGGGCGGCCTCATCCTCCTCGACTGGCGCGGCCGCATCGGCTGGGCGCACTCGACGCCGCTCATGCCCGTCGCCCTCATGGCGCCGTCGCTCCGCGAGCCACAGGTCCCCTTCTAGGCGTGCTGGAGCTGAAGGACATCGACGACGCTCGCCGCAGGCTCCAGGGCGCGATCTACGCGACGCCCTGCCCCTACTCGCAGACGCTCTCCGAGCTGTCCGGCGCGCGCTGCTTCGTGAAGCTCGAGAATCTGCAGATGACGGGCTCGTTCAAGGAGCGTGGCGCCGCCAACCTGCTTCTCCAGCTCGACCCCGCGGCCCGCGCCCGCGGGGTCGTCACCGCGAGCGCGGGCAACCACGGCCTCGCCGTCGCCTTTCACGCCGCGCGCCTCGGGATTCCGGCGGTCATCGTGATGCCCGAGTGGGCACCGCTCATCAAGGTGACCTCCTCGCGCCGCTACGGCGCCGAGGTCATCCTGCACGGCGCGAACTACGACGAGGCCTACGCGCGGGCGCGCGAGGTGAACGTCGAGCGCGGGCTCGCCTTCGTCCATCCGTTCGACGACGAGCGGGTCATCGCCGGCCAGGGCACGCTCGGCCTCGAGCTCCTGGAGCAACGACCCGAGATGGAAGCGGTCCTCGTGCCCGTCGGGGGTGGCGGGCTGATCGGGGGCATGGCACTCGCCATCAAGGCCCACCGGCCCGACATCCGCGTCGGCGGCGTCCAGGCCACCGCGCTCCCCTCGATGCGGCGCGCGCTCGAGGCGCGCGAGCGGCTCACGCTGCCCGCTGCCGCGACGATCGCCGACGGCATCGCCGTCCGGCGCGTCGGCCAGCATACGTTCGCGCTCGCGCAGAAGCACGTGGACGAGATCGTCACGGTGGACGAGGAGGAGCTGGCGAACGCGATCCTCCTGCTGCTCGAGATCGAAAAGACGGTCGTCGAGGGCGCGGGCGCCGCCCCGCTCGCCGCCCTGCTGAACCGCACCCTCGGCCTCGCCGGCCGCAACGTCGTGCTCGTCCTGTCGGGCGGCAACATCGACGTGACCGTCATCGCGCGCATCATCGAGCGCGGCCTCGTCAAGGACGGCCGCCTCGTGCGTCTCGGCGTGCTGCTCCGCGATCAGCCCGGGCAGCTCGCGCGGCTCGCGGTGCTCATCGCCGCCGCGCGCGCCAACATCTTGCGGATCGAGCACGACCGCGCCTTCTCCCGCGGTGCGGTCGGGGAAACCGAGGTCGAGCTCACGCTCGAGACCTCGGGGCGCGCGCAGATCGAGGCGCTCACACGGCGCCTCGTCGAGGCGGGGTATCTCGTGGAGGAGCGCCGCGCGTAGCACGGTCGCCCGGGTGTCAGCGGCGGCCGGCCTCGAGGGCCCCCACGATCGCGGCGTGGGCGCGTTCGCCCAGCTCGCGAGCCGCCTGGCGGGGCTCGAGCGAGGGGTCGGGCCGGAGCGGCGGGTGGTAGGTGATCGTGATGCGCCCAGGGCGCGGGAGGGCGCGGCCGGGTGGCCAGGCGGCGTGACCGCCGGCGATCGTCACGGGGAGGACCGGTGTCGCGAGCGAGACCGCGAGACGGAAGGCGCCGGGCTTGAAGCGCTGGACCGTGCCATCCGGGCTTCGCCCGCCTTCGGGAAAGATCATGACGGCCTGTCCCGCCCGGAGCAGGCGCACCACTTCCCGCGCCGCGCGCGGGTCGGCCGAGTCGATCTGGACCGGGAACGCGCGAAGGAGCCTGATGAAGCGGCTGAACAGGGGGATCTCGAACAGGCGGCTCCAGGCCATGTAGTAGACGCGGCGCCGCACGGGAATCGTCACGAGCGGCGGGTCGGCGTACGTCTGATGATTGGGCGTGATGATGAGCGGTCCGGCCACCGGAATGTGTTCGACGCCGACCAGCTCGAGGCCGAAATAGGCGCGGCACGCGGCGCGTACCGCAGGACGGAAGAGATCCAGGACCGGTGTCCGCACGCGGCTAGCCTACACAAAAAAACGGGGCCGGGATGTTTCCCCGGCCCCGCCGTCACTCTGGGGTGCGGAGACTACTCGTCGTCGGCGACCGCCTCGACCTCGTCGGTGGTGTGCTGGCGCCCGAAGCGCTCGATCTGGTCCTGGCAGCGCACGCAGGTCTGGACCTCGGGCAGCGCGTGCAAGCGCGCGGGCGAGATGGACTCGCCGCACTCCACGCAGGTGCCGTAGTCCCCATCGTTCAGCCGGTCGATCGCCGCCGAGAGGCGGTTGACCCGATCCACGAGAAGCTCCCGAGTGGCGAAGCCGATCTCTCTGTCCTCGTTCGCGCGGATCTCATCGACTTCGTCGGCGAACGGGGTGTTGTCGCCGATTGCGCCCGGCATATCCTCTACCGCCACCGCCCCGCCCATCTGACGAAGCCGGCTCACGGCGGTACTCAGGTCCTGCTCTAGCCGTTTCCTGACGTTAGTGTCCATGGTGACCCTCCCAGTTCGGCTGGCCCTGGATCGTGCAACGGCCATGCCGAACATGAGACGGGTGGACCCGGACCTTAATTCATTGAAAAGGTGACGAACCATGAGTAGGTCGAAACCGCCAGGACGGGCAGAATGCCCGGCTCGTGACACTTTTCACGGCAAAGCGGGGTGTTTCTGACCAGGAACACCTGGGGCCACGAACCGATCGCCCGGCTACGAATGGGAAGGTACCCATCCCGTAGCCGGGCGATCCCGACTCCGTCAGGCGCGGCTGCGGGTCGCTTCGATTGCGCCTTCCTCCCAGATGCTGTGCTTGCGCGTCTCAGGCATCAGGAAGAGTGCGAGCACGAACATGACTGCCGGCACCACGATGGGATAGATCAGCGCATAGCCCACGCTGCCCGTGGAGAGGTACATCGACGTCGTGACGATCGGGACCAGACCGCCACCCCAGCCGTTGCCGATGTGGTAGGGCACGGACACCGAGGTGTAGCGGATGCGGCTGGGGAAGAACTCGGCCAGGAACGCGCCGATCGGCCCGTAGGTCATGCCCACGTAGTTGACCAGGATCACGACGATGAGGATCGACATCGGGTAGTTGACGTTCTTGGGATCCGCGTAGTTCCCGAGCGCCATGTAGAGCGGGTAGTACGTCAGCGAGGCCAGGGCCATACCGCCCAGGATGATCGGCTTGCGCCCGATCTTGTCGGAGAGCCAGCCCCAGAAGATCAGCGTGGGAGTGGCGATCAGCAGCGCGACACCCACGATGGAGCTGGAGGTGAGCACGTCGAGCTTCTTGACCGTCTGGAGGAAGTAGAGCGCCCAGAACTGGCCGCTGTACCAGACGCATCCCTGTCCGAGCACGACGATGCTGGCGATGACGACATATTTGAAGTTGGCGCTCATGAAGGCTTCGCGCCACGGATTGGTGGCGGTCTTGCCCCGCGCCTTGATGTCCTGGAAGATCGGCGTCTCACCGAGCGAGAGCCGGATCCAGATCGCGATTGCGACCAGGAGGAGGGAGATGATGAAGGGCAGCCGCCAGCCCCAGTCGTTGAAGGCCTCGACGCCCAGATAGGTGCGAATGCCGATGATCGTCGCCAGCGACACGACGATGCCGAGCGTGGGCGACGTCTGCAGCCAGCCGGTGTAGTACCCGCGATGCTCGTCCTCGATGTGCTCGGCCACGTACGTGATGGCGCCTCCGTACTCCCCGCCCAGGCAGAGACCCTGGATCAGGCGCAGCCCGAAGAGAATGAAGGCCGCGGCGATACCGATCGCCTGGTAGCTCGGCACGAAGCCGATGAGGGCCGTCGCCACGCCCATGCCGCTCAGCGTGACGATGAAGGTGTACTTCCGGCCGACCTTGTCACCGAGCCAGCCGAAGACGAACGCGCCCAGCGGCCGGATCAGGAAGCCGACCGAGAAGATCGCCACCGTGCTGAGGAACGCCGCCACCGGGTGGCCCTTCTCGAAGAACTTGACCGCGAGGATCGAGGCCAGACTCCCGAAAATGTAGAAGTCGTACCACTCGATGATATTGCCGACGGATGCCGCGACGACGACGCGGCGCAACTCCTTGGGCGAAACCTGTTTTGCCCGCATGGGCCTCCCTGTGAGCGCCTGCGCGGAGCGCAGCCGTATGGCCGTTCGCTGCAGGGCTCCTCCATCGGAGCCGCGAACGATGTGCAGCCCTTATGCCAGAGGAGGCCGGGCACAGACCTATTTATTTCTCGCTGGTTCGACGACGGGCTCGAGCGAACTCCTGGTATCGAGACCCGACGCGCCATGGTGTCGAGGCCCTGCCGCAGCGCGCAATCACGGGCCGCGGCAAGGCGGGAGCTACGCCGCTGGCCTCATTCGCTGAGCCCCGTCGAGGGGCGGCGCAGGCCGTACCGGATCAGCTTCTCGTGGAAGTTCTTCGGGTCCATGTCCGCATGCTTCGCGGCCGCCGTGAGCTTGCCGCCCTCGGCCTCGAGCACGCCGCTGATGTACGCGCGCTCGAACTCCTCGACGACGCGCGCCTTCGCGTCCCGGAACGGCAGCCCGAGGTCCACCCTCGGCCGCCCGCTCTCGCCGCTGAGGAAGCGCTCGACGTCGACGATGGTGTCGCCCTTGGCGACGATCACCGCGCGCTCGATCACGTTCTCGAGCTCGCGCACGTTGCCGGGCCACGCGTAGCGGCCGAGCGCCTGCATCGCCTCCGGAGCGATGGCGCGCACCACCTTCTTGGAGCGTCGGGCACTCTGCTCGAGGAAGTGCTGCGCGAGCAACGGAACGTCGCCCGGCCGCTCGCGCAGCGGCGGCACCCGCACGGGCATCACCGAGAGGCGGTAGAAGAGGTCGCGCCGGAAGGCGCCGCGCTCCACTTCCACCTGGAGGTCCTTGTTCGTCGTGGCGATGAAGCGCACGTCGATCTCGACGGGACGGTCCGATCCGATGGACGTGACCCGTTTCTCCTCGATGACGCGCAGGAGCTTGGCCTGGAGCCCCAGCGGCATCTCGCCGATCTCGTCGAGGAGGAGCGTGCCCCCGTTGGCCGCCTGGAGCAGACCCCGCCGGGTCTCGCCGGCGCCGGTGAAGGCACCCTTCCGGAAGCCGAAGAGCTCCGACTCGAACAGCTCCTCCGGGATTGCCGCGCAGTTGACGGCGGCGAATGGCCGGTCGCGCCGCGCGCCCGAGAAGTGCAGCGAGCGCGCCAGCAGCTCCTTGCCCACGCCCGTCTCGCCGTAGATCAGGACTGTCGTATCGAGCCCCGCCACCGTGGACAGGAGCTCGAACACCTCCTGCATCGGCTGGCTCTGCGTCACGACGTTCCTGAGCGTGAAGCGCTCCTGGTTGCGCCGCAGTGTCGCGCGGCTCGCGGCCTTCAGCTCGTGGAACTCGATCGCGCGGCGGAGCACCATCAGGACCTCGGCGGCGTCGAACGGCTTGACGAGGTAGTCCTCGGCTCCGAGGCGCATCGCCTCGACCGCCGAGCCGATCGTCCCGTACGCCGTCATCACGACCACCGCGAGGTCCGGGTGATCGGCCTTCATCCGCCGCACCAGATCCACGCCGTCGATCCCGGGCAGCCGCTTGTCGGTCAGCACGAGGTCCACGTCGTCGCCCTTGAGCAGCTCGACCGCCTCCTCGCCGCTCTGGACGACGGCGACCTCGTAGCCCTCGACCTCCAGGGTGCGCTGCAGCGGGCGCAGGAAGATCTCGTCGTCTTCGACGATGAGGATGCGGTGCTTCATCCGAGCCTCCTAACCGACTTCCACGGCCGCCGGGAGCGGCGACCGCGGGATGACGAGCCGGATGGTCGTGCCGTGGCCGGGCGCGCTGTCGATCTCGATCTCACCGCCGTGCAGGTCCATGATTTTTTTCACGATCGCCATCCCGAGCCCGGTGCCCGTCGGCTTCGTGGTGTAGAAGGGCAGGAAGATCTTCTCGCGGTGCTCCGGCGCGATGCCCACGCCGTTGTCGGCGACCTCGACCACGACGGCCGCGCCGCGCCGGTCGAGGCGCACGTCCACGCGCCCCCCAAGCTGGCGCTCCGTCGCCTCGAGCGCGTTCTTCAGCACGTTGGCGAAGACCTGGCGCAGGCGCGGGCCGTCCACCGCGGCGACCAGGTCCGCGTCGAGCCCCAGGACCTCGACGCGGATCCCCCGCCCGCGCCCCTCGGCGGCGCAGGACTCGACGACCGGGGCGAGGATCCGGCTGAGGGCGTATTCCTGGCAGTCGAGCCGCGTCTCGCGCGCGTAGTCGAGCAGATCGGCGATGATCGTCTCGATCTCCTTGATACCCGACAGGATGGACTGCGCCATCTCCTGCGAGATCCGCCGATCCTCGCCGGCGCCGGACGACAGCAGGGTCGTCGCCATCTTGATCCCGCCGAGCGGGTTGCGGATCTCGTGGGCGACGCCCGCGGCCATCTCGCCGAGCGACGCGAGCTTCTCCCGCTGGATCAGCCGCTGCTGGGTCGCCACCTGCTCGGTGAGGTCGCGAAGGACGCCGACCGTCCCGAGCACCTGCCGCTTCTCGTCGAAGACGCAGGAGATCGCGAGATACGCAGGGAAGCGGCGCTTGGCCCGCGTGAGGCCATTCACACTCCCGAGCCACGGCCGCCCGCCGGCGACCGCGCGCTCGATCGCGGGGCCAGCGCGCCGCCGATCCGCCTCGTCGAGCACGTCGAGGTACGTGAGCGAGGGCACGGCGGCGGGCACCCAGCCGAGGAGCCGCCGTCCCGCGGGGTTGATGGTGATGAGCCGGCCCTCGACGTCCGTCGTGAAGATGCAGTCGGCGACCGACTCGACGACGGAGGCGAGCAGGCGCTCGCTCTTGCCCAGGGAGCGCTGCATGGCCTGGAACGATTCGACGAGCTGCTGCGCCTCGCCCTTCGAGATCGTGAATCGGTCCTCGATGATGTACCGGGCCGCCGCCGCGCCGAGCGACGCCGCGAGCACCCGCTCGAAGCGGATGCGGAGGTCCAGCAGGTCCGGGACCGAGAGCTCCCGGGGGCTCTTGCCGCCGAGCAGCTCACGGAGGATCGCGTCCGCCTCCTCCTCCGGGACGTAGAGGTGGAGGAGCCGCTCGATCTCGGGCACTGAGAGGATCGCCGGCGTGGGCGACGCGGGCTCGGCCTTCTCGACGAGCCCGACGAACGCCGCGGCCTGGCTCCGCTCGTCGGCGTCCTGGGTCGTCAGGATCGACACGAGGAGATAGGCGGCGACGTTGACGAAGAGCGACCAGAAGATGCCGTGGCTGGTCGGGTCGAGCCCCTCCAGGCCGAGGAATGCCGTCGGCCGCAGCCACGCGAGCCCGAGCGGTCCCGCCGCGAGCGTCGAGGCGGGGACGAGCCCCTCCTTCACGAAGGCGGGAATGATGAGCGTGTAGAACCAGAGGGCGAAGCCGAGCGAGATGCCGGCGAAGGCACCCTTGCGGTTGCCCCGCCGCCAGTAGAGGCCGAGCAGGACCGCCGGGGCGACCTGCGAGACCGCGATGAACGACAGGATACCCATTTCGACCAGGAGGAGCTGGCCGGCCTCGAGGCGTGCCCAGATGAAGCCGAGCGTCACGACCACGAGGATGCCGAGGCGCGTCGAGGCGAGGCTCGCCGAGTAGACCTCGGCGAAACCGCGGCGCCGGAGGATGAAGGGCAGCACGATGTCGTTGGAGATCATCTTCGACAGCGCGAGCGAGTCCACCACGATCATCGCCGTCGCCGCCGAGAAGCCGCCGAGGAACACCGTGACCGCGACGAAGCTGGCGCCCGCCCGGAGCGGCAGCGCCAGGATGAAGCTGTCCGCGGCGGCGCCGTCACCGAACGTGAGGAGCCCGGCGAAGGCGATCGGCAGGACGAACACGTTGATCGCGAGCAAGTAGAGCGGGAACGCCCACGCCGCGGTCTGCACGTCGCGCTCGCGCGGGTTCTGCACCACCAGCACGTGGAACTGGCGCGGGAGCAGCATGACGGCCATCATCGAGATCACGAGCAACGCGGTCCAGCGCGCGTAGGAGGCGGCGGGCGGCGCGCCGAGGGTGACCAGCTCGGCCCAGCGGCTCTGGGCGATGCGGCCGAAGATGTCGCCGAAGCCCCCGAAGAGGCCCCAGGTGACGTAGATCCCGACCAGCAGGAACGCGACGAGCTTGACGATCGACTCCACCGCCACGGCGGTCATCAGACCCGTCTGCTGCCGGGTGAAGTCGAGGTTCCGCGCCCCGAACAGGATGCCGAAGAGCGCGAGCGTGCCCGCGACGAGGAGCGTCGGGTCGAACCCGGAGAGCACCGAGTCGCCCATCATGAGCTGGAAGGACACCGACACCGCCTTCAGCTGAAGCGCGATGTACGGGATCATCCCGCAGACCACGAGCGCGGCGACGAGGGTGCCGAGCGGCGCCGACTTGCCGTACCGGCTGCCCACGAAGTCGGAGATCGTGGTGATCCGCTGCTCCTTCGCCACGCGGACGAGCTTTCGGAGCACGGTCGGCCACATGAGCGCGGCGAGCGCCGGGCCCAGGTAGATCGTGAGGAACTCGAGCCCGCGGTTCGCCGCGAGCCCGACGCTGCCGTAGAAGGTCCACGCGGTGCAGTACACGGAGACCGCGAGCACGTAGGTGCCGGTCCGGAGTCGTGGCGCGGCGAGCCGGCGGCCGAAGCGCTCGGCGGTGGCGGCGACGAGGAAGAGGAAGCAGAGATACGCGAGCAGGATCCCGACGATCGGCGTCTGCGACTGCCAGGTCACGGGGCGTCCTCGCCTCCGGACCGGCGGGCGGCCCACGCGAGGACGGCGACGATGGCCGCCCACACGGCGAACAGGTAGAGCACGAGCGCCGGGACCCCGAGGACCAGGATCGGCCGGTTCGGGATCGAGAGGAGCGGCCAGACGAGCAGCGCGCTCCCGAGCACGAAGCAGACGGCGAGGAGGTCCCGGCGCCTCACGGCCTACCGCGACGCGGAGGCGGTGGTCCCGCGCGGGCGGCGCCGCGCCACGCCCGTGCGCACGGCCGCCTCGGCGACAGCGGCGGAGACGGCGGGCACGACCCGGCCGTCGAACATCGAGGGCGTGATGTACTCCTCCCCCAGCTCTTCCTTCGACACGATGGCCGCGAGCGCGTGGGCCGCGGCGAGCTTCATCTCGTCGTTCACCCGGCGGGCGCGCACGTCGAGCATCCCCCGGAAGAAGCCGGGGAAGCAGCAGGAGTTGTTGATCTGGTTGGGGTAGTCGGAGCGCCCCGTCGCCATGACTCGCACGAACGGCCCGGCCTCCTCGGGCTGGATCTCGGGGATCGGATTCGCCATGGCGAACACGATCGGGTCACGCGCCATGGACTTGATGTCCTTGAGCGAGACCACGCCCGGCGCGGAGAGCCCGATGAACACGTCCGCGTCCTTGAGCGCGTCGGACACGGTGCCGCGGATGCGCTTCTCGTTGGTGTGCTTGGCGAACCACTCCTTCATCGGGTTCATATTGTCGACGCGTCCGCGGTAGAGGGTGCCGGCGCGGTCGCAGGCGACGATGTGCTTGGCGCCGGCGCGCATCAGGAGCTTCGCCGTCGCGATGCCCGAGGCGCCGGCGCCGGTGAACACGATGCGGACGTCGCCGAGGCGCTTCTTGACTACCTTGAGCGCGTTAAGCATCGCAGCCAGGACGACGACGGCCGTGCCGTGCTGGTCGTCGTGGAAGACGGGGATCTCGAGGTCGCGCTGGAGTCGCTGTTCGATCTCGAAACAACGTGGTGCCGAGATGTCCTCGAGATTGATGCCCCCGAAGACCGGTGAAATGGCCTTCACGATCATGACGATCTCGTCCACGTCCTTGGTCGCGAGGCAGAGCGGGAACGCGTCCACGCCGGCGAACTCCTTGAAGATGAGCGCCTTCCCCTCCATGACCGGCTGCGCCGCGCTGGGGCCGATGTCGCCCAGGCCGAGCACCGCGGTGCCGTCGGTGACGACCGCGACCGCGTTCTGCTTGATCGTGAGCGCGTAGGCCTTCTCGGGGTCGTGGTGGATCGCCATGCAGACGCGCGCCACGCCCGGCGTGTAGGCCATGGAGAGGTCGTCCCGGGTCTTCACGCTCATCTTCCCGCGCACCTCGATCTTGCCCCCGAGGTGCATCAGGAAGGTGCGGTCAGAGACGTTGACGACCTTGACGCCCCGCACCGCGCGGATCCGGTCGGCGACCTGCTGGCCGTGCTGCTCATCGCGCGCCTTGAAGGTGATGTCGCGCGTGATCGTGGACTTGCCGACCTCGACGAGGTCGATCGCGCCGATGTCGCCGCCCGCCTTGCCGATCGCCGACGTGACCCGCCCGAGCATTCCGGGCTTGTTCGTGATCGCCAGCCGCACCGTGAGGCTGTAGCTCGCACTTGGAGCCTGCATCGTCCCGCCTCCCTGATCGACGAAGATCTCGACCCGCGGCTCGCCTCGCGCCGCCGCGGTGGGCGGTATTCTACTCTGTTGTCGCGGGGTTCTCTAGGTAGTACGCTCTCAGCGGAGGCCAGCCATGATCGACGTCAAGATGGCGGACCGGGAGCTCCAGACCTACATCCGGCCGCAGACCTTTCCCGTCGCGATCCGGATGCTGAAGCCCGGCGAGCCGATCCCGGACAAGGCCCGGCGCCCGGCGCGCGACTTCAAGAAGCTCAGCATGAACTGCCAGGTCATCGACATGGCCCGGCGGTACGGCTGGATGATCGCGCTGACGCGGGAGGACCATATCTGCTCCCTCGGGATCGCGGCGCTCGGTTTCGAGAAACCCACACACCTCCACAACTCGGGCACGCTCTGCGAGGGCATGTACACCGAGACGAAGGAGGCGGGCCGGCGCTCCGAGGCCGCGGTGGACCGCTTCGCGTCAGGCGAGTACTACGCGCTCCTCGTCGCGCCGCTCGACCGCGCGCCCTTCGAGCCGCACCTAGTCTGCGTCTACGCGAATCCCGCCCAGGTCATGCGGCTCACGCAGGCGGCCCTCTGGAAGCGCGGCGGCAAGCTCACCTCCGCGTTTGGCGGCCGCATCGACTGCTCCGAGATCATCGTCTCGACCATGCGGACGGACCGGCCCCAGGTGATCCTGCCCTGCTCCGGCGACCGGATCTTCGGCCAGACTCAGGATCACGAGATGGCCTTCACGATCCCCTGGGCCCAGATGGAGGAGATCGTCGAGGGGCTCCGGGGAACGCACGCGGGCGGCATCCGTTACCCGATCACGCAGTTCATGGAATACGAGGCCAAGCTGCCGGCCCGGTACATGGAGGCCAACCGTGTCTGGGACGTCGAGCAGGGTCGTGGCGCGTACACGAACCGCGACCGGGTCGTCGCGGCCTACAAGCGCTCCTTCGCCGACCGTGTCCCCGTCTACCCCATCGTCGCCTCGTTCGCCGGCACCCTCGACGGCCTCTCGATCGAGGAATACTGCACGGACGTCAAGCGCGCGATCACGGCGATGATGAACTATTTCGAGCGATACCAGCCCGACGTCGTGCTCGCCTACAACGACCTCGCCAAGGAGGCCGAGGCCTTCGGGTGCCACGTGAAGTACTCGGACTACGTCGTGCCGTCCATCGACCAGCACGTCCTGCAGGAGGACAAGGCCGGGCTCGCGAAGCTCGTGATGCCCGATCCCTACAAGACGGCGCGCCTGCCGGCGTTCCTCGAGCAGTGCGAGGCGCTCGTCAAGGCCAAGCCGCCGTCGGCGATCGGCGCCGTCGCGGTCGGCCCCTGGACGATCGCGATGCTGCTGCGCAACCCGGAAACGATGCTGCTCGACACGTTCGAGGACCCGCGCTTCATCCACGACGCGATGCGTGTCACGACGGACTTCTGCAAGCTCTGGGGTGACGCGATCGTGAAGACGGGGATCGGCCTCAGCTTCTCGGAGCCGACGGCATCCATCAGCCTGATCTCGCCCGACAACTATCGGGAGTTCGTCGCCCCGTACCACAAGGAGCTGGTGGACCATTTCAAAGCCAAGAAGGTCGGCGTCACGACCCACATCTGCGGGACGACCTATCCGATCTTCGAGGACGTGATCCAGTGCGGATTCACCACGTTCTCGTTCGACCTCGACCAGCAGGGAGACCCGACGCTCTACGTGGATCAGCTCCGGCGGTTCGTGGAGGTCTCGCGCGGCCGGGCGGTGGCGATCGGCAACGTCGACGCGACAAAGTTCGAGAAGACCACGCAGGACGCGATGCAGGCCGACGTGCGGCGCTGCCTGGACGCGGCGGCGAAGCACTCCGGCTTCATCCTCTCGACCTCGTGCGAAATCCCGCCGCGCTCGGACCCCGACGCCGTGCGCTGGTTCATGGACGCGGCCCGCGAGTACGGCCGCTACGACCGCATCTTCGACGGCGCCTAGCCCCGGCGCCTGACGCAGGACGGGGCCGGCCGTTTCCGGCTGGCCCCGTCGACGTCCGAGTGACCTCGATCGCGTATCGCTAGCGTGCGCGCGCTACGACCGATCTCACCGCTCCGCTCGCCGCGCGCCGCGGCTCACCTCGCACCGCTCCCTGGAGCCAATCTCACCGCTCGGCTCGCCGCGTGCCGCGGCTCACCTCGCACTACCACTTCACCGGCTTCGAGGGCCGGTGAGCGTAGCCGCTCTCGCGGCCACCACCCGGACCACGCCCGCCGCCACCCGGCCTGCCCCCCCCACCACCGGGGCGCGGACCGCCGCCCGACCGGGGCGCCTGCGGGTTCGAGATCTCGACCGTGATGCGCCGCCCGTCGAGCTCGCGGCCGTTGAGCTGGGAGATGGCGTTCTGCGCCTCCTCGGCCGTGGCCATCTCCACGAAACCGAACCCCCGTGACTGCCCCGAGAACCGATCCGTGATCACCGTCGCGGAGAGCACGTTGCCGCACTGGGTGAAGAACTCACGAAGTCCATCGCTCGTTGTCGAGTACGCGAGACCGCCGATGTACAGTTTGGACGCCATGGTGAACCCCCTAGACTGATCTTCCGCTGTCGTACACGCCCCGCGAACCGGAAGAGACGTTGCGTCGGAGGCGAGGTCCGGTCAATCCGGCCGACACGACACAGTGTACACGGGCGGTCGGCCCACGCAAGCGAGCCGCGCGCTCAGCGCGTCAGCGTCGGCACCTCGGCGGGCTCGGGCGAATCCGTCTCGGACCCGATCGCCAGATCCGCCTCGACCGTGTCGGCGAAGAGCAGGTGCCGGGCCGCGCGCGCGGCCCGACGCTCGGCGGTCACGGACGAGAGCTCGATCATCCCGGCGAGGATGAGCGCGGCGGCGAACGCCACGGCCCCCTTCGCCAGAAGTCGGGCTGTCACCGGTGCCTGTCCTGGGCGAGCGCCGCGGTCTTTTCGATCAGGTCGCGGGCATCGACCGGACGGGGCAGCACCCGGAACCCGGCGAGCTCGAACGCCACGCGGGTGTCGAGCGCGGCGTCAGGGCGGACGATGACCACGACGGGGACGCCCGGCGCGACGCGCTCGAACAGCGTGGCGTGCTCCCGGGGCGTCAGCCTGAGGAGCGCCGCGTCCACGGCGATGATCGAGACGGTCGCCGAAAGCAGGACGCGGACGCCTTCGCAGAGGTTTTCGGCCAGCGCGACACCGACGCCCTGCGCGAGGCAGCCGAGGCCGAGGTCCTGCATCGCGGCGCGGTCCTGATCGATCACGAGCACGGGATCCATGAGCACTCCTTCGATTGATGGTTCGGCACAGACCGTCGAAGGAATACAGGGCAAGCGAAGTGCCAGAGGCCCCGGCCACGACCAACGTCCTGATTCTTCGGTCGTCGCGCTCGCGAGTCGCTGGGGGGAGGCATGGAAGGCTCAGGCAGAACACCCGATCGATCGGGGGTCCCGCCCGAGCCTCACGCGACCCGCGCTCCAGGCCGGCGGTCAGGCCGATCGCGCCCGCGCGCGCGTCGGAGTCAGCGGAACTCGTCCGGCACGATGCTGTAGGCCAGGATCTTGCGGTAGAGGGTCTTGGGATCGATCGCGAGCAGGGCGGCGGCCTTGCCGCGATGGCCGCCGACCTGACGGAGCGTGGCGACGATGTGCTGGCGCTCCATCTGCTCGAGACTTCCGCCGGACGTCGACGCGGGCGCGCGTGGCGCGCCGCCCACCTCGGGGGGGAGGTCGTCGGGCTGGATCTCGTCGCCCTTCGTGAGGATCGCAGCGCGCTCGATCGCGTGAAGCAGCTCGCGCACGTTGCCCGGCCAGTCGTAGCTCTCGAGCGCCGCGAGGGTCGCGGGGGACAGACGCTTCACGCCATAGGCGGCTTGGGTGCCAACGAAGTGTGTCGCCAGGAGCACAATGTCCTCGCGACGCTCGCGCAGCGGCGGAAGCTTGAGGGCGATCGTGTTGATCCGGTAATAGAGATCCTGGCGGAACCCGCCCGTCCGCATCGCCTCGGCGAGGTCGCGGTTGGTCGCGGCGACGAGCCGCACGTCCACGCGCCGCGGCCGCGTCCCCCCGACGCGGAAGAAGGTCCCGGTCTCGAGCGCGCGCAGGAGCTTCACCTGGCTGTCCGGCTCCATCTCGCCGATCTCGTCGAGGAAGAGGGTGCCACCGTCGGCGAGCTCGACCAGGCCGGGCTTGGCGCCGACGGCGCCCGTGAAGGCCCCCTTCTCGTGGCCGAACAGCTCCGACTCGAAGACCTCGTGCGGCAGGGCGCCGCAGTGGATCGGCACGAAGGGGCGGCCCAACCGCTGCGAGCGCTCGTGGATGCCGCGCGCGATGAGCTCCTTGCCGGTACCGCTCTCGCCGAGGATCAGCACGGCCGAGTCCGTCGGCGCCACGCGATCGACGATGCGCAGCACCTCCAGCATGGCGGGGCTGCGGGTCAGGATGCCGCCCGCCGGCTCGCCGCCGGGAGCGTGGGCGCGCAGCGCCTCGTTGTCGCGGAGGAGCTGTCCCTTCTCCGCCGCCTTGCGGATGACGATGTCGAGCTCCTCGATCTTCGTGGGCTTGGTGAGGTAGTCGTAGGCGCCGAGCTTCATCGCCTCGACCGCCGTCCCGACCTCCTGGAAGCCCGTCATCACGATCACCTGCGGCGGATCGGAGAGCGCCTGGAGCTCGCGGAGGACCTCGATCCCCTCCTTCTTCGGCATCTTCATGTCGAGGACCACGACGTCGTAGGACGCCTCCTGGAGGCGCGCGAGCGCGGCCGCGCCGTCGCCGGCGCCCTCGACCTCGTGCCCCTTGCGCCCGAGCTCGCGGATCATGAGCTCGCGCAGGTTGCGCTCGTCGTCGGCGACCAGGACGCGGATCCGCCGGCTCACAGGGGCAGCACCACGCGGAAGACGCTCCCCTTGGCGGGGCGCGAGGTGACCTCGATCCGGCCGCCGTGGTCGGCCACGATCCCCTGCGCGATGGCGAGGCCGAGTCCCGTCCCCTGGCCGGGCGGCTTGGTCGTATAGAACGGGTCGAAGATGCGCGGCAGGATCTCGTCGGGGATCCCCGGCCCCTCGTCCTCGAACTCGACCTCGACCTCGCCGCGATGGACGCGGGAGCGCAGGGTCAGCGTGCCGCGTCCCTCCATGGCTTCGAGCGCGTTCGCGGCGATGCCGATGAAGACCTGGCGTAGCTGGCCCTCGTTCACCGCCACGAGCGGGAGCGCCCCATCGAGCTCGGTCACGATACGGCTCTCGGCGAAGCGCGACTGATGCGAGAGCAGCTCGAGCGCCTTCTGGACGAGGGCGCCGAGGTCGGTCGGGGCGCGACGACTCCCGGGGTCGCGGACGAACTGGAGGAGGCTCCCGGTGATCTCCTTGCAGCGGAACGCCTCCTCCTCGATGAGGCGCAAGTAGTGCGGGAAGTCGGCCAGCTCGGGCGTCTTCGCCAGCTCCGCCTCGCGGACCCGGCTCTGGAGCGACTCGGCGCAGCCGGCGATCGTGGCGAGCGGGTTGTTCAGCTCGTGCGCGACGCCCGCCGCGAGCCGGCCCGCCGTCGTCAGACGCTCCGTCATCAGCATCTGGCGCTCGAGACGCTTCGCGCGCGTGACGTCCTCGACGAGCACGACCGCGTGGGCGACGTCCGCGTCGGCCGACTCGAAGGGCGCCGTGGTCAGCCTGAAGATCTTGGTCTCGCCGGCGATCGCGGCCTCCTGCTCCATCACGCTCCCCTGCCGCGTGGCGAAGGCCTGGCGGAGAAAGTCCTCGACGGCGGACGCGCGGTCCCGGCCCAGGAGCAGGGCGAAGGGGACGTGCGCGTCGGGCGCGCCGCCGAGCGCGCGGGCGCCCTCGCGGTTCGCCCGGACGACGCGAAGCCCGGCGTCGAGCACGAACACGCCGAGCGGCAGCGTCTCGAGCACGACCTCGACGAACCGCTTCTGGGTGTCGAGCTCCCGGGTCCGCTCGGCGACCATCGCCTCCAGCTCCGTGTAGAGCCGGGCGTGCTCGAGCGCGATCGCCGCCTGGTCGGCGAGCGCCAGCAGGAGCTCCTCCTCGGCGGCCGAGAACTCGTGGACGTCACGACGGAAGACGCTGATCGCGCCGATCGCGCGCTCGCCGACGCGGAGCGGCGCGGCGAGCATCGAGCGGAACCCGGTCGCGCGCGCGAGATGCGGATAGCGGGCGCGCGGGTCGTCGTACAGGTCGCGACTCTGCACCGGCCTCCGCTCGCTCACGGCGCGGCCTCCGATCCCCTCGCCGACCTTCAGCCGGATCTCCTTGGCCAGCGCGGGCGGCAGGTCGAGGCTCGCCACCGAGACGAGCTCGTTCGTCTCCGGATCGAGCGTGGCGAGCCCGCACGAGTCTACACCGAGCACGCCGCGCGCCGCGTCGAGGATCACCCGGATCGTCCGGTCCACGTCGAGGCTGGCGGTGACCGCCCGGCCGGCCTCGAGGAGCGCACGCGTCTCCCGCGCGCGGTGCACGCTCTCCTCGAACAGCTGCGCGTTGTGGATCGCGATGCCCGCCTGCTCGCCGAACGCCTCGAGGATGCGCTGGTGGTGCGCCGTGAAGGCGCCGGGCCGCCGCGAGAAGGCCGAGATCGCCCCGATGACCCCGCCGCCCACTTTGAGCGGCACGCAGAGCATCGAGCGGATCTCCTCGCGCTCGTCCACGTCGCGGCGGGCCGAGCGCGGATCGGTCCGCACGTCGTCGACGCGGATCGCGGCGCCGCTCTGCGCGGCCCGGCCCATGATTCCCTCACCGACCGGCAGCGAGAGCGCGCGCCACTCCTCGCTCCGGAAACCGTGCGCGGCCACGTGCGTGAGCTGCGCCCGTTCGCGATCGAGCAGGCCGATGCCGCAGCCGGTGCTGCCGATGAGCGCCGTGACCGAGCGGCTGATCCGGTCGAGCACCGACGCCACGTCGAGCCGCGCCGTGATGAGCTGGCTCGTCGCGTAGAGCGCCTCGAGCTCCTCGGTCCGGCGCCGCCCCTCCTCGTTGAGGCGGCGCCGCTCGATCGCCGAGGCGAGGGGGCGCACCAGCTCGGCGAGGATCTCCGCGTCCGCGTCGTCGAAGGCGCCGGGGCGCACCGCGGCGAGCGTCACCGCGCCGAAGACGCCGCCGCCCGCCGCCAGCGGGGCGAGCAGCGCCGCCCTGTAGCCGTGCGCCGAGAGCACGCGCCGGCTCGCCGCGGGCAGGGTGTCGCGCTCGGCATCGTCCACGCGCAGGGGCGCGCCCCGCGCCACGACGTCGGCGAGCAGCGTGTCGGCGAGCGGCATCCGGCCGTCGCGCCGGCCGCCGAGCGGCAGGCCGCGGGCGGCCACGTCCACGATCTCGAACTCGCCACGCTCGGCGTCGAGCAGCGAGACGGCGATGGAGTCGAACCGCAGGAGCTTCGCGGCGCCCTCGACGAAGGCGCGGAACACGTCGTCGAGCGCGTCACCCGAGACGAGGAACGCCGAGATCTCGTTCAGGACCGCCATGCGGAGGGTCCGCCGGTGGAGCTCCCAGACGCGCGCGATCGCCTCGCCGAGCTCGCGCGGAAAGCCCGCGGGGAGCGCGGCGCGCGTGAGCCGGCCGGGCCGGCCGAGCAGGAGGAGCGCGCTCGCCGCGCGGCCCGGCGGGCCCAGAGGCGCCGAGAGCAGCGTCGCGCCGCCGCCGCGTGGCCAGCCCGGCGGCATGACCCGCGCGACTCGCACACCGCGCACCGGCGTCCTGCTCGCGGCCGTCAGCCACGCGCGGAGCGCGGCGGGAAGGCGCCGCGCGCCCGCCGTGACGACGATGGGCTCGGCGCGGTCGGGGCTGAACGCGAGCGCTCCGGCGTCGGCGCCGGTCAGGTGGACGAGGCGGGCGAGGGTGCGCGCGAGACCCTGCTCGACCGAGGCCGCGGTCGAGAGCGGCGTCAGGAGATCGGGGAAGACACGTCCGATCTTCACGGTGGCGTCAGCAGTCGGCCGGGCAGGCTGCCGGTGTGCACGGCGTCCTTGATGACGAACCGGCCGTTGACGATGACGTGCTCGATCCCCACCGGGTACCGGTGCGGCTCCTCGTAGGTCGCCTGGTCGGTGACGCGCTTGGGATCGAAGACGACCAGGTCGGCCTTGGCGCCCACCCGGACGACCCCGCGGTCGCGGAGCCCCAGCCGCCGCGCCGGCAGCCCCGTCATCTTGTGGACCGCCTCGGCGAGCCCGAGCACCCGCTGCTCCCGCGCGTATTCGCCGAGCACGCGCGGGAAGGTGCCGTAGCTCCGCGGGTGCGGCTTGCCCGCGCCGAGCGCGCCGTAGGGCGCCAGGGCCGAGCCGTCGGAGCCGATCATCACCGCGGGGTGGGCGAGCGCGCGGCGCAGGTCGCGCTCGTCGAGCTGGAAGAGGATCACGTACGCCCGGCCCGCCTCGTCCACGATCAGCTCGAGCGCGGCGTCGAGCGGGGCGAGGCACCGCGCCGCCGCGATCTCCGACAGACGCTTGCCCTCGGCATCGCGCCGCCGGACGCAGGAGGCCATCATGATGTTCTCCCAGCCGATCCGGTCGACCAGGCTCTGGCCCGTCGCCGGCGCCTCGAGCTCGCCGCGGATCCGCCGGCGCGTCGCCGGGTCCGCGAGCCGCGCGAGCATCGCGTCCACGCCGCCCTCGAGGGCCCAGTCGGGCAGCAGCGTGCGCACCGTCGTGCTCGACGCCGTGTAGGGATAGACGTCGGCCATGACGTCCTGGCCCTCGGCGCGCGCCGCGTCGATGAGCGCGAGGGCGTCGGCGACCTTGCCCCAGTTGGGCCGGCCCGCGGCCTTCACGTGGCTCACCTGCACGGGGAGGTCCGCGTCCCGCCCGATCCGGATCGCCTCGCCGACCGCGTCGAGCAGCGTGGCGCCCTCGCCGCGGATGTGGCTCGCGTAGAAGCCGCGGTGGCGCGCGGCGACGCGCGCGAGCTCGACGACCTCCTCCGTCGCCGCGTAGGAGCCGGGCGCGTAGATGAGCCCGGTGGAGAGCCCCCAGGCGCCGTCCTCCATCGCGTCGGCGAGCAGCCGCTGCATGCGCGACAGCTCCTTGGCGTCGGGCGCCCGCCGCGCGAAGCCCATGGCCGCGACGCGGAGCGTGCCGTGCCCGACGAGCTGCGCGACGTTGAGCGCGGTGCCCTCGCGGTCGAACGCCCGGAGGTAGTCGCCGACCGAGCGCCAGCCGAAGTCCATGCCCGCCGGAACGTGGAGCGCGAAGCCGCGTAGCGCATCGAGGTGCTCCGTCGAGGCGGGCGCGGGAGAGAAGCCGCAGTTGCCGACGACCTCCGTCGTCACGCCCTGGCGGATCTTCGACTCGGCGCGCCGGTTCTCCCAGAGCCGCCAGTCGGAGTGCGAGTGCATGTCGATGAAACCGGGCGCCACCACGCGGCCCGAGGCGCGCAGCGTCGAGCCGGCCGACTCGCGCGAGAGGTCGCCGAGGGCGGCGATCGAGTCGTCGCGCACGCCGACGTCCATGCGGCCGCCCGCCACGCCGGTGCCGTCGATGACCGTCGCGCCCTCGATCTTGAGGTCGAGCACGTCAGAGCCTCGGGGCGTGGGCGAACGCGAGCGCGCGCTCGCACCAGGCGGCCGCCGCGAGGAGGCGCGCCTCCGCGCCCGCGGCCTGGACGAGCTGGATCGCCAGCGGCAGGCCCGACGGCGCGAGCCCGCTCGGCAGCGAGAGGGACGGCGTCCCCGCGTAGCTCCACGGCGCGCAGTGCCAACTGTCGCCCGTCGTCGCGATGTCGGGCGCGGGCGCGGGCGCCGTCGGCGAAAGCAGCCCATCGTGGGCGCCGAGCAGAGGCATCACCTCGTCGCGGAAGGCGAGGCGCAGCCGGTGGGCGGCGAGGTACGCGGTCGCGGAATGCCGGAGGCCCGATTCGATCCCCTTTCGGATCTCGGGACCGTAGTCGCCCGCGTGCTTGGCGAAGTCGCGCGCGTGATAGGCGGCCGCCTCCGACTCGACCAGGACGAGCCCGGCGGCGTGGAGCTCGCCGAACGACGTGGGGAGCTTCACCTCGCTCAGGCGCGCCCCGGCGCGCGCGAACAGCTCGGCGGCCGCCCGTACGTGGGCGGCGACCTCGGGCGAGGCGCGGTCGAGCAGCTCGGGCGCGAGCGCCAAGTGCGGCGGGCGCACAGGCTCGGGCTCGAGGTTCCGGCGCGCGAGGACCGCCAGCGCGAGCGCGGCGTCGGCGACCGAGCGGCCGAAGACCCCGACGTGGTCGCAGGACCACGCGAGCGGGATCACGCCCGTGACGGGGATCAGGCCATGGGTCGGCTTCAGACCCACGACCCCACAGTACGCCGCCGGGCGCAGCACCGAACCGACGGTCTGGGAGCCGAGCGCCAGCGGGACCATCCGCGCCGCGACGGCGGCCGCGGAACCGGCGGACGACCCGCCGGGCGTCGCGCCGTCCTTCCACGGGTTCCTGGTCGGAGCCGGGTCACGGTACGCGAACTGGGTCGTGTGCGTCTTGCCGAGAATGATCGCGCCCGCGGCGCGCAGGAGCCCGACCGCCGCGGCATCGTGCGCCGGCCGGCTGTGGGCGAACGCCTTCGCCCCGGCGGTCGTCGGCATGCCGGCGACGTGGAAGATGTCCTTGATCCCGACGGGCACGCCGTGAAGCGGGCCCCGCAGGCGGCCGATGCGCGCCTCGCCCTCGAGCTCCCGCGCCGCGGCGAGGGCGGCCGGCTCGTCCACGTGCGCCCACGCCGCGACGCGCCCCTCGAGCGCTCGGAGGCGTTCGAGGCAGGCCTCGACCAGCGCCACCGGGCTCAGCGCGCCGGCCCGGATCTGCTCGGCCGCCTCACGCGCGCCGAGGTCAGCGAAGGGCATCGAGGACCTCGGCGACGACCTCGAAGCGCCCGAACGAGGGCATGAGGTAGGCGCCCGCGTAGCGCCGCCGGGTCTCGCGCACGAGCTCCTGGGCCATCTCGATCCCGACGCGGAGCGCGCCGTCACCCGCGTCTTTCAAGCGCTGGCGAACGGGCGCGGGGATCGAGATCCCCGGCACCTCGTTGTGCAGGAATTCCGCGTGGCGGAAGCTGTGGAGCGGCAGGAGCCCGACCAGCACGGGCACCGGCGAGCCTCCCGCGCGTTCGAGGAAGCGGTCGAGCGCGTCGAGGTCGTAGACGGGCTGCGTCTGGAACCAGCGCGCGCCCGCCTGGACCTTCCGGTGGAGCCGCTCGATCTCCCGCTCGGGCTCGGCCGCCGCCGGGTTCAGCGCCGCGCCCACGAAGAACGACATCGGCTCGCCGACCGACGAGCCCGTCGCGTCGAGCCCCTCGTTCATCCGGCGAAGGATCTCGATGAGGCCGACCCCGTCCACGTCGAAGACCGCCGTCGCGTCCACGTAGTCGCCCGCGCGCGGCGGATCACCCGTCATCGCGAGGATGTTGCGGACGTCGAGCGCGTGGGCGCCGAGGAGGTCGGCCTGGATCCCCATCAGGTTCCGGTCGCGACAGGTGAAATGCATGTTGACGTCGAGTCCGGTCGCCTCGCGGACGAGCAGCGCGGTCGCCAGCACCGCCATCCGGACGCGGCCGAGCGACCCGTCGTTGATGTCCACGATCTCGACCCCGCGCTCCTTGAGCAGCTTCGCGCCCTGCACGAGCTTCTCGACGGTGTGGCCGCGGGGCGGGTCCAGCTCCACCGTGACGACGAATCCCCGGTCGCGGAGCTTGCGCTCGAGCACCGTCGGCGGACGGACCGTGTGGAGCCCCGTGGCCTCGCTGACCGCGGGCGCGCGCACGCTGACGACGGGGCTCCTCGCCTCGCGCCGCACGTCGGTCTTCTGGTCGAGCACCTGGCGCATGGCGGCGATGTGCAGGGGCGTGGTGCCGCAGCAGCCGCCGACGAGGCGGGCGCCGGTGTCGACCATGCGCCCGGCGTACTCGGCCATGTACGCGGGCGACGAGAGGTAGATGAGCCGCTCGCCGATACGGCTCGGGAGACCGGCGTTGGGCTGGACCGCGAGCGGCAGGCCGCCCGCCGCGGGCGCCATCTGCTCGAGGACCTCGTGGAGCGTGCTCGAACCGACGGAGCAGTTCGCCCCCAGCGCCTGGACACCCAGGCGCGAGAGCGCCTGCGCGACCTCGGCCGCCGAGCGTCCCGTGAACGTGACGCCCTCGTTGGTGAACGCCATCTGCGCCAGCAGCGGCAGATCGCAGATCGATCGCACCGCCTCGATCGCGAGCGCGATCTCGGCGAGGTCGGAGAAGGTCTCCACGATGAACGCGTCCACGCCGCCCTCGAGCAGCGCCTCCGCCTGCTCGCGGAAGGCCGCGCGCGCCTCCTCCGCGGTGAGGGTCCCGAGCGGCGCCAGGTACTTGCCGAGCGGGCCCATCGAGCCCAGGACGAAGACGTCACGCCCGGCGCTCTCGCGGACGTCGCGCGCGAGTCGCACGCCGCGCGCGTTGATCTCGCGGACCTGGGACTCCAGGCCGTGGGCGGCGAGCTTGAACCGATTCGCGCCGAAGGTGTTCGTCTCGATGCAGTCGGCGCCCGCGGCGACGTACTCGGCGTGGATCGCCTGCACCAGCTTGGGATGGTTCAGGTTGAGCGCGTCGAAGCAGGCGTCCGGCGACACGCCGCGCGTGTAGAGCATCGTGCCCATCGCGCCGTCGCTGAGGAGCGGGCCGGCCTCGAGTCGGCGGCTAAACGCGTGCGGCATGCGCCTCCCGCAGCGCGGCGAGCACCCGCGCGACGACCTGGTCCGGCCCGAGCCCGCTCGTGTCCACCGTGGCGTGGGCCCGGTGGTAGTAGGCCCGGCGCGCGTGGTAGAGCGCCTCGATCTCGGCGGGGGTCCGCCCCGCGAGCATCGGGCGGCCGCCGGTCCGGCTCGCCCGCGCGAGGAGGTCGGCAAGCTCGCCCGCGAGCCAGACGACCGTGCCCAGCTCGCGGAGCGCCTCCATGCGCCCCTCGTGGCACGGGAAGCCGCCCCCCGTGCCGATGACGTCACCCGATTTCAGCTTGAGGGACTCGAGCGCCTCGGCCTCGAGCTCGCGAAAGCGCGCCTCGCCGTACGCGCGGAAGATCTCGGGGATGGGCTTGCCCTCTCGGGCGACGATCATGTCGTCGGTCTCGACGAAGCAGCGTCCGAGGCGGCGCGCGAGGAGCCGCCCGACCGACGACTTCCCGGCACCCATGAAGCCGACCAGGATGACGTTGTCCGGACGCATCTCACGCATCGTATCAGATCGGCGCCCCGGCTCGACCGGCCGTCGTCCGCTCGGCGCGGACGTCCCGCGCGCGCACGCCGCGCGCCGTGCCCCCGGCGCCGACGCTAGCGGTGCACCGTGCCGCGTGCCGGGACGCGCCGGTAGGCGCAGTCGCGCATCCAGCACCGAGCGCACTGGGCGAAGTAGTGGTCGACGCGCGCGGCGAGGCCCGCCGCGGCGAGCAGAGAGATCGACTTCAGGGGCGTCATGAAGCACGCCTCGTTCAGGCTGACGCCGATCGGCGCGCCGGGGCAGAGCTCGAACAGCTCGCGCTGCTGGGCGACGTCCCAGTCGGCGTAGCCCGGGCTGATCCGGTTGGTCACCCGGAGGCCCCGCGCCACGCCCTCCTGGCAGAGGGTGTCGTTGACGTACTCGGCGAGGCTCTCGACGGCGCCCGAGCCCACGCTGTCGAGCATGGACGCGAGCGGCAGCTCCCGCGCCGCCCAGAGCTCCGCGACACGCCGCTCGAGCCGGTCGCCGAGCGTGCAGAGCGCGACCGCGACGTATTCGACGGGACCCCAGTGCCGGCCGATGCGCGGGATGCGAAGCGCCACGCCGGCGGCCTCGAGCAGGTCGGCGCCCCGGCGCGCCACGGCCAGCCAGCGGATGACGGCGCGCGGCTCCATGAGCGCCCGCCCGAGCGCCTGCGCCTCGTCGAAGAGCGCCCGCACGTCGGCGCCGGGGCGATCGGTCCCCGACTTGTAGCCCTGGAAGCGCAGGACCTCGGCGGGGTCGATCGCGAGGGAAATATCCGTGAGGACGCGCGGCTCGGGCGCGGTGAGCTGGCCCGTCACGTCTTGCGGCGTCGCACGACCTCGGCGATCCGCTTGATGTGCTCCGGATCGGAGCCGCAGCAGGCACCGACGATGTTGCAGCCGGCGTCGAGCAGCGCGGGATACTCGCGGGCCATCTCCTCGGGTCCGAGCTCGTACGTGACGCTGTCGCCCTTCGTGATGGGGAGACCGGCGTTCGGGTAGGCGACGAGCGGCGCGTCCGTCACCTTCCGCATCTCGCGGATGATGACGATCGCGCGGTCGGGACCACGCCCGCAGTTCATCCCGACCACGTCCGCGCCGGCCGCGAGGAGGCTCTGGGCGACGTCGGCGGGGCTCTCGCCCCACATCGTGCGGTCGCGGTCGTGCGCCTCCTCGTACTGGAAGAACATCGTGGCCATCACCGGCAGATCCGTCGCCCGCTTGCACGCGCGGATCGCGGCCGTCGCCTCCTGCGGAAACATCATCGTCTCGACCGCGAAGAGGTCCACGCCGCCGTCGGCGAGCGCCTCGGCCTGCTCGCGGAACGTGGCCACGTACTCCTCGTCGGTGACCCCGTCGTCGAGCGCGTACTCCTGGGGCAACCGGCTCGTCGGCCCGATGGAGCCCGCGACGTAGCCCTCGGGCGGCGCCGCGGCGCGGGCGAGGCGCGCGCCCCGCTCGTTCAGCTCGCGGGTCCGATCGCCGAGCTTGTACTCGTTGAGCTTCAGCCGCGTTCCGCCGAACGTGTTGGTCTCGACGATCTGGCTGCCGGCGTCGAAGTAGCCCGCGTGGATGCCGCGGACGACGTCGGCGTGCGTGTCGTTCCACAGTTCCGGGCAGGCGCCGTTCAGGAGTCCGGCGGCGAAGAGCATCGTACCGTAGCCGCCGTCGAAGACGAGCGTCTCGCCGGCGCGGATGCGCGCGAGCACCTCCCGCCCGTGCGAGCTCACGGCGCGACCGCCTCCTCGACGCCCAGGAGCGCCTTGGCCTTGACGACCGCGAGGGTCGAGTCCTTCGCGTAGCCATCGGCGCCGATCTCGTCGGCGAAGGCCTGGCTCACCGGCGCGCCGCCGATCATCACCTTGACCCGGTCGCGCAGCCCGGCCTTCACGAGCGCGTCGATCGTCCGCTTCATCGCGGGCATGGTCGTCGTCATCAGCGCCGAGATGCCGACGATGTTGGCCTGATGCTCCGTGACGGCCTTCACGAAGACGTCGGGCGCCACGTCGCGGCCGAGGTTGACCACCTTGAAGCCGGCGCCCTCGAGCATCATCGCGACGAGGTTCTTCCCGATGTCGTGGAGGTCGCCCTGGGCGGTGCCGATCACGACGGTGCCGTAGTAGTCGTCGGCCTTCGCGGCGGCCGTGATGAGCGGCTTCAGGAGGTCGAGCCCGGCGTACATGGCGCGGGCCGACAGCAGCACCTGGGGGACGTAGTACTCGTTCCGGCGGAACTTCTCGCCGACGACGTCCATCCCCGGGATGAGCCCCCTGAAGATGAGCGCCTTCGGCTCGATCGCGAGGCCCAGGCCCTCGTGGGTCTTGCGCGCGACCGTGTCCTTGTCGCCGAGGATCAGCGCGCGCGCCATCGTCGGATAGTCGAAGCCCTCGTCGGCCATGCGTCCATCTTACTATTTTTCTGTGCTAGTATCCGTGGCTGATGAAAATCAGGGTGCTCGGCGCCTTCGGAGGCGAAGGGCTCGGGCATCGCCCGTCCGCCTTTCTGATCAACGACCGGACGCTGATCGACGGAGGGACGGTCACGGGGGCCCTGTCGGTCCCGCAGCAGCTCTCGGTCGAGCACGCGATCGTCTCGCACTGCCACCTCGACCACATCGCGGGCCTCGTCTACCTCACCGAGACGCTGGGTTTTTGCGAGACGGGCGCCGCGATCACGATCGCGAGCATCGACCCCGTGGTGTCCACGCTGCGCTCGGGTGTCTTCAACAACATTCTCTGGCCCGATTTCTCGAAGATCCCGCACGCCGACGTGCCGGTCGTGAAGTACCGCACGCTCGTGGAAGATGTGGAGCAGCGGCTCGGTGACCTATGGGTGACGCCGGTGCTGGTGAACCACACCGTGCCGACGACCGGGTTCATCGTCCACGACGGCTCGACGGGGCTGATCTACTCCGGCGACACCGGACCGACCACCGCGCTCTGGCAGGCGGCCCGCGGCCTCCAGGGGCTCCGCGCGGTGATCCTCGAGTGTGCCTTCCCCAACCGTCTCGGGCCGCTCGCCGAGATCGCCAAGCACATGACGCCCTCGCTCATCCGTCGCGAGCTCGACAAGCTTCCGGCCGACGTGCCGGTCTGGATCTTCCACGTCAAGCCCCAGTTCGCCGAGGAGGTCGCGGAGGAGATCGACCGGATCGGGGGCGGGCGCGTCTCGCTCCTCGAGCAGGACCGCACCTACTCGCTCTAGCCCTCCCCGGGCATCGGAATCAGCACGACCGTGTCGCTCGACACCTCGACGCGGACCCGGTCGTCGAGCCTGAAGACCCGCCCGCCGTCGAGGGACGGAACCTCCACGCGTACCGGCTCGCGACCGCCGACCTCGATCTCGTAGAGGTGGCGCGCGCCCTCGAAGACGCGCAGCGCGACACGGCCCGGGATGCCGGGACCGCGCGCCATGGACGCCTCGACGAGCGAGAGCGTCTCGGGCCGCAGGACCATGAGCCCCCGATCGCCCTTGGTGAAGCTCCCGATCCCCGCGACGGGCACCTGGTGACCGCCCTCCGTCTCGACAACGACCCCGAGCTCGCGCACCTCCACGACCCGCACCGGCAGGAAGTTCGCGGGGCCGAGCGCCTCGGCGACGGCGCGGCTCGAGGGCCGCTGGTAGAGCTCCCCGGGCTCGCCGATCTGGAGCACGCCCCCGCCGTCCATGACCGCGAGCCGATCGGAGAGGGCGAGCGCGTCGGCCGCGTTGCGCGTGGAGTGAAGGGTCGTCACGGCCAGGTCGCGATGGAGCTTCGCGAGCTCCAGGCGCAGGCTCTTGCGCGCGATCGGGTCGATGTTCGCGAGCGGCTCGTCGAGAAGGAGCACGCGCGGCTCGGGCGCCAGGGCGCGGGCGATCGCGAGGCGCCGTCGCTGGTCCACGCCGAGGGCACCGGGGAGCGCGCCCAGCAGGCCCTCGAGGCCGAGCCGGGCGGCGACGGTCCTCACCTTCCTGTCCAGGTCGACGCGCGCGAGGCCCTGCCGCTCGAGCCCGAAGGCGATGTGCTCGGCGACCGACATGTGGGGCCAGAGCGCGCCGTCCTGGAAGACGTAGCCCATGTCACGCCGCCCCGGCGGCAGCGCCCCGATGTCCTGGCCGTCCACGACGATGCGGCCGCCCGTCATCGGAAGAAAGCCGGCGACGGCGCGCAGGACGTCGGACTTCCCCGACTTCGGCGGCCCGAGCAGCGTGAAGAACTCGCCGTAGCGCACGTGGATCGACACGCCGTGGACCCCGGGCGGCACGCCGCCGCGGGTGGCGAGCGCCTCGATCCGGACGTCGACGAGCGGGCGGCTGCTCACGCGCGGGACGCCTTCCGCGTCCCCACGAGCGGGAGGCAGCCCACGCCCATCGCGGCGAGCACGAGGTAGAGGACGGTCGGCGAGGTCCACGACAGGAGGGTCGTCGCGACGACCGGGCCGACGAACGCCGCCCCGATGCGGGCCGAGTTGATGAAGCCGATCGCCCCGCCACCGGCGTGCTGGGCGATCCGCGCCACGACGAGCGGGAAGACCGGCGCGATGCACAGGACCTGGACGAAGCGCAGGGCACCGTAGAGCCACACCGAGCCGGGCAGCGCGAGCGCGGCCTGGAAGACCGACGCCGCGAGCAGGAGCCCCATGATCAGCCGGCGCTCGGGCAGGAGCTCGGCGAGCCGCGGCGTCGCCAGCGCGCCGATCGCCGCCGCCACGGCGGTCACGAAGATCAGGACGCCGCCGACCTCCAGCGTCCGGCCCGCGGCGACGCCCAGCGACGGCAGGATCTGCGGGAGAATGGAGGTGAGGAAGAAGACCTGGGTCGAGCCGCCGAGGACGATCAGCGCCACGGCGATGACGTCGCCCAGGCGCGTCGGCCGTGGCGCCCGCACGGTCTGGCGCCCCGCCGCAGGCGCCGGGAACCCCCAGCTCGCCAGGACTCCGCAGCCGCAGAGGATCAGGCCGCCGAGGACGAAGGACGCCCGAAACCCGAGCCGCGCGGCGGCGATGGCGCCGCCGAGCGGGCCGAGCACCTGGCCGAGCGTCATCCCCGACTGCACGGCGGCGATCTGACGGCGGACCTCCGCCTCGCTCTCCGAGCGGCCGGCGCTGATGAAGGCGAACGTCGAGGCGGCGCCCGCGACGCCCAGGACCAGGCGCGAGGCGAAGAGCTCCGGCAGCGTCCGGGCGAGCGCCATACCGAAGAAGCAGAACCCCTGGAGCCACTGCGTGAGCACGTAGCAGGCCTTCGGGTTCGTGCGCTCGGCGTAGCGCCCCCAGAACGGGGCGGTCACGACAGTCGCGAGCGACGAGATCCCGAGGATCCAGCCGGTCCACCGGAGCGTGGCGGCGGGATCCACTTTGCTGATGTCGTGGATGTGGAACGGCAGGCTCACGTAGACGAACGACCAGGCGAACGAGCCAACGAACATGGCGAGCGGAAGGACATCAGAGGGAACCTTCGAGCGCATCGGCGTGGAGATCGTCGCAAATCGACGCCCGAGATGCAACAACCCGGGGGCGGGACGCCGCCCCGCTAGTTCACGCTGAGACGGCTCCGTGGACACGCCGAGGCCTCGACGATGAGCGCCGCCAGCGAGCCGACCGTGTGGAAGTGGGAGAGCGTGCCCTCGCCCTCGTCGATGCTGATGTGGAACTCCTCCTCGATCGCGCACACGAGCCGCAGCATCTCGATCGAGTCGACCCCCACCTCCTCGCCCACCAGCACCGTGTCCTCCGTGATCGAGTCCAGCGGATCCGCCAGCCGCAGGCAGCTCTTCACCAGCGCCGCCAGCCGGTCCACGGCCTCCTCGTGCGACAGCGCCCGCCGGTCCCCGCCCGGGGCCGGCGCG
>JBGQEL010000006.1:0-90379 GCA_041496385.1 Methylomirabilia bacterium | reverse complement strand
GCGCCGCCGATGACGTGGACGGCCGCGCCGTCCGCGCCCTCCGGCTTCACGCCGATCATCCCGATGAATTCGACTGGCACTCGAGCCTCCGCGGCCTTTCGTCCTCGACGGGACTATAATGCCCTCCGTGTTCGAGAGCGAGCGCTTCTTCCGCGACGCGTGGCCGCAGTTCTCGCAGGCCTTCGAGTCGCCGATGGACGCGGCGAGTGACGTGCAGTGGATCGCCGGCCTCGCGGCGCTCGAGCCCCCCGCGCGCGTGCTGGACTCGCCCTGCGGCTTCGGCCGCCACGCGATCGAGTTCGCGCGCCTGGGCTACCAGGTGACGGGTGTCGACTTCAGCGAGACCGAGCTCGACCGCGCCCGGAAGGCCGCGCGCGAGGCGGGCGTGGAGCTGGCGCTCGCCTGCGAGGACATCCGCGACATGGAGTTCTCGGGCGAGTTCGACCTCGCGGTGAACCTGTTCAGCTCGATTGGCTTCTTCTCCGACGACGAGGACCGGCTGGTGCTCGACCGCTTCTGGCGCGCGCTCAAGCCGGGCGGGCTCTTCGTCCTGGACACGCGGAACCGCGACCAGCTCGTGCGCTCGCTCCCGCCCGAGGAGCGCAAGCGCGTGAACGGCTGGACGCTCCGCATCGAGAACGCGTTCGACCCGGCGACGAGCCGCTGGCGCGCCCGCTGGTTCCGGCTCAAGCGCGCGGCGAAGGGCAAGGAGGGCGCCCAGGAGCTGATCGGCGAGAGCGAGATCCGCCTCTACTCGGCCCACGAGCTCTCCGCTATGCTCCGGCCGGAGCGCTGGGCCAAGGTCGAGCTCTACGGTGGGCTTGACGGCACGCCGTTCTCGCTCGACGCCCCGCGCCTCGTCCTCGCCGCCTGGAAGTAGACCGCCACGGAGAGAAAAAGGAGACCGCTCGATGGCTGCCGATTCGCGTCCCCTGATCGTGCTCGCCGGCCCCATCCACCCCGACGGCCAGGCGCTCCTGGAGAAGGAAGCGCGCGTCGTCGTCTGTGAGGACCAGACGGAGGCCGGCCTGGTGAAGGTCGCCGCCGAGGCCGGCGGGATCCTCTTCCGCACGAAGCCGCGCTGCACCGAGAGCCTCATGGCGGCGTGCCCGAAGCTCAAGGTCGTCGGCCGCCACGGCGTCGGCCTCGACACGGTGGATATCCCGGCCGCCACGAAGCTCGGCGTCGCCGTCGTCCACGCGCCGGGCTCCAACTCGCAGGCGGTCGCCGAGCACGCGCTCATGCTCATGCTCGTCTGCGTGAAGCGCACCCTGCAGATCGACAGGATGACGCGGGGCGGCGACTGGGGCGCCAAGCGCACCGGGGCCGGCACGGTGGCGAACACGGAGCTGGCCGGCAAGACGCTCGGCATCGTCGGCGTCGGCAACGTGGGCCGGCGCGTCGCGAAGTTCGCGGGCGCGCTCGGCATGCGCGTCCTCGGCTACGACAAGTACGTGGCGGACGACGAGCTGCAGCGGCGGGGCGCCCAGCCCGTGAAGAGCCTCGAGGCGCTCCTGCCCCAGGTCGACGTGCTCACCTGCCACACGCCGCTCACGCCCGAGACGAAGCACATGATCAACGACAAGACCCTCGCGCTCATGAAGCCGGGCGCGATCTACGTCAACACCTCGCGCGGCGGGGTGCAGGAGGAGCGCGCGCTCTTCGAGGCGCTCGCGCGCGGCCGGCTCGCCGCCGCGGGGATCGACGTGTTCGAGGAGGAGCCGACGACGGCGGACAACCCGATCCTCAACCTCGAGAACGTCGTGGTCTCCTCGCACGTCGCCGGCGTCACGCGCGAGGCCACCCGCCAGGCCGCGACGCAGGTCTGCGGCGAGATGCTGCGCGTGCTGCGCGGCGAGCGGCCCGAGGTCCTCGTGAACCCGGCCGTCTGGCCCCGCCTCGGCCAGAGGTAGCGCCCCGGCCCGAGGCCGATGGACGACTACCTGCGCTCGAACCGGGAGCTCTGGAACGCCTGGACGCCCTACAACGTTCGCTCCGCGTTCTACGACGTCGAGGGCTTCAAGGCCGGCCGTCAGCGGCGCCGGTCGGTGCTCGATGCGCTCGAGACCGAGCTCGTCGGAGATGTCCACGGAAAGTCTCTGCTCCACCTGCAGTGTCACTTCGGGCTCGACAGTCTCGCCTGGGCGCGGCGGGGCGCGACCGTGACCGGCGTCGACTTCGCTCAGGAAGCGATCAAGGCGGCGCGACAGCTCGCGGCCGAGACGGGCGCGCGCGCGACGTTCGTCGAGAGCGACGTCTACGACCTTCCGGCGAACCTCGACGGCCGGTTCGACGTCGTCTTCACCTCGCACGGCGTGCTCGGCTGGCTGCCCGATCTCGACCGGTGGGCGCGGGTGGTCGCCCACTTCCTGGCGCCCGGCGGGCGCTTCCACCTGATCGAGGCGCACCCCTTCGCGCTCATCTTCGACGACCGGCGCACCGAGCCCGGGCTGCGCCTGCTCTACCCGTACTTCCACGGGCCCGAGCCCCTGCGCGAGGAGCGCCAGGGTTCCTACGCGGCGCCCGACGCGCCGATCCACAGCGTGGAGCACACGTGGCTCCACACGCTCGCCGATGTCATCGGCGCGCTGCTCCGGGCCGGGCTCCGCATCGAGGCGTTCGCCGAGTACCCCTACATGGCCTGGGCGATGTTCCCGTGGATGGAGCTGCGGGAGGACGGCGCGTGGCAGCTCCCCGGCGGGGCCGGCAGCCTGCCGCTGATGTTCTCGCTCACGGCATCGAGCCCGGCGTCCTGCTAGAATTGCTCCGTGCCCATCGACACGCGCCATCCGCGGGAGATCCGGCGGGACATCAGGGCGGGGAAGCTCGCCGGCATCACGGCGGGCCTGGGCCAGAACTTCGTGCAGGCGAACCTCGCCGTGCTGCCCAAGGAGCAGGCCTACGACTTCCTGCTGTTCTGCCAGCGCAACCCGCGCCCGTGCCCGCTGCTCGAGGTGACCGACGTCGGCTCGGCCGAGCCCGTCGGCGTCGCGCCGGGCGCGGATCTGCGGACCGACATCCCGAAATACCGCATCTACAAGGACGGCGTCCTGGCCGACGAGGTGAGCGACGCGACGCCCTTCTGGCGCGACGATCTCGTGGCGTTCCTGCTCGGCTGCTCGTTCACGTTCGAGTGGGCGCTCCTCGAGGCGGGGATCCGGCTCTGGCACGTCGAGCAGGGGAAGAACGTGGCGATGTGGCGGACGTCGGTGCAATGCCGGCCCGCCGGCGCGTTCCACGGGCCCATGGTCGTCTCGATGCGTCCGATCGCGGCGGGCCAGCTCGCGAAGGCGGTGACCGCCAGCGCCCGCTTCCCCGGCGCCCACGGCGCGCCGGTGCACATCGGCGATCCCGCCGCCCTCGGCATCGCGGACATCGCGCGCCCGGACTGGGGCGACGCCCAGCAGTTCCGGCCGGGCGACGTGCCGGTCTTCTGGGCGTGCGGCGTCACGCCGCAGGCCGTCGCGCTCGCCTCCAAGCCGCCGTTCATGATCACGCACAGCCCGGGGCACATGTTCATCACCGACCTGCCGAACTCCGCCCTCGCGGCGCTCTAGCATTGCGGTTCCTGCCGGCGGGCGATCTCGCGGTCTCGGTCGAGCTCGGGGAGGAGATCAGCGTCGAGGTGAACGGCCGGGTGCGCGCCCTCGAGTACCTGATCCAGCAGAAGGGGCTCGCGGGCGTGGTCGAGATGGTCCCGACCTTCCGCGCCCTGCTCGTCTACTACGATCCGCGCGAGGTCGGGTACGACGCGCTCTGCGGCGCGATCGCCGAGCTGGCGCCGCAGGCCTCCGCGGCCGTCCTGCCCAACGCCCGGTTGATCGAGCTGCCCTGCTGCTACGAGGATCCCGAGCTGGGCTTCGATCTCGCGGCGGTGGCGACGCGGCTGGGGCTCGCCGTGCCCGAGCTCGTACGGCTGCACAGCGGGGCGGAGTACCTGGTCTACTTCATCGGCTTCACGCCGGGCCTGCCGTACATGACGGGGATGCCCGAGCGGATCCACATCCCGCGTCTGGCAACGCCGCGCACGAAGACGCCACCCGGCAGCGTGAGCATCGGCGGCACGCAGTGCTGCGTTTACTCGGTCGAGAGCCCGGGCGGTTTCTGGGTCCTCGGCCGCACGCCGGTGCGCCTCTACGATCCCGGGGCCGCCGAGCCGGTGCCGCTGCGCCCGGGGGACCGCGTGCGCTTCCGCCCGATCGACCGCGCGGAGTACGACCGTATCCTGGGCGCCGTCGAGGCGCGCGCCTACACGCCGGTGATCGCGTGATCCGCATCCTGGACCCGGGGCCGCAGACGACGGTGCAGGACGCGGGGCGCACGGGCCAGCTCCGCTACGGCATCCCGCCGTCGGGCCCGGTCGACCGCTTCGCGTTCGTGGTGGCCAACCGGCTCGCGGGAAATCCCGACGGCGCGGCCGCGCTCGAGTGCACGCTGATCGGCCCGCGCTTCGAGGCGGAGGCCGCGTGCGCCGTCGCCGTCACCGGCGCCGACATGCCCTTCACGATCAACGGCGCCGAGGCGCCGCGCTGGGCCACGGTCGCGCTCGAGGCCGGCGACGTCGTGAAGCTCGGCCCCGCGCGCTCGGGCGTGCGCGCCTACGTCGCCGTCGCGGGTGGCCTCGACGTGCCGCTCGTGATGGGCTCGCGCGCGACGTATCTGCGCGGGCGGCTCGGCGGCCTGCAGGGGCGCGCGCTCCGCAAGGACGACCGGCTCGGCACGCTCGCCGCCCCGGCGCCGCGCGCGCGCCGCGTGGACCCGCGGGCCGTGCCCGTCTACGGCGGCGAGCCCACGCTGCGCGCGGTGCTGGGGCCGCAGGCCGATCGCTTCACCCGAGAGGGCATCGGCGCTCTCCTCGGCAACGCCTACGAGATGCTGCCGCAGTCCGACCGCATGGGCGCGCGCCTGCGCGGACCGCGCATCGCGCACGCGCGCGGCCACGACATCATCTCCGACGGCATCGCGCTCGGTTCCATCCAGGTGCCCGGCGACGGCCAGCCCATCGTGCTGCTGGTGGACCGGCAGTCCACGGGCGGCTACACGAAGCTGGCGACAGTGTGCTCGTTCGACGTCGGCCGCATCGCCCAGGTCAAGCCCGGCCAGTCCGTGCGGTTCCGCGCGGTCACCGTGGACGAGGCGCACCGGCTGCTGCACGAGTGGAACGCAACCCTCGAGGGAGTGATCAGAGAGGAGACCGCATGAGTGTCGAGAAAGAGGTTGCCGAGTATTCCGCCAAGACCAGCCGTTCGCGCGCGCTCCACGAGGAGGCGCTGGCGGTCATGCCCGGCGGCAACAGCCGGACCACGACCTTCTTCGACCCGTACCCGTTCTACATCCAGCGCGGTCAGGGCGCCCACATCTGGGACGCCGACGGCAACGACCGCCTCGACCTGAACGGCAACTACACGAGCCTCATCCTCGGCCACGCCCACCCGGACGTCGTGAAGGCGGCGCAGGAGACGGCGGCGCTGGGCCTGTCGTTCCCGGGCCCGACGGAGCACGAGATCCGGCTCGCCGAGATGCTCAAGCGCCGTGTGCCGTCGGTCGAGAGCCTGCGCTTCACCAACTCCGGCACCGAGGCGACGATGAACGCGGTGCGCCTGGCGCGCGCCTTCACCGGCCGGCCCAAGATCGCCAAGTTCGAGGGCGCCTACCACGGCACCCACGACTGGGTGATGGTGAGCGTGAGCGGCGATCCCAAGGGGGGCGGGAGCCGCAAGCGGCCGAAGTCGGTCGCCTGGTCGGCGGGCCTGCCGCCGGCCGTCCTGAAGCACGTCGTCGTCCTGCCCTGGAACGATCCCGAGGCGTGCGAGCAGATCCTCGAGGCGGAGGCGGCGAACCTCGCCTGCCTCATCGTCGACCCGATGATGTGCAACGCCGGTCTGCTGGCCCCCGCCGAGGGCTTCCTGCCGCGGCTGCGCGCGCTCACCGAGCGGCACGGGATCGTGCTGGTCTTCGACGAGGTGATCTCGTTCCGTGTCGGACCGGGCGGCGCCCAGGAGCGCTTCGGGATCCGGCCGGATCTCACCACGTTCGGCAAGATCATCGGTGGCGGCCTCGCCGTCGGCGCCTTCGGCGGCCGCGCCGACGTCATGAACGCCTACGATCCGCGCAAGGGCGCCGCGCGCATCAGCCACGGCGGGACGTTCAACGCCAACCCGGTGACGATGGCCGCGGGCGTCGCGACGCTGAACGCGCTCACGCCCGAGGCGTACGCGCGGCTCGATGCGCTCGGCGAGCGGCTGCGCGGCGGCGTCACGCGGCTCCTCGCGGGGACGCGTCGGCGCGGCCAGGTGACGGGCGCGGGCTCGCTCTTCTGGCTGCACTGGACGTCGGAGACGCTCGGCGACTACCGCTCGGCGCGGCCCAAGGATGCGGACGTGGCGCTGCGGGTCTTCCTGGGCCTCCTGAACGAGGGCATCGTCCTCACGCAGCGGGGCCTCGGCGCCTGCTCGCTCGCGATGACCGACGAGGACATCGACCGGTTCATCAACGCGCTGGCGCGCGTGGTGGCGAGAGGGGAAAAATGAAACACATCGACATCAACTGCGACATGGGCGAGAGCTACGGGCGCTGGACCCTCGGCGCCGACGAGGAAGTCATGCCGCACATCACCTCGGCCAACGTCGCCTGCGGCTTTCACGGCGGCGACCCGCACGTGATGCGCAAGACCGTCGAGCTGGCGCTCCAGCACGGCGTCGCGATCGGCGCGCACCCGGGGCTGCCCGACCTCATGGGCTTCGGCCGGCGGCGCATGGACGTCAGCCCGCAGGAATTGAAGGACTACCACCGCTACCAGACGGGCGCGCTCGGCGCGTTCGTCCACGCAGCGGGATCGAGGCTCCAGCACGTCAAGCCGCACGGCATCCAGTACCACATGTTCGAGGAGACGCTGCCGCTGGCGCGCGCCACCGGCGAGCAGGTGCTCGAGCTGGACCCGAGCCTGATCCTGATGACGATGGCGATGACCAGGTACGACGCCGAGGCGCGCAAGGTGAAGGGGCTTCGCGTCGCCGCGGAGGGCTTCGCCGACCGCGTCTATGCCGACGACGCCCAGCTCGTCTCGCGCAAGCTCGGCAAGGACGCGCTCGTGAGCGATCCGGCCAAGGCCGCCGACCAGGCGGTGCGCATGGTCATGGAAGGCAAGGTGCGGACGATCACCGGCAAGGTGATCGACGTCAACGTGGAGACCATCTGCATCCACGGCGACAGCCCGGGCGCGGAGAAGATCGTGGCGGCCGTGCGCGAGGGGCTCGTGAAGGCGGGCGCCACGGTCAAGCCGCTCCGCGACTGGCTGCCAAAGGAGAAGACAGCGTGAAGAAGATCTCGTCGGCCGTGCTCGCGATGTTGATGCTCGCCGGCTGCGCGTCGTCCTCGCAGCCCTCCGCCGCGTACCCGATGAAGGGCCAGGGCGCCGACCAGCAGGCGCGGGACACGAACGAGTGCGGGACCTGGGCCAAGCAGCAGTCGGGCTTCGACCCCGCGACCGAGACGGCCAAGGGCGCGGGCGTCGGCCTGGTCCTCGGCGCCGTGGGCGGCGCGGCCCTCGGCGCGGCGGTGGGCGCGGCGACGGGGACGGGCGCCGGGCGCGGCGCGGCCACGGGCGCCGTCATCGGCGGCGTCGGCGGCGCGGTCGGCGGCGGCGCGTACCAGTACTCGAAGACCAAGGACGGGTACGACAACGCGTACGCCGCGTGCATGCAGGGGCGCGGCTACTCGGTGCGGTAGACTAGGTCGCCCGTGGCCACGCCGCTGAAGCGCACTCCGCTCTACCACGCGCACGTCAAGGCCGGCGCCCGCATGGTGCCGTTCGGCGGCTGGGAGATGCCGGTGCAGTACACCGGCATCGTCGAGGAGCACCGCGCCGTGCGGACCGCCGTCGGGCTCTTTGACGTGAGCCACATGGGCGAGTTCGACGTCGAGGGCCCCGGCGCGCTGGCGGCGCTCCAGCACCTCACCACCAACGACGTCGCCTCGCTCCAGCCCGGCCAGATCCAGTACTCCGTGCTCTGCTATCCCAACGGTACGGTCGTGGACGACCTGACCGTCTACCGCGTCGGCGACGAGCGCTACATGCTCACGGTCAACGCCGGGAACATCGACAAGGACTGGGCCTGGGTGAACGAGCATCCGGGCAAGGACGCGCGCTGGCGCAACGCCTCCGAGGGAACGGGGCTCATCGCCGTGCAGGGGCCGAAGGCCGAGGCGCTCGTGGGGCGCCTCGCCGACCGGGACGTGACGGCGATCGGCTACTACCGCTTCGCGCGCGGCACGGTCGCGGGGGTGCCGGCGCTGATCTCGCGCACCGGCTACACGGGCGAGGACGGCTTCGAGCTCTACGCGCCGGCGGACCACACCGAGAAGCTCTGGAGCGCGCTCATGGAGGCGGGCCGCGCCGACGGCGTGGCGCCCATCGGGCTCGGCGCGCGCGACACGCTCCGGCTCGAGATGAAGTACGCGCTCTACGGCAACGACATCGACGACAGCACCAACGCCCTCGAGGCGGGGCTCGGCTGGGTCGTCAAGCCGGCCAAGGGCGATTTCATCGGCAAGGACGCGCTCGAGAAGATCCGCGACGAGGGGCTCCAGCGCAAGCTCGTCGGTATCGAGATGGCCGAGCGCGCCGTGGCGCGCCACGGCTATCCGGTACTGAAGGACGGCCGCGGGGTCGGCGTCGTGACCTCGGGCTCCTACGGGCCCGCCGTCGACAAGTACATCGCGATGGCGTACGTCGAGACCGCGCTCGCCGCCGTGGGCACGGCGCTCGACGTGGAAATCCGCGGTCAGGCCAAGCCGGCGCGCGTGGTCAAGACGCCGTTCTATCCCTCACGAGTAAAAAAGGCATAGCCATGGCCAACGTTCCCAAGGACCTGCGCTACACGCGCGAGCACGAATGGGCGAGGCAGGAAGGCGACCGGGTGCGCGTCGGCATCACCGCGTACGCGCAGGAGCAGCTCGGCGATGTCGTCTTCGTCGAGCTGCCGAAGGTCGGCGCCAAGGTGGTGGCGAGCAAGAACTTCGGCGTCGTCGAGTCGGTCAAGGCGGTCTCCGATCTCTTCGCGCCGGTCTCGGGCGAGGTCGTCGAGATCAACGGTGAGCTGCCGAACAAGCCCGAGACCGTCAACCAGGACCCCTACGGCAAGGGCTGGATGATCGTCGTCAAGCCGTCGAGCAAGACGGAGTGGGACCAGCTCCTGACGGCGCCGCAATACGAGGAGTTTCTCGCCAAGGGAGGCCATTGATGCCCTCGCGCTACATCGCCAACACGGCGGCCGAGCAGAAGCAGATGCTCGGCGTGATCGGCGCGGCCTCCGTCGAGGAGCTGCTCGTCGCCATCCCCGCCAAGGCGCGCCTGTCCCGCCCGCTCGGCCTGACGCCGGCGCTGGCCGAGACGGACCTGATCCGCCACCTGAAGGGGCTCGCGGCGCGGAACGCGGACGCCGACGGCCACGTCTGCTTCATGGGTGCGGGCTCGTACGACCACTACACGCCGAGCCCGATCAACCACATGATCTCCCGCGGCGAGTTCCTGACGGCGTACACGCCCTACCAGCCCGAGGCCAGCCAGGGGACGCTGAGGACCATCTACGAGTACCAGACGATGATCGCCGAGCTGACAGGCATGGACGTGGCGAACGCGTCCATCTACGACGGCGCCTCCTCGCTCGCCGAGGCCGCGCTCATGGCCCACGCCGTCACCGACCGCCGCGAGCTCGTGCTCTCGCGCGGTGTGAACCCGCTCTACCGGCGCGTCACCGCGACCTACTGCGAGGGTCCCGGCATCCGGCTGCGCGACGCCGCCGCGCCCGACGGCGCCACCGACCTGGCGGCGGCGAAGAAGCTCGTCGGCGCCAAGACCGCCGCGCTCGTGATCCAGACGCCCAACTTCTACGGCTGCCTTGAGGACGTCGCGGCGGCGGCCGAGATCGCCCACGCGGCCGGCGCCCTCCTGGTCGTCGTCGCGGACCCCGTGAACCTCGGCGTGCTCGAGGCGCCTGGAACGCTCGGCGCCGATATCGTCGTCGGGGAAGGGCAGGGGCTCGGCGTGCCGATGAGCTTCGGCGGTCCGAACCTGGGCGTCTTCGCCGCGAAGAAGGCCCTCGTGCGCCGGATGCCGGGCCGCCTCGTCGGCGCCACGGTGGACAAGGACGGCGGGCGCGGCTTCGTGCTGACGCTCCAGACGCGCGAGCAGCACATCCGGCGCGAGAAGGCGACCTCGAACATCTGCACGAACGTCGCGCTCTGCGCCCTCATGGCAACGATCTACCTCGCGACGCTGGGCCGCCGCGGGCTCGTGCGCGTCGGCGAGCTCTCGACGGCGAAAGCCCACTACGCGGCCGAGCGCCTGGCGAAGGTGCCCGGCGTCTCGCTCAGGTTCGGCGCGCCCTTCTTCAAGGAGTTCGCGCTCAAGCTCGCGAAGTCGCCGGAGCGCGTCGTGGCGAAGCTCGCCAGGCAGGGGATCCTCGCGGGCGTCCCGCTCAAGACCTTCGACCGCAGCCTCGCCGATTGTCTGCTCGTCGCGGTGACCGAGAAGCGCACGAAGGCCGAGATCGACGCCTTCGCCGCCGCGCTCGAGAAGGCGGTGGCCTGATGCGCGCAGGCGCCTACGACAAGCTGGTCTTCGAGCTCTCCTCGCCGGGACGCGAGGCCTTCTCGCTCGCCCAGGCCGACGTGCCCGAGGCCGACGTCCGGAAGCTGCTCCCGGCCAAGCACCTCCGGAAGGACGCCCCCGCGCTGCCGGAGGTCTCCGAGTTCGACGTCGTCCGCCACTACTCGCGGCTCTCGCGCATGAACTACGGCGTGGACACGCACTTCTACCCGCTCGGCTCCTGCACGATGAAGTACAACCCGAAGCTCAACGAGGACATGGCGCGCCTGCCGGGCTTCGCGCGACTACACCCGCTGGCGCCCGAGGCGCTCTCGCAGGGCGCGCTCCAGCTGATGCACGAGCTGGCGCGGGACCTGGCCGAGATCGCCGGGATGGACGCGGCCTCGCTCCAGCCCGCGGCCGGCGCCCAGGGCGAGTTCACGGGCGTGCTGATGATCCGCGCCTATCACCTCTCGCGCGGCGAGAAGCGAACGAAAGTCCTCGTGCCCGACTCGGCTCACGGGACCAATCCCGCCTCCACCGCGATCGCCGGCTACGAGGTCGTCGAGGTGAAGTCGCAGGCGAACGGCCAGGTGGACCTCGGCGAGCTGGCGCGGCATCTCGACAGCGACGTGGCCGCGTTCATGATCACCGTGCCGAACACGCTCGGCATGTTCGAGCCGCGGATCGTCGAGATCACCGAGATGTGTCACGCCAAGGGCGCCCAGGTCTACATGGACGGCGCGAACCTCAACGCCATCCTCGGCATCACGCGCCCGGGCGACCTCGGCTTCGACGTCTGCCACTTCAACCTGCACAAGACCTTCACGACCCCGCACGGCGGCGGCGGCCCCGGCGCCGGCCCGGTCGGCGTCAAGGCGCATCTGGAGCCGTTCCTCCCCGTGCCCGTCGTCACCAAGGACGGCGACGCCTACGCGCTCGACTGGAAGCGGCCGAAGTCGATCGGCAAGCTCCAGGCCTTCTGGGGCAACTTCGGCATGCTCGTGCGCGCCTACACCTACATCCGCACCATGGGGCCCGACGGGCTCCGCAGCGTCTCCGACAACGCGATCCTGAACGCCAACTACATCATGAAGCGCCTCGAGAAGGACTATGACGTGGCTGTCCCGGGCGCCTGCATGCACGAGTGCGTTCTGTCCGCTCGTCGTCAAAAGAAACTCGGTGTCACAGCTACTGATATTGCCAAACGACTTCTCGATCTTGGCTTCTACGCGCCCTCGACGTATTTCCCGCTCATCGTCGAGGAAGCGCTGATGATCGAGCCGACGGAGACGGAAGCGAAGGAGACACTCGACCAGTTCTGCGACGCGATGATCCAGATCGCGCGCGAGGCGGAATCGAACGCCTCCGTGATCCACGACGCGCCGGTGACGACGCCCGTCGGCCGCCTCGACCAGACCAAGGCCGCGCGCGAGCCCGACCTGATGTGGACGCGCCGGGCTTAGCGCTGGCTTCTGGCCGCAGCTCTGTTGCACCCGGCGAGCGGGTGCAAACTCGCCCACCAAAAGATCGTGACGCGAGTGTCGTCAAAGCATACATTCTGACCATGGACAGCGGCTTCTTCGAGCGGCCGATCCTCAACTCCCCCTACGCGCACCCCGGCCGCCACTGGGAGCTCGACGAGGACGGCCAGCCTACCGGGCAGATCGTCGAGGCGCGTCGGACCGCCAAGTTCATCACGCCCATCCCGAAGCCAAGAAAGCACAAGAAAAGCAAGGGGCAGGAGCGGTTGGTGTTCGACGAGGGAGCAGGCGTCTCGACCGCCACGCAACAATACGACCCGACGCCGATCATCGGCGAGCTGCGCCGCCGCGTCGACCAGTGGCGCGCCATCGCGAGCCCGAATGCCTGGGGCGTGACGCCGGAGACGGCGCGACTGCTGCAGCACTGGCGACATCACGAGTTCACCGGCGTCCGGCCCTTCTTCTGCCAGATCGAGGCGGTGGAGACCGCGATCTGGCTCAGCGAAGTGGCACCGAACGAGAGGCAAGGGAAGGGGTTCCTCGAGCACCTGGTGAACGCGAACAACGACGCCAACCCGGAGCTGATGCGCCTGGCGCTCAAGCTGGCGACCGGCGCCGGCAAGACGACCGTCATGGCCATGCTCATCGCCTGGCAGGCGGTCAACGCCGTCCGCCGGCCGCAGAGCAAGCGTTTCACCCGCGGCTTCCTCGTCGTCACGCCTGGGATCACGATCAAGGACCGCCTGCGCGTGCTCTACCCGAGCGACCCCGACAGCTACTACGCGAGCCGCGAGCTGGTGCCGGGCGACATGCTCGAGGACGTCAAGAAGGCCAAGATCGTCATCACGAATTACCACAGCTTCAAGCGCCGCGAGCAGGTGGACCTCTCCAAGGGAGGGCGGGCGCTCCTCCAGGGGCGTGTCGGCGGGGAGCTGGAAACGCTGGAGACCGAGGGGCAGATGCTCCAGCGCGTCATGCCGGAGCTCATGGGGCTGAAGAACATCCTGGCCCTGAACGACGAGGCGCACCACTGCTACCGCGAGAAGCCTCGCGAGGAGGACGAGGACGACGATCTGAGGGGCGACGATCGCAAGGAAGCCGAGCGGAACAACGAGGCGGCCCGCCTCTGGATCTCCGGGCTGGAAGCGGTGAACCGCAAGCTCGGGCTCGCGCCCGTGATCGACCTCTCGGCCACCCCGTTCTTCCTCCGCGGCTCCGGCTACGCCGAGGGAACGCTGTTCCCGTGGACGATGAGCGACTTTTCGCTCATGGACGCCATCGAGTGCGGCATCGTGAAGCTGCCACGTGTCCCCGTGGCGGAGAACATCCCCGGCGACGACATGCCGATGTTCCGCAACCTCTGGGAGAACATCCGCAAGGACATGCCGAAGAAGGGGAGGGGCAAATCGGAGTCGCTCGACCCCTTGGCGCTTCCAGCCCGCCTCCAGACGGCCCTGCAAGCGCTCTACGGCCACTACGAGAAAACCTTCAAGCTGTGGGAAGAGGCGCGGATCTCGGTGCCTCCCTGCTTCATCATCGTCTGCAACAACACCTCGACGTCCAAGCTGGTCTACGACTTCATCTCCGGCTTCCAGCGGCAGACCGAGGACGGCTCCAGCACGCTGGAGAACGGGCGCCTCGCTCTCTTCCGTAACTTCGACGAGCACGGCAACCCGCTTCCGCGCCCCAACACGCTGCTCATCGACAGCGAGCAGCTCGAGAGCGGGGAGGCGCTCGACGACGACTTCCGCGGCATGGCGGCCGACGAGATCGACCGCTTCCGCCGCGAGATCGTCGAGCGCACGGGCGATCGCCGTGCGGCGGACAACCTGACCGATCAGGAGCTGCTACGCGAGGTGATGAACACCGTCGGCCGCCACGGCAGCCTCGGTGGCGCCATCCGCTGCGTGGTGTCCGTGTCCATGCTCACCGAAGGCTGGGACGCCAACACGGTGACCCACGTCCTCGGCGTCCGCGCCTTCGGCACCCAGCTCCTCTGCGAGCAGGTGATCGGCCGCGCGCTGCGCCGGCAATCGTACGACCTGAACGAAGAGGGACTGTTCAACGTCGAGTACGCCGACGTGCTCGGCATCCCCTTCGACTTCAACGCGAAACCGGTCGTCGCGCCGCCCCAGCCACCTCGCGAAACGGTCCAGGTGAAGGCCGTACGGCCCGACCGCGACGCGCTGGAGATCCGCTTCCCCCGCGTCGCCGGCTACCGCGTGGAGCTGCCCGAGGAGCGGCTGACGGCCAGGTTCACCGAGGAGTCGACGCTTCTGCTCACGCCCGACCTGGTCGGCCCGACGATCACCCGGAACCTGGCATCATCGGCCAGGCCGTCGACTTGAGCCTGGAGCACCTGAAAGACACGCGGACGTCCACTGTGCTCTTCCAGCTCACGCAACGCCTGCTCTACACCAAATGGCGCGACGCGGGAGAGGCGCCCAAGCTGCACCTGTTCGGCCAGCTCAAGCGCATCACCAGGGAATGGCTCGACAACCATCTGGTGTGCAAGGGCGGCACCTACCCGGCGCAGCTCATGTACCAGGAGCTGGCGGACATGGCGTGCAACAAGATCACCGCGGCCATCACGGCGGCGTTCGCGGGCGAGCGCCCGATCAAGGCGGTGCTCGACGCGTACAACCCCGTGGGCTCCACCGCGCATGTCCGGTTCAACACCTCCCGGACGCATCGCTGGCAGACCGACGCCACGCGATGTCATGTGAACTGGGTGGTACTGGACAGCGACTGGGAGGCAGAGCTGTGCCGCGTGGCCGAGTCACACCCCCGAGTGAAGGCATACGTGAAGAACCACAACCTCGGCCTCGAGGTGCCGTACCGCTACGGCTCGGAGATGCGCCGCTATCTGCCCGACTTCATCGTGCTCGTGGACGACGGGCACGGCGACGACGACCTCCTGCACTTGGTCGTCGAGATCAAGGGCTACCGCCGCGAGGACGCGAAGGAGAAGAAGGCCACGATGGACACCTACTGGGTGCCCGCCGTCAACAACCTCCGCACCCTCGGCCGCTGGGCGTTCGCCGAGCTGACCGAGATGTACCAGATCGAATCCGACTTCAAGGCGAAGGTGGCGAACGCGTTCGACGAGATGATCGTCCGGGCCGGCGGAACACCACACGAGATTTCCGCTTGACAGCTTTGTCCAACTGCAATCGTGGCGCATCGACAGTGTCGAGTAGATGCCCTCCTAGAGGTCCGCGGGAGCCCGGCGATGGGCATCCGGACCCGGGCGGCCGAAAAATCGCCGCTCGTCAGAGATCGCGCGTTCTGGAGGCTCCCAGGTGGCCCCGAATTCGGGGTGTAAATTCCCCCATAGTAAAAGGGGGCCTCGCCATGGAAATCCACGCCGCGGAACTGGACCGACTGGGCGACGAGATCGCCGAGCTGTCAGCGCATCTCGACGCCGCCACCGCCCGTCTTCTCGACCTCATCCGCGAGTTCGACGCCCGCGAGGGCTGGAACATCGGCTTCCGCTCCTGCGCCGCCTGGCTGACCTGGCGCGTGGGGCTCGCCCCCGGCGCCGCGCGCGAGCACGTGCGGGTGGCGCGCGCCCTGGGAACGTTGCCTCTGCTGGCCAAGGCCCTTGCCCATGGGGAGCTGTCGTACTCCAAGGTCCGGGAGCTGACGCGCGTGGCCACACCCGAGACCGAGGAGCGGCTGCTGGCGGTGGGTCTCGCCGGCACGGCAGAGCACGTGCAGCGGATCGTCCGCGGCTGGCGCAGGGTAGACCGGCAGGCGGAGGCCCGAGAGGCCGCCCGGCAGCACGCCAGCCGGGCGCTACACGTGTATCCCGACGCAGACGGTACCGTCTTTGTCCGCGGGCGGCTGACCGCCGAGATCGGCGCACTGCTCGTGCAGGCGCTGACCGCGGCCCGCGAGAGCCTGTATCAGCAGGCGCGCGGGAAGGAGGCGGAGGGCGACCCGCCGACGATGGTCCAGCAGCAGGCGGACGCGCTCGCGCTGCTCGCAGAAACGGCCCTGCACCACGGCATCGACCCCGGCGCCCCGGGCGAGCGCTACCAGGTGGTGGTTCACGTCGACGCCGAGGTCCTCGCAGACGCCGATCAGCCCGGCCAGTCGGTCCTCGAAGACGGCGCGCGCGTTCCAGCTGGAACGTCCCAGCGGCTGGCGTGCGACGCTAGCCGGGTAGTGATGCGGCATGACCCTGATGGGCGCCTGCTGGAGGTCAGCGCCCGGACGCGCACGATTCCCCCGGCGTTACGGCGAGCGCTCCACCACCGAGACCGCGGTTGCCGCTTCCCGGGCTGCGGGGTCCGGTTCGGCCAGGGCCATCACATCCGTCACTGGGCCCAAGGCGGCCCCACCACACTGTCGAATCTCGCCCTGCTCTGTCGCCGGCACCACCGGGCGGTCCACGAGGAGGGCTACCAGCTCGCGCGACAGCCCGACGGCGAGCTTTGCTTCCGCCGCCCTAACGGGCGGCTCTTGCCCGAGGTCCCGCCACCTCCCGGGGTGCCGGCGGATCCGGTGCAGATTCTCCGAGCGCGGCACCAAGCGGAGGGGCTACGCCTGCACGCGCGGACGGCGACCCCGGGTTGGCTGGGCGAGCCCCTGGACGTTGGCTGGGCCATCGACGTCCTGCATCCCCTGGCCGTCGGGCCGTCGGCGACCCGCGAGTAGACGCGCCATGACCCGCAAGGCGAAGCCGCCGACCGCCAGGACCGTCGATTCCCTGCGCCATCGCCGTGAGGAAGCCACCCGGAAGAACATCCCGACGGCGGAGTATCAGTCGGTGGTGGAGAAGGAGGCGCAGGACCCGGTGCGCGTCGCCTACGAGCGGCGCAACCGCGACCTGGACCCGCAGCTCGTCTGGCGCGGCAAGGACGAGCAGGACTGGAGCGACCTGGTCGTTCAAGCGCCGCCGCTCTACATCCAGGAGAAGGTTCAGCCGAAGGCGCTGATCGACGACCTTCTGCGCCAGACGCGGGAGAGCCAGAACGACGCCGGGGAGACCACGCCCGACCTGTTCGCGGATTTCAACGGCATACCGCAGGGCGTGGACAAGACGGAGTTCTACCAGCACGAGCAGAACTGGTCGAACCGGATGATCCTCGGCGACTCGCTCCAGGTGATGGCGAGCCTGGCCCACGCCTATTTCCTCGGCGCCAACGACCCCTACGGCGCCCTCAAGACCACGCTCAAGGCCGAAATCAACGAGGAGGCCTGGGCCACCCTCCACAGCGACACCTCCCGCCCCTTCGACAAGCCCAGGTCCGGCCGCATCGCCGTGAAGGTGATCAACCACCTGGGAGACGAGGTGATGAAGGTGTTCCGGGTGGCGTGAGGCTGCTTGGAACATACCCAGGGCGGGGTTTATCATACCCACTATGGGAATGAAACGAAGCCTCCGGAAGCGCCGGCCGATGCCCTCATCCCCGGGCTTGGCCGATGCGCTGTTCGCCAAGGTGCAACAGCGAGTCCTCGGGGTGCTTTTCGGCAGTCCCCGGCGGAGCTTCTACGCCAACGAGGTCATCGGCCTCGCACGCTCCGGGACCGGCGCCGTGCAGCGAGAGCTTGCCAGGCTCGAAGCATCGGGCCTCGTGAACGTCACCCGCGTCGGCAAGCAGAAGCACTATCAGGCGAACGCCAACTCGCCGGTCTTCCAGGAACTGCGAGCGCTGGTACTCAAGACCTTCGGGCTGGCCGACGTGCTGCGCGAGGCTCTGGCACCGGCTTCGCGGCACATCCGCGCGGCGTTCGTCTACGGGTCGATCGCGAAAGGTGAAGACACTGCAGCGAGCGACATCGACCTGATGGTGGTTGCCGACAACTTGACCTATCCCGAGCTGTTCGCTGCCCTGGAAGAGGCCTCGGCGCAGCTCGGACGGAAGGTCGCGCCCACGATCTATTCATCGAAGGAGTTGTCCAAGCGCATCAGGAAGGACAATGCGTTCGTGACGCGTGTCCTGGCACAGCCCAAGCTGTGGCTGATTGGCGACGAGAGTGGCCTCGCCGCTTGAGAGTCTCTCCGGGCCGGACAAGCCTCTCCGCAAGGAGGCACCGGACGCGAAGGAGTTCGCCGGGCTGAAGGAATCGGGGTTGAAACGACTTGCCGATGCGGACAAACAGGCCAACTCCCTGGAGAGCCGCTTCGACCTCGCCTACAACGCCGCGCACGCGCTGTGCCTCGCCGCGTTGCGCCACTCGGGCTATCGCGCCACGAACCGCTATATCGTGTTCCAGGTGCTACCGCACACCCTCGGAGTCGGCCCCGAGGTGTGGCGGGTGCTTGCCCGGTGCCATGACCTCCGCAATCGGGGAGAGTACGCGGGCGATCTGTATGTGGACGAGCGTCTGCTCACCGACCTGATCGGGGCGTGCAAGGTCGTCGCGGCTGCGCTCAACAAGCTCCCGCCCGGACGGTGACACAGTGGGGAGTACCTATCTCAGGAAGGCGATCTCGAATGGAAATCTGCGCGAACAGGCACTGATCCTCTGTAGACCCCTGAGCGACGTTTCAAGCAGGCTGACGAAGCAGCCGCAGCGCTGCCATGCGATGCTAAGGGCGTGATGGAGAGCCTTCGCACCGGCACTTGGCGCCTGCTCGTGACCGAGCCCACGGACGGCGCCACGAACATGGCGATCGACGAGGCGGTCTGGCTCGGGCGCCGCGCCAATAGCTCGCCGCCGACGATCCGCTTCTTCGCGTGGGCGCCACCCACGGTCTCGCTCGGTTACGGCCAGCCGCTGGACGGCCACGTGGACGTGGCCGCCTGCCGGCGGCTCGGCGTCGGGCTCGTGCGGCGGCCGACGGGCGGGAGCGCGATCTACCACGACGGCCCCGAGCGCGAGCTGACCTACAGCGTCGTGGCCACGGCCGACGACGTCGGCGGCGGCGCCCGCGACCTGCTCTACAGCTACCAGTGGATCGGACGCGCGCTCGTCGCGGGGCTCCGAGCGCTCGGCGCACCGGTCGAGATGGTCGGCGTGGCGCGCGGCGACGAGTCGCAGCCCACGTTCTGCTTTGCGCGGACGGGGAGCTGCGAGATCGAGCTGGGCGGCCGGAAGGTCGTCGGCAGCGCCCAGCGGCGCTACGGGCCGAGCTTCCTGCAGCACGGGTCGGTGCTCCTGGCGATCGACGCTCCGCGCCTGCGCGAGGTCTTTCCCACGACGCACGACCCACTCGCCTCGCTGACGACGCTGGAGGCGGCGCTCGGCCATCGGCCGAAGTTCGACGACGTGGCGGCCGCGCTGGCCGCGGCCTTCGAGCGCGAGCATGGGCTCGACCTCCGCCCCGACGGCCTCACGGCCGAGGAGACCACCGCGGTCGAGCGGCTCGCGCGGGAGAAGTACGCCACCCGAGAGTGGCTCACCGGCCCCGCGTGAGTCGCCCCGCGTGAGCCGCGAGTACCCGGAGCACCCGCGGGTCGGCGTGGGCGCGGTCGTCCTCCACGAGGGCCGCGTGCTCCTCGTCAAGCGGGGCCAGGCGCCGGCCCTGGGCAAGTGGAGTCTCCCCGGCGGGCTCCTGCATCTCGGCGAGACGACGCGCGAGGCGGCGGCGCGCGAGGTGGCCGAGGAGTGCGGCATCGCGATCCGCGTGGCGAGCCTCGCCGGCATGGTGGAGCGCGTCATCCGGGACGACGCGGGCCGAATTCGCTATCATTACGTCCTGGTGGATTACCTCGCGTTTCCGGACTCCACGCGCCTCAAGCCGGGCAGCGACGCGGCCGACGCGCAGTGGGTGGAGATCGACAGGGTCGCCGAGCTCGACACGACGGACGGGCTGCTCGACATAATCCGCAAGGCCCAGGCACTCGAGAGAGGGGACCGCGCGTGAGGGCCGGTCGGGCCCGGACCTGCACACCGATGGTGCACCGTCGAACCATCGTGGTGCACATCGGGCCTGCCACGCGCGCGTAACCGGCTGATTCCCGGGCGGCCGGGACGTCGGTGCCCCTGGCAGGTGGCTTGCTCCTCGGACCCGATGTGCAGACCACCCAGGTCGAGCGTGCGATCCGGGAAGCCGCGCGGCTCATGGCCGAGCAGTCCGGGGACACGGCGTCCTTCGGCCGGCTCGCGCGCGACCTGGGCCTGAGTAAGTCCGCGCTTTCGCGGAAGTTCAAGCGGACCCTGCGCGTCCCATACCGAAGGTTCCTCCAGGAATCGCGGGTCGACCGCGCACGCCATCTCCTGGGGGCGTCGAGCCTGACGATCACCGAGATCGCGCACTCCGTGGGGTTCGGCGACCTGCCGCGATTCGACAAGGTCTTCAAGACCCTGATGGGGATCTCTCCGTCCCTCTACCGCCAGCGGCACACAGGGTCCGCGCAACAAGCTACTAGCCAAGCGTTCCGGACCTGAGGCAGGTTCTCGCTCCATGAGCACCCGAAGTTCCGAGTCGGCGGGCTGCGTCGCCGTCGTCGCGGTCCACGGCGTCGCCGATCAGAAGCCCCACGAGACGGCCCGCACGATCGCCGATCTCCTGTCCCGCGTCGAGGGCGCCGGCGCGGGGCGCTACCGCGCCTTCGAGGAGACCGAGCTCCGGCTCGGCGTGAGCCGTGTGATGACCGAGCCCGCCGAAGCCGCGCAAGGGCAGGCCATGGGTCGTCCCGCCGTGCGAACGATACGACAAGTCTCGGCCGAGCTCTTCGCCATGCGTCAGACGCCTCAGCTTCATGGCGCGCTCGCCGACGTCGAGCCGGCGCCGGACACGCCGGGGGAGCTCGGCGATGGTCTCGCGCACGAGTACATGAAGCACCTGCTCTCCGTCTACCGACCCGACGCCAAGGACCGGACGTTCGAGACGGTCCGCCTCGAGAGTGTTCGGAACAGCACGCCGTGCCGCGTGCACGTCTACGAGGCGTACTGGGCCGATCTCTCCCGCCTCGAGTCTGGCGTACTGAGCGCGATGCTCGAGCTGTACCAGCTCATGTTCTACGTCTGCAGCCTCGGGCGGAAGTCGATCGAGTACGCGCGACTGGAGAATCGGTCCCGCTGGTGGGGCGTCTTCGCGTGGGCCCACGCCCTGGTCGAATGGCCGCTGGTCCTCGGCGTGCCCATCCTGAACCTCCTGCTCCTGGCCCTGGCCGCCGTGATCTTCACCATCAGGGTTCCGTCCGGCGTCGTCGTATGGATCGGGATCGGCGGGATTGCGACAAGCGCCGCCTTGCTGGCGGGCGCCGCGATCTACGCCCTGCGGTTGACGTTCCGCGGAGCGCGGTGGCCCTTCGGGGCTGCGCTCATTGTCGCGCTGGCCGAACTGGCCGTCGGGTGCGGCCTCTGGCTCTACGCCCACTCCGACGCGTACCACGCACTCGGATTCGTCGCGTTCCTGCTGCTGGGGGCGCTGGTCCTCTTGCTCATGGCCGCCTATCAGCGGCGCCGCCGGGGCGCGTTCGCCATCGCTCTTGTCCTTGCGGTTCTCGTCGCGCTCGACTTCGCCTGCCAGCTATGGAGCCGCGCGGGCGCCGGGCCCGGCACGCTGCTCGCCGCCACGCTGCGCAGCGTGGAGGGCGTACTCCTGCTGCTGAGCTTCTGCTGGGGTCTTGTTCTGCTGGGGGTTTTCCTGACGGCGCTGGTCGGCGCCGGTGCGGTCCGGTTCGGTGCCGATGCCGCGCGTCGGCCGAGGGCGAAGCGCGCGGCCTGGACCGCGAACCTGACCGCCATGCTGCCGGCCTTGGTCGTGATCATTCTGAACCTTGCCGCCTGGAGCGCAATCCACAAGGCGGGGACGGAGATCATCACGGAGCTGAAACCCGGCGCGGCGCAGACGCGATGCCCCGAGGCGCGTCGGTTCTGTTACGAGCCGCGTCTGGACAAGCAGGCGGGTGTGGTCGACGCCGGGGACGCGATCCGGGGGATGCTCGACCGCAGCGTGCGTCCCCTGTCGCTCATCGGGCCGGTCGCCATCGCGGCCCTCCTGTGGGTGGCGTGGTCGCTGTTCCCGGCGCTCGCGGGCGAGTTCCCGCGACTGATCTCGTCGGGGCGCCACGCCGCGGAGTGGCTCGGGGACGCGCTTTCCGCCGGCTTCCGGGCGATGCGGCTCTCGGGCCGCCTGCTGCAGCTCCTCTACTTCGTCCTGCTCGTTCTCGGCATGGTAGTCGTGGTATCGACCGTGCTCGGACGCCCCTGCCACTTCGGCGAGGCGTTTCCGACGCTGGCGGGCCTGCTCGGCGCCCTCGTGATCCTCTTCATCACGTCGTCCAAGGGCCCCTTCCGCTTCCTCGCGCTCGGCTTCCGGAGCGCCCTCGACGTGGCGCTCGACGTCACGAACTGGCTGCGGGTGCATCCGCTGGACCGCAATCCCCGCGCGCGGATCTGCGCCCGGTATGCCTCGCTCCTGCGCCACATCTGCCTCTGGACCGATCCCGCCGACGGCCGCCGGTACGACGCGGTCGTGGTCATCGCCCACAGCCAGGGCACCGTGATCACCGCGGAGCTGCTCCGGTTCCTGCAGCGCGCGCGGCACGACCCCGCGCTGAGCCGTCTCCACGATGACGCCGATCGCCTGCCGGTCTACCTCTTCACGATGGGCTGCCCGCTGCGGCAGCTCTACGGCCTGAGATTCCCCCATCTCTACGAGTGGGCGTGGCACGACGATACGGCGTGGCCGGGGCACCGGCCCGACCGCGCCGCGCTCGGCGTCGCGGCGTGGGCGAACGCCTACCGGAGCGGCGACTACGTCGGGCGCTACCTGTGGTTCCCGGAGGCGAGGCCGAACCCGGAGGCGTGGTCGGCCGCGCACCAGACGCAGGCGCGCGACCGACTCGAGGTCTGCGTCGGCGCGGGAGCACACACGCACTACTGGGACGCCCCGGACACGATCGGGAGGGCGCTGGACCAGATCATCGCACGGGCGGGCACGGCGGGACCCGCGCTCGACGTCGCCGCATGGAGCCCATGGCGGCAACCATGAGATTCGAGAGTCGCTGGCCTCGCGTGTTCACCGGAGCGGTCCTCCTCGCCGTCGTCTGCTCCGGCTGCCTCACGTCGCTCGGCTACGTTCAGGAGAACATCAAGGACCGCGAGATCGCCGATCGAAAGAAGCTGGTGCCGTCCTACGACGAAGTCAAGATCTGGGCCCGCCGGGTGCAAGATGCCTACGACGCGCGCGCGACGGCCAACCGTCACGCCCAATCCTTCGGGGCGCTCCTCGCGACCGCCGCCGCCGGCACGCTGATCGGGCTCGCGGCGTTCGACCGCACGAGTCCCGCGATCGCCGGCATTCCGCTCGGCACGGGCTTCCTGTCCGGTGCCGCCAGCATCTACAACAACGATCTCCGCGCCCAGATGTACAGCAAGGCGAGCCTGCTCATCAAGGACGTCATCAATCTGAGCGACGAGCGGCTGCGTCTGTGGGCTCCCGCGACGACCGAGGGGATCCGCAGCGCCCGAATCCTGGACGAAGAGGCGAGCTGCCTGAAGCGGCACGTCGACGAGGTCATGGGCAAAGTACAGAATCACATCAACCTGAGCGTTCCGGAGAACGTGGTCAAGGCGCTGAGCAGTATCACCTCTCAGTCGACGCAGGACAGCGTGAACAAGATCGTCGCCGTCGCCAAGGGCGACCTCAAGGATCTGGATCAGGATCCTTCCCATCTCCGCGCGAGCTACTGCGCGGAGTCGGGGCGCGTGCTTGCGGCCGATGACGTGCTGGGCATCGAGCCCCGCCACGCCGATGGCCATCTGACGCGCGGCTCCGACCTCGTGAGCGCCGTCACCAGGCTTCGCGGAGACCTCCGCACGGCGACGAGCGCGGCACCGGACGCTGGCAAGCTGGAAGATCTCGCCAAGGCCCTCTTCGCCGACGCGGCAAAGGCGGAGCAGCTGAAGACCGCCAACGAGAAAATCGCGACGCTGAAGGCGAGGAAGACGGCGGCCGATGAGGCGACGAGAGGGTGGGGCATGGAGAATGACCCCGTGCAGCAGATGATCGCTGCGTGGGCGACGCTCCGCGCCGCCAGGGACGGGGCGAGCAAGGACGAGAGCCCCACGAACCTGGCGGCGGTCACGAGCGGCATCGCCGCGCTTCAGGTGCAGCACCGCGTTCTCGAAGGCTACTCCGCCGGGCTGGAGACGAAAAAGTCCGACCTGGTCAAAGCCTCGACGGAGGCGCAGAACGCTGTCAAGACCGGGCTGTGACATGAGGCGAATCGCGTCACCCTGACCTCAGTCGGCGATCCCAGCGGCCGGATTTGACGGAGCGGAATGATCCGGCTAGATTCTGGCCCGGATGAGATGAGACCGCGCGTGAAGGTCGCGATCGTTGACGTGGTCACGAGTGGATGATACGGTGACCACATGATCTACAAGGACGTCGTCGGCGTGCGCGAGCTTCGTGCGCGGCTGAGCGCGTATCTCCGCGCCGTGTCGCGCGGGGCGACCGTCACCATCGGCGATCGTCGTCGGGCGCCCGTCGCTCGCCTCGTGCCCGTGCCGCGCTCGAAGGAAGGTGAGCTCCTGGACCGTCTCGCCGCCCGCGGATTGCTCCAGAGGGGCGCCGGCAAGCCCGGAAACGCGGTCCGCGTCCGATCACGTCGTCCCCGTCGACTTCTGTCCGACATCGTGGCTGAAGACCGCCGGTGATCCTCTATCTCGACACCAGCGCCGCGGTAAAGCTCTACGTCGAGGAAAAGGGAACGCCGATGGTCATGGCGCGGGTCGACGACGCCGAGGCCGTGGCCACCGTGCGGGTGACGTATGCCGAGGCCCGAGCTGCGCTGGCACGGCACCGCCGTGAGGGCGGTCTGACGCCCGTCGGACTCCGGCGGGCGGTCGGGGAGCTGGACCGGGAGTGGGGAACGTACAATGTCGTCGACGTGAACGATCCGCTCGTGCGGCGGGCAGGGGCCCTGGCGGAGCGGCACGCGCTCCGCGGGTATGATGCCGTTCAGCTCGCCGCGGCCCTGGATCTTCGTGCGGCGGGCGTAGCGGTCGAGTTTCTGTCGTTCGACGCCCGCCTCAATCGCGCTGCGCGCCGCGAGCGCCTGTCGGCGCACGGCGCGTGATGGTTCGGGCTTTCGTCACCGAGAGAGGAGACCGCGCGTGAAGGTCGCGATCGTCACGAAACGGCTGGAGGAAGTCGCCGCCGACGCGCTCGTCGTCGGGCTCCACGCGGAGGACAAGCGGCTGCCGGAGGGGCTGGCGCGGCTCGATCGCGCGGCGGGCGGCCAGATCAAGGCCGCGCTCGACGCTGAGAAGTTCGCGGCGAAGGTCGGGCAGGTCTCGCACGTGCACGCGCTGGGCCGCCGCGTCATCGTCACGGGCCTGGGCCCGCGCGCCGAGACCTCGGCGGAGACGCTGCGCCGTGCGGCGTCTGCCGGCGTGCGCCGCGCGCGCGACCTGGGCGCGCGTACGGTCGCGGCAGAAGTGCTGGGCGAGCGGCTGCCCGCGAAGCAGCGCGCCCAGGCGCTCGTCGAGGGCGCGCTGCTCGGCACCTACAGCTTCGACCGCTACAAGCGCGAGAAGGCCGAGCGCGTCGTCGAGGAGCTGCGCGTGGTCGAGGCCGACGCGCGGCGGGGCAAGGAGGTCGCGGAAGGCGCGCGCCGCGGCGAGGCGTTCGCCCGGGGAACGTGGCTGGCGCGTGATCTCATCAACACGCCCGCGAAGGACCTGAGCCCGACCGATCTGGCCAGGGCCGCGGCGGACCTGGCGAAAGAGAAAAAGCTCGGCATCAAAGTCTTCGACCGCGCCGAGTGCCGCAAGATGGGCATGGGCGCCTTTCTCGGCGTCGCCGCCGGGAGCAGCGAGCCGCCGAAGTTCATCCACCTGACCTACGTCCCGGCCGGCCGGAAGAAGAAGCGCGTGGCGCTCATCGGCAAGGGCGTCACCTTCGACTCGGGCGGCCTCGACCTCAAGACCGCCGAGGGCATGCTGCGAATGAAGTACGACATGGCGGGCGCCGCGGCGGTGCTGGGGATCATGGGCGCGCTGCCGGCGCTGAAGCCGGGCGTCGAGGTGCACGGGCTCATCGCCGCCACGGAGAACATGCCCTCGGGCTCGGCGACGCGCCCCGGCGACGTGCTGCGCGCGATGAACGGCACGACCATCGAGGTGGGCAACACCGACGCCGAGGGGCGGCTCACGCTCGCCGACGCCCTCTGCTACGCGGCCGCGCGCGTGAAGCCCGACGAGGTGGTGGACATGGCCACGCTCACCGGCGCGTGCGTCGTCGCGCTCGGCCCGCTCTGCGCGGGTCTCATGGCTAACAACCGCGCCCTCGCCCGACGCCTCCTCGGCGCCGCCGACGCCGCCGGCGAGCACCTGTGGGAGCTGCCGCTGGTCGAGGAGTACCGCGAGGGCTTGAAATCCGACGTCGCCGACCTCAACAATGTCGGCCCGCGGGGCGGCGGCGCGATCACGGCCGGCCTCTTCCTGAAGGAGTTCGCCGGCGCCATGGCGTGGGCGCACCTGGACATCGCCGGGCCCGCGTTCACCGAGAAGGATCTGCCGCTCGCGCCGAAGGGCGCGACGGGGACCGCCGTCCGCACGCTGCTGACGTACCTCTCGAGCTGAGCGTGGGCGGCGCGGTCGACCTGCACTCGCACACGACCGCGTCCGACGGGACGCTGGCGCCGCGCGCGCTGGTGCGCCTGGCGGCCCGCCACGGCGTCCGCGTCCTCGCCGTCACGGATCACGACTCCACGTCCGGCCTCCCCGAGGCGATGGACGAGGCGCGGATGCTCGGGACGCTCGAGATCGTCCCCGGCCTCGAGATCAACTGCGACGTCCCGGGCGCGGAGATCCACATCCTCGGCTACGGCGTGGACTGGGAGGCGCGATGGTTCCAGGAGTTCCTCGAGGCGCAGCGTGAGGAGCGGCGCCAGCGCGTCTACCGCATCGCCGAGCGGCTCGCGGAGCTCGGGGTGCCGATCGACCCGGCCGAGGTCTTCGCCCTCGTGAAGGAAGGCTCGGCCGGCCGGCCGCACGTCGCGCAGGTCATGGTCGATCGCGGCTACGTCAAGACGGTGCGCGAGGCCTTCGACAAGTACCTGGGCGCGAACGGCCCCGCCTCCGTCCCGCGCCGGCGGCTCACGCCCGTGGAGGCCGTGCGCGTCATCCGCCGGGCGCGCGGCGTGCCCGTGCTGGCGCACCCGGGGCTTGCCGATCGCGACGCGCTGATCCCGGAGCTGGTGGAGGCCGGCCTCATGGGTATCGAGACCTACTATCCCGAGCACTCGTCGGCGCAGACGGCGGCGTACAAGGATATGTGCGCGCGGCTCGGCCTCGTCGCGACGGGCGGCTCCGACTTCCACGGCCCGCAGGTCAGCCGCGCCCAGCACCCGGGGACGCAGCAGGTACCGGAAAGCGTCTGGCAGGAGCTACGCAGCCGGGTCGAATCTCTCCGATGAGAGCCCAGATCTTTGGCTTCACGGATTGCCAGGAGACGCGCAAGGCCCAGCGCTTCTTCAAGGAGCGCGGCGTCTCCGTGCACTTCGTCGATATGAAAGAGCGCCCGGCGGCGCGCGGCGAGCTGCGGCGATTCGCCGAGAAGTTCGGCGCCGCCGCGCTGATCGACCGCGGGAACCCGCGCTTCAAGGCGCTCGGCCTGCGCGTCGCGGGCGATTCGCCGGAGCGCCTCCTGGAGCGCGCGCTTACGGAGCCGCGGCTGCTCAGGACGCCGCTCGTGCGCTGCGGCCCGCGCGTGGCGATCGGACATGCGCCCGAGGACTGGCAGGCGTGGGTGGCCGCCGCCAAGCAGGGCGCGGGGAGCCCGAAGTGACGCCGCGACCGTTCAGCATCCAGGTGCCCGACGCGGTGCTGGCCGATCTTCGCGGCCGGCTCGAGCGCGTGCGCTGGCCCGACGAGCCGCCGGAGGCGGGCTGGCGCTACGGCACGAGCCTGGCCTACATGAAGGAGCTGGTCGAGTACTGGCGCGCGCGGTACGACTGGCGCGTCCACGAGGCGCGGCTCAACCGGCTCAAGCAATTCACGGTCGAGCTGGGTGAGATCGACCTCCACTTCATCCACGAGCCCGGCGTGGGACCGAACCCGATGCCGCTGCTGCTCTCGCACGGCTGGCCCGGGTCCATCGTGGAGTTCGAGCGGATCATCCCCATGCTGACCGACCCCGCGCGCTTCGGCGGCGACCCCGCCGACGCCTTCACGGTCGTCGCGCCCTCGCTGCCCGGGTACGGGTTCTCGTTCAAGCCGAACCAGCCGCGCTTCGGCGTGGAGGAGATGGCCGACGTCTTCGCCGCTCTCATGACCGATGTCCTCGGCTATCGCCGCTTCGCCGCGCAGGGCGGGGACTGGGGCGCCTTCGTCACCTCGCGGCTCGGGCTCGCGTACCCCGAACGGCTCGCCGGCATTCACGTGAACCTCCTCGCAGTCCGCCGCGACCCGGAGGCGCCCGCGAACCCGAGCGACGAGGAGCGCGCGTACATGGAGCAGCTCCAGCGCTGGCTGCGCGAGGAGACGGGGTACCAGTGGATCCAGGGGACGAAGCCGCAGACGCTCGCCTACGGCCTCACCGACTCGCCCGTCGGGCTCGCCGCGTGGATCGTCGAGAAGTTCCGGACCTGGAGCGACTGCGGCGGCGATGTCGAGCGCCGCTTCTCGAAGGACACGCTCCTCACCAACGTGACGCTCTACTGGGTGACCGGCGCGATCAACTCCTCGTTCTGGCCCTACTACGCGCGCCTGCACCGCCCGTGGCCGCTGCCCGACGGCAAGCGCGTCACGGTGCCCACGGCCTACGCCGCGTTCCCGCGCGAGATACTGCTGCCGCCGCGCGCCTGGGCCGAGCGGACGTACGACATCCGCCGCTGGACGGTCATGCAGGCCGGCGGCCACTTCGCCGCGCTCGAGGAGCCCGAGGCGCTGGCGGCCGACGTGCGCGCGTTCTTCCGCGCCCTGCGGTAGGGCCGGCCTGCCCGCCGGGAACCCGGACATACGATCGATCGTTCTTGGAGGGACGGAGCCACCAGCATCTTTCTCAGGCCACCCACGGTCCGCGCCGTGCTCGCGGACCCGTTTAAAGGAGAGCGCGAATGGCTGCTACCAATCCGCTGAGTCGCCGGGAAGTCCTGAAGTTCGGCGCGTTCACCACGGTCGGCGGCGTGCTCACGCCGGGCATCTCGCTGGCGCAGGCGATCAGCACCGACACCAAGGGCATCACCGCGCGCGACATCCAGCTCAACGTCGGCGGCACGATGATCCCGGCGTACGACGCGCGGCCCGAGAAGCAGGGGCGCTACCCGATCGTGGTCGCGATCTCGGGCTTCACCGGCATGTCCGAGCACCACAAGGACGTCGTCCGCCGCTTCGCCCACGCCGGCTTCTATGCTATCGCGCCCGAGCTCTACCACCGCGAGGGCGGGATGCAGGGCAAGGCCCAGCCCGAGATGGCCAAGATCTCGGGCAGCGTCACGCGCAAGCAGTACCTCGGCGACATCGCCGCCGCGGGCGACTACGCCAAACAGCAGGCCTGGGCGCGCCCCGAGCGCGTCGGCGTCACCGGCTTCTGCGGCGGCGGCGCGCTCACGCTCCACTTCTCGGGCGAGTATCCCGGCGTCGCCGCGGCGGTGCCGTGGTACGGCCACGTCAAGCGCACCTATCCCGACGCGCCGGGCGTGGACGCGTTCAGCCTCACGGCGAAGCTCACCATGCCCGTGCTCGGCCTCTACGGCGCGGCCGATCAAGGCATCCCGAGCGAGGACGTCAAGCGCTTCGAGGCCGAGCTGCGCAAGACCAACAAGAACGTCGAGTTCGTGCTCTACGAGGGCGCGCCCCACGCGTTCTTCTCGGACGACCGGCCGCAGGTCTACAAGAAGGAGGCCGCGGAGGACGGCTGGAAGCGCTGCACCGCCTTCTTCGACAGGCACCTCAAGGCGTAGCCGCTAGCGATGGAACTCGGCGATGACCACGTGCCCGCCGTCCAGCGGGTAGGTGAGCACGCCGAGCGCCTCGCCGTTCAGCACCACGCGCACGGAGCGCGGCGGGCTCTCGGGGAAGCGCGCCCTCGCCTCCGACGCGGTCGGCACGCCCGCGGGTACGCCGTCGGGCACCTTGCCGTCGATCGTGAACGTGTCGCGCCCGTGGCCGAGATAGCCGCGCGGCCGCGTCAGCGTCACGACGCTGCCGGCGCCCCGCTCGCTCTCGTCCAGCGGCCGGAGGCGCAGGTGGACGTGGCGGCTCGAGCGCGGAAACGGCGTCCGGTAGACGTGCGTCGTCGGGTACCCGGCGGCGACGATCACGAACTCGTAGTAGGCCTCGTCCGCCGCGGCGAAGGGCCCCCAGACACCGGCGGCGCCCGTCGTCTGCCGGTGGACCACCTCGCCCAGGCGCCGGCCCGACGCCGGGTCCACCTGGAAGATCTCCACCGTCGCGCCCGCGAGCGGCAGGTTCGTCGGCGCCCGATCGGCCCAGCCGCTGACCGTGCCGGTCAGCACCGGCCGCGGCTCCGGGGCGATGCTGAGCCGCTCCGGCTCGCGATTCGTGATGAACGCGTACATCTTCTTGAACGCGAGGCGGTGGAAGGCGACCTCGCGGTGATCGAGGCCGCGCAGCACGACGTTCGTGGCGCCGCGCAGCTCCGGGCCCTCGGCGGTCACGTTGGTCGGCTCGCCGGGCCGGCCGATGAACCGCCCGTCGGGTTGGGCGTACTTGTCGTTCAGGTCGCTGCGGATCGTCATGAAGCGGACGCCCGGCTGGATCTCGTCACCGGCGTTGAGCCCCGCCAGGAACGGTCCGCGGCCGTTGAACTCGTTGTTGAGGTCCCGGTCCGTCGCCCAGACGCCGTGGTTCGGGACGCCGCAGAGCACGACGTGCGACACGACGGCCGCGCCGCCCGCGTTCCTGATGAAGTTCCGGATCGAGTTGCCGCCGCGCGAGCTGCCCATGAGGGCCACGCGCGGCGCGCCGGTCGAGGCCCGGATCTCGGCGATCCTCGCCGCGAGCGCGGCGAGCTGGTCGGCGGTGCCGCTCCGGTTCGGCTGTGGCTTGGTGTCGTCGCTCCGCGACACGGGATTCGGGAAGTTCATCGCGAAGAGCCGCGACGGATCGTAGCCGTTGGACTCGAACCGCCAGATCGTCGTGATCCAGAGCGCGGCGCTGTCGCCGTTGCCGTGGACGAACACGATCGGCGGCGGCGCGTCGGCGGCGAGGCCGCGCGTCGCCATGAGCAGCACCAGGAGCAGCGCGATCGACAGGTGACGCATCCGGAGCATGCGCGAGATTCTCCCTTCCCTAGTGCCGGGCCGGCGCCCAGACGTTGCGGCCGTGCGTTTCGGTGATGAGCGTGGCGGCGAGCACGGCGCCCGCGGCGAGGGCGAGGCAGACACCGAAGGCCGCCTGGTACGCCGCCGGCGGATAGAGCCGCGCGCCGCCCGCCATGAGCCCACTCCAGTTCGCGTCGAGGATGACACCGGTCAGCCACTGGAGCAACGCGAAGCCGAGGAAGATGGGCATGTTGCAGAAGCCGACGGCGATGCCGACGAGCGCGGGGTTGTTGACCTCCCGGACGCAGCTCCAGACGAGGACGAGGCCCGACGAGGCGAAGCCCATCACGAGAAAGAACGGGATCAGGAGCGGCGCGGGCAGACGCGTCGTGGCGGAGAGCGCGAGCGGCGCCCAGCAGGCCGCGTAGACCGCGGCGAAGACGAGCATCGGCAGGCGCCGGCGCCGGAGCTTGCGATCGGAGAGCCAGCCGGCGACCGGCGAGCCCACGCCCATGCCGACGGCGAGCATCGAGACGACGGTGGCCGCGTTCACGCGCGTGAGGCCGTAGACCTGCGTCAGATACGGCACGCCCCAGAGCCCGAGGAAGGTGATCAGCGTCGTGTAGACGCCGCCGGCCGCGAGGATCGGGGGCCACGTGCGCCGGTTCGCGACGACGGCGGGCACGCCGCGAAGCACGTCGCGGAGCGAGGCGGCCCGGCCGGCGCGCTCGGTGTTGACGGGCGGCAGCCCCAGCGCCTCGGGCCGGTCGCGGATGAGCCCGGCGGCGACGACGGCGAGCACCAGCGTCACGCCCCCGATCATGACGAACGTCTGACGCCAGCCCAGGGCCTCCACGAGGAGCGCGAGCGGCGAGGCCGCGGCGAGCGCGCCGACGTTGCCGACCGTCTGCGTCCAGCCCGAGATCGTCGCGAACTCGTCGGGGCGGAACCAGGCCGAGGCGAGGCTCAGCCAGGCCACGAGCAGCACCGAGGCGCCGAGCCCGACGAGGAGCCGTCCGGCGAAGGCGACGTCGAAGGTCGGCGCCAGCCCGAAGACGACCGCGCCGCCGCCCATCGTCACGCCGCCCGCCGCGATCGTCCAGCGTGGCCCCAGCGTGTCGGCGAGGCTCCCCGCGACGAGCGCCATCGCGGCGAACACGTAGGGATAGATGGCGGCGAGGCTGCCGAGCGAGGCGGCGGTGATCGCGAACGCGCGCATCAGGTCGGTCGCCACGACCGCGGGGGCGACGCGGTGGACCCAGGAGAAGACGTAGAGCGACGCGGGGACGGCGAGCATGAGCCAGCGCGCGCTCCGGAGCGTCACGCGGGACCCGTCACGCGCGCGCCGGGACGTACGCGGGAAAGACCCGGCGCAGCACGTCCGGGTCGTTCATCGCCAGGAGGCCCGTGACGAGGCGCCGGGCGGCGCCCCGCACGGCGACGAAGGTGACCCGGGCCGAGGCGACGGGCCGGCCGTCCGCCGTCGCGGCGACGACCTCGGTGTCCCAGTAGCGGCCGTCGTCGGGGTGCGGGCGGACCGCGGCGCGGTCGCCGCGAACGACGAGCGCGGCGCCGAACGGGACCGGACCCCCGAGCGAGACGCGGAGGTCGGTCGTCATGCCCGACTCGCCGCTGGCGAGCGCGCCGAGCCAGAACGCGGCCTCGTCGAGCAGCGTCGTGAGCGCCGCCGTCGCGAGCGCGCCGCCGGCCGCGCGGAAGTTCTCGCGCGGCTCCCACGCGCCGCGGACCTCGGACTCGTCGAACTCGAGCCGTACGCGCAGCCCGAGCGGATTGTCGACGCCACACGCGAAACACGTGTGCGAGAGGGGCAGCGAATGCCCCGCGCCGGGGATGCGGCGTTCGCCGAGGGGATGCCGCATCACCGGCCCGCCGTCGTCCGCTGCCGGCGCGACACGGCCGTCGACCAGCACCGAGTCCTTGTCGCGCAGGACGAACGTGTGGGCGCCGTCGTCGCGGCCCACGGCGAGCCGGAGCGGCGTGCCGAGCGGCACGCGCTTGCGGTAGACGCCGCTGACCGCGCGGGGCGCGGTCAGGTCCGCGAGCGCGTCGAATGCCGCGAGCACCGAACCACCGTGCGCCGTCTCGGGCAGGCCCTGGAACGCCCCATCGAGGGTGAGCACGAAGTCGCCGCCGCGGCCCTCGAGCGACCGCCGCAGTACGGTGTCTATCGTCGTCATGCAATAATCGTGTGTGCCGTCCATTCTAAACGACAATCTCTTCGTTCGGGCGACGGTCACCAACTTCTTCTTCTTCCTCGGCATGAACGGCTTCCTCCTCCTGCCGCTCTACATCAAGAATCTCGGCGGCACGGAGGTCGAGGTCGGCATGGTCATGGGCGTCTACAACGCGGTCGGCATTCTTTGCCAGCCGCTCATCGGCCCGTGGGTCGACGCGCTCGGCCGCCGGCCCTTCATGCTGGCCGGCGCCGCGCTCGCCCTCGCGGCGGCGATCCTGGCGACGGTGGCGCCCTCGATCGGCCTGCTCGCCTTCGTCCGCGTGCTCCAGGGACTCGGCTTCTCCTGCTTCTTCGTCGCGAACTACTCCTACGTGATCGACCTCGTGCCGCAGGCGCAGCGGGGCTGGGCGCTCGGCATCTACGGCGTCGCGGGGCTCGTCGGCACCGCGGTGGCGCCGCTCATCGGCGAGTGGACGATCCGCTACTTCGGCTTCCGCCCGCTCTTCGCCGGGGCGGCGGCAATGATGGCCGTCGCGGGCTTCTTCGTCTGGGGCCTGCGCGAGCGCGGGCGCGAGGGGACGCTGCCGGTGCGCGGGTTCATCTGGGAGCGTGGCGGGCTGGCCGAGGCGTTCCAGCTCAGCATGGCCGTGACGTTCTTCTTCGGCCTCGGGGCCGGCACCATCTTCGTCTTCCTGCCGACCTTCGCCGAGGAGGTGGGCGTGCGGACGCTCGCGGTGTTCTTCACCGCGTTCTCCCTCTCCGCGATCGGCGTCCGCGTCTTCGGCGGGCGCCTCTCGGACACGCACGGCCGGCGCGCGGTGATCGTGCCGTCGATGTTCGTCCAGGCGGCCGCGACGACGCTCCTCGCGGCGGTCGGCTTCCTCGTGAGCCGGACCTCCGCGACGCCCGTCGTGCCGGTGCTCTTCCTCGCGGGGCTCATGCTCGGCGGCGGCCACGGATTCCTCTATCCCGGCCTCGCCGCGCTCGTCACCGACCGGACGCCCGAGACGCGGCGGGGCGTCGTGGTCGGCATCTTCAGCGCGGTGTTCCTCGCCGGCCAGACGACGGGCGCGTTCGTCTTCGGTTACGTGACGCACGCGGTCGGTTACGCGTTCATGTGGATGCTCCTCACGTCGCTTCTCTTCTTCGGCGCGTCCCTCGCCCTGAAACTCGACGAGAAATAGGCTAGACTCCCTCCCATCGTGAGGGGAGGCGGCGCCGCATGACGCGACACGCTCGCTACGTCTCGATCGCGCTCCTGGGCGCGGTGCTGCTCGGCGCGCCCGAGCCCGCGCACCTGGCGCCCGGCGGCGCCGAGGTGACGCCGCCGAAGGCGGCGGGACCGCAGGAGGTCGAGGTCGTCGCCGTCGTGCTCGACCAGCTCACGCAGCAGCCCGTGGTGGTGCTCCAGGGCAAGCGCGATCGGCGCAGCCTCCAGATGGTGATCGGGCTCCCGGAGATGGTCGGCATCGCGATCCCGCTCCAGGGCGTGACGCCGCCCCGGCCGCTCACGCACGATCTCTTCCTGACGCTCTTCGGTCGCCTCAAGGTGACGCTCAACCGCGTCGTCATCAACGACTTCCGCGACGACGTCTATTATGCAACGGTCTACCTCACGGCGGGCGGCACCGAGCTGCAGCTCGACTCGCGGCCCTCGGACGCGATCGCGCTGGCGATCCGCGCCAAGGCGCCGGTGCTCGTCGAGGACCGCGTCTTCGATCTGGGCGGGAGCCCGCGGTCGCCTCGCGGCCCGTCCATCTGACGCCGATGGCCGAGCCCGAACCCAACAGCCAGGAGTGGGCGCTCCAGCGGCGGCTGGAGGACGTCTTCGTGAAGCTCGGCGAGAAGTTCGGCGACCTCACCGGCCGCGTCGAGACGAAGATCCGGCCGACGGTCACGTTCGACGACATCGGCGGCGTCCCGCAGGCCAAGGCCACGCTGCGCGGCTTCGCCGTCGCGCTCACCGACCCCGACGTCTTCGGGCGGTGGGGGATCACGCCGCCCAGGGGGCTCCTGCTCTACGGACCGCCGGGCACCGGGAAGGCCAAGCTCGCGCACGCGCTCGCGACCGCCTCGGGCGCGATCTTCTACCACCTCAAGCTGACGAACCTCACCTCGAAGTTCGGCGCCAACACGGGCGAGCTCCTCCAGGAGATCCTCCGTATCGCGATGGGCGAGGGGAAGGGCGTGCTCTTCCTGGACGAGGCCGAGGCGCTCTCGCTCGAGCACCTGCTACCGCCGCCCCAGGCCCGCGAGGCGAGCGCGCGGCTGGTCGCCGCGCTCTGCGAGAAGCTCGACGCCGTGGCGGCCGACGCGCGCGTCCTCGTCGTCGCCGCGACGACGCGGACCGACGCGCTCGACCCGGCGCTCGTGGCGCCGGGCCGCCTGGACCACCTGATCGAGGTCGCGCTGCCCGATCCGGACGGCCAGCGCGAGATCCTCGAGCTGGTGCGGATCCGCACCGAGAAGAACGCGGGCCGCCCGCTGTTCGAGCCGATCGAGTATCGCAAGGTGCTGCCCGTGATGGGCGGCATGAGCGGGGCCGACATCTCCGTGATCGTCAAGCGCGCCCTCGAGGCGAAGGTGCACGCGGCCGCCGCCGGTGCGCCCGCCACGCTCGTGACGACCGAGAACCTGCTCGAGGCGATCGACGCCTACAAGGGCGTCCGCGTGGTGGTCGAGAAGATCCGCTACGGCCAGTACCTCTAGAGATGGTCGCGTCCACGACGATCCGCGTCCGCTACAAGGACACGGACTGCATGAAGGTCGCCTACTACGGCAACTACCTGACCTACTTCGAGGTGGGCCGCGTCGAGTTTCTCCGCCAGCAGGGCATCCCGATCTCGGAGGTGGACCAGAAGGTCCACCTCCCGGTCGTCGAGGCGCTGGTGCGCTACGTCCGGCCCGCGCGCCTGGACGACCTCCTGGAGATCCGCTGCTGGGTCAGCGAGCGCAAGCGCGCCAGCTTCCGCTTCGCCTACGAGATCCTGAACGGCGCCGGCGAGACCGTGGCGACGGGCTCCACGCAGCACGCCTGCTGGGACCCCGCCACGAGCAAGATGATCGGCGTCCCGCCCTGGCTCCAGGCGATCATGCCGGTCGTTCCTGTCGGCTAGCCGTTGTATACTCCATAGCCGGACTCGGCCTCGAATGATCGAAGTAAAGAACCTGACGAAGCACTACGGCCCCGTCACCGCGATCCGCGACGTGTCGTTCGACGTCGCGCCGGGGGAGATCGTGGGCTTTCTCGGGCCCAACGGCGCGGGGAAGTCCACGACGATGAGAATCCTCTCATGTTTCATGCCCGCCTCGAGCGGCACCGCGCGCGTGGCCGGGCGTGACGTCTTCCGCGAGTCCCTGGAAGTCCGCAAGCGCATCGGCTACCTGCCCGAGAGCGTGCCGCTCTACGGCGAGATGCGCGTGGCGCCGTACCTCGACTTCGTCGCCGAGGTGAAGGGGGTGGGCCGCGGCGAGCGCCGGAAGCGGGTCGCCGAGGCGATGGACCGCTGCCGCATCGCGGACGTCCAGAACCGGCTGATCGGGCGGCTCTCGAAGGGCTACCGTCAGCGCGTCGGGCTGGCGCAGGCGATCATCAACGACCCCGAGGTGCTGATCCTGGACGAGCCGACCATCGGGCTCGACCCGCAGCAGATCACCGAGATCCGGGCGCTCATCAAGTCCTTCGCGGGCAAGCACACGGTCATCCTGTCGACGCACATCCTGCCCGAGGTCTCGATGGTGTGCACCGGGGTCGTCATCATCAACCGGGGCGCGATCGTCGCGCAGGGTCCGATCGACACGCTCGTCGAGCAGTTCTTCCCGACCTCGCGCGTGGAGGTCGAGATCGTGGGGCCGCCCGCCGCGGTCCGCGACGGCATGCGCCGGATCGCGGGCGTCGTGGGGGTGCAGGAGCTCGCGGCGACGGACGGCGCGGGGCGCTACCTGGTCGAGTCGGAGCGCGGGCGCGACGTGCGGGGCGAGATCTCCCAGCTCGCCGCGCAGCAGCGCTGGACCCTGCTCGAGCTGCGCCGGGTCGGGACGACGCTCGAAGAGGTGTTCATGCGGGTCGTCGCGGGCGAGCAGGCGGCCGCGGAGGGCGCGGCGTGAAGGTGTGGCCGATCTTCAAGAAGGAGATGCGGCTCTACTTCTCCTCGCCCGTGGCCTGGGTGGTCGTCGCGGTCTTCCTGGTGATCGCGGGCTACTTCTTCTACAACATCTTCGCCTTCTTCGCGCTCGCCTCGATGCAGTCGGCGATGAACCCCTCGATGGCCCGCGAGCTGAACGTGACCGACAGCGTGCTGCGGCCGCTGTTCTCGAACGTCAGCGTCATCCTGCTGCTCCTGATGCCGCTGGTCACGATGCGGCTCTTCGCCGAGGAGCGCCGCTCGGGGACGATCGAGCTGCTGCTGACCTACCCGGTCCGCGACGGCGCGGTGCTGATCGCCAAGTACCTGTCCGCGGTGGCGCTCTACGCGATCATGCTGGCCTGTACGCTTCTCTATCCGGCGATGGTCGCCTGGTTCGCGCGGCTCGAGTGGGGGCCGCTCGTGACGGGCTACCTGGGGCTCCTGCTGATGGGCGGCACGTTCATCGCGGTCGGCATCTTCGCCTCGTCGATCACCGACAACCAGATCATCGCCTCGATCACGACCTTCGGGATCCTGCTGATCCTCTGGATCATCGGCTGGCAGGCGGATTCCCTCGGCGGCTGGGGCGGCAAGGTGCTCCAGCACCTCTCGATCCTGGAGCACAACGAGAACTTCGCCAAGGGCGTCCTCGACACGAAGGACCTCCTCTACTACGTGAACTTCATCGCGCTCGCGCTCTTCCTGACGCTCCGCACCCTCGAGGCGCGGCGGTGGAAGGGATGATCCGCAAGATCCTCGACTGGGCGGGCTACGCCGGGCTCGCGGCGCTGGCCGCGGGGGCGATCCTGCCGTTCGCCCGGCCCGAGTGGGGGCAGTATCGCGGCTTCCTGATCATCGGGGGCATCCTGCTCGTCGCGGCGTCGCTGCTGGGGCGCATCGAGAACTTCGGCGCGTTCTTCGGTGCCCGCATGACGCGCTACGGCCTGAACGCCGCGGTCATGATCCTGCTGGTCCTCGGGGTGACGACGATCGTGCAGGCCCTGTCCTACCGCCACAGCTGGCGCTGGGACCTCACCGAGTCCAAGCGCTACAGCCTCTCGTCGCAGACCATCCAGCTGCTGCGCGGCCTCAAGACCGACGTGAACGCGGTCGGCTTCTTCCGGACCGACCAGCCCGGCAAGCGCGTCGCGGAGGACCTCTTCAAGCAGTACGCGCGCTACGCGGGTGGGCGCTTCACCTGGCGGACCGCGGATCCCGACCGCGAGCCCGGCCTGGCCAAGCGGTACGGCATCGAGAGCTACGGCACGATCGTGCTCGAGTCCGGCGGGAAGTCGGAGAAGGTGCTCGACGCCGAGGAGGAGAAGCTCACGAACGGCCTCGTGAAGGTGACGCGCGCGGGCAAGCGCACGGTCTACGTCGTGCAGGGGCACGGCGAGCACGAGCTCACGAGCACCGAGCGGCCGGGCTTCAGCGAGGCCAAGGGCGCGCTCGAGCGCGCCAACTACGAGGTCAAGCCGCTGGTGCTGGCGCGCGAGGGCAAGGTGCCCGAGGACGCCGCGGTCGTGCTCCTGCCCGGGCCGCGCAACGACCTCTTCCAGCCCGAGCTCGACGCCCTCGACGCCCACGTCAATCGCGGCGGCAAGCTCCTGGTCATGGTGAACCCGTTCCAGAACGAGGGGCTCCGGAAGCATCTCGAGAAGTACGGGTTCGTGCTCGACAACGACCTCGTCGTCGAGAACAACCCGATCGGCCAGCTCTTCGGGATCGGGCCCGAGGTGCCCATCGTCCAGCAGTACGAGCGGCACCCGATCACGCGCGACATGGCGGGCATCACCACGCTCTTTCCGCTGACGCGCTCGATCAGCCAGGCCAAGCCGCAGCCCCAGGGCGTGACCTTCGACCCGCTCGCGCGGACCAGCCCGCAGAGCTGGGGCGAGACCAACCGCCAGGCGCTCCAGCGCGGCGAGGCGAAGCCCGACCCCGAGGATCCGAAGGGCCCGCTCACGGTCGCCGCGGTCGCCACGAAGGACAAGGCGCGGCTCGTCGTCTACGGCACCTCGAACCTGGCGTCCAACCAGTTCCTGAACCTGCAGGGCAACCGCGACTTCTTCCTCAACACGGTGAGCTGGCTCGCCGAGGAGGAGGACCAGATCTCGGTCCGCCCGAAGGACGCCAAGCAGACGCCGGTCTTCTTCAACGCCAACCAGGCGCAGCTCGTCTTCCTGCTGCCCGTCGTGGTCCTGCCCGGGCTCGTGCTCGCCGGCGGCATCGTCGCCGTCGTCCGCCGCCGCGCCGCGAAGTAGCGTCGCATGCGCTGGCAGACGAGCGCGGTGCTGGCCGTCGTCCTCGTCGGCCTCGGCGCCTTCTACTACCTCTACGAGATCAGGGGCGGCCCCGAGCGCGAGAAGGCCTCCGCGCAGCAGGGGCGACTCTGGACCGTGGAGGCGTCGGACGTCACGGAGGCCGAGCTCCGGCGCGGCGCCGAGGTCATCCGGCTCAAGCGCGAGGGGGACGGCTGGCAGATCGTGGAGCCCCTCAAGGCGCGCGGCGACCGCGCCCGGATCGACGAGACGCTGGTGAGCCTCACGACGGCGCGCGTGGACCGGGAGATCGCCGCGACCCCGGGACAGGTCGCGGAGTTCGGGCTCGCCAAGCCCGAAGCCCAGGCGACGCTCACGCTGAAGGACGGCCGGCAGCTCGGCGTGGCCCTCGGGGCGAAGAGCCCCACCGGCGTCTGGGTCTACGCGCGCGAGTCGCAGAAGGCCGCGGTCGTCGCCCTCTCGGAGGGCGTGCTCCGCGACGTGACGCGTCCGCTCGCCGACTTCCGCGACAAGACGGTGCTCGCGTTCGACGGCAGGAGCGTGTCGGCGCTGGAGATCCAGACGCGCGAGGAGACGCTCGCCGCCTAGCAGGTGGACGGCAAGTGGAGGCTCACGAAGCCGGTGGCGCTCGCCGCCGACGGCGAGACGATCGGCGACTTCCTCGAGAAGCTCCAGGCGCAGAAGGTCAAGGACTTCGTCGCCGAGTCGCCGCCGTCGCTCCAGCCCTACGGCCTCGACCGGCCCGTGCGGGTGGCGATCCACACGGGCCGCGACAAGGACCGCGCCACGAAGGAGCTGCTGCTGGGCGCCGTGGACAAGGCGAAGCAGGGCGTGTACGCGATGCGTCCCGGCGAGTCGTCGGTGCTGCTGCTGCCGGAGGCGGCGTGGGCGGCGGTGCCGAAGAACGTCGGCGCGCTCCGCAACAAGCTCGTGGTCGAGTTCGACCGCGACAAGGTCACGCGCATCGACCTGGAGAGCCCGAAGGGCGCGGTGGCGCTCGCGCGCGAGGGGACGCGCTGGCGGATCACGGCGCCCGAGCCGCTGCCCGCCGACCAGGTCGAGGCCGGCGCGATCCTCTTCAAGCTGCGGGAGCTCCGCGCCCAGGGCTTCCTCTCCGAGGACGCCGCCGCGATTCCCCGGTATCTCGGCCGTCCCACCGTGCGCGTCACGCTCACCGAGGAGGGCGCGCCGGCGCCGAAGACCGTCCTGCTCGCGCCGTCGCCGGAGACGCGGGGCGGGGCGGCGAGCGCCTACGCCGCCGTCGCGGGCCGGGGACCGGTGGTGCTCGTCGACGGCAAGACGGTGACCGAGCTCGCCCGCTCGGTCACGGATCTGCGCGAGCGGACCTTCCTGCCGGGGCTCGACCCCAAGGAGGTCAGGCGCCTGCGGTTGCGCGCGGGCGGGACGACGGTCGTCCTCGAGCGGAGCGGAGACCTCGAGTGGAAGTTCGTCGAGGGCGGCTCGGGCGCCACGAAGGGCGGGAGCGTCGAGAACCTGCTCTACACGCTCCGCGGCCTCAAGTGGAAGGCGATCGCCGCGCCCGGCAGCCAGGAGGCTGCGAAGTACGGCCTCGCCGCGCCCGCGTTCGAGGCCACCCTGCTGCGCGCCGACGGCGGCGAGATCGCGACGGTCCTCGTCGGCCGGCGCGAGGGCGAGACGGTCTACGCGAAGCTCAAGGCCCTGCCCGCGATCTACGCGGTCGACCCCAAGGCGCTCGGCGAGCTGCCGAAGCTCCCCGACGACCTCAAGGGCTAGCCACCGTCCGCGCGCGGATCCGCGCGCGCACCTGGTCGATCAGCGCCTGCACGTGACGCTCGTAGAACGCCTCGGCGAACCGCGCGTCCCAGTAGGCGCCGTGGCTGTCGGTCGCGCAGCGCGCGCAGAGCTCGAGGATCCGGGCGCGCTCGACGCGCTCGAGGCGGAGCCCCGACACGCCGTTCACGCGCGCGGCGAACGCGTCCCACTCCGCCACGTCGTAGTACGAGTCGCCCTCGTACAGGAAGATGGTGCCCGGCGTGCGGAGGCGGCTCGCGAGCTGGGCGATCTCCATCTCGCGCCGGATGCGGACGGCCGTCGGGTGGGGGAGCTTGCCGTGGCACGTGGGCGCGAAGCCGATGACGCCGCCGAGCTGCGGGTAGGTGAACGCCGCCGCCTGGAGCGAGCCCCAGCCGCCGCAGCTCTGGCCCGCGAGGATGATGTTCTCGAGCGGCACGCCGCGCTCCCGGTGGAAGTACGCGATCGCCGACTCGATGTACGCCGCGTGGTCCGCCGCCGTGAGGTTCGCGGTGTTGCGGACCTGCGAGAAGACGACCACGTCGGCGTTCCGCTCGGCGGCCAGACGCAGGATGGGCGGCGTCAGCGGCCGGTAGGTGCCCGCCTGGGCGCTCGAGAAGCCGTGGTTGTGGATGACGACGATCGTCGTCGCGGGACTCTGGACGCGGTCGAGGCCGCGCCCGGCGAAGTCGCCCTCGACGGGGTACGCGCAGGCGCCCGCCAGCAGCGCGAGCAACGCGAGGGCGAGCGGGCGGAGCGGCACGCGGGGGACTAGGCGATCAGGCCGATCTCGCGATAGCGCGGCTCGATGCGCGAGGAGATCAGCCCCAGCCGCTGGAGGCGCGGCATCAGGTTGTCGTGGAACAGGAAGCTGTTGAACGCCTTCGTCGTCTGCGAGTGCTCGATGGTGTCGCGCCAGATCTTGTCGCCGTCCCAGCCCATCTCCTCCCAGACGTTCTTGATCGACTGGAAGCCCGTGCGCTCGTCCCGCGCGTACATGAGATCGCAGACCTTGAAGGTGAAGTCCTCGAGGTACTCGCGCCGCGAGGGCTCCATGACGGGAATGGAGCGGCGCAGGGCGAAGTAGCCGAAGTTCACGTGCCGCCCCTCGTCCTGCAGGACGTAGTCGAGGAGCTGGCCGAGCGTCGCGTCGGCCGTCTGCTTGCGCATGAGGTTGAAGGCGGCGATCGCGAGCCCCTCGACGATCATCTGCATGCCCAGGAGCTTCAGCTCCCAGAGGTTCGTCGCCAGGATCTCGTCGAGCACGGCCTTGAGGAGCGGATCGACCGGGTAGATCTTGTGGAGCTTCTTCACGTAGCGCTCGAAGACCTCGACGTGCCGGCCCTCGTCCACGACCTGCGTGGCGGCGTAGAGCTTGGCGTCGAGCTCGGGGATGGAGTTGACGAGCTGGCCGCAGACGACCAGGGCGCCCTGCTCGCCGTGGAGGAACTGCGAGAGGCGCCACGCGGAGACCCGGACCTCGACCTCCTTCTGCTCCTCCGCGTTCAGGCGGCTGAAGAAGTTCGTTCCGGCGAAGGCGACCTGGACGTTCAGGACCGGCCCTTCCTTGCCGACCGGGCGGCTCCAGTCGATGGCCGTCGAGCCGTTCCACTGGTTCTTCTTGGCGGTCTCGTAGAGCGTCTCGAGCTCGTCGTGCGTCGGCTCGTAGTCGTAGTCCCAGAGCGTCTCGAGCTGGTACGTCACACGCGTCGCCGCCTTCGTTTGCGTCGTCGTCATCCACCCACCTCTTCCGGAAATCTCGTTCGCGCGCGCCGATTCTAGCGCACTCCGTTCGCGCAGGGTACCATGGACGCCGTGAGTGGGGACGCGATCTACGTGCGGCAGATGGAGCTCGGGCCGATGCAGAACTTCGTCTACCTCATCGGCGACCCGGTGGCGCGCGAATGCGTGGTGGTGGACCCGGCCTGGGAGATCGACACGCTCCTCGACACGGTCCAGGCCGACGGCATGACGCTCACGGGCGCGCTCGTCACGCACACGCACCAGGACCACGTCGGCGGCAGCCTCGAGTCCTGGGGGATGCCGGGCCGCATCCCCGGCGTCGAGGAGCTCCTCGCGCGCGCGCCGATGAAGGTTTACGTCCACAAGGCCGAGCGCGAGTTCCTCCGGGGCTTCGGCTCCGACCTCGCGCAGGTCGACAATCACGACACGCTCATGGTCGGGCGGCTCAAGCTGACCTTCATGCACACGCCCGGCCACACGCCGGGCTCGCAGTGCTTCCTCGTGGACGGGCGCCTGGTCTCGGGCGACACGCTCTTCATCGGCTCGTGCGGCCGCACCGACCTGCCCGGGAGCGACCCCGCGGAGATGTACTACTCCCTCACGCAGCGGCTCGCGGCGCTGCCCGACGACACGATCCTGCTCCCCGGCCACAACTACGGCGGCCCCGCCTCGACGATCGGCGACGAGAAGCGGGGGAACCCCTTCATGCGCTTCCCGTCGCTGGCCGACTTTCTGCAGACGATGGGCGGCGGGCGAATCAGGCGCCGATAGTCCGCACCCGTCCCGTCACCCGCGGCGGGCACGTGGCGAAGTAGACGACCGCCGCGGCCACCTCCTCGACCCCGCCCGCGCGCCCGCGGGTGATCCGCGTCCAGCGCGCCCGCGGGAAGCCGGGCGGCCGGAGCACCGCGGCCGGCGCCACGCAGTTGACCGCGATCCCGCGCGGGCGGAGCGCGGCGGCGAGGCTCCGCGTGAGGGCGACGATCCCGGCCTTGGAGAGCGTGTAGGGAACGTAGCTCGGCCAGGCGCGGCCGGCGCCGGCGTCGCCGACGTTGACGATGCGCCCGCCCCGCCGGCCCATCACGCGCGCCGCCGCCTGCGCGCAGAAGAACGCGCCGCGCAGGTTCAGATCGAGGTGGCGATCGTAGGCGGTCGGCGAGGTGCGCAGGAACGGCGTCCGCTCGAAGCGCGCCGCGCTGTTGACGAGGACCTCGAGCCCGCCGAGCCGGCGCGCGGCCGCCTCGACGAGCCCGCGCGCCGCCAGGGGCTTCGCCAGGTCGGCGCGGAGCGCGACCGCGCGCACGCACAGCGCCCGCACCTCGCGCACGAGCGCGGCCGCGTCCCGCCCCGACCGATGGTAGCCGATCGCCACGTCGAACCCCGCCCCGGCCAGCGCGAGCGCGATGGCGCGCCCCACGCGCACGGCGCCGCCCGTAATGAGCGCCCGGCGGCGCACCGATGTTATGCTCGAACGCACCATGTCCGGTCCCGTCCGCAACTGGCTCAAGGTCCGCTTCATCACGGGCTTCTTCTTCACGGTTCCCGTCTTCCTCACCGCATGGCTCCTCTGGATCTTCTGGAGCCGCATCGACGACGTGTTCGCCCCCATCTACGACCGGATCCTCGGCCGGCCCGTGCCGGGGCTCGGCTTCCTCACGGCGGTGACCATCATCCTCCTGATGGGCACGATCGCGCGGAACGTCGTCGGCCGCCGCGTGCTCGCCTGGGGCGACACGCTGCTCCTGCGCGTGCCGATCTACCGGCGGCTCTACCCGTCGGTGAAGATGCTGATCGACTCGTTCTCGCCCGAGCGGCGCAGCGCGTTCCGCGCCGTCGTCCTCGCCCAGCATCCCCGCGTCGGCGAGTACGCCTTCGGCTTCGTGACGAGCCAGGTCCTGCTCGACACGCCCGACGGCAAGCGTGACATGGTCACCGTCTTCATCCCGTCCAACAACCTGTACCTCGGCGACGTGGTCGTCCTGCCCCAGGACGACGTGATCCCCACCGGGCTGACGGTCGAGGAGGGAATCCGCATCATCCTGTCGGCCGGCGGCGCCACGCCGGGCCGGCTGCCGCGCGGCTAGCTCCCGCCGCCCGGCACGACGTGCCGCCGCGCCCACTCGCGGACGGCCTCGCCCAGCCGGTAGAGCTTGCCGAGGAAGAAGTGATCCGCCCCGTCGACCACGACGGGCGACACCCATCCGAAGCGCGCCGTGAAGCGCTCGAAGTCGGCGAGCGGGCAATAGGCGTCGGCGGTGCCGCACACGGCCAGCGTCGGCACGCGCGTGCCCTCGAGGGCGCCGAAATCGTAGTGGGCGAGTGGCGGCGCGATCAGCGCCAGGGCGCCGACTCGGGCGTCGCGGCTGCCGGCGAGGGCGGCGATCCACGCCCCGAACGAGTAGCCCGCGATCGCGAGCGACCGGATCGCCCCCTCGCGGGCGAGCACGTCCAGGGCCGCGCGGGCGTCGTCCTGCTCGGCGGCCCCGCCGCCGTGGGTGCCGGTCGAGGCGCCCACGCCGCGGAAGTTGAAGCGAAGCGTGGCCAGGCCGAGCTCGACGCAGACCTCCTGGGCTCGCACGACCACGGGGTTCTCCATGTCACCGCCGTACAACGGGTGGGGGTGGCAGAGCACGACACCCGCGGATGCCCCGGGCGGGACGGCGAGCCTGGCCTCCAGTAGGACGCCGGCGCCGGGCGCCAGGCTCGTCGAACGTTCGGGTATCATGCCGGCATGAGAATACGGGCAGGGGGCAGCTCCGTCCAACAGCCGTGCTGAACTGTTTTCGGACGCGGCGGAGAATCGGTGCCTATCTCGACGGCGCCCTGGAGGGTGCCGCCGCGTCGGCCGCGGAGCGCCACCTGGCAGGATGCGCGGCCTGCCAGCGCCAGGCCGAGGGACTGCGACGCATGAAGGCGCTCCTCCAGCGCTCGCTGGGCCGGGCCGTCGTGCCCGCCGAGCCCGACTGGACGGGGTTCTGGCCCGGCGTCGTCCGGGGGATCGACGCCGCGCGACTCGTGCCCGCGCCCAGGCGCCGGCCCGTCTGGCGGCAGCCGCGCTGGGCCCTCGGCGGCGCGCTGGCCGCCGCGGCGCTCGCCTCCGTGACGATCTGGGAGTGGCAGGCGCTCGTCCCCACGTCCCTCGAGAACGCGGTCGTCGTCAGCTCCGCCGACACCGATCATCCCGGTGGCAGCGTCATGATCTACCACGCGCCCGAGAAGGACATGACGGTCGTGTGGGTCTTCGGGCTCGACGACTAGCCGGACGTCCCCCTACTGCTTGAGCGCGGCGAGCCGCTCGCGCGCGAGCGGTACTTCCTCGGCCTGCGGAAAATTGTCCACGAGGTACTGCAGGCGTTGCTGCGCGACCTGCGGCTGCTTGAGCTCGATCAGCGCGAGCGCTTCCTTGTAGATCGCCGTCGACACCTTCTCGCCGCGCGGATGGTTCGCCAGCACCTTCCTGAACTCGAGCACGGCCTGGTTCAGCGACTCCGTCGCCTTGTCCGCCTGACTGCCCGACACGTAGCCGCGCGCGAGGCTCAGGTACGCTTCACCGATCCAGTACTGCGCGTTGCCGGCCAGCTCGTGCTCGGGATACCGCCGCAGGAACTCGCGGAAGCCGGCGATCGCCAGGGAGTAGCTGCCCTTGCTGAAATCGATGTACGCGGCCTGGTAGGTGTCCTGGGGCTGGAGCGCGCCCGTCGTGGGCCGGCTGGGTCCGGCGGGCGCGGGCGACGTCGGGGGCGGGGTGGCGGGGGCGGGGCGCGTGGGTGTCGCCGTCACCGCGGGCGCCGCGGGGCCGGGCGTGGCGGCGGGCCCCGGGGTGGCGGCGCGCGTCTGGCGGCCGAGCGTCTCGAGGCGCGTCGAGAGCTCGTCGACGCGCGCGGCGAGGGCGGAGAGGGTTGCGGCGAGGCCGTCCAGCCGTTCGGCCAGGGCCTTGTCCTGGCGCTCGGCCTGCGCGCTCTGCTCGCGCGCGCGCCGCTCGAGCTGTGCGGCGAGGCCGTCGACGTCGGTCTTCGCGCGCTGGGCGGTCTGCTGGGTCCGGGCCAGGTCCGTGCGGACCTCGAACAGATCCTGTTGGGTCGCGACGCCCGTCACCTCGGCGGCGCTCGCGCAGCCGCCCGCGGCCAGAACGACGACGAGGAGGAGAACCTTGGTTCTCCTCCTCGCGAACGGCTCAGCGTGGCTCAGCGGGGCTTGACGAGGAAGTGCGCGCGGCGATTCTTGCTCCAGCACGCTTCGTTGTGCTCGGAGCACTGCGGCCGCTCCTCGCCGTAGCTGATGATCGTGATGCGGCTCGCCTGCACGCCCTGCGACACGAGGTAGTTCATCGTCGACTTGGCACGACGCTCGCCGAGCGCGAGGTTGTACTCGTTCGTGCCGCGCTCGTCGCAGTGGCCCTCGATGAGCAGCAGGTGATTCGCGTTGGTCTTCAGCCAGGCGGCATTCGCGTCGAGCGTCTTCGCGTCGCCGGGCCGGATATCGTACTTGTCGAAGTCGAAGCCGACGTCCGCGAGTTGCGGGATCGCCATGAACTCGGCCGGCGACGGACGCGCGGTGGATGCGGCCGGCGCGGCGGGTGCGGCCGCGGCGGGAGCGGCGGCCGCGGGAGCGGCGGCCATGGGAGCGGCGGCGGCAGGAGCGGCCGCGGCGGGAGGCGCGGTCGGCGCCGGCGCCGACACCGACGTGGTCGCGGGGCGCTTCGCGCAGCCGGCGGCGACCACGCCCAACAGCAGCAACGACAGCACCGTCAAATTCAGCCCACGCGTGACCATGACACCTCCTTGTGAACTTTCTGGGTGCTGATTCTCAAGATCGAAAACCATCCTATCACGGCATGCGCGGCGACCAAGAGGGACTTGTGGACTCGCCGGCCCCTTGGGTGACCTGGAGCGGCGGCGCGCCGTCGAGCGCCATTGCGAAGACCTGCCATCGCCCGAGCCGGTTCGACTGGAACGCGAGATGGCGGCCGTTCGGCGCCCACGCCGCGCCCTGGTTGTCGCCCGGCCCCGCGGTGATGCGGCGCGGATTCGAGCCGTCGGGATTGATCGCCCAGAGATCGTGGGTGCCCTGGCGCTGCGTGTAGACGATCGCGTCGCCCCTGGGCGACCACCGCGGCTGCGTGTGGAAGCCGCCCGACGTGAGCGGACGGACGTTCGAGCCGTCCAGGTCCATGACGAAGACGTGCGGCGCGCCGTTGCGGTCCGACACGAACGCGATCTGCTGGCCGGTCGGCGACCAGACGGGCTCGGTGTCGATGCCGGCGTGACGCGTGAGACGGCGCAGCGTGCCGCTCGCGACGGTGAGGACGTAGATCTCGGGGTTGCCGTCCTTCGAGAGCGTGAGCGCCAGCGAGCGCCCGTCGGGGCTCCACGCGGGCGACGAGTTGATGCCGGCGAACGCCGCGAGCGTCTGCGCCGGCCGGCGCTCGAAGGGGAAGATGCGGTAGAGGTCCGGGTAGCCCTGCATGAACGAGGTGATCGCGAGCGAGCGGGCGTCGGGGCTCCAGACCGGCATGAGATTGATCGAGCCGTTGCGCGTGACGGCGGCGGCGCCCGCGCCGTCGTAGTCCGCCATCCAGATCTCCTTCGCGCCCGCCGGCCCGCGCACGTACGCGATCTTCGTGTCCGCCACGCCCGCCTCGCCGGTGAACTGGAGGACGACGTCGTCGGCGATCTTGTGCGCGAGGCGCCGGGGCTGGGTCGCCTGCGCCTCGAACTTCTTCGTCGCGATGAGACGGTGCTCCGGCGTCGTGAGGTCGTAGAGGCGCATCTCGCCCTCGAGCCGCTCGCCGCGGAGCGCCAGGAGGCCGTGGACCCCGGCGTGCGCGCCGGCCGCCGCGAACTCCGTCCACGACCGCCGGAGCGCGTCGGGGTTGTTGGCGGGAATCGAGCCCGTGCCCGCCACGACGCTGAAGAGACCCGAGAACGTGAGGTCGCTGCCGGCGACCGCCGCGAGCTGCTTGCCCAGACCGGTCGGATCCGCGCCCGCGACCACGGTGAACTCCGGGATCGCGATGTTGAGCTTCTTGCCGCCGCCGCCGGTGATGTTGATGTAGACGTCCACGGCCTGCGCCCGCGGCGCGGGCGTGCGCGACCACGGCGCCGCGACGGCCGCGAGCGTGAGGACGGCGATCAGGACCGCGACGCTGTGTCGTCTCACGGAGCTACCTCATCGCTGCGGATCGAACGCGAACTGCAACCCGACGGTCAGCACCGGCTTCTTGAAGTCGGCGGGGAGCGGCGGGAAGGGATTCGCCTCGGTGACGGCGCGGACAGCGGCCTGATCGTAGTACGGGTTGCCGGAGCTCTTGTCCACGCGGACGCCGCGGAGCTCGCCGCCGCGGGCGATCTCGAAGACGACGGCGGGTTGCTGGCCGGCGAGCGCCACGCTGTCCCACCGCTCCTTGATCTTCCGGTGGATCGCCGCGATGTACCACGCGTGGGGAAAGTCCGAGACGTTCAGGGTGAGCGCGCCGGCGCCCTGCGCGGAGCCGCCCGGCGCGCCGAGCGGCGGGGTCGGCGCGCTGCTCTCGCGCGGGGTGGACGCCGGCGCGGGCGCCGGTGTCGGCCGCGGGACGCTGGTGCTCGCCGCGCGCGGGAGATCGCGGTCGTCCGGACGCGGAAGGCCGGGCGCGCGCGAGGGCAGGCCCGGATCGGGCAGCCCGAGGCTCTCGCGCGGACGGTCCCGCGCCGGCAGGTCGCGTGCCGGCTCGCGTGTGGGCAGGTCGGTCGGACTCGTGCGCGCCGCGCGCGGCGGCGTGTCCTCGGGCCGGGGCGGGAGCGCGGCGACGCCCTGCGCGCGGCCGACGGCGGCGACGGCGGGCACGAGGTTCACGTACACGGTCTTCGATCGGCTGTCGCCCCACACGGAGTTGCCCCAGAGCACCGCCGCGACGAACGCCGCGTGGAAGACCACGGAGACGAGCGCGAAGCGGAGGGGCAGCCGGGGCCGCCGGAGCGCGGGACCGACGTGGAGGCGCCCTCGCGGTCTCACGGCCGGGGCCGCCGTGGGGGCCGTCAGCGCTCCCGCGCGGGCTCGGTGACCATCCCGAGCCGCTCGATGCCCGCCCGTCGCACGCGGTCCATCGTCTCGATCACCGCACCGTAGGCGAGTCCCGCGTCCGCCTTGAGGTAGAGCGTCTTGTCCGTCCGGTTGGCGAAGGCGCCGCGGAGCGCCTGCTCGAGGCCGCCGGCCGCGACGCGCTTGTCGTTCAGGAACAGCGACTGGTCCTTCGTGAGGGTGAGGACCAGGCGCTCCTCGACCGCGGTGGGCTTCGCCGCGGCCTTCGGCAGGTTGACGTCGATGCCGCGGTACATCATCGGCGCGGTCAGCATGAAGATGAGCAGGAGGACGAGCACGACGTCCACGAGCGGGATGATGTTGATCTCGGCCAGCGTCGACCCGACGCGCCGCGAGCCGTCGGAGGGCTCGATGTTGAACGCCATCGCGCTCAGCGGCTCACTTTCGGCGCGGGCCGGCTCAGGAGGTTCAGGAGATCGAGCGAGAACCCGTCCATCTCGGTCGCCCAGTGCTTCACGCGGTTGATGAAGTAGTTGTAGCCGATGACGGCCGGGATCGCGGCGCCCAGGCCGGCGGCCGTCGCGATGAGCGCCTCGGAGATGCCCGGCGCGACGACCGCGAGGCTCGCGGAGCCCTGCTGGCCGATGCCGTGGAAGGCCGCGATGACGCCCCAGACCGTGCCGAAGAGGCCGATGAAGGGCGTCGCGGTCGCGGTCGTCGCGAGGAAGGGCAGGTAGCGCTCGAGCTGCGCGATCTCGTGCGACGAGGCCCGCCGCAGGGCGCGGTGGACCGCCTCCAGCCGCTCGGGCGGCAACCCGTCGTCGAGATCGTCGAGCGCGCGGTCGGGGGCCTCCACCATCCCGGCCCCCTCCTGGTAGGCGGCCGTGTAGAGCTGCGCGAGCGGGCTGTCGCGCAGCCGGCGCGCAGCGCTCTGGATGATCGACGGCCGGCGGCCCTCGCGGAAGGCCCGGAGGAATTCGACCGTCTGGCGCCGCACGCGCCGCAGCTGCCACGCCTTGTCCACGATGAGGGCCCAGCTCACGATCGAGAAGACCAGCAGGACGGCCAGGACGACCTTCGCGATGGGCCCGGAGTTCCAGACGAGCGCGAGGATGCCGGTGTTCAGGGTGTCGCTAGGCACGAGCGCTCCTTTGGTTTGCGTTCATGATACCGAGCCATTATAACCAGAGACGTGGCCCGCGCCGTCGTCCTCCTTCTCGTTCTGGTGTCGCTCGGCGCGGGCGCGAGCACGGCGCAGGACGCCCGGCCCGCGGTCGAGGCATTCGTGACCCGGCTCGCGGGCGTGAACGTGACCGATCTGGTCATCGTCCAGACCCTCACGCTCTACAACCCGGACGGGCAGCATCCCTATTCGACGGGCGAGCAGCGCGTCCTGTTCAAGCTTCCGCTGCGGCAGCGGCTCGAGCAGACCGTCGAGGGACAGCGCGAGGTCCGGCTCAGCGTCGGCGACCGGGTCTGGGAGCGCCGGGCCGACGGCAAGGTCTACGACGCGCCCGGCGGCGAGCGGGGGAGCGATCGCACGCGCCTCCTCGTGCCCCTGCGGCGTAGCGCCGCCGACCTCCTGGCCGAGTGGAAGGCCCAGGGCGTGCGTGACGACGTCAGCCACGTCGTGCGCGTGGCGGGACGCACGCTCACCGTCATCGGCGCCAGGCCCGGCGATCGCGACGTGCCCTCCGTGTGGGTGGACGGCGAGTACGGCGTCGTCCGCTTCGTCACGCGCGAGCGGCTGTCGAGCGGGCCGGTGTTCCTGGATCTCGCGTTCTCGGAGCACCGCCCGCTCGTCGGCGGCTTCTACTTCCCGTACCGGCAGGAGGCCTTCGTGAACGGCAAGCTCCTCCTGCTGATCACCGTGCGCTCCATCCGGGCCAACACCAACCTGGCCGACTCGCTCTTCGACCCCGAGGCGCTCCGCCGGGAGCCCTGACGCGGCGTCAGGCGCCTCCCGCGGCGGCGCCGCGTGAGACGCAGGGATCGCCCGCGATCCAGAAGCGCAGGCGCAGGCGTACCGCGCGCGTGATGCCGATGCGCGGGCCCGACGCGATGCGGAAGTCGCGTGGCTGATCGGGCGGCTCGATCGTCAGGCGGCCCGCCGTGAGGTCCGCCCCGCTGTCCCCGAGCGTGATGCCGAGCGCGCGCCCGAGGTTGCCGGGCCCGCTCGCCAGCCGCGGGCAATTCCGCGGCACACCGCGCCGGCGCGCCATCAGGGCGAGTCCGGCGACCGGCGCGAGGGCGCGGATCAGCACGCACCCGGGGCGACCCGCCGGGCCCGCGACCGCGTTGAGCAGGTGGTGCATCCCGTAGTTGAGGTAGACGTACGCGTGGCCGCCGGGGCCGTAGAGGAGCGCGTGGCTCCCCGGCCGCATCGCGGCGTGCGACGCCCCGTCCTCGGGGCCGAGATACGCCTCCGTCTCCACGATCCGGCCCGCGGTGACCGCGCCGGCGCGGCGCGACACGAGCACGCAGCCGAGCAGGTCGCGCGCGACCGCCCGCGCGGGGCGCAGGTAGAAGGGGCGCGGCAACGGCATCCGGGCGGCGGCGCTACCGCGCTGCGAGGCGCTCGTGGACGAGACGCCGGAGCGAGTCGGCGTCGAAGGCCGTGCCGCTCCGGCTCGGGGGCTCGGCCTCGGTCTTGAGCCCCGTCTCGCTCAGGACGACGCAGATCGTCTGCGCGGGGTCGAGCCGCTTCTCGGCGAGCAGGCGGACCAGCACGGCCAGCGTGGCCACGCCCGTGGGCCCCGCCCAGATGCCCTCCGCGCGCGCGAGCCGGCGCTGCGCCGCGAGGATCTCCTCGTCCTCCGCGTCGCCGGCGAGGCCCTGCTGCTCGCGGAGGAGCCGCAGCACCCAGGCCCCCTTCTTCCCGGGATCGCCCGCGGCGAGCCCCTCGGCCACGGTGTAGCCGATCTTGAGCGGCGCGATCGCGCCGCCGTCGCGGAACGCGCGCACGACCGCGTTCGCCCGCGCCGCCTGCGCCGCGACCATGCGCGGCGCCTTCGCGAGCCAGCCCGCCTCGCGCATCTCCCGGAAGCCGCGCGCGATCGCGATGAACGTCTCGCCGACCGCGACGGGCGCGACGACGACGTCGGGCGGGGCGAACCCGGTCTGCTCGGCGATCTCGTAGGCGAGCGTCTTCTTGCCCTCCTGCTTGTAGGCGTTGCGCGAGGCGCCGCAGTCGAAGAAGAGCTTCTCCCCGACGAGCCGGTCCCAGAGCGAGATCAGGTCGTCGTAGACGCCCTTGTAGATGATCAGGTCCGAGGTCGTCGCCGCCATGTGCAGGAGCTTCGGGGCCGACGCGCGCTCGTAGGCGAAGATGAGCGAGCGCAGCCCCGCGCGCGCCGAGTAGGCGGCGATTGACGAGCCCGCGTTGCCGGAGCTCACGACGGACGTCGCTGCGTAGCCGAACTGCAGCGCCGCGCCGACGGCGGTCGCCGACGAGCGGTCCTTCACCGTCCCCGTCGGGTTCGGCCCGTCAAACTTCGCGAGGAGCCGGCGGACGCCCAGCTCCTTCGCGAGGCGCGGGCAGTCCAGGAGGGGCGTCGCGCCCTCGCCGAGCGTCACGCGATGCGCGGGATCGGCGACCGGCAGGACGGGCGCGTAGCGCCAGAGGCCGGTGCCCGAGAAGAGCGCGGCGCCCGCGCGGGAGAGGCGGGGAATGTCGTAGCGAAGCTCGAGGAGGCCCTGGCAGCGGTCGCACTCGAGCACGTAGCCGAGTTTCTGCGCGGCGCCGCAGTCGATGCAGACGAGGCTCTGCGCGAGTGAGTCCGTCACGTCCGCCTCCCAAAGCGGTCGTCGACCGCGCTGAGCATCTCCTCGATCCGGTGGCGGAGCGTGTGCTCGGCCAGCGCCCGCCGGCGCGCGTTGGCGCCGATCGCGCGCGCCTCGTCGGGGCGCGCGAGGTAGAAGTCGAGCTGGCGCCGGAGCTCGCCGAGATCGCGATAGGCGAGGACCTCCTCACCCGGCTTGAAGAGGCCGCGCAGGGCGTCCTTGTCGTCCACGAGCTGGCAGGCGCCGGCGGCGGCCAGCTCGAAGGTCCGCGTGTTCACGCCGTCGATGTCGTTCATCGGATGGTGGTGGTTGAGCGAGAGCGTCGAGGCGGCGTAGACGCAGAGCTTCTCGTCGCCCCACACCTGCGGCCCCGCGATCGCGCGCACCTTCGCGTCCGGCGAGCCCGACCAGCCGTCGCCCCAGAGCCGCAGGGGGTACTCGAGGAGCTCGCGCACGAAGCGCTCGCGGTACGGGTAGCGGTTGCCGACGAACGAGACGGGCGAGCCCCAGCGTCGCGCCAGGTCGGGTGTCGGCTCGACCGGGTGGTGCGCCGCGGGCACGCAGTACATGGGCAGGTAGTGCAGGTTCCGGAGCCCGACCTGCTGGAGGCTCCGCAGCGCGTAGCGCTCCTTCGTGAAGAAGAGGTCGTACGCCTCGATGTGCTCGAACGGCATCATCCAGAGCGGGTTGTCGGGGAAGAAGTTCAGGAACCGCGTGTCGAGCCGGCGCTTCACCCGGCGGATGAGCCCGGGCGTGATCGGTCCCCCTTTGATTACGAGCACGAGCGCCGGGCGCCAGGCGAGGCACAGCCGCTCCAGGCGGCGCAGGAGCCAGATCTGGTACGCGGCCTTCGTGCCCCGGTTCTTGTAGAGCGGATTGTCCTTCCGGTACTCGAAGGTGCGGACCTCGTGGCCGAGCGCCCGCAGCTCCTCGGCGAAGTCCATGCCCATGAGCCCGGGGCGCTCGAACGGGAGGACGATGAGCCAGCGCACGCGCCGTAGCGTAGCACCCCGGCCGGGCCGCGGCGACCCGTCAGGCGACGGCGGTCGCGCGCGTCTGGCGAAAGCGGGCGGCGAACAGCGGATCGAAGAGCGCGGCCGTGGCGACGAGCGCGGCGTCGGCCCCCTCGCGCAGGAGATAGTGGGCGCGCTCCACCGTCGAGACGCCGCCGACGGCCAGCACGGCGCGGTCCCACGCGCCCGCGTGGCGCCACGCGAGCATCTCGAGCACCTGGCGCGACGCGATGGGGAACACGTCGTGGCCGACGACGTCGCCGCGCTCGCGTGCCGTGCCCTCGAACGCCGGGTTGCCCCGCTCGTCGAGGACGCGGCGGTGGACGCCGTGGACCAGCACGAAGCCGTGAGCCCACGCGGCGAGCTTCGTGGCCGTGTCGTGGAGGACGCGCGGGGTCTTGAAGACGCCGAGCTTGGCGAGCACCGGCACGGCGACGCTCGCGCGCACGCGGTAGAGGATCTGAGCCGCGAGAACGATGTTCTCGTAGATCAGCCTGGGCTGCTCGGCGAACGGATCGGGCACCGCGAGGTGAACCTCGACGGCGTCGGCGCCGCTCTCCGCCGCCCACGCCGCGCAGCGCGCGTAGTCGGCGACCAGCGCGTCCGCGTCGCCGCCGGGCTCGGGCGTCCCCAGGACGCTCACGATCAGGATCTGGCCCCGGCCCGTCCGCTCCTTCGCGCGGCGGACGTCCTTGCGCCACACGTCCGGCTCCATCGAGGGCTCGCCGAGGGACACGGCCACCGTCGGCGCGCCATTTGCCGTCCCCCGGCGCGTCACGATGGCCGCCTCGTCCTGGTTCTCGACGTGGCGGATGTTCGGCAGGCTCCAGGCCGCCCGGTACGCCGAGCGCACCGTGGCGTAGGTCAGGATGTCGTAGCCGAGGCGGGCGTAGGCCTCGACCCACTTGGAGTTGAGCAAGGGACCCGCGGAGATGCCGAGACTCGAGTTCAGGCGGTAGTCGAAGAGCTTGCCCCCTGGTCCCGACGGCATTCGCCGCACTCGGGGAAGGGACGGCGCGTGTCCGTAGTTCCACTGGTACGACCGATCGAACCGCCAGGCGCTCTGCGGAATCGCTCTCACACTCCCATCTCTCGGAGAAGTACCCGCAAGCACCTAGTTTATCACATACTTACGAAGCGCAACGGCAAAGATCAGGCGCCTCAACGGAACGCCGGCATCACCTCTTTCGCCACGAGCTCCAGCTCTCGCATGATGTGAGCGTGCGGCATGCCGGGGAAGAACGTCCGGCAGATGAGGTGCGTCATTCCGTACTCCTCCACGAAGCGCCGGATCTTCGTGATGCACTGATCCGGCCCGCCGATGATGAAGCGGTCCTCCATGAGCCGGTCCAGATCGGTCGCGATCGAGGCGTCGATGAACGGGTGGCGCCAGCCGCCGGCGTACTCGCGGCGATAGGCCATCATGATGTGCTCCTCGGCGAGCTCGCGGGCCTTCCTGTCCGTGTCGGCGATGATCAGGTCGCGCGTCAGCGGCCACTCGACGATCGGCTCCGCTCGCCCGGCGGCCCTGCGGTTCTCGAGGAACTGGCTCTTGGCCCGGAGGAGGCGCTCGAGGTCCGCGGTGGGCCCCGGAATCCAGTTGTCGGCGAGCGTCGCGGCGCGCCGCAGCGTGATGTCGCCCCAGCCGCCGATCCAGAGCGGCGGGTGCGGCTTCTGCACGGGCCCGGGCTCGAGCCGCCCCTCGACCGTGTAGTACGTGCCCTTGAAGCTCACGCGCGCGCCCGACCAGAGGCCGCGCATGATCGCGAGCTGCTCCTCGAACCGCGCGCCGCGCTTCTCGAGATCGACGCCGTAGAGGGCGAACTCGTCGGGCTTGTAGCCGATGGCGATGCCGAGGGTCACGCGTCCGCCCGACATCACGTCGAGCATCGCCACGTCCTCCGCGAGCCTCACCGGGTGGTGGAACGCGGCGACGGCGATGTCGGTGCCGAGCCGGACGCGCGAGGTGCGCGTCGCGAAGCCCGCGAGGACGGTGAGCGGCGAGGGCCAGTAGTGGTTCGTGACCGAGTGATGCTCCTCCATCCAGACGGAGTCGAAGCCCAGCGCCTCGGCCCGCGTGACTTCTTCGAGCGACTCCGTGTAGTAGTGGCCGCCCTCGATGGGAATGAAGCCGATCTGCAGTCGTGGCATGATGCCTCCTCGCGCGCGACGCCCGAGCCTAGCATGGTGTCCGCGGGCGCGTCACTTGACACCCGCCCGCGCGCCCGATTAGGTTGGGCCACCACGCCGAAGGAGGCTCCGCGATGCCCAGCACGAAAGGGTTCGAGGCCCTCGAGCATCTGCCCGAGGAGAAGGTCACGGACAAGATCTCCCGCCGCATCCTCGCGGGCGACAAGGGGATGATCGTCTGGTGGTCCATGAAGGCCGGCGCGCACGCGGCGGCGCACAAGCACCCGCACGAGCAGCTCTTCTGGGTGACCAAGGGCCGCATGGACTTCCGGCTCGGCCAGGAGAAGAAGTCGTGCGGCCCGGGCGACATCGGCGTCATCCCGGGGGGCGTCGAGCACGAGGCATGGTTCCCCGAGGACACCGAGGTCGTGGACATCTTCGCGCCGCCGCGTGAGGACTTCCTGACCGGGGAGATGCCGGCGTACATGCGGAAGGGCTAGGAGCCTCGCCGACAACGTCACGAAGCGTTACGGTCGCGTCACGGCCGTCCGCGGCGTCCGCCTCGAGGTGCGGCCCGGCGAGGTCCTCGGCCTGCTCGGCCCCAACGGCTCCGGCAAGACGACGCTCCTGCGCATGCTGACGGGGTTTCTCACGCCCACGGCCGGCCGCCTGACCGTCGCCGGCCACGACACGGTCCGCGACGCCATGGCGGCGTGCCGCCGCATCGGTTACGTCCCGGAGTCCGTGCCGCTGTACGCCCACATGCGCGTGCGTGAGTTCCTGGCCTTCATGGCGCGGCTCCGCGGCGTGCCACGGGGCAGCGTGGCGGAGGCGATCGCCCGGGCGGCCGCGCGCCTGCACATCGCGGACGTGCTGCGGGCGCCGATCCGGACGCTCTCGCGCGGCTACCGGCAGCGCGTCGCGATCGCGCAGGCGCTCGTGCACGAGCCCGACGTGGTGGTCTTCGACGAGCCGACGAACGGCCTCGACCCGCGCCAGATCATCGAGACGCGACGGCTCATCCAGGAGCTGACGGGCGAGCACACCGTGCTCATCAGCTCGCACATCCTGGGCGAGATCGAGAAGGTGGCGCATCGGGTGGCCATCCTGCTGCGCGGGGAGCTGCTCGCGGTCCGGTCGGTCGCCGACACGCCCGACCTCGAGGCCCTCTTCCTGTCGCTGACGTGAGCGCGCTCGCCGTCCTGCTGAAGAAGGAGCTCCACGCCACGTTCACGTCGCCGAGCGCGTAGTCATGACCCTCGCGGCGGCCGCGCTCACGCTCGGCGCCAACGTCGCGCTGTTCCGTCACGACGTCCACGTCGACGTCACGAGCGAGAAGGCCTTCACGCCCTCGGCCGACGCGCGCCGGGTCGTCGAGGGCCTGCGCGCCGACGTCGACGTCACGTACTTCTACCAGAAGCCGGCGCCGTCGCCGTGCCCGACGCGGTCGTGGAGCCGGCGATCGCCGCGTCGATCGTCTGGGTGGCGGTCGAGAACCTGTGGTTCGCGCGCGGGCTCACACGCCGATGGCTCGTGAGCCTCGCGTTCGGCCTCGTCCACGGATTCGGATTCGCCTCGGCGCTCACGCCGCTGGCGCTGCCGCCCTGGAACCTCGCGCTGGCGCTCGTCGGGTTCAACCTCGGTGTGGAAGCCGGGCAGGCCGCGGTGATCGCGGCGACGCTCCCGCTCGGCCTCGGGCTGCGGCGGCGCGCATGGGCGCCGCGCGTGTCCCGGGCGCTGTCTCCCGCGGTCGCCCTCGTGGGCCTCGTGTGGTTCGTGCAGCGGGTGTTCCTCGCCTAGCCCGTTCGCCCCGGCGGCGGGGATGCTAAGATCGCGGGAGATGGCCGACGAGTTCACGACGCTGGAGCGCGCCGCGCTCGCCCCGTACTTCACGAACCTCGACGGCCCCGTCTTTGCGCTCGTCAACCTCCCGGAGGTCGCCAAGGGGGCGCTCTTCGCGCGCTACTCGCGCTCGCCGAAATCGCTCCGCCGGCTCTTCCTCGACGAGTTCCTCCCCAAGGGCAGCCTGGAGGACGCCGCGACGGGGGACCCCTCGCGGGCGCTCGGCGAGTCGACGCGCGCGCGCGCCGAGCAGCTCTACGAACGCGTCTTCGTCGAGTACGGCGACGACTCCGTCGCCCAGCTCGGCGGCGTCCACCTGGCCTGCGAGGGCGCGTCGAACATCCTCACGAAGGTGCTCGAGTGGGGTCGGCTCATGGCCTACCTCGAGCAGTCCACGCGCTACATCCCCTATGACGACACGCCGGGTGGGCGCTATCGCTATCACGTTCCCGCCGAGCTCGCGGGCGCACTGCGCGAGCGATACGCCGCCACGCTCGACCGCGGCTTCGACACCTACCGCGCGTGGCTTCCGCGGATGCGCGCGTTCCTCGAGGCGAAGCACCCGCGCGATCCCGCCGAGGCGGAGAGTGTGCATCGCATGACGATCCGCGCGAAGGCCCTCGACACGCTGCGCGGCATGCTGCCGGCGGCGACGACGTCGAACGTCGGCATCTACGCGACCGGCCAGGCGTACGAGCAACTCCTGCTTCGGATGCGCGCGCACCCGCTCGCCGAGGCGCGCGCCTACGCGGACCTCATGCTCGTCGAGCTGCGCAAGGTGATCCCGGCGTTCCTCAGGCGCGTGGATCTCCCCGACCGGGGCGCCGCGTGGTCCGCCTACCTCGCCGCCACGCGCCAGGCGACGGGCGCGGCGGCGGCACGGCTGCTGGGGGACACCGCGGTCGAGCCGCGCGAGGAGGTCACGCTGACCGATTTCGACCCCGACGGGGAGGCGAAGGTGGTCGCGGCGGCGCTCTACGCGGTCTCGGACCTGCCCGACGACGAGCTCCTCGCGCGCGCGCGCAAGATGAGCCGGGAGGAGCGCTCGGCCGTGCTCGCCGCCTACGTCGGGATCCGGGGGAACCGGCGCCACAAGCCCGGGCGGGCCTTCGAGCGCACAGCGTACCGCTTCGACGTGCTGGGCGACTACGGCGCGTTCCGCGACCTGCAGCGTCACCGGCTGCTCACGCTCGAGTGGCAGCGGCTCTCGCCGCGTCACGGCTCGGTCATGCCCGAGGCGATCGCCGAGGCGGGGGCCGAGGCGGACTGGCGCCGCGTGCTCGGCGAATCGGCCGAGCTGCACGACGCGATCGCCGCCGCCGGGCTCGCCGAGGCGGCCTCCTACGCGGTGTCCATGGCGTACCGCGTCCGGTTCTACATGGAGATGAACGCCCGCGAGGCCATGCACGTGATCGAGCTGCGCACGGCGCCACAGGGTCACCCCGCGTACCGGCGCATCTGCCAGCGGATGCACCGTCTCATCGCCGAGCAGGCGGGCCACCGAGCCCTCGCCGCGGCGATGACCTTCGCCGACCACTCGGCGGTCGAGCTCGAGCGCCTCGAGGCCGAGCGCGCCGCCGAGCGCCGCCGCACGCGCGGCTGAACGCCCTCCCGCGTCGACGCTTGACCGGGCGCCGCCGGGCGGTAGATAATTGGTCGACCGATCAATAAAAACAACACATGAGCCCCAAGATCGGCGTGGCCCCCGTCCGGCGCGAGCAGATCGTCCGCGCGACGATCCGCTGCCTCGCGCGCGACGGGTATTCCGGGCTCACCATGAAAAAGGTGGCCCGCGAGGCGCGGGTGAGCCAGGGGATCCTCCACTACTACTTCACGGACAAGCGGGCCATCCTCGTCGCGGCGCTCGACGCCGTCACGGCCGACCTCGACCGACGGGTGGCCGCCGCCCAGGCGCGCGGCGGCCGGGACCCGCGGCGGCGTCTGCGCGCGCTCATCGGGGCCTGCCTGGCGCTGGCCGCGGCGGAGCGCGAGTTCTGGATCGTGTTCGTCGAGTTCTGGGGCGAGATGATGCACGACAGGCGCCTCCGGGCGATCAACGCGGCGCTCTACGACCGGACGCGGCGGCTGATCGGAGCCGTCGTGGCGCGCGGGATCCGCGACGGGCGCTTCCGCCGGGTGGACGCCCTCCAGGCGGCGGCGGTCGTGCTCGGCCTGGTCGACGGCGTGTCGCTGCAGCTCACGTTCGACCCCGGCGCATTCGGCGTGGCCGAGGCCACGCGGTTCTGCGAGGACGCGGTGCTGCGCTACCTCGCCAAGGAGGCGCGATGAATCAGGCGGCGGCCACCGAGGCGCGCGCCAAGGCGCGCGAGTACTTCCGGACGCGGGGCACGGAGGCGCCCCTCGCCGAGATCCGATCCCGCGTCGCCGACGCGTTCGCGGCGCTCGACGCCCTCGTCGCACCGCTCGCGCCCGGCGAGGCCGCGCAGGTCTCGATCGCCGGCGAGTGGGCGGTCCACGAGATCGTGGACCACCTGATCGAGACGCACCGTCCGGGGCTGGACGAGCTCTGGTGCCTGCTCGCGGGCCGCCGGCCGCCGGGCGAGCCCATCCCGGCGAGCCTCCAGTCCAAGGCCGCGCTCCTGCGTCCGTGGCCGTGGCTCCGCGAGGAGCTGCGGCGGGTGCACGGCGGCATCCTCGAGACGCTCGCCTCGGCGCGCGACGACTTCGCCACCGACGCCCGCGCGCCGCTCGTCATGGTCGTCAACGTCAAGGCGCCGGACGGCAGGATGACTCCGCTCGAGTGGGTGGAGGAGCTCGACTGGAAGGCGTACGCGATCGTGTGGCGGCTCCACGCACTCGATCATCTGAACCAGGCCCGGAAGGTCCTGGCCGCGGCGCGGGGGTGAGGCCGATGGCGATCGCGGTCAGCGAGGCCGAGCTGCGGGACCTGCTCGGGGCCGTGGCGTTCACGCGAGCGTACGGGTTCACGCTCGGCGCGCTCGGCGATGGGCGCTGCGTCCTCGACGTGCCGTTCCGGAAGGCGTTCGAGCGGCCGGGCGGCATCGTGAGCGGGCAGGTGTTCATGGCCGCGGCCGACGTCGCCATGTGGCTCGCGATCATGACTCGGCTCGGTCGGGCCGACATGTCGGTGACCTCGCAGATGAGCACGGCTTTCCTCGGCGCCCTCCAGGCGGCGCCCTTCCGTTGCGAGGCGCGTGTGCTCAAGCTGGGGCGGCGGCTCGTCTACGGTGTCGCCGAGTGCGTCGGTGAGGACGGCAGGCTTCTGACCCACTCGAGCGTGACCTACGCCAGGCCCGCGGCGCCGGCCGTGTTGCCGGCGCGCGGCGAAAACGGGTAGAGTGGGCCATGCCCAGCGACGCGAGGACCGCGACGATCCCCGGCGCGTCGGCGTTTGCCGACACGGGCGCCGCCTCGCTCGCGACGCGGCGGGCCGCGCTCTGGGGCCTGCTGGCCGCCAAGGTGATCTCGAGCTGGGGCGTCCAGTGGGACATTCAATGGCACACCATCATCGGGCGCGATTCCTTCTGGATCGCTCCGCACGTCATGACGTACTCGGGCGTCGCGGCGCTCGTGCTCCTCAGCTTCGGCATGCTTGCCTGGACGACGCTCCGGCCGTCACCCGCGGCGGGTGACGTCGTCTCTGCGCTGGGCCTCGTCGGCACGCGCGGCTTCCACCTGGCGGCGTGGGGCATCGGCCTGACGGTCCTCGCGGCGCCGATCGACGACCTCTGGCACCGCCTCTTCGGCATCGACGTCACGCTCTGGAGTCCGCCGCATCTCCTGGGCCTGCTCGGCGCCGTCGTGAACACGCTCGGCTGCTTCGTGATCGCGCGTGAGGTCTATCCTGCGATGAGCCGGGCCGCCCACGTCGCGATCCTGGTATCGGGCGCGCTGCTCTTCACCGGCCTGCATCTGGCGGTGCAACCGAGCTTCAGGCTCGCCTACCTCCAGGGCGGCGTGTTCTTCCACCTGTATTCGATGCTCGCCGCCCTCATTCTGCCGGTCGCGTACGTCGTGACCGCGCGCCTGTCGGGCAGCCGGTGGGCGCCCGCGCTCGTGCTGGCCGGCGGCGTCGCGCTGGGACTGGTGGGCCAGCAGGTCGCGCGCCTGGGCTTCGACATCCTCCAGCCCGTGTCGGTCATCCACGAGGAGATCGCGAAGGACCCGACGTCGCCGATCGCCGTCGCCAACATCGTCGCGCGCCGGAACGGCACCACGCCGGGCGCGACGACGAACGTCGTGCAGCTCCTCGGCCTGATCCCGCTCGCCGCCATGGTGGCGCTGGACCCGCGGCGTCGCCCCGTCGCCGCGAGCGTCGCCTACGCGGCGGCGCTCTTCGCCCTGATGGCGGTGCGGCTCGGCGCCCTTCCGGCGTACCGGGCGCTCGTGCCCGGCGCGGGCGAGACCCTCGTGGCGCTGGGGCTGACGCTCGTGGCGGGGCTCGCGGGTGGCTGGCTCGCCGCACACCTCGCCGCGCTCCTGGACGCGGAGCCCTCGCCGGCGGGCTGATCTACCGCCGCGGGCGCCGGTGCATGCGCACCACGTGCCGGGCGGCGCGCTCGTCGTCCGTCACCACGGGCGCGGTCCCGAGCGAGTCCACGTAGCGCGCGAGGTCCCAGAGCTCGTCGTCCTCGAGCACCTGGTGATACGACGGCATCGGCGTGCCGTCGAGGCCCGTCAGGAGCGTGCGCAAGACGTCGCGCACGTCGGGGCCGCCCTTGAAGGGCCGGCGCGCGAGATCGGCGGGCTTGATGGAGAGGTCCTTCGCCGACGGCCCGTCACCGCGCCCCTCCGTGCCGTGGCACTCGGCGCATTCCCCCTTCTCGTAGGCCTTGCGTCCGCGCGCGAGGGCCGCGGCGCCCCCGGGCCCCTCCCTAGGGAACGCCACGACTTTCGGGCCGGGATTCGTGGCGAAGCGCGGCGAGAGGCCCTTCACGTAGGCGACGACAGCGTCGAGCTCCGCGGGGCTCAGCTGATCCTGCGGCAGCATCCCGGTGCCGGGAATGCCCCGCACGATCGAGCGCCGGAGGTCGGCATCGGTCGGGACCTGCCCCGACGCCGTCGAGCGGAACTTGAAGCGCCCCTGCGTGAGATCGCGCGGCGCGGTCGCGAAGTGATGCGCGGCGGTGCCCCGCCCGTCGCCCGCGACGCCGTGACAGATCGTGCAGTCGTCGCGGAACACGCGCGCGCCGAGCTCGGCGTCGGCGGGCTGCCCGCGCGCGCCCGGCGCGGCCAGGGCGCACGCGACCGCCGCGAGGAGCGCCAGCGCCGCGCGCCGCGCGGCCACGCGCGCTACTCGATGACGAGGAGCTGGCCCACCACGTGCGCCGGGTGGAGATGGCACTTGATCGGGAAGATGCCGGCCTTGTCCGCGGTGAAGCTGACCGTCGCGGTCTTGTCGCCCGGCACGACCTCCTTCACCGCGAAGGCCGCGATCTCGTAACCGTGCTCGTCGGTGTGCTTGTTGACGAGCCGCAGGGTGACCTTGTCGCCCTTCTTCGCGACGATGGACGTCGGCTCCCAGATCTTCACGTCCTGGGGAGAGACGACGTTGACGACGGTCAGGTTGAGCTCGCCGGCGAGCGCGGGCGGGACGAGGGCGCCCGCGAGGGCGAGCGCGGTGACGAGTGCGAGGTGGCGCGTCATGACATCCTCCTCGGGATCACGTGCGGTTGAATTCGTCCTTCGCGGCCTTGAGCTGCTCCGGGGCGGCGAGCAGATCGAGCGCCGTCAGCGCGAGCGCCTTCGCGCCGGCGACGAGGCCGGCGCGCGCCAGCGGCGAGCGTGCCCACTCGGCGAATTCGCGCGAGTGGCCGGGCACGCCGTCGGGAGAGATCCTGATATACGGGTGGATCGTCGGCAGCGCTTGACTGACGTTGCCGCAGTCGGTCGAGCCGTAACCCGCCTCGCCGTCCTCGGGATCGACGGGGAAGTCGATGAACGCGAGGTTCTTCTCGAACAGCCCGGCCATCGTCGCGTTGGCCTTGAGCGGGTCGTGGATCGTGGGCTCCGCCGTCACCTCGACCCGGCAGCCCGTGGCCACCGCGGCGCCCTCGGCGCAGTTCGTGAATCGCCGGAGCAGCTCGTGGCAGGAGTCCTTGGTCAGCGCGCGCAGGTAGAAATCGGCGCGCGTGTACTCCGGAATGATGTTCGGCTGCTCGCCGCCCTTGACGATGATCCCGTGGACGCGCGCGTCGGGGCGGAGCTGCTGGCGCATCTGGTCGAGCCCGACGAAGAGCTGGACGACCGCGTTCAGCGCGTTCACGCCCCGCCACGGCCACGACGAGGCGTGTGTCGCCTTGCCGTGGAACTCGGCCTTCACCTTGATGATGCCGAGCGACGGCCGCCAGACCATCGTGCCGCAGCGGCCGTGGATCATCATGGCCGCGTCGACGTCCCTGAAGACGCCGGCCTCCATGAGGCGGACCTTGCCCGCGCCGCCCTCCTCGGCCGGCGTGCCGATGACCTGGACGCGGCCGGGGAAGGGGAGCGTGCGGAGCGCCACGGCGAGCGCAGCGCCCGCGCCCGTCCCCGCGGTCGCGATCACGTTGTGACCGCAGGCGTGGCCGATGCCCGGCAGGGCGTCGTACTCGGCCATGATCGCCACGGTCGGCCCGGGTCCGGCGCCCTCGATGGTGGCGCGGAACGCGGTCGGAAGCCCGCCGATGGAGCGCTCGACCTTCGCCCCGTGCTTCTCGAGAAATTCGGTGAGCCAGGCGTGCGCCCGTTCCTCCTTGAAGCACAGCTCGGGGCTGTCGTGGATCTTGTGAGACAGCGTCTCGAGCTCGTCCGCCAGGCCGTCGACGGCCTGGGCGACCTTCGGCTTGAGCGCGTCGACGGACGCGCTCACTTGGCGCCCCGGAACTCGGCCTGCGCCTTCTTCACGAGCGACGGGTCGGCGAGGAGATCACAGGTCGTCATGGCCATCGCCTTCGCCGAGATCAGCATGCCCTCGCGCGCGAGTGGACCCCGCGCCGCGGCCTCGAAGGCGCGCGAGTGGATCGGCGTGCCATCGGGAGCGATCTTCACCATCGGCTGGATCGTCGGGATCACCTGGCTCACGTTGCCGATGTCGGACGAGCCCATGCGATCCGTCGGCTCGGGCGACTCGATGACCGCGAATGTCTTGAGGTTCGCCCGGAAGGTGTCGAGCAGCGTCCGGTTGCGCTTCATCGGCTCGTACACGGTATCGCGGTGCTCGATGACGTTGAGCTCGCAACCCGCGGCCTTCGCCGCACCCTCGGCGCACTGGATCACGCGCTTCTGCAGCGCCCACATGTAGTCGATGTTCCTGGAGCGCACGTAGAAGGTCGCCGCGGCGAACTCGGGGATGATGTTCGGCGCGGCGCCCCCGTGCGTGATGATGCCGTGGACGCGCGCGTCCGGACGCACCTGCTGGCGCAGCATCGCGACGTTGTTGTAGGTCTGGATGGCCGCGTCGAGGGCGTTCACGCCCTCCCACGGATCGGCCGAGGCGTGCGCCGCCTTGCCCTTGAACTCGAACGCCACCCGCACGATGCCGAGGAGGTCGGAGTGGGGGATCCACCGGTCGAAGCCGTGGACCATCATCGCGGCGTCAACGCCCTTGAACACGCCGCCGGCGATGAGCTTCACCTTGCCGCCGCCGCCCTCTTCGGCCGGCGTGCCGATCACCAGGACGCGCCCCTTCGGGAGCTTGTCGCGCACGGCGGCGAGCCCGGCGCCGGCGCCCACACCGGCGGTGGCGATGATGTTGTGGCCGCACGCGTGGCCAATCTGCGGCAGCGCGTCGTACTCGCAGAGGATCGCGATCGTCGGACCCTCGCCCGTCTCGATCGTGGCGCGGAACGCGGTCTCGACGCCCGCGACGCCGCGCTCGACCTTGAATCCCTGCTGCGCCAGGAACTCGGTGAGCCAGCCGGCCGCCTTGACCTCCTGGTAGCCCAGCTCGGGATTGGCGTGGATCTGATGCGAGAGCTTCTCGAGATCGTCGCCGAGGCGGTCCACGGCGCTCGCGATCGCGTCTTTCAGTCCGTTCATGCGCGGTCTCCTGGATTCGTGCGGGTCTCGGGCTCGCGCGCCGACAGCCGTCAACTATATCACCGGCGCGCCATGGTACGATTCGCCGCGTGAAGACCCGCGTCACGCTCGGCGTCGCGATTCCCCAGACGGTCCTCCAGGGCGGGTTCGACCTCGGTTGCGTGCGCGCGTACCTCGCGCGCGCGGAGGCGCTGGGCTTCGACAGCGTCTGGGTCGTCGAGCAGATCCTGGGAGGGATCCGGAGCCTGGAGCCCGTCGCGCTGCTCACCTACGCGGCCGCGTGCACCGAGCGGCTGCGGCTCGGCTCGGCCGTGCTCCTGACGGCGCTACGGAACCCCGTGCAGCTCGCCAAGGAGCTCGCGACGCTCGATCATCTCTCGGGCGGGCGGCTCACGGTCGGCGTCGGCCTCGGCGGCAACCCGCGCGTCTATCCCGCGTTCGGCCTGAGCGCGGAGCGGCGCGCGGCGCGCTTCGCCGAGGGCCTCCGGCTCATGAAGCGCCTGTGGACCGAGGAGCGCGTCACCTTCGACGGCGAGTTCTACAAGCTCCAGAACGCCTCGATGCAGCCGAAGCCGCTCCAGAGGCCGCACCCGCCGCTCTGGTTCGGCGGCCATCATCCGAACGCGCTGAGGCGCGCCGTGGAGCTCGGCGACGGCTTCATCGGTGCGGGCTCGATCCCGACGGCCGCCTTCCTCGAGGAGGTCGGGCTCCTCCGCCGGCTCTTGAAGGACGCGGGCCACGACCCGGCGACGTTCCCGCTCGGCAAGCGCGTCTACATCGCGGTGGATCGAGACCGCGCGCGCGCGGGGCGGCGGCTCGCCGAATGGTTCGGCGCCTTCTACGGCAAGCCCGAGCTGGCGGCCGAGGTGTCGGTGTGGGGCGATCCGCAGGAATGCACGGACCGGCTCGCGGAGATCGTCTGCGGGGGCGTCGGCTTTCTCATGCTGAACCCGGTGTTCGACGAGCTCGAGCAGCTCGACGTTTTCGCTTCGGCTATCGCGCCCAGGCTCTAGACCCGGGCGCTTCACCGGGATGAGGCTCCTGGCGTCGGGCCTGGCCGTCCTCGGGCTCGGGCTGGTGCTGCTGGCGATGGCCGGGCCGTGGCTGGTCGTGGCCGATCGCCTGCAACCTGCCGACGCGATCGTCGTCGTGAGCGGAGCGGTTCCCTCGCGCGCGCTGGGCGCCGCGGATCTCTACCACCAGGGTCTGGCCGGCCGCATCGTCGTCTCGTTCCCGAGCGGCTCGGCCCTCCGGCAGTCGCGCGAGCACCGCGTCCTCCATCGCGCGGGGGTGCCGGCCGAGGCGATCGTCCAGCTGACGCGGCCGGTCCTGAACACGCGCGAAGAGCTGGACGCCGTCTTCGCCTACGCGCAGGCGCAGGGATTTCGAAGGTTGATCCTCGTGACGTCACCCGCGCACACGCGCCGCGTGCGGCTGATCTGGAACCATCTCCATGAGCGCGCCGTGCCCGCCATCGTCCACCCGACACCCCACGAGCGGTTCGACTCCGGCTGGTGGCGCTCGTGGTGGCGGATCAAGGTGGGACTCCACGAGTTCGGCGGCCTCGCGCACTTCTTCCTCAGCACGCGGCTCTTCGAGTCAGGACCGGGCCCGGGCGATTCCTGACCAGCACGCGTGGGCGAAAAAACGACGCCTGGACCCGAGGGGGAGGCCTACTGGTTCATAAATTGCCGGAAATCAATAGCTTAGAAGACACAACCTGGCTGGTATCAAGACTGCACTATTGATCCCCGTGATCTTCCACAACGATGGGTCGAGTCAAGTGCCACACCTGCCGCCCTGGCGGCTCGGGGTATGCCTCGACTGCCAGCACTGCTTCGACACCGTCGAGCACGAGCGGTGCACCGCGTGCGCGAGCCGGCGCATCGCGACCATCGACACCATTCTCGAGAACTGGCACAAGTTCGGAAAGGTGACCAGCGCTGCCTGACAAGCGAGTTCTGATCCTCGACGATCCCACGGGCGACGTCGACATGCTCAAGGGCTACTTCGGACGGTTCGAGCACGGGTACAACTACGAGCTCGAGCCGGCATCGAACGCCGCCGAGGCCGTGGCGGCGCTCAGACGCGGCCGTCCGGACCTGATCCTCCTGGATCCGCAGATGAAGGGGCTCAACGGCCTCGCGCTCCTCAAGCAGGTGCGCACGATCGACCGCTCGATCCCCGTCATCGTCATCACGGGAACGCAGGCGAGCAGCGTGATCGCGGAGGCGCTCAGCGCCGGCGTCTTCGCCTACGCGCCCAAGCCCTGCGACTTCCAGCAGCTCGAGCACCTGATCGCTCTCGTCTTCGGGGTGCCCTCCCGGGCGACGCCCTAGTCTCCGCGACGACGACCGTTCGCGGGGTATCCGGATATACTGACCCACGTGACCAGCCCCCCGCCCAAGCGCGTGCTCATCGTCGACGACGAGCAATCGGTCATCGACGTGCTCAAGGAATTCTTCGGGCAGTTCCGGCACGGGCGTGCATACGAGATCGAAACGGCGACGAACGGCGGCGACGCGTACCTGGCGTTTCTCCGCACGCGTCCGGATCTCGTCCTCCTCGACATGAACATGCCGGGCATGGACGGGCTCCAGCTCCTGAAGCAGATCCGCGCGCTCGACGCGCGCGTGCCCGTCATCATGGTCACCGCGAACGCGAATACGCAGGCGGCCGCCGAGGCGCAGACGGCCGGCGTGTTCGCGTACATCCCGAAGCCCTTCGACTTCCGCCACCTCGACCTGCTCGTCGGGCTCGCGCTCGATCCGTCTCCGCGGCCCGCCGGCACCCCGCCGGGCGGCCCCCCCAAGCGCTGAGGGGTGGGCCGGCTCCGGATCGTCCTGATCGGCGCCGCCGGGCAGCTCGGCGCCGATCTCGTCCGGACGTTCGATCTCGACGGCGAGCTGATCCCCCTCGCGCGACGGGACCTCGACCTGCTCGACGCGGCCCGGGTCCGGACGCTCCTCGCTGAGCTCCGCCCCACGCACGTGGTCAACACCGCGGCCTACAACCGCGTGGACCAGGCCGAGGAGGATCGGGCCGCCGCCTTCGCGCTCAACGCGCACGCCGTCGGCGAGCTCGCGAACGCCTGCCAGCGGCTCGGCGCGAGGCTCGTCCATTTCTCCACCGACTACGTGTTCGACGGCCGGCGCGCCACGCCGTACCTCGAGTCGGACGCGGCGAACCCGCTCTCCGCCTACGGCGAGTCGAAGCTCGCCGGCGAGCGGCTCGCACTGGAGCGCTGCGAGCACGCCCTCGTCTTCCGCGTCTGCGGGCTCTTCGGCGTGGCGCGGAGCTCGGGCAAGGGCGGGACCAACTTCGTCGAGACGATGCTGCGCCTCGCCGCCGAGGGGCGGCGGATCCGCGTGGTCGCGGACCAGGTGCTCGGCCCGAGCTACACGCTCGATCTGGCGAGGAAGGTCTGGCGGGTGCTCCCGAAGGCCACGCACCCGATCTACCACTTGACGAACGCGGGCGAGACGAGCTGGTACGATTTCGCGCGGCGTGTCTTCGACCTGGCCGGCGTGACGCCGGACCTCACGCCCGTGACCGCGGCCGAGTTCGGCGCCCGGGCCCACCGGCCCGCCTACTCGGTGCTCGGCCACGGCTGTCTCGCGGCGCTCGGCGAGGACGACCTCCGGCCCTGGGACCGGGCGCTCGCCGTCTACGTGGCCGAGCGCTCGTCGTCGCGATAGCGCTCGGCGAGCTCGAGCTGCGCGGTCACGCCGATCAGCTCGTTGAAGTCGCGGAAGCTCATGTAGCGCTCGGCCAGCGACAGCACGTCGTCACGCGACTTCAGCTCGGCGAGGAACGCGCCGATCGCCTGCACCCCGACGAGGAGTGTGTCCACCGGCAGCAGGATGATCGCGTAGCCGAGCGCGCGGAGCCGGCCGAAGGGCAGGAGGGGCGAGCGGCCGCCGGGTGCGTAGTTGTAGAGCAGCGGCGTGTCGAAGGCGCGCGCGACCCGTTCCACCTGCGCCTCGTCGCGCGGCGCCTCGACGAAGAGGACGTCGGCGCCGGCCTTCACCGCGGCCTCGCCGCGGCGAAGCGCCTCGTCGAGATCCACCGCCGAGATCGCGTCCGTGCGCGCGATGATGAGGAGGTCCGGGTCGCGCCGCGCCTCGACCGCGGCGCGGATCTTGCCGGCGAACTCGCCCCGCGGGATGACCTGGTGGCCCGCGAGGTGGCCGCAGCGCTTGGGGTTGACCTGGTCCTCGATGTGGAGCGCGGCCACGCCCGCCGCCTCGTACGTCTGCACGGTCCGGCGCGCATGGAGCGCGTTGCCGTAGCCCGTGTCGGCGTCGGCGATGAGCGGGATGTCGACGACCGCCGCAATGTTGCGCGCGTGGTCCGCCATCTCCGCGAGCCCGGCGAAGCCGAGGTCGGGCAGGCCGAGCCGCGAGGCGGCGGTGCCGTAGCCCGTCATGTAGACGGCGGCAAATCCGGCGCGCTGGACGAGCCTCGCGGAGATGCCGTCGTAGGCGCCGGGAACGACCAGGCCCTGCTTCTTCGCGACGAGCGCGCGGAGGCTACGGCGGGGCGTCATGCGGGCTCTCCTCTGGCGCGCGCGATCCGTCGGTCGAGCGCAGGGTGCGAATACAGGACCAGCTCCTTCAGCCGGCTCGGCCGCCGCTCGGCCAGGTTGAGCGCGCCGAGCCGCTCCAGCGCGCCGACGAACGCGGCCGGGTTGCCGGTCGTGGCGAGGGCGAAGTCGTCGGCCTCGCGCTCGATCCGCCGCGAGAAGCCATTGCCGATCGGAAGGGCCACGAGACCCAGGAGGAGCAGGACGAGCGCGAGCCAGGCGATGCCGGCCGGATCGGCGAGCCCCGTGAGGCCGAGCGCCGGCGCCCCGGCGCGGAGGAGCAGGTCGGCCAGCCAGAACGTGATGACGGTCAGCGCGCCGTGGACCGCGAGGCCGCGTCGCAGGTCGCCGTGGGCGTGGTGGCCGAGCTCGTGGGCGAGGACCGACTCGATCTCGTCGGGGGTGAAGCTCACGAGGAGGGTGTCGAACAGGATGATGCGCCGCGTGCGGCCGAGGCCGACGACCGCGGCGTTCGCCGTGCGGCTCCGGCGCGACTGATCCGCGACCTGGACGGCGATCGCCGGGACGCCCGCCCGGCGGGCGAGGGCGAGCAAACGCTCGCGCAGCGACGCGTCCTCGAGCGGGCCGAGCCGGTAGAACAGCGGCACGATCCAGAGGGGCAGCACGAAGGCGATCGCCGCCTGCGCCACGAAGAACACGGCGGCGGCCGCGAGCCACCACCAGGACGTGAGCCCCAGGAGCGCCTCGACGATCTCCACCGCCGCGAGCCCGAGCGCGCCGGCGAGGAGCGTTCCCTTCGCGCGGTCGAGCAGCCAGGCGCCGAACGGCTGGTGGAGGAGCCCGTAGCGGCGCGGCAGCCACCAGCCGCGTATCCAGGCGAGCGGAGCCGTGAGGACTCCATGGACGGCGCCGAGCGCGAGCGTGACGATGGCGACCTGTCCCCACGCGCCCGCCGTCACGCCGGCCGCGGCGCGCGCGACGGCGTGGGCGGCGCCCGTCAGGAGCGCGGCCAGAAGGTAGACCACGGTGAGGGTCAGTCCCGCGAGCGTGAACGCCAGCTGCAGGCGATGGTAGCGGGCGGCGTCGGGCATGTGGCATTGTACCCTGCTAGAATGAACGGCAATTCAGTTGCGAAGGGAGCGACCATGTTCGAGTCCGTCGAAGAGGTGCAGCAGCGATTCCGCGACGCGCGTTACATCGCGACTCGCCGGATCTCCACCGTCGTGTACCTGGCCGCGCGCATGGGCCGCCCGGTGCTCATCGAGGGGCCCGCGGGTGTCGGCAAGACCGAGCTCGCGAAGACGCTGTCGGAGGTGACCGGCCGCGCGCTCATCCGCCTGCAGTGCTACGAGGGGCTCGACGAGGGCAAGGCGCTCTACGAGTGGAAGTACGCCAAGCAGCTCCTCTACACGCAGCTCCTGCGCGAGCGCATCGGCGAGCTGATCGCCGACGCGCCGTCGCTGCCCGATGCCGTGGCGAAGATCGCCGGGCAGGAGGACGCGTTCTTCTCCTTCCGCTTCCTCTCGCCGCGCCCGCTGCTCTCGGCGATCCTGTCGCCGGAGCCGGTCGTGCTGCTCGTGGACGAGATCGACAAGGCCGAGCCCGAGTTCGAGGCCTTCCTGCTCGAGGTGCTCTCGGACTTTCAGGTCTCCGTCCCCGAGCTCGGCACGGTGAAGGCCAGGCACATCCCGCTCGTCGTGCTCACGTCGAACAACGCGCGTGAGCTGTCCGACGGGCTCAAGCGGCGGTGCCTGCACCTGTTCATCGACTTCCCGTCGCCGGCGGACGAGCTGGCGATCATCCGGCTGAAGGTGCCGGAGCTTCCCGAGAAGCTCGCCGGCGCGGTCGTGGACGCCGTGCAGAAGATCCGGGCGATGGACCTCCGGAAGCTCCCGTCCGTGTCGGAATCGCTCGACTGGGCGCGGTCCCTCGTGATCCTGAACGCCCGGGAGCTCTCCCCGGAGCTCGTCGAGTCCACGCTGACGATGCTCGTGAAGCACGAAAAGGACCTGGAGCGCGTGAAGGGCGCGATGGACAAGGTGCTCGCCGAGTAGAGCGATGGACGAGCGCATCCTGGAGTTCATCGGCGACCTCCGCCGCGCGGAGATCCGCATCTCGCCCTCGGAGGCGCTCGACGCGCTCGCCGCGGCGTCCGAGGTGGGACTCGCCGACCGCGACACGTTCAAGACCACGCTCGCCGCGACTCTGATCAAGGAGTTTCGCGACCGCCCGACCTTCGACCGCCTCTTCGACCTCTACTTTCTCGACCTCGAGGCGCTCGGCCAGGGACTCAAGAAGGCCCTCGGCCCCGCCGACCCGCGCGTCCAGGACATGCTGGACCAGATGCTCGCCGAGGAAGGGATGGAGCTCGACGAGCTGACCGAGCTCCTGATGCGCGGCGGCGGCAGCGAGATGGAAATGGCCATCCGCGCCTCCGGCCAGGGCGCCGGGCTTGAACGGCTCATGTACTTCCTCCAGGTCGGCTTCTTCTCGCGCCGGATCTCGGACCGCTTCGACTGGTCGGCGATCGAGGCGGACCTCGAGCGGATCATGAAGATGCTCGAGGGGCGCGCCCTGGACCCCGGCCAGCTCGCCCGCATCCGGAACTACCTCGAGCTCCGCCTCGAGGCGTTCAAGCGGATGATCCGCCAGCACGTCGAGCGCGAGCTGGAGCGGCGCGCGTACCGGCAGGGCGAGAAGCTCACGCGTGAGGTGCTCTCCGAGAAGCCGCTCTTCGCGCTCACGCCCGACGAGATCGCGCAGATGAAGTCGGTGGTCGCGCGGCTCGCCCGCAGGATCAAGGACGCGCTCGCGCTGCGCCAGCGGCAGGAGCACCGCGGCCGCATCGACACGCGCCGGACCACACGCCGGAGCCTCCAGTACGGCGGTGTGCCGATGGAGATCTTTCTCAAGCGCCGCCATCGCGAGAAGCCCAAGCTCGTCACGATCTGCGACGTCTCGGATTCGGTCCGGAACGCCTCGCGCTTCATGCTGCAGCTGGTCTGGAGCCTCCAGGAGTGCTTCAGCCGGGTACGCTCGTACGTCTTCGTCTCGGAGATCGCCGAGGTGACGCAGGCGTTCAACACCTACCCGGTCGAGCGCGCCATCGAATGGGCGCTCAAGGGCTCGCCCGTGGACTACCACTGCCGCTCGGATTTCGGTTTCGCGTTCAACCGATTCGCGCGGACCGAGCTCGAGTCGCTCGACCGGAAGACCACGATCATGGTGCTGGGGGACGCGCGCAACAACTACAACGACCCGCAGGCGTGGGCGCTCCGGCTCATTCGCGAGCGCGTGAAGGGGATCATCTGGCTCAACCCCGAGGGGCAGTGGGGCTGGGGCATCGGCGACAGCGTCATGCCCCTCTACGCGCCGGCGTGCGACTTCGTGCGGGAATGCCGGACGATCGATCAGCTCGGCGAGGTCGTCGACAACCTGGTGCACCACTGGTGGAGACGCGGCCGGTAGTGCGCGCTTGGCGCCGCGACGGCGCGCGCCTGGCGATGAAATGGCTCGGAATCGTCGGTGTGGCGTTCGCCGGCGTCGGCGTGCAGCGGGCCTCGGGTCAGCAGCCCGACTGCATCTCGATCGAGGATTTCGCGAACGCGAAGGTGGGCGAGTTCCCGACGGGCTGGAAGCCGCGGAAGGACGTGGGCAAAGACGTCTACACGGTTCTGGAGGAGCAGGGGCTCCGCTTCCTCCGCGGTGCCGCGAAGGGGCTTGGCGTCCAGGCGGCGAAACAGCTCCCGTGGAATCTCGGCCGGTATCCGATGCTCGCCTGGGCGTGGCGCCCGCGTGAGTTCCCCAAGGACGCCGACGAGCGCGACCGCGGAACCAACGACAGCGCGCTGGCCGTCTACTTGCTGGTGCCCTACTCGCGCTTCACCGGGCCGAAGGCCGTGAAGTACGTGTGGAGCGAAAAGGTGCCGGTCGGCACCCACCTGAACTCCAACTACGGTCTCACCCAGGTGCTGGTTCTCCGGACCGGGGTCCCGGGCAAGGGCGCCGGCGCCGCTTGGATGGACGAGAAGGTGAACGCGCTCGCCGATTACAAGAGGTTGTTCGGCGAATCGGACACACCCAAGCCCGCGGGCATCGCGGTCCTCACGGACTCCGACGACACCCGGTCGAGCGCTCAGGGGGACTACGCGAACTTCCGCGCCTGCCGGGAGTAGCCGGGCGCCGCGGCCGGCGCCTCCATCGGGCTCGCCACTGACGAAATTTGCCATCCGCTGCCGTTCCGTCACGCCGTCCTGACTCGCCGGAGGGCGGCGCCCGCACGCCAAGCTCCTGAACGATAGGGCGTTTTTGGGGCTGGCATCGGCGCTGCACTATACTGCGCGCATGGTGAACCAAAGCCCGCTCCCCACGCGACTTTCCGGAATCTTTCTGGGCTTCATCACGCTCGCGCTCGTCGTGAGCGCCGCGCTTTCGACCGCGGACGCGGCGCCGTTGGCGTACGTCCCGAACTTCGGCTCGAACAACGTCTCAGTGATCGACGGCGCGACCAACACCGTCGTGACGACCGTCGCGGTCGGCGATCAGCCGTTCGGCGTCGCGGTGAATGCGGCCGGCACACGCGCGTACGTCGGCAACTTCAACGGGGGCACGGTCTCGGTGCTCGACACCGCCACGAACACCGTGATCGCCACGGTGCCCGTCGGCAGTTCGCCGAGCGGTATCGCGGTCAATCCGGCCGGCACGCTCGTCTACGTCGCCAACAACGGGGACGGGACGGTCTCCGTGCTCGACGCCGCGACCAATACGGTCGTCCGCACGATCACGGTGCACCCGTTTCCGAGCACGCCGATCGGCGTCGTGGTCAACCCGGCCGGCACGCGCGTGTACGTCGTGGACTCCGCGACCAACAGCGTCGCGGTGATCGACGCCGGCGCCAACACCGTCATCACGTCGGTCCCGGTCGGCGCCTTTCCGATGGGCCTGGCGGTGAGCCCATCGGGCTCGCGGGTCTACGTGGCCAACCAGGTGGACAACACGGTCTCCGTGATCGACACGTCCACGAACACCGTCGTGGCCACCGTGCCGGTCGGCGCGGCGCCCTTCAGCTCGCCGGTCAGCGTGGCGGTGAACCCCACCGGCGTTCTCGTGTATGTGACGAACGCCGGTGAGGACACGGTTTCCGTGATCTACGCCCCGACGAACACGGTCATCGCGAACGTGCCCGTCGGGCGGAGCCCCTTCGGCCTGGCGGTCGATCCGACCGGCACGCGGGTCTTCGTCGGCAACGACATGGGTGCCAGCGTGTCGGTGATCGACGCGGCCACGAACACGATCGCCGCCACGGTCGCCGTCGGGGAGCATCCGGAGGCGTTCGGCGCCTTCGTCGCGGGCGCGCCGGCTGCCGGCGGGGCGTGCTCGACCGAGCTGGACAAGCTCCGGCAGCAGCTCGCCGACGCGAACGCGGCGCTCTCCGACCTCTGGAAGAAGAACGCCGCGCTGAACACGCAGATCACCGGGCTGCAGCAGCAGGTCGCGGACCTCAAGAAGCCGAACGCGGCGCTGACGGCGGACAACGTCAAGCTGAAGAGCGACCTGAACGCCGCCAACCTGATGCTCGCGTCGTTTGTCAGCCGCCTCTTCGGTGGGCGGACGGACGCCAACGTCGCCGCGGCGGCGCGCGACGCGGCCCAGCACGAGCTGGCGCTCGCGATCGCGAAGGTCGGCGCGCGCGACCGGCGCGTCCGGCAGGCGCAGGAGCAGCTGAACGACGGGCTGGCGGCGCTCGCCCACGGCTACTTCCAGCGCGCGGTGAACGAGTTCCGAGAGGCGTTCGAGATCGCCGAGCACATCATCCGGCGCTAGCGGCCCCCGCGCGCGGCGCCCTTGGGGTCGGCGTGTGTTAGCCTTCTGGGCATGTCACTCGCCGACCCCGACCTCATCGAGGAGCTCTACGCGCGCGGCGTGACCGACGGGCTGCCCGTCGTCCCGCCGACGCGCGAACGCGTGGCGCGCGCGGTCGGGGCGGCGGGGCGGGACGCGAGCGAGGTGGTGGCCCTCGTTCCCCCCAACTACGGCGCCGCCACCGTCGAGAAGATCGCGACCAACGCGGTCATGGCGGGCTGCCGCCCGGAGTACCTCCCCGTCGTCCTCGCCGCCGTCGAGGCGGTCTGCGACGAGCGCTTCGATCTCCACGGCGTGTCGGCGACCACGAACTCGCCGGCGCCCCTCGTCATCGTCAACGGTCCGATCCGCGGCGCCCTCGACATCAACTGCGCCGCCGGTGTCTTCGGCTCGGGCTGGCGGGCCAACGCGACGATCGGCCGCGCCCTGCGCCTCGTCTGCGTCAACGTCGGCGGCGCGACGCCGGGCGTCGTCAGCATGTCCACGCTGGCCCACCCGGGCCGCTACACCTACTGCATCGGCGAGCACGAAGAGGCGAGCCCCTGGGAGTCGCTGGCCGTCGAGCACGGATTCGCGCGCGGGGGGAGCACCGTCGCGGTCCTCGCGGCCGATGCGCCGCTCGGCGTCTACGACCATCAATCGCGGCGGCCCGAGGACCTCCTGGCGACGATCGCCGCGAGCCTCGGCGTCGTCTCGCACCACAAGGCGACGCACTGGGGCGACACGCTGGTGGTGCTCTCGCCCGAGCACGCGAAGACGCTCGGCGACGCCCGCTGGACGAAGGACGACGTGCGCCGCTGGCTCTGGGAGCGCCTGCGCCGCCCGGTGCGCGAGCTGGTGCCCGGCCGGGACGGCGGTGAAGGACTCCCGGAGCACGTGCTGAGGAAGTTCGCCGATCCCTCGAACGACGCCACGCCGATGCCGAAGTTCCGCGCGCCCGACAATCTGAAGATCCTGGTGGCAGGCGGCACGGCCGGACGGTTCTCGGCGATCGTCCCCGGCTGGACGTTCGCCAAGAGCTCGACGCTGGTGTTCAGGCCGATCCAGACCCCGTGACAGGAGGAGAGACCATGTCCGACTACCTCGACCCGACCGCCTCCGTCGCCGTTCCGCGGAAGACCGCCCCGCGGCCGTCGAGCCTCGACGGCAAGATCGTCACGCTGCTCGACATCTCCAAGGCCAAGGGGGATCACCTCCTCGAGCGGATCGAGGAGCTGCTGCGTGAGCGTGCGAGGCCGAAGGCCATCGTGAGGAAGCGAAAGCCCACGTTCGCGCGACCGGCGCCGGACGATCTCAGGCGGGAGATCGTCGGGGCGACCGACGTGCTGATCGAGGCGCTCGCGGACTGAGGGTCCTGCACAACGTGCAGTGTGCACGACGGCGTGTTCTTCGAGGACAACGGCATTCCCACCGCGACGATCATCTCGTCGGAGTTCGTGCAGGCCGCGCGCGCCCAGGCGGGCGCCCTCGGCGCCCGGGACTATCCGACCGTCGTCGTCGCGCATCCCATCCAGCCGCTCACCCGTGACGAGGTCCGCGCGCTGGCCGAGGGGGCGTTCGACGACATCGTGAGGAGGCTCACGGCGTGAGGCGCCACACGCGTCCCTGCGCCGGCTCGTCGGTCAGCGCGAACTGCGGCAGCGCCATGTGGTCGGCGAGGTCCTGGAAGATCACGCGCACGCGCTTGCCGATGGCGACCTGCTCCTCGGCCTCGGGGGAGAGGTCGGGCTTCAGGAGGTTGCCGATGATCCTGAGCGCCTCGTCGGGCGTGGGCGTCCCCCGCTGCTCGTCGAGCTCGACGAGCACGACGGCGTAGGGCGTGAGCTCGCGGAAGCCAGGCTGGATCGCGTGATGGACGATCTCGTAGGAGTAGATCGCGCCGCGCCCGGAGACCTCCTGCCAGGTCCAGCCGAGCTCCATGCACCAGGGACAGGCGTGCGTCGCCGGGTACCGCAGGAGGCCGCAGGCGGCGCACTTGCGCACGACGAGCCGGTGGGCGCGCGCGTGCGCGTAGAACTCCTTCCACTCCGTGTCGTTGTCCGGGACGATGAGCGACATCCCGCGGTACTGGACGGGCTCGGGCATCAGCGACACCTCCATGGCGGGTTCATCGACGCATGATCAGCGCGCTGCCAATCGGCGGCATGGCCCAGCCGAGGTTCATCGTGACCTCGGTGTCCTTCACCTGGCGACAGCGGCCCGCGGCGTAGTCGTAGGTGTGCACACCCTCCGCGGCCCTCGGGCAGTAGTCGTCCACGGTGCCCCGGAGCTGACGGACGTTCTCGATCACCATCGACATCCCGTGGGTGTAGCCCTCGCAGAGATGGCCGCCGGCGGTGTTGTTCGGGCGCCCGCCGCCGAGCTCGATGATCCCGCTCGAGACGTACTGCCCGCCCTCCCCCTTCTTGCAGAAGCCGTACTCCTCGAGCTGCAGCATCGTCGTGAACGTGAACGCGTCGTAGGAGCCCGTGACGTCCACGTCCTCGGGGCCGACGCCGGCCTGGCCGAAGACGATGTCCTTCGCGTAGTAACCGGCCACGCGCGTGATGGGGCCGTGCGCCCAGTGGAAATCGAGGCGCGGCTTCGACACGCGCCCGGCGACGCCCAGGATGTGCACGGGACGCCGCCGGAGGTCGCGGGCGCGCTCGGCCGTGGTCACGACCAGGCAGGTCGCGTTGTCGGTCTCCAGGCAGCAGTCGAGGAGGTGGAGCGGCTTCACGATCCAGCGCGAGCCCACGACGTCCGCGACGGTCACCCGTTCCTTCAGGAGCGCCTTCGGGTTGTTCGAGGCGTGCTTGCTGTGGGCGACCTTCACGTGGGCGACCTGCTCCGAGGTGGTCCCGTACTCGTACATGTGGCGCAGGAAGGTCGGCGCGAAGTTCTGGCCGGCGCTCCGCATGCCGAAGGGCACCTGGGCGAGGTCGAGGCCGCGCACGGGCTGGGCGGCGCGCGCGCCGGTGCCGCCGATGCGGAACTCGCTGTAGCCGTTCATCGAGCGGTAGATGGCGACCGCGTTGCACATCCCGGCCTCGATCGCGCCCATCGCCAGGCCGATCAGCGCCTCGGTGGACGAGCCGCCGCCGACCACGTCCATGAAGAAGTTGAGGCGGATGCCGAGGTCGGACGCGACGTGGCTGGCGAGCGTGGAGTCGCCGGACTGGTAGTCCAGCATGCCGTCCACGTCGCGGGCCGTGAGTCCCGCGTCGAGGATCGCCGTACGGACGGCCTCGACGGCCATCGCGCGCGTCGTCCGCTTCGAGCCGCGCGAGTACTCGGTCTCTCCCACGCCCACGATGCAGTACTTGTCCCGAAGGGTCTTCATCGAGCCTCCTTCTCGAGCCAGCTCACGATCTCCCCGGCGATGAGCTCCCAGCCGGGCTCCAGCAGGACCATGTGCGCGTGATCGTCGTACGTGCGCAGCTCGGCACCGTACTTCCGCGCGATCTTGCGCACCATCGTCGCGGGCGTGATGCGGTCCTCGCGGGCCGCCACCACGAGCATCGGGCTCCGCACGCGGGCGGCGGCCACGGGCACGCCCCGGACGGCGATGTCGAACGTCATCCGGCCCGACTCGGGCACGAGACGCTCGTACGCCCTGCGGCGCTCGGCGGGCGGGATCCGGCCGAAGAGCAGCGCCTCGGCCTCATCGAACGACGGCACGACGGGCCGGGCGAGCAGCATCTCGTGGAGATGCTTCAGCGACAGCCGCGCGAGCTCCAGCGTGCAGAGCGGCAGGATGCCCCGGGGCGCGGCGGGCGTGAGCGCGACCACGGCCGGCGGGTCTAGCAGCTCGGCGAGCTTCTGCACCAGGAGGCCGCCCATCGAGTGGCCGACGAGGATGGGGTTGCCGAGCGCGGCGACGACGCCGCGCGCGTCGGTCACGTGGTCGGCGAAGGGCACGCGGCCGCCGTCGGGCACCGGCTTCGAGCCGTGATGCCCGCGCAGGTTCAGCGCGTAGCAGGTGTAGCCGTGCCCAGCGAAGAAGCCGAGGTAGTCGTCCCACATCCACGCGCCGCCCCACATGCCGTGGACGAAGAGGACGGGGCGGTCGCGCTCGGGCACCCGCGGCCCCGCGCGCTCGACCTTCAGGCCGGCGATCTCCATCGGCATCCCGCGCGATTCTAGCAGGCCCGTGGCGCCGGTGTTCAGACGGTGAGGATCTCGTCGAGCACCCGGCCCTCGACCCCGTCCATCGCGAGGCCGAGGACGCGCGCGATCGTCGGGCCGGCGTCGCGGCTCCGGATCGCCGGCAGGGTCAGCCCCCGCGCGATGCCGGGCCCCGTGGCGAGAAAGAAGGCGCCGTTGTCGGCGTGCGTCGGCAGGTGGCCGTGGCTGCCCCGGTAGTGGGGCGCGCAGACGAGCTCGTCGCCGAGCGCGTCGTCGGCGAAGCAGTAGCCGGGAACGGCTTCGAGGAGCAGGTCGCCGACGCGGGGGTTCGCCGCGCTCGTCGGCAGCCCGAGGTGCGCGTAGTCGCTCTCCGCCCAGACGTTCGCGACGCCCTCCAGCCGGACGAGCTCCGGGATCAGGTCCCGCGCCAGGCGTGGACGATCGCCGGCGGCGCGGCAGTAGACATAGCCCGCGCCGTGATTCATCACGAAGCGCGCCTCCGCGGCCGCGACGCGGCCCGCCGCGTCGACGCGCAGCAGACCGAGCTGGCGCAGGCGCGCGTTGATCTTGACGTCGTGCTCCACCGGCAGGAAGCCGTGGTCGGAGACGACGAACAACGCCGTGCGTTCGGCGAGCTCGTTTGCCGGGAGCGTGTCGAGGAGCCGCCGGATGAGCCCGTCCACGTAATCGATCGCCCAGTAGGCCTCGGGCGAGCGCGGGCCGTGGAGGTGCTGGAAGCTGTCGACGCACAGGAAGTGCAGGAGCATCAGCCGAGGCGCGTGACGGCGCCAGACGTGGGCCGCGAGATCGGCCACCATCGCGTCCTTCAGGAAGCGCCTCGGAAGCTGGGCCCAGTCGCCCTGGCGGTCCACGGCGTAGCCGTGCGCCCGCAGCTCGGCCCAGACGGCGCGCGACGTCTGCGACTCGAACACCGCCTGATCCTTGAAGAACGGCAGGTTGAAGTCGAGCGACGGCGCGTTCCGCGTCGCCGGCCAGTCGATCGCCGCGGTGCGGAGGCCGGCGGCGTGCGCACGGTCGTAGACGGTCGGCGCGCGCACGAGATCCGTCGCGTCGTAGACGGGATCGCCCGTCAGGTCCTCGCGCGCGCCGGTCCCGCCGTTGAGGATGCTGTTGCCGACGACGCCGTGGCGCTCCGGCGCGACGCCGGTGACGAGGCTCACGTGGGTCGGCCACGTCGTGCTCGGGAACACCGTCTCCATGCGGTCGGCGACGACGCCGCGCTCGGCGAGCGCCCGCAGGCCCGGCATGCGCGCGGCGGCGTCGCGCCAGTAGAAGGCCGCGAGGCCGTCGATGCTGATGACGATCGCCCGCGCGGCGCTCACGCGCGCGCCTCGCGCGGCGCCCGGGACAGCGCGAGCAGCAGGAGGGCCAGGACGTTCAGGCCGGCGGCGAGGAGCCACGTGAGGTCGTAGCCGCCGGTCGCGTCGTAGAGCGCGCCCGCGATCAGCGGCCCCCAGCCGCCCATCGATCCCGCCATCGCGAAGAGGACGCCGACGAGCGCGCCCGCCTGGCCGCGGCCGAAGAAGTCGCCGACGATGGCCGGAAAGAGGGTCGAGGTCGCGCCGTAGGAGTAGCCGAAGACGAGCGCCGTGCCGAAGAGCAGCGCCGGCCCGAGCCCCGCCAGGAGAAACCCGAGAAAGCCGACGGCCTGGAGCGCCATCGAAATGGCGATGGCCGGCTTCCGCCCGATCCGGTCCGAGACGCCGCCCATCACGAGCCGGCCGATGACGGCGCCGGCACCGAGCGTCGAGACGACCCAGGCGCCGGTCAGCGGCGAGTAGCCGAGGTCGCGCGCGAACGGGACCATGTGCACGAGGGGGATGAAGACCGGCATCCACGTTGCGGCAAACGCGGCGCCGAGCATCCAGAACGCGCGCGAGCGGAGGGCCCGCCGGACCGGCCAGCCCCGCGCGACGGTATCCACGGCGATCGGTGCCGCGTCGCCGTCGGGGTGGAGCCCGACGCTCTCGGGATCGCGGCGCATCAGGCGCGCCACGAGGCTCAGGACGATGAAGATCGCCGCGCCGAAGATCACGTAGGCCGCGCGCCAGCCGACGGCGGCCACCAGGACCTGGGCGAGCGGGGGTAGAACGAACGTCCCGACGCTCCCGCCGCTCGAGGCGATCCCGACGGCGAGCCCGCGGCGCCGCACGAACCACTTCACGACGGTCGTGCTGCACGGCACGTACGCCGTGCCCATGCCGAGCGCCGCGATCCCGCCGTAGAGCACGTAGGGCTGCCAGAGCCGGGTGACCAGCGACATGCCGGCGAGCCCCACACCGAGGAAGATCGCGCCGGTGGCGATCACGGCGCGCGGCCCCCAGCGATCGGTGAGCCGGCCCGCCGGGAACCCCACGACGGGATAGAGGAGCGCGTAGAGCGAGAAGACGCCGGCGAGGCTCGCACGGCTCCAGTGGAACTCGTCCAGCAGCGCGGAGAAGAACACGCCGAATGAGTACTGCGCGCCGTAGGCCGAGAAGAAGACGAGGAACGCGCCCGCGACGATGATCCAGCCGCGAAACGCGGGCACGCTCAGGCGCGCCCGTTCTTGCCGTTGAGCTTCGGGAGGACCTCCGCGAGGAACTTGCCCGTGTAGGACCCCGGCGTCTGGGCGACCGCCTCGGGCGTGCCTTCCGCGACGATGTCACCGCCCTCCTCGCCGCCCTCGGGGCCGAGGTCGACGACGTGGTCGGCCGACTTGATGACGTCGAGATGGTGCTCGACGACAAGGAGCGTGTTCCCCGCGTCCACCAGGCGGTTGAGCACGCCGAGGAGCTTCTTGACGTCGTCGAGATGCAGGCCCGTCGTCGGCTCGTCCATGATGTAGAGCATCTCGCCCGACTCGCGCGCGCCGAGCTCGGCGGCGATCTTGAGCCGTTGCGCCTCGCCGCCCGAGAGCGTCGTCGCCGGCTGGCCGAGCCGCAGGTAGCCGAGGCCCACGTCCTGCAGCACGCGTAGGCGGCGCGCCAGCGCGCCCTGCGCCGCGAAGAACTCGACGGCGTCGTCGACCGTCATCTGGAGCACGTCGCTGATCGAGCGCCCGCGGTGCTTCACGCCGAGCACGTCGGGACGGTAACGGCGCCCCTCGCACTCCTGGCAGCTGACGTAGACGTCCTCGAAGAAGTACATCTCGAGCTTCTGGAACCCGTCGCCCTGGCACGACTCGCAGCGGCCGCCCGGCACGTTGAACGAGAAGGCGCCGGCGTCGAGGCCCAGCGCCTGCGCGCGCGGCAGCGCGGCGAAGAGCTTCCGGATCTCGTCGAAGGCCTTCACGTAGGTGACGGGGTTCGAACGCGGCGTGCGGCCGATCGGCTCCTGATCGATCAGCCGCGCGCCCTTCAGGTACTCGAGGCCGGCGAGCGCGTCGTACGCGCCCGGCGGCGCGAACTCCGTCTTGAAGGCGCGCGCGACCGCCCGGTAGAGCGTGTCGCGCACGAGCGTGGACTTGCCGGAGCCCGAGACGCCCGTGACCACGGTGAGCGTGTGGAGCGGGATCCGGAGGGTCACGCCCTTGAGGTTGTGCTCGCGCGCGCCCGCGAGCGACAGATGGCGCCGCCCGCTCCGCCGGAACAGCGGCACCGGAATCGATTCGCGCCCCGTGACGTACCGGGCGGTCAGCGAACGCGTCGCCTTCTGGAACTCGGCCTGCGGGCCGCTGAAGACGATCTCGCCGCCCCGGTCGCCGGAGCCGGGCCCCAGCTCGACGACGTGGTCGGCGGCGGCGATGAACTCACGGTCGTGCTCGACGACGACGACGGTGTTGCCCGCCTGCGCCAGCTCCCGGCAGAGATCCACGAGCCGCATCGTGTCCCGGGGGTGGAGGCCGATCGAGGGCTCGTCGAGGACGTAGAGGGTGCCGACGAGCTGCGAGCCGAGCTGGTTGGCCAGGTTGATCCGCTGCGCCTCTCCGCCGGACAGGGTGCGCGTCTGGCGCGAGAGCGTGAGGTAGCCGAGGCCCACGCGCAGGAGGAACGTCAGCTTCGCGGTCAGCTGGCGCATGATCTCGCGCGCGACGACCGCCTCCCACGCGGTGAGCTTGAGATCGGCCAGCAGACGCGACGCGCCCTCGATCGTGAGCGCGGTGAACTCGGAGATCGTGAGACCCGCGACGCGCACCGCGAGCGCCGCGGGCTTGAGGCGGGCGCCACGGCACGTCTGGCAGCGGGACTGGCTCCGGTAGCGGGAGAGGAACACCCGCACGTGGAGCTTGTAGCGATAGGACTCGATCTCCTCGAAGAAGCCCGTGATGCCGGGGAAGCTTCCGTCGCCGTCGTAGACGACCCGGCGCGCCTTGTCCCCGAGCTTCTCCCAGGGCGTGTCGGGGTCGATCTTCCGGCGGCGCGCGGCCTTGATCAGCTCCTTCTGGTACCACTTGCCCGACGGGTGCGTCCACGGCTCGACCGCGCCCTCGGCGAGCGTCCGCGCGCGGTCGGGCACGACGAGGGCCTCGTCGTACTTGAGCACGTTGCCGAACCCCTTGCACTCGGGACAGGCGCCGAGCGGGTGGTTGAACGAGAAGAGGAGCGGCTGGGGGCGCTCGAGGAGCGTCCCGCACCCGCTGCACCGGTAGTCCTCGGCGAACGCGCGGCTGCCGTGGCCGAGCACCTCGACCTCGACCTGCCCGCCGCCCTCGCGCAGCGCCGCCTCGACCGACTCGGCGATCCGCGCGCGATGCGACGATTCGAGCACGACGCGGTCGAGGACGACCGAGATCTCCTTGTGCTCGCCGAAGTCCGCGGGCGGCGGGGACGTCAGATCGAGGATGGCGCCGTTCACGCGCACCCGGGCGAAGCCGCGCCGGGTGAGGCCGGCCCAGAGCTCCGCGGGCGGCAGGCCCGCCGGCACGGACAGGCCGAACGTGATCAGCGCCCGGGCGCCGGGATGCTCGGCCAGGAGCGCGCTCACGATCGAGTCGGGCGAGTGCGAGGCCGCGGGCGAGCCGCACCGGGGGCAGTGGACCCGGCCGATCTTCGCGTAGAGCAGGCGCAGGTAGTCGTAGACCTCGGTGGCGGTGCCGACCGTGGAGCGCGCCGTCCGGACCGGGTTCTTCTGCTCCAGCGCGACGGCGGGGCGGATATGCTCGATGCGGTCCACGTCCGGACGGTCGACGCGGTCCAGGAACATCCGCGCGTAGGTGGAGAGCGACTCGATGTAGCGCCACTGGCCCTCGGCGAAGAGCGTGTCGAACGCCAGCGACGACTTGCCCGAGCCCGACACGCCGGTGACGACGGTGAGCTTGTCGTGGGGAATCTCGAGCGAGATGTTCTTGAGGTTGTTCTGGCGGGCTCCACGAATCAGGAGCCCGGGGGGCTGGGCCATTCGAGCTGTCCTCCTGAGGTGGGTAGTCTACTGGAACGGGCGCCACGGCGCCAGCGTGCGGCGCCGCGCTTGACACGCGCGCGGCCGCCCGGTAGACTGCGCTCGTGCTTGTTGAGAATGATTACTAAAAACAACCCTGGCGCGATGGCGGGCGCCGGCGACGACACGCTGCGGGCGCGCGGGCTTCGGCTCACGAAGCCCCGGCGCCTCATCCTCGACGTCGTCCGCGCGACCGACGTCCACCCGACCGCCGCGTTCGTGTATCGCCGCGTGCGGCGACGACTTCCGCGGGTGAGCCTCGCGACCGTCTACCGCAACCTGCGCGTACTGGCCGGCGAGGGATTCCTGAACGAGCGCGCGGACGCGGTCGGCGTGCGCTTCGACGGCAACATCGCGCCCCACGATCACTTCACGTGCCTCGCGTGCGGCCGGATCTACGATGTGCCGGCGCGCCGAGGGCGGGTCGAACGCGCGCGGGTCGCGGCGCACACGGGCTTCGAAGTCCTGAACCAGCGCACCGAGTACTACGGCCGCTGCGGCGGCTGCCGCCGGCGCGGCGGTCGAACGTCCCCGAAAGGGCAAAGGAGGAGCTGACACATGGCAGGCAAGAACCTCAAGGGCACCAAGAGCTTCGAGAACCTCAAGGAGGCGTTCGCCGGCGAGTCGCAGGCGAACCGCCGGTACCTCTACTTCGCGCGCGTCGCGGACATCGAGGGCTTTCCGGACATCGCGGGCCTCTTCAAGGACACGGCCGACGCCGAGACGGGCCACGCCTTCGGTCATCTCGACTTCCTCAAAGAGGTCGGCGACCCGGTGACGGGCGAGCCGATCGGCAAGACGGAGAAGAATCTGAAGTCGGCCGTCACCGGCGAGACGTACGAGTACACGCAGATGTATCCGGGCATGGCGAAGACGGCGCGTGACGAAGGCTTCGCCGAGCTCGCCGAGTGGTTCGAGACGCTCGCGAAGGCGGAGAAGTCGCACGCCGGCCGGTTCAGCAAGGGCCTCACGCAGATCGCAGGCAAGGACCCCGCAGAAGCGATCTAGCTCGCCAGGGCGGGGCCGGATGACCGCATCCGACCCCGCGCCGAGGCGACATCGCCCGCGCGCGACCATGGGAACGCTCGATCTGAAGTCGCCGGAGTTCTGGGATCCGTCGGCCGTCGATACGGAGCTGCGGAGAGTCTACGACATCTGCTCCGGCTGCCGGCGTTGCCTGCCGCTCTGCCCCTCGTTCAAGGTGCTCTTCGACCGCCTGGACGTCGACGCGGTGGATGGCGACGTCGAGAAGCTGCCCGCGGCCGACGTCAAGGAAGTCGTCGATCTCTGCTATCAGTGCAAGCTCTGCTTCAACCACTGCCCGTACACCGCGCCGCACCGGTGGGAGGTGGACTTCCCGCGCCTGATGCTGCGCGCGCGGGCCGCCGAATCCCGGCGGCGCGGCGTGACCCGGCAGGACAGGATGCTGGGTAACACCGAGCTCGTCGGCAAGCTGGGAAGCCTCGCGGCACCGCTCTCGAACTGGATGAACGAGCTGGCGGTGCACCGCGCCTTCATGCAGGCGGTCACCGGGATCCACAAGGATCGCAACCTCCCGAAGTTCCACCGGGAGACGTTCAGTTCCTGGTTCAGGCGACGGACCCGGCGCGGGGAGTCCGCGGCACGCGTAAAAGCGGCGGGCGTGGCGGCGTCCGGGGAGCGCGCGAGCGCGGCGGGCGTGGCGCCAGCCCGGGTGCCCGCCGCTTACAAAGTCGCGCTCTTTCATACGTGCACGGTGGACTACAACGACCCCGCCACCGGGCGGGCGGCGGTGCGCGTGCTCGAGCGGAACGGCGTCGACGTGTCGGTACCGGCGCAGCGCTGCTGCGGCATGCCCTACCTCGACGGCGGCGCCGTGGACGAGGCGAAGGCGCTGATCAAGGAGAACGTGCGGAGCCTCGCGGCGGCGGTCCGCGAGGGGCGCGAGATCGTCGTGCCGGGGCCGACGTGCAGCTACATGCTCAAGCAGGAGTACCCGTGGCTCGACGGCGGGGAGGACGCGAAGCTCGTCGCGGCGAACACGCGCGACCTCTTCGAGTACCTGGCGAAGCTCCACGCCGAGGGCCGGCTCGACACGAATTTCACCAGACCGGGCGGCGCCGTCACGTACCACGTGCCCTGCCACCTGCGCGCCCAGAACATCGGCGTGAAGTCGGCCGAGGTGCTGAGGCTCATCCCCGGCTGCTCGGTGAACGTCGTCGAGAAATGCTCAGCGGTGGACGGGACGTGGGGCTTCAAGAAAGAGTACTACGAGCTGTCGATGAAGCTGGCGAAGCCACTCTTCGACGCGGTCGAGAGCGGCGGCGCCGCGACGCCGTCGACCGACTGCCCGCTGGCGGGGCTGCAGATCGAGCAGGGAACGGGGCGACCGGCGAAGCACCCGATCCGGGTGCTGGCCGAGGCCTACGGACTCGAGGAGTGACGCGGTGAAGCTCTTGGAGACGTCCGAGATCCTGAACCTGGTGGAGTACGAGAAGGTCCGCGAGGCCCGGCGGCGCCAGATCATCGAGCTGAAGCGGCCGCGTCGGGTCCAGGTGGGGCGCTATCTCAACTTCGTGTTCGAGAACCGCGAGACCGTGTGGTTCCAGATCCAGGAGATGGTCAGGGCCGAGCGGCTCGTGGACGAGACGAAGATCGCCGAGGAGGTCGAGGTCTACAACTCGCTTCTCCCGCGGCCGGGCGAGCTGGCGGCGACGATGCTGATCGAGATCACCGAGCCGTCGCAGATCAAGCCCGTGCTCGACAAGCTGCTGGGCATCGACACGCGCGACTACGTGACGCTGACGGTCGGCCCCCACGTCATCGTGGGCGACTTCGAGACGGGCCACTCCGACGAGGAGCGTGGCAAGCTCTCCGCGGTCCACTTCGCGCGCTTCGCGCTCCCGCCCGAGGCGCGACGCATCTTCACGGCCGCCGAGGTCGCGCTCGTCGTGGAGCACCCGAACGAGCGCGCACGGGCCGTGCTGTCCGAGGAGACGAAGCGGAGCCTGCGGGAGGACCTCGCGTAGCGTGCCCGGCCTGTCGAGAGTGCTGCTCGCCGCCGCGCTGCTGCTCGCCGTCCTGACGCTGGCCGCCTGCGACCGGCAGCAGCTCTCGCCGAGTGCCGAGCGCGGACGCCAGGTGTTCCTCGCGCAGTGCGTGTCGTGCCACGGCTTCGACCCGGCGCGGGACGGACCGCTCGGGCCGGCCCTCAAGGGATCGTCGAGGGCGCTGCTGGACGCGAAGGTGCTGAACGGCGCCTATCCGCCCGGCCACGCGCCGAAGCGGCCCACGAACGTGATGCCCCCGCTGCCGGCGCTCGCCGGCGACATCGGAGCCCTCGCCGACTATCTGCGCTGAAGACGCGAAGGCCCGGCGGAT